>NZ_JBIUXT010000002.1:0-914238 GCF_044744145.1 Streptomyces sp. NPDC087422 | reverse complement strand
AGACTTCCTCCACACCTACAACCACCACCGCACCCACACCGCACTCGGCGGCCAGCCACCCATCACCCGCGTCAACAACCCTCCAGGTCAATACACCTAGGCGTTCGCGAGGACCACGCAGGCGGTGAGGTGCCAGGTGGGGGCCGCGGAGCGGACGCGGCCGTCCGGCGTCTTCGCGCATCCGTCAGGGGTCGACTGCCGCGCGGCGGACGGGCGTTGGGGGCGGGGGCACCGCTGGCCCCAAAGGGTGAATGTCCATACATATGTGCTTGTGGTGGCGCGAGCGCGTCCCGGCCTACCGTTGATTGTTGCCCGCTGTCGCCGCGCGGCGGCGGGCACGGGTGCTTCGTGGTTCGGGTCGAGGTCGAGGGGGACCGCTCATGGCCAGCGCGTTTCAGGAGCAGAAGCTCAGGGGGATGTTCGGCGCGTTCGACGCCGACGGTGACGGCTACCTGCGCGAGGAGGACTTCAGGGCGCTCGTCGCCCGCTGGAACCGGCTGCCCGCGGTGGCGCCGGGCACGGAGTTGCGCGCACGCGTCGAGACGCTGCTGATGGGCTGGTGGGCGGCGCTGCTGGAGACCGGCGACACCAATGGGGACGGCGCGGTCGACTGGGGTGAACTGCTCGCGCTCGTCGACCGGTTGCCCACGATGATCGCGGACGTCGTCGCCACCGCCGACACCGTGTTCGAGGCCGTGGACGCCAACGGTGACGGCGTCATCTCCCCGGAGGAGCACCGCACGCTCGTGGAGACCTGGAACGGCCGGCCCGTCGACATGACCGGCGTCTTCGAACTCCTCGACCTCAACGGGGACGGCCACCTCAGCCGTGAGGAATTCACCCTGCTGTGGCGCCAGTTCTGGATCAGCGACGACCCGGCGGAGCCGGGCAACTGGCTGTGCGGACGGTTCCCGACGCAGCGGCACTGAGGTCGCCGCCGCGGGCCCGTGCGTGAGGCGCCGGGCCCGCGTCACGACGGCAGGCGCGATCACCTCCGGCATCCCCGGCAAGTGCGTCGACATCGCGAACAGCGGCACCGCGAACGGCACGGCCGTCCAGCTCTACACCTGCAACGGCACGGCCGCGCAGAAGTGGACGGTCACTCCCGGCGCGGGCGGTGCGGTCCGCGCGCTGGGCGGCTGCCTCGACATCACCGGGGCCGCCACCGCCAACGGCGCCCTCGTGGAACTCTGGGACTGCGACGGCGGCGCGAATCAGCGCTGGGTCGCGCGGTCCGACGGGCCGCTGCTCAATCCGCGGTCGGGCCGCTGCCTCGACGATCCGGGCTTCTCGACGGCCGACTGGACGCGGTTGCAGATCTGGGACTGCGACGGGGGCGCGAACCAGGCGTGGACGCTTCCGGGCTGAGCCCGGCCCGGCCTCGGGCGGGTGGGCGGCCGGTGCCCCGACAAGCCGGTGCGCGGGTCCCGGCCGCGGCGGGAGGGGCGTACGTGCCCGCGTACGTACGCCCCCGCGGTACGTCTCTACGCCCGCCCCCGACGCCCGGCCTCCCCGACCGGGCCCGGACCAGCCACCGGCCGCTCCCGGATCAGGCCCCGATCAGGCACCGGCCACGCCCCGGCCGCTCCCGGATCAGGCCCGGACCAGGCACCGGCCGCGCCCGCGGCCCCTGTGCTCACGATCACACCGCTCGGCGGCGCGGTGCCCGTGGCCGTGGCGTGCCCGGCTCCCCGCCGCCGCCCGGCCTCCCGCGGCGGGAGAATGTGGCCCGCACGGCCGCTCCCCGCCCCCGTCCGTGGTTATTGTTGCCATACGTCAAATGTTTGGCGTCCGTCGGTGTGCGCGGCGGCTCCTCTCTGGCCCCCGGTCGCGGGTGGCCGGGATCGTCCGGGAGGGCGCTGCGATGCAGGGTGTGGCTTTCCGGGGCGGGCTGCGGGCGGACGGGCTGCCCGCCGCGCTCGACGATCCGAGGCGGCTGGCCGCGGTGGCGGCGACCGGCCTGCTGGACACCGGTCCCGAGCCGGAGTTCGAGGACCTGGCGGCCCTGGCCGGTGCGGTGACCGGCTGCTCCCGGGCGTTCATCACGCTGGTCGACGAGCGCCGCTCGTTCTGGAAGTCGTGCGTCGGGGTCGACATCACGGAGATCGCGGGGCGGCAGAATCCGGTGCGGGAGAGCTTCTGCTACTTCCTGGTCGGCCTGGACGGCGAGCCCTTCGCCGTCGAGGACGCGGCCACCGACCCGCGCACCCGCGACCACCCCTCCGTACAGCCGATGAAGATCGGCGCGTGGGCGGGTTACCCGATCCTCGGACCGGGCGGCGAGGTGCTGGGCAGCATGTGCGTGATCGACGACCGCCCGCACGCCTGGCGCCCGACGGAACTGGCCACGCTGGCCACCCTCGCGCGGGCGGTCGGCAACGAGATCAATCTGCGGACCTCGCTGGAGACGGCGCGCACCGCGCTGGCCGCGACCACCGACCTCGTACGCAGCCTCCAGGACAGTTTCCTGCCGCCCGTCCTGCCGACGGTCTCCGGTCTGGACGCCGCCGCCTCGTACACCCCGGCGGACGGCGGCATGGTCGTCGGCGACTTCTACGACCTCTTCCAGGCCCGCGGCCCCTGGTGGTGCGCCACGATGGGCGACGTGTGCGGGAAGGGCCCGGAGGCCGCCAAGGTCACGGCGCTGGCCCGGTACACCCTGCGCGCGCAGGCCACGCAACACCTGTCGCCCGCCGTGGTCCTCGACCACCTCAATTCCGCGCTGCTCGACCAGCGCACGGACGGCCGGTTCCTGACCGCCGTGCACGCCACCTTCCGTACCACCGCCACCGGCGTGTCCGGCCGGCTGTGCACCGCCGGGCACCCGCCCGCCCTGATCCTGCGCGCCGACGGCCGCGTCCAGGAGTCGGGCCGCCGCGGCAGCCTGCTGGGCGTCCTGCCCGACGTGCACCTCACCGACGTCCGCTTCCGGCTCGCGCCCGGCGACACGCTTCTGCTCTACACCGACGGCGCCACCGAGGCCCGTCCCCGCCCCATCGTCCCGGGAGCACCGCGGCCGCTGTTCGGCGAGGAGAATCTCGCCGCCGCCCTCGCCGCCTGCCACGGCATGGACGCCCCTTCCGTCGTCCAGCGGATCGGCCGCGTCCTCGACGACCACAGCGGTGGGTGGGCGAGCGACGACACCGCCCTGCTGGCGCTCCGCGTCCCGCCCCGCACGGCCGGTATCTGACCCCGCCCGGCCCCCCGGGGCCGCCGCCCCCTGTTGACCTCAGCGATTCACTTCGGCGCCCTGAGGACAAAAGCCGCATAGCGCCCTAGCCTCATCTCATGGCTGACCTCCCTTTCGACGACGTCCGGGACTTCGCGAACGCCGACCGCGGCTTCGTCGCCGCGCCCGCGTCCACCGCGGTGACGGCCGAGGACGGGTCCGTGGTGTGGGACTGCGGGGCGTACGCGTTCATGACGGCGGCGCAGTGCCCGCCGACCGCGAATCCGTCGCTGTGGCGGCAGGGGCAGCTCTGCGCCCGGTACGGCCTGTACGAGGTCACGCGGGGGATCTACCAGGTCAGGGGGTTCGACCTGTCGAACATGACCCTGGTCGAGGGGGAGCGCGGCGTCGTCGTCATCGACCCGCTGATCTCGACGGAGACCGCGGCGGCGGCCCTGGCGCTGTACCGCGAGCACCGCGGCGACCGCCCGGTCACCGGATTGGTCTACACCCACTCCCACGGCGACCACTTCGGCGGCTCGCGCGCCATCGTCCCGCACGGCAGCGAGCAGGACATCCCGGTCCTGGCCCCGGCCGGATTCCTGGAGCACGCGGTCGCGGAGAACGTGTACGCGGGCACCGCGATGACCCGCCGTGCGGTCTACATGTACGGGGCGGAGCTGCCCAAGGGACCGGCGGGCCAGATCGGCGCCGGTCTCGGCGCGACGACCTCGACCGGCACGATCAGCCTGGTGCCGCCGACGGTGCACATCACCAGCACCGGGCAGGAGGAGACGGTCGACGGCGTACGCATCGCCTTCCAGCTCACCCCCGGCACCGAGGCCCCCTCGGAGATGAACTTCCTCTTCCCCGACCACCGGGCCCTGTGCATGGCCGAGAACGCCACCCACACGCTGCACAATGTGCTGACCCTGCGCGGCGCGGTCGTCCGCGACCCCCGGATCTGGGCACACTACCTCTCCGGGGCCCTGGCGATGTTCGAGGGCAAGGCGGACGTCGTCTTCGCCTCGCACCACTGGCCCACCTGGGGACAGGAGGAGATCACCGCGTTCCTCACCGGGCAGCGCGACCTCTACTCCTACCTCCACGACCAGACCCTGCGGCTCATCAACCAGGGCCTGACCGGCCCGGAGATCGCCGAGGAGCTCACCCTCCCGCCCGCTCTGGAACGTACGTGGGCGGCCCGCGGCTACTACGGCTCGGTCTCGCACAACGTCAAGGCGGTCTACCAGCGCTACATGGGCTGGTTCGACGGCAACCCGGCCCACCTGTGGGAGCACCCGCCGGTCGAGCAGGCCCGCCGCTTCGCCGCCGACTACGGCGGCACCGACGCCCTCGTGGCCAAGGGACGGGAGTACGCCGACGCCGACGACCTGCGGTTCGCCGCCACGCTCCTCAACCACGCCGTGTTCGCCGAGCCCGGACACCGGGGCGCGCGCGAGGCGCTGGCCGCCGTCTACGACCGCCTCGGCCAGGGCGCGGAGAACGGCACCTGGCGCAACTTCTACCTCACCGGCGCCATGGAGCTGCGCGGCCGCCTCGCCAAGGTCCGCCTCGACACCGCCAACCCCGAGATGGCCATGGCCCTCACCGTCGACCAGCTCATCGACTCCCTCGCCGTCCGCGTCGACGGCCCCCGCGCCTGGGACACCCGGCTGACGATGGACTGGCACGTCACCGACCACCGCCGCACCTGGCGCCTGACCCTGTCCAACGGCGCCCTCACCTACCGGTCCACTCCCGGCGCCCCCACCGCCACCACCGCGGACCTCACCCTGACCCTCACCCAAGCCCAGCTCCTCACCGCCCTCGCCACCCGGAACCTCGACAACGTCACCACCGAGGGCACCCCCGACACCCTCTCCCGCCTCCTCTCCCTCCTCGCCACCCCGGACCCGGACTTCCCCCTCGTCACGCCGTGAGCGCCGCCCGTCGTTCTGGGTGATGAGAGCGCACTGGTACCGCGGTACCAGTGCCGTGCCGAAGGGTCTCCCACGGTTCCAGGGATCGCCCCGCCCGCCCTCGTAACGTCGAAGGTGCGGGTCGCGCCGCGTTCTCGACGAGTGCGAGGAGTGCGATGAGTGCGAGGAGTGCGACGAGCGCGATGAGTGCGACGACTGCTGCGAACGCGGTGAGCGCGTGAGTTCCGTACGCGAGGCGTGCGCGCGGGACGTGAGAGGACCAGGGGACCAGAGGCCGATGATCGAAGTGCGTGAACTGACGAAGCGGTACGGGGACAAGACGGTGGTCGACCGGCTGTCGTTCTCCGTGAAGCCCGGTGAGGTGACGGGCTTCCTCGGGCCGAACGGCGCGGGGAAGTCGACGACGATGCGCATGATCGTCGGCCTGGACGCCCCGACCCGGGGCTCGGCGACCGTCGGGGGCCGCCCGTACGCCCGGCACCGGGCGCCGTTGCGCCAGATCGGTGTCCTGCTCGACGCCAAGGGGGTCCACCCGGGGCGCAGCGCGTTCGGGCACCTGAAGGCGCTCGCGCTCACGCACGGCATTCCGCGCGGCCGGGTGGACGAGGTCATCGAACTGGCGGGACTCGGCAGCGTGGCGGGCAAGCGGGTGGGCGCGTTCTCGCTCGGCATGGGCCAGCGGCTCGGCATCGCCGCCGCCCTGCTCGGCGACCCCGAGGCCGTCATGCTCGACGAGCCGGTCAACGGCCTCGACCCCGAGGGCGTGCTGTGGGTGCGCAATCTGCTGACCGGGCTGGCCGCCGAGGGCCGGGCCGTGATGCTCTCCTCGCACCTGATGAGCGAGATGGAGCTGATCGCCGATCACCTCGTGGTCATCGGGCGCGGACGGCTCCTCGCCGACACCTCGCTCAAGGACTTCACGCACCAGGCCGGCGGCGGCGGGGTGCGGGTTGTCAGCGGCGAGGCCGCCCGGCTGCGGGACGCGCTGGCCGCGCCCGGCGTCACCATCACGTCCTCCTCCGACGAGGAGTTGCTCGTCCACGGCTGGGCGGCCCGCGACATCGGTACGGTCGCCGCGCACTGCGGGATCGCGCTGTACGAACTGGCCCCGCAGACCGTCTCGTTGGAGACGGCCTTCATGCGCCTCACCCATGACTCCGTGGAGTACCACAGCGACCCCGCGGGCACTGAGCGGAAGGCCGCCTGATGACCACCGACACGATCGCCGTCGCCGTACGCGCCGACCGGGACGGGCAGGGGGTGACCGGCCGCCGCGTCCTGCGCTCGGAGCTGAGCAAGTTCCTTTCGCTGCGCTCCAGTTGGATCACCCTGGGGGCCTCGGTCGCCGTACTCGTCGCCTTCGGCGTGATCGCCGCCGCCGTCTACCGTCCCCCCGGCGCCGACGCGACCGGGACGCCCGACGACCCGGTCGGCCTCGCGCTGACGGGCGCGGGCGTCACCGGCCTGATCGTCGGCGTGCTCGGGGTGATGATGTCCGCGGGCGAGTACAGCACCGGCATGGTCCGTTCGACCTACGTGGCGGTGCCGCGCCGGTGGCCGGTCCTGGCGTCGAAGAGCGCCGTGATCGGCTCGCTGGTCCTGGTCCTCACCGCGGTCGCCGCCGTGGTCACCTTCGGCCTGGGCGCGGCGAGCCTGCGCGGCGACGACATCGCGCTGTCCCTGGGCGACGAGGGCGTGCTGCGCGGCCTGGTCGGCGCCGGTGTCTACCTCGCGCTGTTCGCCGTGTTCGGCGTGGCCCTGGGGACGCTGATCCGCTCCGCCTCCGGGAGCATCGCCGCCCTGGTCGGCCTGCTGATGCTGCTGCCCGGCCTGACCGCGCTGCTGCCCGACTCGCTCCAGGACGCGGTCGAGCGGTACACCCCCGGCAACGCGGGCTCGGCGATCTACGCCCTGCACAAGGCGTCGGACTCCCTGTCGCCCGGCGCGGGACTCGCCGTCTTCGCCGCCTGGGTGGCGGTGGCCCTGGGCGCCGCAGCCATCCGGCTGAAGCGGTCCGACGTCTGATCGTCGCGGCGGCCGACCGTTCGTCGTTCGTCGGAAGGGTCACCAGCGGTGACAATGAGGCTTATGCACCGGGACCGGGACTTCAGGGCCACGATCGCGGCCCGGGGCCGGGATGTCAGGGCCACGATCGCGGCTCGTGGCCGGGATGTCAGGGACGGGCTCGCGGCTCGTGGCCGGGATGTCAGGGCGCGGTTCCTGGCCGGGAGGCGGGATCTCAGGGTCGGGTTTCTGGCCAGGAGGCGGAACCCCCGCGTCGAGGTCTCCGCCCGGGACCGGGGCCCCGGGGCCGGATTCTCCGACCGCGACCCCCGAACCGCCTTCGCCGCCCCGGACCGGGGGACGCCGGTGCCGTCCCTCGGTCCCGAGGCCGCCCTGGGGCACCCGGTCCTGAACCTCATGCTGCGAGCCAGCGGCCTCCTGCGGGAGTACGACCGGCGGCACCCCTGGCTGCTGGACACCGCGGTCGTCCTGCTCTTCGCGGGCGTCTGCCTGCCCAACCTGCTCTCCGGCGGCGCGCCCGCGGCCGTCGCGGCGGCCGACGCGCACGGGGCGCCGTCGACCGCCACCCTCTACGTGCTGTTCGCCGCGCTCGTCCTGCCGCTGTGGTGGCGCCGCCGCGCCCCGGCCACCGTGCTGGTCGTGACGATCGCCGCCTTCCTCGTCCAGTCCGCGATGGACGCCGGGCTCGTCGCCTCGTTCAGCCCGCTCATCGCCCTGCACAATGTCGCCCGGCACAGCTCCCCGCGCGTGCTGGGCTGGGCCACCGCCGTGGCCGCCGCCGCGAACGTGGTCGACGTCTTCGCCCTGGAGCCCGCGGGCAGCGAGTTCCTCGTCCTCTTCTTCCTCCTCGGACTGGTGACCGCCGCCGTCGCCACCGGTCTGACCCTGCGGACCCGCAGGTTGTACCTGACCGCGCTGGAGGACCGCGCCCGGCGCCTGGAGGTCGAACGGGACCAGCGCGCGAGGCTCACCGCCGCCGCCGAACGCACCCGTATCGCCCGCGAGATGCACGACATCGTCGGCCACAACCTCTCCGTCATGGTCACCCTCGCCGACGGCGCCTCGACGCTCGCCGCCCGCAACAACGAGAGCTCGACCCCGGTCCTGCGCATGGTCGGCGACACCGGGCGGCAGGCGCTGGGCGAACTGCGCCGCGTGCTCGGCGTCCTGCGCGGGGACGACGACGCCGCGGACCGGCGGCTCAGACCCCAACCGGGCATCGGCGACCTCGACATGCTCCTCGCACGGGTCCGCGCGGCCGGCCTCGCGGTCACGTACCGCACCACGGGCGAACTCGCCAAGCTGGGCGAGGGCCTGCAACTCACCGTCTACCGCATCGTCCAGGAAGCCCTGACCAACACCCTCAAGCACGCCGGTACGGCCACCGCCTCGCAGGTCACCGTGACCGCCGACGCGGGGACGGTACGCATCCGCGTCACCGACACCGGCCCTCCGTCGCACGCCGCCGGCCCCGCGGCGCCCGCCACCGGGGACGACGAGCACGGCCACGGCCTCGTCGGCATCCGCCAGCGCGTCGCCCTCTACGGCGGTACGGTCACCATCGGCCCCACCACCGACCAGCCCGGATGGACCGTCGACGTCCAGCTCGACGCGACCGTCGACCCCACCGACCACAAGGCGGAAAGCCACCTGCCATGACCACCTCCGTGCTGATCGTCGACGACCAGCCCATGCAGCGCTTCGGCCTGCGCATGCTCCTCGAGGGCAGCCCCGGCGTGACCCCCGTCGGCGAGGCCACCCACGGCGCCGAGGCCGTCCGCATGGCCGCCGAACTGCGCCCCGACGTCGTCCTCATGGACATCCGCATGCCCGGCATGGACGGGCTGGAGGCCACCCGCCAGATCATCGCGGCCGGCGGCCGTACCCGCGTCCTCATCGTGACCACCTTCGACCTCGACGAGTACGCCTACGAGGGCCTGCGCGCCGGGGCCAGCGGCTTCCTCCTCAAGGACGCGGGCCCCGAGGAACTTGTCTCGGGCATCCAGGCCGTGGCCACCGGTGACGCCGTCGTCGCCCCCAGCCTCACCCGCCGCCTCCTCGACGCCCACGCCCACCACGTCCTCACCCCGCCCGACTCCCCGGCCGCCCAGGACCCCCGACTCCGCGAACTCAGCGCCCGCGAACGCGAAGTCCTCGTCGCCATCGGCAACGGCTGGACCAACTCCGAGATCGCCCGCCACCTCGTCCTCTCCGAGTCCACCGTCAAAAAACACGTCGGCCGCGTCCTCGCCAAGATCGGCGCCCGCGACCGCATCCAAGCCGTCATCCTCGCCTACGACGCCGGCCTGGTCCGCTCCAAACGCTGACCGCCGGAACGTACGGATTCCGCCGCCCTCCCGCCACGTCCCACGTCCCACGCTCGGCTCGGCCCGCGCCCGGCCCCGAGGTCTCGCGGGACGGCGGCTTCCGGCACGGAACCGATCCACCCGTACGCGCCCGGCGACGCGTACGGGCAACGGGAATCCCCGGGGCGCGGGCCCGAAACCTCGGGGTGCGGCCTTGCGCTTCGTGACCACTAGGATCCCGCCATGTCTGACGATCTCGGCTTCACGTGTTCGTGCTGCGGAAACCATCACGCGGAGCTCCCCATGAGCTACTCGACCCCCGCCCCGGACGTCTGGGACCCCGCCTTCGAGGCCGATACGAACAGCATGCTGTCGTCGGACCAGTGCGTCATCAGGGGCCAGCACTTCTTCATCAAGGGCCTGATCGAGATACCCGTGATCGGCGGCGAGGACGTCTTCTCGTGGGGCGTCTGGGTCTCCCTGAGCAAGGACAGTTTCACCCGCGCCGTCGACCTGTGGGACACCGAGGGCCGCGAGGCCGAGAAGCCGTACTTCGGCTGGCTCAGCACCGAGCTGTCCCTCTATCCCGAGAGCACCACCGACCTCAAGACCAACGCCCACACCCGGCCGCTCGGCACCCGCCCCTTCATCAAGCTCGAACCCACCGACCACCCCCTCGCCGTCGAACAGCGCACCGGAATCACGCCCGCCCGCGTCCGCGAGATCGCCACGGCGGTACTCCACCCGGCCTGACCACACCCGAGGCAAACCGGCAATGGCCCGGCGCCCGCGTTCCCGATCGCGTCAAGTACCCCACCACCGCCGGGCATCGGCTCGCCGGATCGGTGTCCCGCCAGCAGCCCGGCAGTGCGGGGGAAGGCGCGGGTGGTTCGTATCTGCGGACGATGACCTCGCTGAAGTTCTTCAAGACCGAGCGCGAGTGCACGGAGCCGTCCTACGGGTGGTGGCTGGCGGAGAAGAGCCCGGTGAAGGCGGGGTTCGGGGACATCGACGGCGACCGGTACGCGGACGTGCTGTCCCGCGACCTGGCCGGTCGGCTGTGGTTCGTTCCCGGCAGCAGCGGTCGCGGACGGCTGATCGGCCCCGGCTGGAATTCCATGACGGCGATGACCCGGCACGGCGACTTCACCGGTGACGGCATCGAGGACCGGCGCCGATTGGTACGGCCTCAACGGCACCTTCTGACCCCGGCACGCGCCAACTCCCGGCTCGCGCCGCGCAGTTGATCACCAGGTAGGAGGTGTCACTGTCGGCGTCGGCCGGGGCGCGGAGCCGCAGATCAGTCAGGTTGTCGGAGTCCGGGCCCGCCGCGCGGACCTCGGCGATCAAGACCGTGGACTGCTACGATCCTGGCGAATTCGAACGTGGGGGGCCGCCGGAGGATTCACGTTCCCGGCGGATCGGTACCGTTCGAACCGTCCCTCCTCACGCCTCACGCCTCGCGCCCCGCGCCACGCCGCCGTTGCCGGTTCCGGCGGATGTCATCAGCGCCGGTACGACCGGCTTCCTCTCGATCGGCCTGGACTCCGACCTGCTGTGGACCCGGTACGCGGGCGGCGCCACCACGCCGCTCGGCAGGGACATCGGCCGGTCCACCGCGACCTTGATGCACGGGTCGGTGTCCGACGTCGTGGCCCTGGAGCGCGGCACCGAGTACGACACGGACCACCGGGTGGAACTGCACGACATGGGGACCGGTGACATCTCGGTCGTTCCGTTGGGGAGGAACCGCTCCCTGAAAGGGGTCGTCGGATCGACGGTGGTGGCGTGCCGGGTGCCGTATCCCACGGATGACACGTGCACCGAGGCGCACTTGATGAGTGTCGCTGACGGAGTCACGACCGACCGGGTGGTCACGGGCCTGCCCGGCGGTGCCTTCGGACTGCGGGCGGCGGCCGCCACGACCGGCGCGCTCGCGCTGTCCTACAAGACCTCCGCGGCGGGCGGGACCACGGCCGACGGTCTCGCGGTGGTCGACCTCGCGTCCGGTACCGCGACCACGTCGCACCTCGCCTCGGCCGGATTCACGACCGCCATTTCCCCGGCGTACGTGTCCAGCGTGAGCACCGGGAACGCTCCGGTGCTGAGCGTGGAGAACCGGGCCACGGGCACGGTGACGCGGCTGTCCGCGCTGGGTCCCGGCTACCCCCTGACCGGCCTGGCAGGGAACTGGGCGGTGTTCGGTCCGAACACACAGCTCGGGGCGGGCTCGGCCGACTGGGACTTCTCCTTGCGGGCCGTCCCGGTGGGCGGCGGCGCCGTGCGCAAGGTCCTGGACCACGCCACCACCGTCGTCCCCGCGCCGGACGGCGCGGTGCTCGTGACGGGCGGCACCGTCGCCAAGGGCGAGGGCGTGTACCGAATTTCCGTCGGCCCCGACGGCGCGCCGGTCGCCGACATGGTCGCCAGCAAGGGAGCTCCGACCAAGCTCGCTCTCCTCGGCTCCAGCGTCCCCGCGGTGGCGACTCTCGACCCGGCGCCGTGGAAGGCGCGGTGGCAACTGTCCCGCAGTAACGCCGAAGTGACCGTCACCCTGCGCCACACCGCGACGGGAGCCGTGGGCCGGTGGCATCTGGACCGGACCGACAACACCACCGATTGGGTGCGGATGGACTGGGCCGGGCGGATCTTCATGGACTGGACGGGGGGATCGACAGCGGCTCCGCCCCCAATGGCGCCTACACCTGGCAGATCACGGCGAAGCCGTACGACAATCTCGGGCCGACGCTGAACGTGAGCGGCGGCTTCACCGTCGCGCGCCCGCCCGCTCCGCACGACTACACCGACAACGGCTCCCCGGACATCCTGGCCCGCGACAGTTCCGGCGTCCTGTGGCGCGAGGACACCGTGTACTACCCCGAGAGCCACCAACTGACCGGCTCCGACCGGGTCAAGGTCGGGCCGGGCTGGAACATCTACAGCCGGATCGTCGCGGTCGGCAACGTCGCCGGCTCCTCAGCCGGTGACCTGATCGCCCGGGACAACGCGGGCGTCCTGTGGCTCTACACCGGTACGGGCAAGGGCACGTTCGCCGCGCGGACGAAGATCGGTCCGGGCTGGAACGTCTACACCCAGATGTTCGGCATCGGCGACAGCAACATCGACGGCAAGCCCGACCTCATCACCCGGGACAGCACCGGCACGACATGGCGCTACCTCGGCACCGGAAACGCCGCCGCCCCCTTCGCCAAACGAGAGCTCACCGGCGTCCTCCCCGCCCACCCGTACAACACCGCCCTCTGACCGCCAGTTCCCCGCCGCGTAGCAACTCGCGCGCTATCCGCGTGATCCATGGGGGACGATGACCCGGCCGGATGCCCTCCGAGCCACGGCCGGACCAGTATTGGCGACCGATCCGGCGGAGTCCGTCCCCGCACTGGTCCGCTCCGCGGCACCGAACACGCCGACGAGGCGGACCAGGAACCCCTGACGGGCCCCACCCCGCCCCCCGCCGACCACGTCGTCACGGCCTCCCTGACAGCCGCTGTCACGGACATGGCCGGCGGCGTCGCCAACGCCGAACTCGCGTGTGGTTGTCCCTCCGGGCAACCTCGCTGTGATGACCGAACCGTGGACCGCCGCATACGGCTCAGCGAAGTTCCTCAGGGCATGGGCCCAACAGCCGGGCTTCCGCCTCCTGAAATAGTCGGACTCAGTCCCCCCGCTGATCGCAGCCCCATCCTTCGAACCTGCCGTCAGCACGTACCGCATCTGGGCCGCCCGCGCCTCCAACCTCGACCACCCGGGAGGCTCCCACAACGCCGTGGGGGCGGTCTTCCGCATCGGAAGACCGCCCCTCACCTGCAGTTTCACCAGTCGCAGCGGCGGGATTTGAACCCACGACCACTTCGTCCCGAATGAGGCCCTGACCCCTCCCTGACCTGCGGGATTCGGGAAACCGCAGGTCAGGGGGTTGGTAAGGGTTGGTCTGAGCGGGTCTCGGGAGGCGGGTTTTTCATGATCGTCTCCCAATTTTCTCCCAGCGGGGCCACACGAGATGTGCCGCGATGACACCCGGGCGTCGAACGGCATCGTCGGAGCCGTGGCCGGCTCCGTGCAGGGCGAGGCCCGCAACGGACCTACCCCTCAAGCCCGAACTGGGCTCTCAGCCACGGCGGGTTGAGCTTCAGTGTCTTGTTGTCAGGGAGGAGCTCGAGGACCTGGACTCCGTCCATGTTCAGGAGCTGGGTGAGGATGGCGGCGTAGCCGCGAGCCCGGGCCGGTGGCATGCCCGCGGCGGCGGCCACAGCTGTCAGAGGGAGGGTGTTGTTCTCACAGAGTGCTGCGAGGGCCTGGCGAAGTCTCTCCGGGTCCTGTTTGCGAGGGAGGAGAGCGAGCTGGTCGCTGAAGGCTCGGGAGGCGAAGAGGTCGTCCAGGAGCTGCTCCACCGGCGACTGAGCTGCCACGGCTGGCAGTGTTCCCTCGGTCGCGGAGGGTTTGGGGGACACCGCGATGTCGAACAGACCCGCGTCCTGTGGAGCGGACTTCTTTGGGGTGCGCCTAGGCTTCGTCTCCTGTGCCGTCCCGGTCTCCGTGGAGGGCGGTGTCGAGGTCGTGCGCAGGCGCGTGGTGTCCAGTTTCCACCAGTCCGGCTCGTAGGTGTCAGTGAGTTGCCGCCAACCTGGTGGGATGTGCTCGGTCGAACCGTCCGGCAGGTACGCGAGCACAGGGATGGTGAACTCGGCCGGGTGGACTCCTCCGTGGTATCCGGCGGCGCGGCTCGTGTAGCGGGTGTCGGCCGACCACAGGGCGACGATGGGGCCCCCGACCACTCGTGGGCCAGCGAGCACCGTCTCCGCTTCGCTGACCAGTGGTTCGGCGACACCGTCCGGGACGTCGCGATAGCGGGCGTTGACGGCCTCGGGGGTGGGGACCTTCACGCCCCGGTGCTCCAGTACGTGACCGTGGTCGCTGGTGATCAGTACGGCCATGCCTCGTCGGCGGGCCTCGTCCAGGAGCGGGGTCAGGGCATCGATGTCATCGATCGTCCAGTCCCATTCGTCGAGGCGTTCGTCATTCTGCAGGCCGTCGTCGACGGTATTGAGGACGACCGCGAGGTGTGAGACATCGTCGGCCAGCGCGGCCTCCAGGGCGGGCCCGAAGCGTCCACCTGTGCTGGTCGGACGGAGGTCGTCCTTGTGGAAAACGGCCGCCTTGTGCCCCGACCACAGTCGCAGGGACGGGAATTCACGTTTCTCGGTCTTCTGGTCCCCTCGTTGCAGGGTGCCGGTGAGGAGAGTGGTACGGCTGACGGCGGTGACGGTGGGCAGGGCGGCGGCCATCGCTTGGCGGGTGGGGGGCGTTTGCTTCTCGCCGGTGGGGTCGTACTCGGTCCAGTTCGCCGCAAGTTCCTCGCCGAGCTGTCCCGCCAGGGCGGCACTCATGCCGTCCACGACGAGCAGCATCAGTCGCCGCTGGGACTTCACCACAGGCTTCGCGACCCGCTCGAGGAAGGACTCGACCGTCAGCATCGAACCGGGAGCGGTACCCGCTGTAGTCCATTCGGCGACCCGCTCGGCAAAAGCCCGGTCCATGCGGCGCCGCACCTTACGCACGTCGGCGCCGAGCGCGTCGTAGGCGACGGACAGGACGGGCTCGGTATCGCCGCCCGCCTCCAGGTACTCCAAAGCACGGTCGGCCCAGGAGAGTTCGGCGTTGTAGTGGGCGAGGGCGCCCGCGACGGTGTCCGGTGTCCATTCAGGTTCGGCGGCCAACCACTGCACCAGGCGCACGGCCATCCGGGCGCGGCCGATCCGGGTGCGGGCCGTCTCGGCAAGGTGGTGCGCCTGCACTGCGCGTAGCGCCGTATGGCAGGCGTCGAGATCGCGGCCGGCAATCGCCGAACCCACGGCGGCCAGGCGCGCTTCGAGTCCTGCGGGCAGGTAGGGGCTGTGGCGTACGGCCTCGGTCGCACCCAGATGTCCGGCGAGCCGTTCGGCGTCCGGGGTGACCTCGGCGAGGAGCTGTGCGTTGCGTGCGACGAGGTTCTCGGCGGATTCCCCGTAGCGCCGCATGGCCTCGTCGGTGAACTCGCGGCCGAGTATGTTCTCCGCTCGGCCGCGCGCCCGGTAGACCTCGGGGCCGTTCGGGGCGTGCTGCCACAGCGCGGCGGCGACAAGCCCGAACGGCAGGGCGACCGACGGCTCGTCGTGCTCGGCGATCGACAGAAGGGCATCGGCGGTCGGACCGGCCTGGTCCACCTCGGCGAGGAAGCGCCGCAGCCCGGCACGCTCCCCGTCGCGCAGCGCGCGGTAGGCGCGCGGCCCCTCGGAGGAGGTGCGGCTCCACAGCAGCAGAGTGTCGATGTCGAGCTGGGCGTCCGCGCCGAGCAGCAGCCGCCGCCGCGCGAGGGCGGTGAGGGCGTGCGTACGGGACAGTACCTGCCGGTTGAGGCCGGGCCAGCCGCCCGCGGGGGTGGCTTCGAGGAGTGCCTCGGCCACCCCCCAGGTCTCGTCGCCGAGTCGTGGATCGATACCGGAGGCGGCGAAGGTCTCGCGGATGAGGTCCCAGTTGTCGACGTGCTGGATGGCGTGCCGGTACGCGCGGACCAGGATGCCGGGGTCGAGTTCGGCGTCCTCCCGGTCGGTAAGCAGGACGAGCAGCGACGGGTCCCCTACCGAACCGGGACCAGGGGCGTCGAGGTGGCTGAGCGCCTCCTCGTAGATGGCGAGCACGGACGGCGCGGCAGCCACCCGTGCGCGCCGGCCGCCGTTCCAGGGCAGGATCGCCTGCTCCTCCCACGTGGGTGCCGAACGCAGGAGCACCACCTGGCGAGCGTCGCCGTCCGGCTGCTCGGGGCCTTTGAGCAGCGCGCGCTGACCCGCAAGGTAGTTCGCGACGGCGGTGGGCGTGAGGCGGGCGATGCCCCGACCGGCCTGGGGCATCAGTCGACCACCTTCCACGTGATCTCGATGGCCTTGCCGGCATGCGCAGCCGCCACCTGGTGCAGGGCCTGCTCGACCTCGGCAGCGCTGCCCCGCACCGAGCCTGTACGAGCAGTGGTCTCGACCTTCGAGTGCGAGGTGTCGGCGGTCAGCGGCACCTGGTCCGGGGTGGGCAAGGCCGGGGTGGCAACCGGTGGTTCGGTCCGCCTCTGCTGTTGCCGCTGGACGGCCAGGGCCTGGGTGATCGCCCGCTGAGCACGCGGCAGGGCGTCCTGCAGCTTCCTGCTGAACTGGTCCTCGCGCGCGTCCTCCTGGAGGGTGGTGAGGGCATCCATGCCCGCGCCGAGTTCGAGCACGTCCCAGGACGCGTTCTGCAGGGCGGACGCCACCGCGTCCGCCGTCGTGACGGATGAGCCGATCCGTTCCGGCGTCAGTTCGCCGAGGCCGAAGGCGGCGAGGGCCTCGACGACCCGCTTGGCCCCGCGTCCCTTCTCGGCGAGCAGCTCCTCGAGCAGGGCAAGGCCGCGGCGTGCGGTGTGCAGACGGCCGGTGACGGCGGTGTCGTCGAGGCCGAGGAAGTCCGCTCGCCGCTCCAGCTCGGCCACCAGCTCGCGATTGGCCGGCAAGAGCTTGTCGACTTCGGTACGCACCAGATCGGCGAAGGAGTTGACGATCCGCCCGCGCAACTGCACGAGGGCCTTCTTGCCGAAGACCTTCTCGCAGCGCGCGCGGGCCGACTCCCAGTCCGGCTCGGAGGGCAAGGGCTGGCGCCGCAACGCCCAGCCGTCCTTGATCTCGCCCAGCTTGAGGTCGGCTACGGGGGCCCCGCCGATGACCCACACTCGGTCCTCCATCTCGCCGTACGCGGCCGCGATGAGCTGCTGGATGTGGGTCGGGAGCCCCATACGCTGCGGTTCGTCCATCCACGCGGTCAGCGAGCCGTAGCCTATGTCCGGGTTCGGGTCGTTCTTCGCGAGCCGGTTGAAGTGCTCGCGCCAATGCCCGCTGAGGGTGAAGTAGCTCTCCCCCATCGTGCCGAGCTTGAGCGGCTGTGCGACCGTCCGCATCAGCTCCTGGTCTCCGCGCGCGATCTCCGCCTTGCCCTCGCGGGCCCCGGCAGCGTCGCTGATGTACCCGAGGACGGTACGCGCCTGGGCGGGCGTGACGGCCTGTGCGCCGAGGTCGGGGTGCGCCGGGTACTGCCAGGCGAGCATCTTGCCCGCAATGTCACGGATCGCTTCGCGCGGTGCGGCGCTCAAACCGAGCGCGGGCGTGGTCGCGCCCGGCTTGGTGGCGATGTGGTCCGAGAAGTCGTCGAGGACGTCCCCCTCCTGCTTTTTTGCCAGGCCATACGCCTGCTTGAACGCGGCGAGAACCCGGTCGCGCAGGGTGTCGGCCTGCGTGGCGAGCAGCCCTCGTGCTCGCACCCGGTCGTCGGGGCCGAGGTGAGCGGCAAAACGGCTGTCGAAGTCGCTGCCGCTGTTCAGGATCCGCTTGATGACCACGTACCGGTTGAAGTCCGCATACATCGTCGTCGTCATATGGGTGGGCACCCAGGCAAGGGAGTGCTGGACTTCGGGGTGCCGCTCCCAGAAGCTGTTCATACGGTTCAGGTCCTCGCGCGGCCCGAACTCGCCCTCGTCCCACGGAAGGTCGACGACGAGTCGCCAGGTCTCTGTGTCGGTCGGAGTGAGCGTGGAGTCGGGGGTCTCCTCCCGGTCGGCGATATTGGCGAAGACGACCTCGGTACGCCGCTTGCTGCCCCGCCAGGTGAAGTCGACGGTGTCGTACGCGTCGAAACCGCCCTGCCCCTTGGCCACGGTCAGTGCGAACTCCGAGCGCAGTAGCTCGACAGCGGCATCGTGACGGTAGCGGGGCTTGTCGAAGGCTTCGCGGCCGTTACGGACGACAGAGTCGATGTCCACACCGGTCAGTTCCAGGCGTACGGTCATCGCCACGCCGTCGCCCGCGAGCTTGATCTCAGGGATGCGGCCCGCCCACTCCTTCAGTTTGTTGATCAAAGCGGGTATCTCGCCGCCGGGGAGGAGCGCCTTGATGGTGCCGGCGTTGAGGGCCAGGAGCCGCTTGACCGTCATGTTCTGGAAGGCGGGCGCGGCGGGCGCGAGGGCGGACAGGACAAGGGTCGACATCAACCGGTCGTCGTCGGTGAACTGCTTGAGCCTGCGGGAGAGGTCACCATCCTCGATGGCGGCAGGGTCCTGTTGGTACGCCGCGACCTGCCTCGGTTCGACCCGGTGCTGGTCGAGGAGGTAAGGACGCATCCGGTTGCGGTACAGCCGGTCTGCCTCCTCGAACACAGCCCGCAGCTCGTCGGTGAACGGCTTGTCGCCGCCGCCCGAGATCAGTGCCCAGACGTCGCCGAGCGGTACCAGCTCGCCAACGCGCAGCAGATTGCGCCGCGCGGCGAGGAGTTCACCCATCAGTTTGAGGCCGGTGCGCGAGCGCTGAAGGGCCGAGGACAGGTGGACGAGGGTGTCCATGAAGGCTGGCGAGAAGGGGTACGTGAAGCGGAACGCGGTCTCCGTGGCACCCACGTTGTTCCCGTCGCCGCCCAGGAGTTCGTCCCAGAACTTGGCGTTGGTGGACTTCGCCTTCTTGAACGCCTCCCCGATCACCGCATTCGCCTCGGTCGACAGCGGCCTCAGGAGGCGCGAGTGGGCTATCTGAGGAAGGTTGCGATCCTCTAGGCTGATGCGGTCGAACCGCCCCGAGGCAAGTTCCAGGTTGTCGACGATGGCGCGCTGATAGCGGCCCCCGTCCTCAGCAGACCCGACCAGGTCGCGAAGGTCGCGCTGGCGGGCGATGAACGACACGACGGGGACGGCCCGGCGTTCGTCGCCACCCTCCACCAGGTTCGTGATCTTCGCGGTCTCGCGGGATACGAACTCCGAGGAGGAGATACGGGAGGCGAACCAAAGGATCAGCTCGTCGAGGAAGAGCACGATCCCGTCGTAGTTCAGACTCTTCGCGTGCTGGGCGATCACCGACAGGCCCCGGTCGAGGCTGATGAAGCCGCCGTCCTGCTCGACGGCGCGCTCCTCGTAGCCGGGCAGCACCTTGGCGGTGTCCTGGGCAAGCCGGGCCCGCAGCTCCCCCGGGGCGGACGGGTCAGCGGGGTTGAACTCCTCTCCGACCTCCAGCTCCTCGGCGGCCATGGCCTCATCGAGCAGCTCGGAGGTCCAGGCGAAATCGGCCCCGAACTCGCCCCAGTCTCCGCTGGTTTCGGCAGGCACGGCACCCGCCAGGAACTCGATCACGGCCTCGTCGCCCAGCCGTTCCCGCATGGACTGCAGGTCTCGGAACATGGCATCGGTGCGGTACACCCGCGGGGTCGAAGCCTTGGGCTCTAACTCCTTGATCCGCTTGACGTACCCGCCGAGGATCCGCTGCTCCATCGACTTGGCGTCGAGCATGTGCACCGGCACCATCAGGAACCGCCGGTGGCCGTCCTGCAGCCACCCGTTCTTCGCGAACACCGGGTCGAAGTCGGTCTTGTTGCGAGCCGCCGGAGCCTGGTTGAGCAGGGCGTGCAGTACGGCCATGAAGTGCGACTTACCGGCACCGAAGGAGGCGTGCAGATACGCGGCCTTCGAGGAGTGGCTGTCCACCGCCGACTTGATAATGCCGAGGGCCTCGTTGAAGTGCTGCACGAGGTCGTCGGTGACGACGTAATCGGCCAGAGCCTTCTCAGCGCCCTCGGGTGTGGTGGCGTCGGCGAGCTGGAGGACGTAGTCGGAGCTGGACACCTCCGGCTTGATGTGGATCAGCTCGCGGAGGAGGGGGGTGCCGGGGTTGCCGTTTGCGGGGTTCGCTGCCATGTCTTTGTCCCTACTCACTTCGTCTTCTTGGCGCGGCCACCGCGCGCCGCCGCCACAGGCCGCCAGGCCCGGATGTCCTCGTCGGTCAGCCCAAGCCCGCCCTGGAGACCGAGACGGAAGTCGTGGTACGCCTGCGCCGCGGACTGCCCGAAGTCGGGGAGGTACTCGCCGTGCCACTGGCCCAGCCAGGGCTGGAGTTCAAGCAGGGCGGCGAGGTACGGGACGAGCTCATCCTGCGTCAGCTGGTTCTCGTTTAGATAACCGACGACGGCCTGCGCCTGCTGGAGATGGTCCCAGCCCGCCCAGCCGAGGAGCGCGGGCGTCTGGACGTTCTGCGCGCCGTGGGAGATGAAGCGCTCCTTGGGGACATCGAGCTTGCCGCGCTGCGCCCAGAAGCTGGTGCGCAGGAAGTCGGCGGAGGTGTACTTGGGCGGCACTGCGGTCGCCTCACGGATCTTCCGCTTCTCTTCCTCGGAGGCGGCGGCGTCCTCGTTGCGCTGCATCTCCCAAGTGCGCTCCCAGTCGGCGCGCTTCTTGAGGCCGGCGGGCTTGTAACGCAGGGCGGCGGCGGCCGGGACGTGCTGGTCGCTGACCAACTCGGCGACTGTCTTCGCGAAGTCGGCGCGAGGCGCGTAGAGGCTGAGGACGGCGGCGAAGTCGTCGTCCTCCTGGAGGCGGTCGGTCAGGCGAGACAGGGAGATGAGCGTGGGCTGGTCGGCACTGTCGAACCACAGCTCACGCTTGGCCTCGATCCGGTCGAGCAGCCAGGCACGGAGCGCCTGCTTCTGCATGGTGTCCCAGCCGTCGGTGGCCCAGCGCCGCTTGTACTCGGGGCGCTCGACCATGCCGATGGCGGAGTTCGAATCCATCATCGCGATGCGCTGGTTGACGATGTCCTTGTACGCGGCCGGCCAGTGGGCGGGGAACTCGGTAATGGGTGCGGAGTTGTGCCGAGTGAACCACTCGGAGGACGCCTCGCCGCGCTCGATGGCACGGGCCAGCACGATCTCGAAGGCGCGCTCGCCGAGAGCGAGGGGCGGGACGTCGGCCGGGTCGGCGGGGCGAAGGTCGGTGTCGGTGAGACCGTAGAGCACGTAGACGTGCCAGTCCAGCTCCTCTTGGAGGGCGATCATCTGGGCACGGGTGGCGTCGTAGGTGGTGCGGGCTTCGCGGAGGGCGGCGGCGCTGGGAGTGGCGGAGGTGGCTACGGCGGTGGGGGTGGTGGTGGCGAGTTGCTGTGCGAAGGTGTCTAGGGCGATGGCGAGGGTGGTGGAGTAGGCGGGCGGGAGGGGGAAATCTTGGACGTTCATACCGTTAAACTGGTAAAAGCGCTCCCATTCCCCACTCGCAATTCCACCGCCAATACCGCCATTACCCTTGTCGTGGCAGACCATTTTGAGCCAGAGCGCAGCCGTGGAGCTGTTGAGCACGCCGAGCAACTGGAGGTGCTCCTCCTCAGTCGCTTCTTCTCTCAGCTTGACCACCGGAGCAGTCCTGTTGAACACGTTTCCACTCCGGTCCAACACGAAGTGGTTATGGGTTGCGACTTCGCCCCAGGTGATGGAGAGGGGAGAACGCAGCTTGGCGGCATAGAGCTCCTGCCATTCATACCAGGCAAGTCCGCGCTCAATCATGGGAGTGCCAAAACGGCGGCGCCGCGAAATCGCCGCACGGTAAGGCGTCAGATATTTGGCGACCTCTGGGATCTCCGCCAGGGGAAGGACTTTAAACTTCTCGTCGTACGGCCAAACCGTGTCGTATGTGTAACGGATCTCGTGGTCGCGGATGGCGTCACCAGTCACAAGTGGATGAGTCTGCGGCACACCGATCCGCGACGCCGTGCAGTCGGCTGGCAGCAGGTACAAATCGTCTTCGCCTGTGACCGACATGATGCCGGCCTCGCTTGCGAGTGCGGACAGTGATCCATTCGAGCTGTCCGCAAGCCGGGACAGCATCTCTCGACCACCGGCTGCCAATACCCACGGATGCCTCCCGAAGTACTCCCCCCGGTCCAGGTCCCCCACCGAAAGCCACTGACTCACCGACCCCGGCTCATCGATCTGCTCGACGATTGCCGACCACACCAGTCCCCGTTCCGGCTCCTTCGGAGCCGAAGGCTCCCCCTGCACCGAGCGCACCGTGCGAATCGTGTCCCCCCGCCCCTGCGTCCAGTCACGGTTCCGTCCGACAAGGATGACCGTCGGCGTCCCGTGTCCTGGGACGTACGCCCCGCTCATGTCAATGACCTCGGTCAGTTCCACCGCATCACGGAAGAAGGATTCGATGAGCTTCGTCCCGAACTCCCGCTTCATAAAGGAGTTCGCCGTGATCTGGCCGACCATGCCATAGCCCTTGCCGTCGGCCCCGCCCTTCTTCGCTAACTCGAAGAAGCGCTGAGCAAACGGCACCGACAGCGCGTACTTACCTGAGCAGGCGTCGTACAACTCCCGATAGTGCTTGTTGAGTTCCTTGTCCTTGACCGTGATGTACGGCGGATTGCCCACGACCACGTCGTAGCGGCCCTCGTCCAGAAGGTGCGGACGGTCCTGGATGTCCTCGGTCGCGTACTTGAACTCGGCCAGCGGGTCGCCCTCGGCCGTGAACAGTCGGCCCGTCACCTCGCGTGGCTTTATGAGGCTGTCCCCCACCGCTAACTGCATAGGCCAATCGATCCCCGCCGCCTCCCCCAGCGTCCGCACCCCTGCCGCCGCCATTGCCGCGATCAGCAGCCGGAACCGCGCGATCGCCACCGCGAATGGGTTGATGTCCACCCCGTGCACCGACTTCAGCGCCCCGCGCACCCGCGCGTACGCATCCAGCTCCGGCCGCTGCGCAGCCCACTCCCGTACCAGCCGCCGGAAGGCACCGAGCACGAAGTGGCCCGACCCGCACGTCGGGTCGATCATCTTCAGGCCTTCGACGCCGCCCCGCTCCCGTATCACCGGGTTCATCGTCCGGTCGAGGATGAACTCCTCCACGAACTCCGGGGTCTGCAGCAGCGCGTAGTTCTTCCGGGCGGCCTCGCTCAGGTCCTGGTACAGGTCGCCCAGGAACCGGGTGTCCCACCCCTCTGTCCCGTCGCCGTCGCCCGACAGCGGGTCCGTGAAGTCATGGATCAGCGTGCCGACCTCATCGTCGATCGTGCGCTGCCAGAAGTCCCGCAGCGCTCCCGCTCCCTCGTGCGAGAGCGGGATCTGCCGTAACGGATTGTGCGGCGAGAACAGCAGTGCCCCCGCCGGCCCTTCCGCAAGTTCTTCGAAGGCTCGCTCGAACCAGCCGCGGTACGTGGGGTCCTTCGCCTTATCCACGTACTCGTCGTACCGTGCCTGCGCGACCTCGCGCCCGGCGATGTCGGGCGCGGTAATGTACGGCTCCGGTACCAGGCCGTTGTCCTCGACGAACCGTACGAAGACGGTTCCGAGCACCCACGCCACCGCCACCTGCGTGATCCGCTCATCGAGCCAGGACTGCCAGGTCGCCGCCGTACGGCCGACCTTCTTCGAGGCTTCGTACTCGGCACGGAGCCGTTCGCGTACCGCGCTTTCCCTCTTCGCCTGACCCTCGAGGTCTGTCTCCGCCGCCTTAACCTGTGCCTGCAGGTCGGATAACAGCGCCTTGCGGTCGATCACGTGGTGGCTCCTTCAAGGGCGTTCGGTTCGTGCATGCGGGTCCAGGACTTGGGAATGGAGATCCACTCCTGCTGGGCCTCGAGGTACGGGACGGGGCGTCCGGCGAATTTCGGGACAGCGGATTCGTCGTCCTGGGCGACCAAGACCCACAGGGGGCAGCCGCCACGCCTGGCGAGCGCGGTCAGCCGGTCGAGGACGTGCATGCCGTCGTAGCGGGCGAAGACGGCGGCGTCGGTGAGGAGAACGGGGCCCTGGCCGGCGTCAGCCTCGTGTCCCGTCGCCAGCTCCCCTTCCAGGACTCCCTGCACGGCCTGCCACACCGCCGCCAGCAGGTTCGCGAACCCCGTCGGCCGCTGCCCGGCCGGGAGGGTGTCCGCCTTGACGACGACTTCCCACTTCGGCATCTCGCGCCCGGGCGTGAGGTCGCCCCGCAGCCCCTTCAGGAACAATTCGGTCACCGACATTGCCCGAGCCCCGTACTGGCGGTGCAGCTCCCGTCCCACCACCGGCGCGATCCGCGCGCGCACGGTCAGCACTCGGAGCCCGTCGCGGCGTGCGGCGCCCGCCAGCTGCGCATCGGCCCGAGCTGCGGTCGACTCCCGATCCAGCAGGCCTCCGGTTCCGGAGCCGCTGCCGCTGAGGGCCGAGATGTACGACTGGACCGCCTCGAATTTCCGGGGCAGGAACGTCTTCTTGTCGGCCGCGTACTTGAGGTCGAACCCTGCCTCGCGAAGCGCCTTGAGGAGCTCTTCGGGCCTGTCCTTCATCCCGGTGAGCACTGCCAGAGCGGGGAAGCGGTCGTTGACCCGTTCGAGGACCTCGCGCAGGGGGAGCCCTGGCTGCTGCTGCTCGGGCAGACCCGGCAGGATGCGGACCAGACCCGCCTGGGTGAGCCGCAGGGCGCGATCGAGGCCCAGGTCGCGCGGGTAGATCTCGAGCCGCGGCGACAGCGCGGCGTTCTGACTCGCCTGGGCGGCGAGGGTGGCGACGCGCCGGTCGTCCCAGGGGAAGTCACCCTCGGGCAGTCTCACGGCGCTGAGCTCGGCGAGGACGGTGCTCAAGCCGGGCAGGGCGTCCCGGCCCGCGAGCCGGTCGGCGGCGTCGCCGAGCCGCTTCACATAGCTCAGCAGCGCGGGCGCGGTCGGGGTGTCGGGGCCGTCGGCTTCGTTGTCCGGGTCGACCTCCAGCGCGAGGAAGCCCGCGCGGCGCACCGGATCGGTTGCCTTGTACGGGGCGAAGTGCTGGAAGGCCCGCTCATCGACGGGCAGATGCTGCTCGCGTTCAATCAGCGCGCGCAGCACGGCGAAGGCGGCGGCCCGTCGTACCTCCGGATCGCCCAGGGAGTAGCCACGGGTGCCGAGCAGCCAGCCCGCAAGGGCATCCACGGAGGCGACTCGGCCGAGCACGCGGAGCTGCTCCAGAACCGCCGCTCGCGGCTCCAGCAGGCCCTCGTCCTCCGCCCAGCGCTTGCGTAACTTCTTCAACTCGCCCGAGATCGACGCTTGGTTGGCGAACCCGACAGCCTGCGCTGCGTCGTACTGTCGCGGCCACACCGGAAGGTTCGGTAGCGTCCCGTCGGCGCCGGGTACACGCAGCAGGTGCACGGCCACCTCGTGCAGCCGCTTCGTCCGACCGGCGGCAGGCGGGACGATCCCGACCAGGAGATGGTCGATGTCCTGGGCGTCGGAGACCACCCCGACAATGCGCTCGGGATCCGCCTCGCGCTGCGTCCTCTCCTCCGGCGACGGCTCTGGCTCCGGTTCCGGCTCGGGCCGCGAGCCAAGGCGGGCACGCCACTCCTTCTGCCGGCGCTGGATCTCCGTACGTGTCCGGGCGCCGAGCCCCGGCCGGTTGATGAACGTCTGGCTGGCCCGGTCGAGGAACGCACCGACCGTGGTGAGCTTCATGTCCCGCAGGATCGAGTAAGCGGACGGTGTCAGACCCGCACGCACCAGAGGAGTGTCACGGGTGGCGACCTCGGCCAGCTGGTCGCGCAGCTCAGCGGTGTCTGCTTCGCTGTCCGGCGCGGAGCTCTGTCCTTGCCGCCTCAGTGACTCGTGTCCGGCGCTGGCGGCCAGCCGCTGCGCGTCCTGAAACACCCTCTGCCAGGACGTCCGCATGTCCCGCAGGTCCTTGTGGCGCTGCTTCGCATCTCTACTTAACGCCTTGCGGAAGAACTCGGTCAGCCCGTCGCGCAGTTCGTCCTCGAAGCCCTCCGACTGGATCGTCGGGTACGGCCACTCCTTCGGATCCGTCATACGTGGGGTGACGGACCCGTCGCCCCACTGGGGCAGCTCGTTCGAGGCCATCTGGTGCAGTGTCACGGCGAGCGCGTACCGCTCCGCGGCGTCGTCGTACAGGTTCCGCATGACAGTGCCGACGAACGGGTCCAGATAGCCGGATGTGCCGGCGCCGGTCTCGCGGGCCGAGACGGCGGCCAGCGAGAAGTCGAGGAGCAGAGCCTGCCTAGTGCCGTTGGGACGGATCCGGATCGCGATGTTGTCCGGCTTGATGTCGCGATGCCAGACGCTCTCGCCTTCCAGGTAGTAGAGGGCGTTGAAAAGGTTGTCGCTGTAGCGCTCCAGGTCGTCCATGGTGAGACGGCCCTGGCGACCCAAGACGCGCGCCATGGTCTCGTCCCGCGCGGTGCGGTCGTCGCGCTTGTCGTCGGCCTCGGCCTTGATGTTGCCGACGTACTCGGTGGCCAGGACCGTACGCCCGCCCACGGTGAACGTGCCAGGCACGAGCAGCCGGATGATGTTCGAGTCCCGCAGTCGACCGAGGGTTTCCGCCTCGCGCTGCAATGCCTCCGACTTGTCGTCGTCGAGCGCCACCTTCAGCACCGCGAACGCGTCGTTCTTCCCCTGCTGCTCGTCGAGTACGAGGAGGGCGCGCGCCGTCGAGCCGGTACCGAGGCGGCGGCGTACCAGCCAGCGTCCCCGCAACAACGTGCCGGGTGGGACCTCCAGCGGATCGAGGTCGTCGGCGGCCTCCTCCTGCAGCGGTTGCTCGTCGTCCGGTACAGCAGCGGGCCGGAGGTCCTCCTCGACGTCCGCCAGCATCTCCAGGAAGTCGCCCACTGCGTCGAGTCGCCGGTCCGGCTGTTGGGCGGTGGCGGCATCGATCAGGTCATCCAGGAATGGCGGGATGCCGTCCTTGACCACCGACGGTGCCAGCCGCTCGCCCCTCTCCGCGCCGGCCTGCAGCTCCGCGCGGGTCGGGGCGGGAGCGCTGCCGGCGGTGAGAAGATAGGCGAGCGTGCCGATGCCGTACACGTCCATGCGCGCCGGATCGGCCTTCGGGGCGGTCAACTCCGGCGCCAGGTAAGGGTCCGAGGCGTCGTCGACACTCCCGCCCGACACGGTGGACGGCGCCAGGGACACTCCACTGGAGGTCACCGTACGCGAGGCCAACTGCCAGTCGGAGACCTGCATCACGGGCCGCCGCCAGCGCTCCTCCTCGCTCAGCTCACGCCCTGCCGCGCCCTTGGAACGGGGGATGACATGGATCGAGCGTGGGGTGAGGGCGCGGTGATAAAGCCGCTTGGCGTGTGCGTACTTGATCGCCTCGGCGATCTGGCGGACAAGTGCGAGCCGATCCTCCAGGTCCAGCTTCCCGCCCCACCGGTCGAGGAACTCGTCCAGGTGCAGCCGCTCCGGATGGTGATCGAAGGTGAGCGCCGGGCCCGCTTCATGGTCGGAGGGGTAGTAGTCCCGGATGCGCACCACACCTGGGTGGTGGATCCGCTTCAGTGTGTCGGCCTCCCGCCTCGCCGCCTCGACCAGTGCTTTGCGCGCCTCGCTGCTCGAATTACGGGGCCGCAGATGGACCCGTACCCGTACGGTCTCGGATAGTTGCTCGTGGCTGCCCACGTAATCGGCCCAGGTGGCACCAGTGTCGAAGGGCCGCTTGTCCAGGATGAACGGTCCGACCTTCGCCTCCCTGACAACTTGCTGGATACCGACCTGGGCGAGCGTCCTGTCGATGTCGACGCTGCCCTGGGACGAGATTCTGAACCGGTCCTCGCGCGGCGGCAGCTGAAGTTCTGCGAGGAGGGCCGGGATGCCGTTGTAGATGTGGGCGTTCAACTCGTGCGGCGGCAGCGCCAGGTCGAGGCCGTCCTCGGTGAAGCACACACCCTCGGTGATGTATACCTTCGCGCCGTACCTGCGCAGCAGGGAAGCCAGTTCCTTGGACTTCTGGTTGGTGAGGCGCAGGGGATCGCCGAGACCCTTGCCGTACCCGCGTCGGTTCCCCGGCGGGATCTGCACCCACTGGCCGCCACGCCGTTCCACCCGGCCGTGCAGACTCTTCAGTTCGATCATGTGCACGCCACCCGGCGTCACGACCAGGAGGTCGACCTCACGAACGTGACCCGTCTGACTGACGAAGGTGAAGTTGGACCAGGCCCGCCATGGACCGTCGTCCGGCAGAGGCGTGAGGATCCTCTCTAGGGCCGCCTGCTCGTGCGGGAACTCGGAAGGAGCGACGGCCGTCCAGCGACCCTTCTTCATCAGCCTTGCTCTCCGATCCCCCCGCGCCCTGCCGTAAGTGCTGACCCCGGTGGTGAACGGTTGCACCGAGCAGCTCGTGTCCGGCATCCCGACAGCCACCCTGATGGGTTGTCAGTTTGTCAGATTGTACGGGCGCGATCACCTTCCCCCAGCCCTTTTCCGCTCATCCCGCACATGGGCCTTCCGGCCCCGGGATCGCGGTACCGAAGTCATCGCGCACACCGACTCCCGGGCAGCAGCAGGTCAGGTTTGCGAGGATGGTGCCCGTGAATGACGTACGTGGTCAGGTCAGCGCCGTACGGCGACGAGGCGTCGTGGACGCACTGCGACGGGGAGCCGTGCCCGAGCAGGGGCTCGATCTGCTCGCGACCGGCCTCGACCGGTTCACCCCCGCTTTGGACGAGGAGCTGGAAACCGTCGCAGGCGGCGGCTCCGTTTTCAAAGCAGTGCGTGGCGAGTACGGCTCCGGCAAGACGTTCTTCACCCGATGGCTCGCCGAGCGCGGCAAGGCCCGCGGCCTTGCCGTCTGTGAGATCCAGGTGTCGGAGAACGAGACGCCGCTGCACAAACTCGAAACCGTCTACCGAAGGCTCATCGAGCGGCTCACCACTGCGGCCTATCCACCCAGTGCGCTTCAGCAGGTTGTGGACGGCTGGTTCTACGCACTGGAGGAGGATGCCCTCGCCGACGGTGTCGCCGAGGACGCGCTCGCTGACGCCGTTGAGCGTTTGATGTCGGCACGCCTCGCCGAGGTCTCCCGGCAAGCGCCGGCTTTCGCCGCCGCTCTGCGCGGCTACCGACAGGCGCTCGAGGTCGGCGACGATACATCGGCCGCCGCCGTCCTCGCCTGGCTCGGTGGGCAGCCGCACGTGTCCGCCGCGGCGCGCAAGGCGGCCGGGGTGCGCGGTGACCTCGACCACTTCGGGGCACTCGGGTTCCTCCAGGGGCTCCTCACCGTCCTGCGCGACACCGGTCACGCCGGCCTCGTCGTCGTATTCGATGAGGTGGAGACGCTGCAGCGGGTCCGCTCCGACGCCCGCGACAAGGCCCTCAACGCGCTGCGCCAGCTCATCGATGAGGTGCACTCCGGACGATTCCCCGGCCTCTATCTGGTGATCACCGGCACCCCGGCCTTCTACGACGGGCCGCAGGGTGTGCAGCGACTCGCCCCCCTCGCGCAGCGGCTCGCCACCGACTTCTCGACCGACCCGCGCTTCGACAACCCGCGCGCCGTACAGATCCGGTTGCCGGGCTTCACCGGGGAGCGCCTCGTCCAGCTCGGGCTGAAGGTCCGGGACCTTTACGCCGCCGGGGCAGGCGATCCAGTACGGATCCGGGAGGTGGCCGACGAGGCTTACATCGGTGACCTCGCCAAGGCCGTCGGCGGGCGACTAGGCGGGAAGGTCGGCGTCGCCCCGCGGATCTTCTTGAAGAAGCTCGTCGGGGACGTCCTCGACCGGATCGACCAGTTCGAGGAGTTCGACCCGCGGGTCCACTACCACCTCACCGTTTCCCGGACCGAGTTGAGCGATGTGGAACGCAACGCGGCGGCCGCCGACGACATCGGCCTGGAACTGTGATGGCATCGGACCAGGCGGAGCGCCCAGATCCGGTGAATCGCCTGCATCCCGTACTCCTGCACCACATCGTCAACACCCTCGGCTGGCCCGACCTGCGTCCCCTGCAGAAGGCCGCCATCGACCCGCTGATGGACGGGGAGGACACCGTACTGCTCGCCCCCACCGCGGGTGGCAAGACCGAGGCGGCCTCCTTCCCGCTGCTCGCGGCCATGGAAAACAGCGACTGGCAGGGCACGTCGGTGCTCTACCTCGCTCCCCTCAAAGCTCTCCTCAACAACCTCGAACCGCGCCTCGAGACCTACGCGGGATGGCTAGGCCGTACGGCGGGGCTGTGGCACGGCGACACCAGGGAATCCGCCCGCAAGCGGATGAGGGTCGAAAGCCCCGACATCCTCCTGACCACACCCGAATCTCTCGAAGCGCAGCTCATCAGCAAGAAGACTGACCACAAGCACATGCTCGGCGGGGTGCGGGCCGTCGTCGTCGACGAGGTGCACGCCTTTGCCTCGGACGACCGCGGCTGGCACCTGCTCGCCGTACTCGAGCGACTCGAGCGCCTCGTAGGGCGGCGCATCCAGCGCATCGGTCTGTCCGCCACCGTCGGTAACCCCGAGGACCTGCTGCACTGGCTGCAAGGGGCACAACCACACGAGCGCGCGGGCCGCGTCGTCGCACCTGGCGTTCATCGCACGGCGCCCGCAGGAAGCGCCCCACCACCCGGCGACATCGAACTCGACTATGTGGGCTCCCTCGACAACGCAGCCAAACTCATCTCCCTCCTCCACAGTGGCGAGAAGCGTCTCGTCTTCTGCGACTCCCGCGCCTCGGTCGAGGAACTCGGTGAGAAGCTCCGCCTCCGCGGCGTGACGACCTACCTCTCCCACTCTTCCCTCTCCCTCGACGAGCGGCGCCGCTCCGAAGAAGCCTTCGCAGAGGCCCGCGACTGCGTGATTGTCTCCACGTCGACCCTTGAACTCGGCATAGACGTAGGTGACTTGGATCGAGTCATCCAGGTCGGCGCCCCTGACACTGTCGCCGCCTTCCTGCAACGCCTGGGCCGCACGGGACGGCGCACCGGGACCATACGCAATGCCCTCTTCCTCGCCGTCGACGAGCCTGCCTTCCTGAAAGCCGCGGCACTGCTCCTGCTGTGGGGCCGTCACTGGATCGAGCCCGTCGTCCCGCCGCCACAGCCGCGCCACCTCGTTGCCCAGCAGATTCTCGCCGCGGTCCTGCAGCAGCACACGCTCGGCGACCACACCTGGCACGAGGAGTGGAACGGTCTCGCCCCCTTCGACAAGAGCGCGACGCCGATCCTGAAGTACCTGGTCGGTGAGGGCTTCCTCGACACCGACGACGGACTCCTCTTCATCGGCTCCCAGGCCGAGAAGCACTTCGGCCGCCGCCACTTCATGGCCCTCACTGCTGCCTTCACCGCCCCGCCGCAATTCACCGTCTACTTCGGCCGCAAGGATCTCGGCACTATCGACCCAGGGCTTCTGTTGGAACAGCGGGATGGGCCGCGCCTGCTACTCCTAGGCGGACGCAGCTGGCAGGTCGGCCATATCGACTTCAACCGCAGACGCGCCTTCGTCGAACCCGCCGAAGGCGGCGGTCGCGCCCGATGGGAGAGCTACGGACTCAGCGGCCTCTCCTTCCCGCTCACCCGCGCCATGCGCGACGTACTCCTCGGCGCGGACCCGCCCGTCCGCTTCACCCGGCGCGCACAAGCACGCCTCGCCGAGCTCCGCGAGAACCGCGCCGCACACGTCGACGCGCGCGGGACACTCCTGCTCCGCGAGGGTGACAAACTCGAATGGTGGACCTGGGCCGGCTTCCGCGCCAACGCCACCCTCATTGCCTCCCTCGGTGCCGTCGCTGACCCCGTACAACAGCCCGACGACGCCTGTATCCGCCTCAGTGCAGCAATGACACGGCAGAGTTGGCAGGATGCCCTCGCCGACCTCACCGAGCGCCTGGTCCTACCCGAGGTCAACCCCCGCGCCGTACAGGGTCTGAAGTTTTCGGCCGCCCTGCCCGAGCACCTCGCCGCACACACCGTCGCCGCCCGTCTGGCCGACTTCGACGGGGCCCGGTTCGTCCTTGAGGAGGCGGTGCGATGGGAGACGCGGCAGTGACAGCCCGTCGACTCAACTGCCGGGCAGGCTCAGCACGATGTACGTCATGCCCTGAAGGTTGCCCGCCTCCACCCACTGCGTGAATCCTCGCCGCAGTACGAGCTGGGCTACTGCTTGGGGCAGTTCGGGCTCGCTCGTACTGACGCTGCAGCCTGGTGCTACGTTCGCGCTATGACTCTTTCGGTGTCTCCGGTTCGCGCGGTCGCCGTGCGGCGGTCGGTGACGACGCTGCCGCCGAGGAAGGCAGCTCGTGCGTCGGGATGGTGTTCTTCCACAACGCCGCGAGCGGCGTCGATCGGTTCCATGAAGGATTCTCGGTGGCATGCGGATTGAGCGCGTCGTATTTCGTGCTGGAGCGACGGGAGCAGGGGTCCTTTGAGCCCTCGCGGACCGATCAGACCAGCAGTTCGCCCTCCTCGTTCCACGTACTGCTGCCACCCCGGAAGATGCCCGTGTCCTCAAGGATGTCTGGTACCTCGGGAACGAGGGTAGCGGTCAGGCCGTAATGGCCCTCAGCCTTCCCTCGGCCAGCTCCCGCAGCTTCTCCTGGCTCTCGGGGTCCGTTGAGTACACCACCGTGCCGACCATGCCGCGCGTGAGCAGGACCTTGTAGGTGTTACGGATCAGGCGGTCCACGTCGGCGTCGGACGTGGTCTTCTTGAAAGCCGGGTCCTTGGACTTCGTGCGGTCGGTGACCCAGCGGTCGCCGCGCCAGACGAAGTCGGGGCCGATGATGACGCCGGACCAGTCGTATTCGAACCCCTGCGCGGTGTAGACGCAGCCGATCTGGCCGAAGCCGGCCGGGTCGGTGGCCCACAGTGCGGACGGCGGGGCCCCGGAGATGGCGCGCTCGCCCTTGAGGTTCCAGGGGCGGGCCCAGTCGCCGATCACCACGTCCGCCGGCAGTGGCTGCCCGGGCTTCGCCTCGGACCAGGGCCAGCAGTAGCCCGCGGTCATGCGGGCGCCGTAGCGCTCGCCGCGCCGGTCCTGGAGGAACGCCTCCATCTCCTCCGGGCTCCCGGCGACCTGGAGCTGCATGCGGTCGTCGGGAGCCCAGGCGACCGGACCACCTGGCTCCAGGCCGAGGAGGCGCACGACCCACCGCAGATAGGCGTCACTGCCGCCGCAGCGGTACTGGCTCTCCAGACGGACGACGGAACACTCGACCCCCTTGCGGGTCGCGGCTGCCTTGATCTCGGCGACCGTCCCCATTTCGCCAGGCCGTACTACCTGGTGTTCGTCCAGGAGGAAGACCGGGACCCGGGCCACGTCGATGAGTTCGTCAATCTGCGGTCGGCCCGTCCGGTGGGCGGCAGAGGTGAAGCGGTTGGCCGAGGTCTCCCGGATGCGGTGGGCCTCGTCGCAGATCAGCACGTCGAGGGAGTTCTTCTCGGCCGTCATGAAGCCGTTGAAGAACTTGAAGAGATCCTGCACCTCGCGCTTGCGCGCGCCGGCCACCTTCCGCATGGTCTGGGTAAACGACTTGGAGCCGGTGGCGTGCAGTGCCGGGACGCCCTGCCGGTACAGCTCACCGAGAACGGACAGCGCGATGACGCTCTTGCCGGTGCCCGGCCCGCCGGTGACGACTACGACCTCCTTGTGGTCGGACTGCTTCGCCTTGCGGACCGCGTTCAGGACCATCCGATACGCGACCTGCTGCTCGTCGAGCAGAACGAACTGCTCGCGCTCCCGCACCTCCTGCGCAGCCAACGCCATGAGTTGCTTGGACGGCGCCGTCTTGCCTGCCAGCAGCTCGTCGGCCGCCCGTGCTCCCGGATGCTTGTCGCTCAGCCTGGTGCGGAGGTGGTCGAGGAACGAGCCTCGGCTCTCGGCGGTGAAGAGCTGACCCCGATCGTCGGTCTCGATCTCCCGCAGTCCGCTCATGCCGAACTCCGTTGCGTTGTGGAGGTACGCCACCCCGCTGACCCGTTTCGGGTGCTCCGCGAGGGCGCCGTTGAAGTTGACCAGGTACTCGCAGTAGCGGCGCACCTGCTCGATCGGGTTGAGTACGGGCTGCGCGTAGGCGTCGATGTGGCAGAGCAGCGGATCGTCCTCGTGCGGCTCTGCGTGGCTCCACTGCTTCAGCTCGACCACGACGTAGGACGGCTCCCCGGTGACCGGATGCACTCCGGCGAGTACGGCGTCGGCGCGCTTGCTGTTCAGCGGCAGGGCGTACTCCAGCATCACTTCGATGTCATCGAGACCGGCGTCACCGAGAGCCGAGGCCAGTGCCGGGATGCTGCGTTCCCACGAGCGAACCTCGGAGGTTCCGGGGCGGTATCCGTGCATGTGGACGAACTGTTCGGTGAGGTGCAGGAAGAGCGAGCCGTCGAGCGCCATGACGGCGACCGTCCTGGCTGACGCGCGGAACAGCAAGGATTTCCCCCAGGCAGCACGAAATGACTCGTGCGGGTGGGGGCATGTCCTTCGAGACTCCACCTGAGTGGAGCGGAAGCCCGTCGGGCCGCGATGACGACGGGGTCAGATTACCCGGAGACCGGATGGAGTAAGGAGCGCTTCGGCTATCGGCGATGGGTTCCGTTGAGGATTGCCCCGCGCTGTTCCGCATCCGTCGGTCGCACGACGGTAGGCGTAGAGGCCTTCCGATCCAGGTCATCTATGCCATCACCCAGCGGCTGGCGCGGACCGCGCGGCAGAATCGAGCGGTGACAGACGCGGGAACCGACCTCTGCAGCCTCGTATTACCGTCCATCGCCCGCACGGCCCTGGCCCAGCCGCGAGTCGAGAGCATTGACCACCATGAGGTCGCCGTCCCCACGGTTTGGTGGAATGCCGCGCTCGCCCATTACCGGCTGCCCGGCGGACCGGTCTCGGGACGCACCAGCCACGGCGGCAGAACCGTGATCAGCCGAGGGCAGCTGTTCGCGCTCGCTTCCGATGCCGATCTTGAGAGCGAGCACGACGTGCTGCGCTTGCTGTGGCACATCCTGGCCTGGGGCAGTGGCTTCAAGCTCCGCCACAATCACAAACGGCTCAGGGGCATCGCCAAGGACCCCCTTGCGGCGGCCGCCACCTTGCGCGCAGCCGCATTCCTCGCCCGAATAGACCCCGAATCCGCCTATGCCAAACTCTACCGTGCAACCGGCACCCCCATTCCCCACCTGGGGCCGGCCTTCTTCACCAAGTACCTCTACTTCGCCGGTGGCGGATTCCCCACCCATCCGAGCACCATCCTCGACAGCCGCGTCGCCCATACCCTCCACACCCGATGCGGGTGGACCTCGCTGCGGAGCGGCGGCAATTGGCCACCGCGCACTTACCAGCGCTACTGCAGCCTCCTGGCTCGCTGGGCGGCCGAAGAAAGTGCGCACCTCGGTCGGGAAGTCGGCCCGGACGAGATCGAGCGCTGGCTCTTCGGGGCTTAGACCGTGTCCTATGTGGTGAGGCGTCGTTGGTCTCGGTATGGGGCGGGGTACGTGGAGTTGGATTGTTCCGGACGGGCTGTGGGAGATCGCGAAGCCGCTGATCCCTCCGTCCAGGGTGCGGCCGCAGGGCGGCGGAACGCAGGACACGCCTGATGAGACCCTGTTCGCGGCCATCATCTACGTGCTGGTGTCCGGCTGCGCCTGGCGGGCTCTGCCGCCCTGTTTCGGGATATCGAAGTCCACGGCCCACCGCCGCTTCACGGTCTGGTCCCGCGCCGGCGTCTGGGGCCGTCTCCACGAGGCCGTGACCATCGGCTGGACGATGCCGGCCTCCTCGACGTCACCCGCGTCGTTCTCGACACCGCCCACGTCAGGGCCAAAAAGGGGGTGAACACACAGGCCCGAGCCCCGTGGACCGCGGCAAGCCGGGTTCCAAGATGCACGTCCTGTCGGACGCGAACGGACTGCCCCTCCTTGTCGGCGTCTCGGCCGGCAACACCCACGACAGCGAAGGGCTGAAGCCCATGGTCGAGGGTCACCAAACGAGACACGACCCTCATCGAGGCCGCCACTTCAAGCCTCAGCGCCTCCACGCGGACAAAGCCTACGACCGCACCGACCTGCGGAAATGGTTACGAGGCAAGCACATCGGAGTCCGCATCGCCCGTAAAGGAATCGAGTCCAGCGAACGACTCGGGCGACGCCGCTGGGTCATCGAGCGCACCATGTCGTGGCTATCCGGCTACCGCAGACTCAGCCCACGATACGAACGAAACCCCCGCAACTACCTGGCCTTCCTGGGGCTTGCCGCCGCCATCTGCTGCTACAAGCGTCTCGTTCGCCTCACCACATAGGACACGGTCTTAACGCGCGTTTCGATCGCAGCTCTCTCCGAGATCGGTCAGTTTGCCGGGCGGTTGGCCTTCGACGCGGCCGATCACGGTCTGAGCCAGCGCTATTTCGTCAGTGCCCTGCGCGCCGGGCGCCTGGTGACGACCGGCCGCGTCGGCCTGGCTTCCACGCGACCGGTTGAGTTTGACCCGTCGCTCTCGAACAGGTTCATGTCCCAACACACCTCGGCGTCTTTTCCGCCCGGCTAGGGTCGAAGACAATGACCGCAAACGATCACGTCGTTGTCATCGGAGCCGGGGTCTCCGGGCTGACCACCGCCATCGTGCTCGCGGAAGCCGGCGCGAGGGTGAGAGTGATCGCCGAGGAAGTGCCCGGCGCCACTTCCCTCGCCGCTGAAGCCATGTGGGGGCCGTACCTCGTCGAGCCGAAGGACAAGGTCGCGCGGTAGAGCCGGCGCTCCCTTGAGGTCTCCGCTCAACCCGAGCCTCTTCCAGCTGTCCTGTCCTGGCGGCGCCGACGAGGTCTTCGACACGGACTCCGGTGTCGGCAGCACACCGGACGCCCACGTGCTGTGGGGCAAGTCGCAGAGCTGGGAAGAGGCGTGTGTGTTCGCCAAGACGGCCAATAGCGTTCAGATCGAGTTGACCCCGATGGACACCTCTGGCGACGTCTGGTACCGCACAGCGATCTTCACTGGCAGTGTGCGGTAGCCCACACTTATGTGACGATCCCAAAAGGAGCCTGACCTTGAACGACGAGATACAGCTGATCAGCGACGACGACGGCCTCCTGGTCGTCGGGGAGCGAGAGATGGTCGAGCGCTTCCTCACCTCCGAGGGGCTGACACCGTCCCAGAACCTCGGACGGAGTCGGCTGCGGTTGCTCTTCGGCAGCGCGTCCGAAGCCTCCAAGCTGGGCTCCGAGATCGCCGCCGAGTCCGGGCGCTGGGTGAAGTTGACGAAGGAGTCCGCCGGGCTCATAGGCAAGCACGGTCTGCGGCGAAATGCAGCGACAGGTGTTGCCACCGGCGTGCTCAAAGGGAAGCACGGCCAGATCAAGGGCTTCGTCGAATTCGTGAAAGGGCCGGGGGCGGGGCTGACCAACCCCGGGTCTCTGTCCGGCCTGGCGGGTGTGATGTCCCAACTCGCGATGGAGCAGACCATAGCCGAGATCACCGACTACCTCGCCGCGATCGAAGAGAAGGTCGACGACGTGCTCCGGGCCCAGAAGGACGCCGCCGTGGCCGCGATGATAGGCGTGGACCTCGTGATCGCGGACGCGATGGCCGTGCGAGCGACGGTGGGCCAGGTGTCCTCGGTCACCTGGTCCAGAGTCCAGGCGGCGCCGATGGCGATCGCGACGACCCAGGCGTACGCGCTCCGTCAACTCGACGCCCTCGCCAAGAAAGTGGAAGGCAAGGCCAAGGTTGGCGACCTTGCGAAGGCGGCCAAGGCGGTCGAGCCCAAGGCCCGGGAGTGGCTCGCCGTACTCGCGCGTTGCTTCCAACTGCAGGACGAACTCGCGGTGCTCGAACTCGACCGGGTGCTGAGTTCCACGCCGGACGAACTGGACCGGCACCGCGTCGGTCTCCAGATCGCCCGGAAGAACCGCCGCGAACTCATCGCCCGCAGCACCGAGCGACTGGTGACCCGCATGCAGGTGGCCGCCGAAACGGCCAACGCGAAGGTGCTGTTGCATCCGACCACTTCCCCGGACGTGGTGCGTTCGAGCAACCACGTCGAGAGTGGCGTCATGGACTTCCACGAGCGGCTCGGCATCGAGCGAGGACGGAGGGAGCTGGAGGCGCGTCGCTGGGTCGACGCGGTCACGGACGTGCGCGACAAGGCCATCGAGAAGGGCTCCGAGGGCGCCGATGCCGCCCGGGCCCTCCGTAACGAGGCCCTCGACCGCGCCGGTTCGGCGGCGGGCCGGCTCTCCAACGGAATCGCCGAACGCGTGCGCCGCCGCCGCGGGGACATCGAAGAGGAATGACCTCCGACGGCCTCCCGTGCGCCGTCCAAGAACAACGTGGAGGCTGTGGGCCTTGAATCGCCCCCGCACATGGGAGAATTCGGGTCGATTGCCACGGTGGGAAGGCGACTCCGTCGCTCGTACACCCGCCCAGGGAGGAGCCCCCAGCATGGCCGCACTGTCGCCGAGCCTGAAGTGGCCCACCACGTTCGACTACGTCCACAACTGGGTGCTGGTGGACGTAGAGACCTCGGGACTGCGGCCGGGCCGGGACCGCGTCCTGTCGTTGGCGATCCTGAGGCTGGACGGGCATGGCCGGCAGATGGGGGAGTTCTCCACCCTGTTCAATCCTGGTTGCGACCCCGGCCCGGTGCATATCCACGGCCTCACTCCCGCCCGACTGGTGGGAGCACCGACCTTCGAGGAGATCGCTCCCCAGGTAGAGGCGTTGCTGGGCGGCGGCGTCATGGTCGCGCACAACGCCCAGTTCGACTACGACTTCCTGGCCCATGAGTTCGCCCGTGCCCGCTCCTTCGCCCCGGTCAGCAGCCGTCTGTGCACACTGGCACTCAACCGCTTAATCGGACCGGCCACCCCTGACCTCAAACTGGGCACCCTCGCCGCGTACTACGGCGTACGGCAGGAACGGGCCCACGACGCCCGGGACGATGTACGCGTCCTCTCCGGCGTGTTGCGCGGCTCGCTGGAGGCCGCCGACCAACTCGGTCTCTCCTTGCCCTTGCTGACCTGTCCGCCACGTCAGGACTACCGGCCATATGTGCCCAAGACGCCCTGCGCCTACCGCAACCCGGGTCGATGGACGGCGGGCGGACCGCTGGTGCAAGGCATGAAGGTCGCCGTTACCGGGGACACACGGGTCGCACGGGAGGACCTGATCGTCCGCTCCGTGGCTGCCGGGCTGAACATGGTGACGTCGGTCAGCGGACAAACAAGCGTCGTCGTCACCAACGACCCAGGCGCCGGGTCCAGCAAACTCCGCCGTGCCGCGACGGAGGGGGTTCCTCTCATCGACGAGTCGGCCTATCTGCGGCTGCTGGAGAACGTGCGGCCCGGTCAGTCCAAGGGAGCCGCGCTTCCGGCCCCGATGCCACGCGGCAGGGCGGGTATGCCCGGCAGGGCGACGACGGCCCAAAACCCCTCCGGTGCCGGTGCCCCGTCACCCGCCGACGGAGTGGCTCAGCTGCTGACCGGACGCCGCGTCCTGGTCCTGGGCGGCACTCATGAGGAGGCGGCAGCGGCGCGCGTGCGCGTCGTCGACTTCGGCGCGTCGGCGGCGGTCAACCTCTCGGCCAAGGTCACGGATGTCGTGGTGCTCCCCGGCGGCGAATCGGATCGGCGTATGGCCCGTATCGCATTGCTCGGGCTGCGCGTGCACGACGCCGATTGGCTTGTCGCGCCCGCGCCCCCAGGCCCTGTCGTGAACGAGTCGGACGCGGCGGAAGTACTGGTCCGCGGAGCGGTGATCGACCTGCCGGATTCCGACGGTACGGCCTGGACGGTAACCGCCGCGTGGGAGCAGCACACTGCCTGCGCGATCGACGTCGTCGCCTTCCGGCTGGACGTGCACGAACGGGTCGCGGGGGACGAGGACTTCATCTTCTACAACGCCCCCGAGCACCCGGACGGCGTCGTTCGCCTGGCCACCCACAGCCCGACCGAGCAAGCCGTCACCGTCGACCTGGAACGGCTGCCCCTGGAAGTGTCCCGGGTAGTCGTCGCGGCAGCGATTGACGGCAGCGCCACCTTCTCCGACGTCGGCGCCATCGAGGTGACCGCCACTCGTGGGATCGCCGCAGCCCCTACCGTCCGGGCAACCCTTGACGCGGCCACCACGGAGCGCACGATGCTGCTCGCGGAAATCTACCGTCGCGGCGAAGGCTGGCGCCTTCGCGCCATAGGCCAGGGCTACGACCACGGCCTCGTCGCGCTCGCCCGCGGTTACGGAGTCGACGTCGACGAATAGCACAGGAGACCGATGAGTCGCAGCCCCCGCAGATCTGGGGCGACGGTGGCTCGGTCAGGCATACGAGAGGCAAGGGCGTTCGTTACGGTGCAGGTGTGCGGCGACCCCTGGTTCTCTTCGACCTCGACAACACCCTCGTGGACCGTCGGGGGACGCTCGATGGTTGGGCTGCCGAGTTCGTTTCTCGGCACGGGCTGGGAGACGAGGCGCGTACGTACGTCCTGGGGATGGTGTCCGAGCGGACGTATCCGTCTACCTTCGACACGATCCGAACCCGCTTTCGGCTGACCGCGCCAACGGAGGAGCTGTGGCGGTTGTACTGCGCGGACATCGCGGCCATGGTGTCCTGCCCCCGTGAAGTGCTGGACGGGCTGGACGAGTTGCGTGCGGCCGGCTGGCGGGTCGGGGTGGCGACCAACGGGGCGGCGGACATCCAGTGGGCCAAGTTGCGGGCCACCGGTATCGCCAACCATGTGGACGGTGCCTTTGTCTCCGAGGAGGCCGACGCGCGGAAACCTGACGTTCGCCATTTCGCTCTTGCCGCGGAGCGGTGCGGGGTTGCGCTGGAGGATGGCGGCTGGATGGTGGGGGACAATCCCGTCAACGACGTGGGGGGTGGTCACACGGCAGGGCTGCGTACGATCTGGGTCGACAACGGCCGGCCCTGGGATTCACGGGTTCCCGCCCCCGACCACACGGTTGCCGATGTCATCGACGCTATCGACCGCCTGCTTCATATCGAGGCGGATCACGTGAGCACCGTCTCGTGACGACGGTCGGGCTGCTGCATCCGGGCAGCATGGGGGCCGCCTTCGGCGCGCAACTGCGTGCGCGCGGTCACACGGTCCTGTGGTGCCCTGACGGTCGCAGCGACGCGACCCGTCTTCGGGCGGAAGCCGCGGGCCTCCGCCCCGTCGCACTGGCGGAACTCAGTGCTCGCTCCGAGGTGCTGCTTTCCTTGTGCCCTCCGGCTGCCGCTGAGGAGGTTGCAGCTGCGGTCGCGGCAGTTCGGCCCACGAGCGTGGACGCGACCTACGTCGAAGCCAACGCGGTGACGCCCTCACGCGTGCAACATGCCGCCGATCTGCTCGCACCCGTGCCGGTGGTCGACGCTTCGGTCGTCGGCTCGCCCCCGATCGGAGGCAAGACGCCGACTCTCTATCTCGCCGGCGTCCACGACCGGACCGACCGGATCGTGCAGCTCTTTGCCGGTACGGATATTCGGACGCACGTCCTCGGCGACAGCCTCGGCGCGGCCTCCGCTCTGAAGCTCGCGTACACCAGCTACCAGAAGGTCTCCCGTGTGCTGGCCGCCGTGGCGTACGGAGCGGCCGACGCATACGGCGTCGGGGACGAGCTGCTGGCGATCGCGGTCAAGCGCACCCGCAGCTACCTCGTCGAGACCGACTACATCCCCAAGACCGCCGCCCGTGCCTGGCGCTGGGGCCCGGAGATCGAGGACTCCGCCGACCTGCTCGCCGATGCCGGGTTGCCGGACTCTCTCATGCACGCGGCTGCCGCGACACTCGCCCGGTGGGACGGCAGCAAGGACCAGCAGCTCACCATCGCCGAGGCGCTGGAAGCATTGCGCGAAGAGCCGGACGACCCGACGTAGGCCCACCGGCAGACCTGCTTCGGTCAGGACTGCGGTGCGGCGCTGCGGACGAACGCGTCGATCTGCTGGGACGCCTCCTGCGGCGTGGCCACATCTGTGTCCACCCGCACCTCCCACCTGGCCCGAGGGTATGAATGGAGGTCTTTCCGGGTGGCGTCCCACGCGGCCAGCCGCGCCGCCGTGTCCGTATCGCCCCGACGCTGCGACCGCTCGGCCGTAGATGCCCGGGAGCACCACAGCAGTACGCGTACCCAGCACACCCCGGAGAGGGCGGCGACCTGCCCCACCCCAGTCACCTGGCCGAGATGAACGACCGGCACCGCTCCACCCTCGAAGGCCCGGTCGAGCCCTGGCCGGTCGACGACGTAGACGTTGCCGTACCGCTCGTTGCGGTAGATGACGTCACCGCATGCCTCCATTTCGGCCAACTGAGCGGCCGTACTCATGCGGTAGCCCGACGACTTCCCGCTGCCGATCTTGAGCCGCCGGAAGCGGACGTACCGCCCGTCAAGTGCGGCCAGAGCCGTAGTGACCGTGTCCTTGCCCGCCGCCGGCGGCCCGTACAGCAGAATGCCCGACCTCATGGGAACAGTCTGTTGTAGGAGTTGCCTACGCAGCCCACGCCCCCGAGCGCAGTCTCACCATCGATGAACTCGTGGCCTGCGAACTCACCGTCCAGGCGCTGTGGTGTTTCTCTCGCCAGATCCAGACGCTCGTCGAGGACGGCCAGGACCCTTCCACCCCCGACGACTTCGGCTGGCGCTTCCTGCGTGCCGGCTATTCCCGCCTCACCATGGCCCGCGCTCAGGAGACCGCGCAGCACTGCCTCATGCGAGAGGCCATCATGAAGACAAGCGGTCTCGCGGAACGACTGCGCGCCGCGCAGGACGCCCTTCGGGACAGTGTCGGCTGACGACGACAGGAGACACCGCAGCCATGGACGTCGACAACGCGGCCCTGATCGTCATCGACATGCAGAACGGCTTCACCAACCATCACAGTCGGCACGTCGTCCCCGTCGTGGCCGGGCTGGTGGAGCGTTGGTCGGCCGCCGGACGCCCTGTTGTCTTCACGCGCTATCTCAACTACGCGGACAGCCCCTTCGAGCGGTTCTTCGACTGGTCCCGGCTCCGGCACGCCCCCGATACCGACATCGTCGCCGAGCTGGCGGAGCAGGCCGCGTCCGCGTATGCCGTGCTCGACAAGCCCGCGTACTCCCTCTACACCGAGGAAGGTGTCGCGCTCGTTGAGCGGGCTGGACGGACGGACCTTGTCTTCTGCGGCATCGCCACCGAGAGCTGCGTCCTCAAATCCGCCGCTGACGCGTTCGAGCGGGGCCACTCACCGTGGATCGTCACCGACGCGTCGGCCAGCGACGCCGGCCCCTCCGTCCATGACGCCGGCCTGGTCGTGGCGCGCCGCCTCATCGGGCGTCGGCAGCTCATCAGCACCGACGACGTTCTCCGTCAACTCGCACCGCGGCTCCAGGCCCCGGTGCTGGAATAGGTGTCATGGCAGTCACTCCACGTCCCGATGGTCACGTCGACCTGATCATTGTGGGCGGAGGCCCGGCGGGCTGCGCGGCGGCGCTGATGGCTGCGAGTGTCGGCATGCGCTCGGTCCTGGTCGAGGCGGGGGATGCGCTGTGCGGCAAGCTTCAGCACATCGCGGCGGTCAACAATGTCGCCGGCGGCCACACCAGCGGCCCCGAGCTGGCCGCTGACATTGGCAAGGACGTCGCCCGTACCGACCTCTGTGAAGTCCAGCTCGGCGTGCGCGCCACCGGAATCGACGCCTCCGACGATCATGTTGCCGTCACTCTCGACACGGGCCGCCGGCTGACCGCGGCCTACGCAATCGTGGCTACCGGTGTGGGGCCGTTGTCGGCAGACGACGTCTCCTGGCTGACGGTCGCCGAGGACATGGTGCTGCCCACTCTCTGGGGAGCGGCGATCCCTGGCGGCGAGCCCGGCCCGCTGCTTGTCCTCGGTGCCGACCGCCCGCTCGGAACCTTCCTACGAGCCCACGCCTTGCACTCCACCGCAGTCGTGGTGGCGTACCCGCCCGGCGACGACTACAAGGCCGACGAGGTACGGAGCGACCCCCGCGTGACGCTCCTGCCGCTGACACGACTGTCAGTACGTCCTGCCGCCGACGCCACCTTCGCCGCGGAATGGACCGACAGACAGGACCAATCCGGCACTCTGACAGCCCGCGCCGTCTACCTCAACTTGGGCAGCGCCCCCACGCCCCCACCCGGCGCTCTCATCCCCGACAGCACCGGCTACTGCCCGCCCGAGACCCAGCACCCCCACATCCTCACCGCGGGAGACCTCCGCTCCTCCCGCTTCCAACGCATCATGACCGCCACCGGATCCGGCAGCGAAGCAGCACTCCGCACCTACTACGCCCAGCAGAACCTGCCTCCGTCCGGACGAGGCCGTTACGCCACCTGACCCCGCACTTCAATTTCGTTCTGAGGAGCGTCAATTGGAGGACCCGTTGTGACGGATCAAGGCGTCGACAGCCGCCCCCGCATCTCAGCTGCGGTCGTCGTCCAGCGCGGTCGCGTACTAATGGTGCGACGGCGGATCGCGGAAGGATCGCTGTCGTGGCAGTTCCCCGCGGGCAAGATCGAGTCGGGTGAGTCGCCGGAGGGAGCCGCCGTCCGCGAGACCCTCGAAGAAGCCGGCCTCTGCGTCGCGGCGGTTCGGTCGCTGGGCGAGCGCGTCCACCCGGATACGCACCGACACATGTCGTACATCGCCTGTGAGGTCGTCTCCGGCACAGCCCACGTTGCCGACAGAGATGAAGTGGCAGAGGTGACTTGGTGTGCGCACTCCGAGATCTTGGCGTACGTTCCCGCTGGTCTTTTCCCGCCGGTCCAGGAGTATCTCGACGGCGTCCTTCCGAGATGAGGAGCGGCTTGTCCGGCCCCCCGCCGGACCAAACGTGGGAAGACCGCCCTCCGACTACGCTGCCCCCATGATCCGTGCCGTGGTGTTCGACGTCGGTGAGTGCCTGGTGGATGAGACCCGGGAGTACGGCACTTGGGCGGATTGGCTCGGTGTGCCTCGGCATACCTTTGCGGCCGTGTTCGGCGCGGTCATCGCGCAGGGGCGTGACTACCGCGAGACGTTCCAGGTCTTCCGGCCCGGCTTCGACCTCGACGAGGAGCGGGACCGGAGAGCGGAGGCGGGCAAGCCGGAGTGGTTCGGCGAGGACGACCTCTATCCGGATGTACGGCCTGCCCTGAGCGCACTGCGGTCGGCGGGTCTATGGGTAGGAATCGCAGGCAACCAGACGTCCCGCGCCGGAGGGATCCTGCGGAGCCTCGACCTGCCCGCCGACTCCATCGCGACGAGCGACGACATGGGCGTATCGAAGCCTGACGTCGCCTTCTTCGAGCACATCGTCAAGACAGCGCCCGCTGAGCCGGACGAGATTCTGTACGTCGGAGACCGTCTGGACAACGACATACGGCCGGCGGTGCGGGCTGGCCTGCTGACCGCGCTCATCCGCCGAGGACCGTGGGGAACGATCCAGCAGCACGATCCCGACGCCGCCAATGCGACGATGCGTGTCGACTCTCTCGCCGAACTGCCACATCGCATTGCCGAGTTCAACGTTGAGCGGAGTTGATGGCCGTACCTCCGGCCGTGGAAAAGAGGAGCGCGTGGTACTACCGGCCCATGTCCTGGCCTTCGTTGAGGAGGCGGTCGGGTCGGTCCACTCCGCTGTGGACTGCTCCTGGCCGCGCGAGAACTCCCGTGTCTGGCGAACCGTCGCCGGTCGGGAGAAGCGGACTTGGTACGTCAAGCAGCATCCCACCCCGAAGTTCCACGCTCGCGAGGTAGAGGCGTACGCGCGCTGGGCGCCGGCTCTCGGCCCTGGCCGCGTACCCGAGTTACAAGCCGAGAGTACGGACCTTGCCGCAATCCTCCTCAGCGCCGTGCCCGGGATCAGCCCATACCACCACAAGCCACCGCCTGGCGAAGAGTGCGAGATCCAACGCCAGTTGGGGGAGTTGCTCCGCGCCTTCCACCGCAGCGGACCGCCGCGTCCGCCTGCCGGCGCCGGTTCGAGCCTCGGCAAAGTCCAGCGCCACCTGACCGCAGCCGAACCGCATATCACTCCCGAGGCCGCCGACCTCATCACTCGTATGGCCACTCGCCTCGCCGCGCTGGCACCGCTGCCGCACGTCCCCACCCACGGCGACGCCCAGATCCGCAACACGATCTGGAACCCCGAGACCCGCACCGTCGCGCTCATCGACTTCGAACGCGCCGAGTATGGCCCTGCTGTAAGGGACTTGATCCGCCTCGAGTACGGCCCGTGGGACGGGCGTCCGGACCTGAGGGGAGCGTTCTTCGACGGGTTCGGCCGTGTCCTGACGGCAGTGGAGCGCGAGCACTTGCAGGCGATGGCAGCACTCGACGCGGTCAGCGGCATCGCCTTCGGCACGTTGGCGGGTGATGCCGAAGTTGTCAGTCGGGGCCATCGGACGCTTGACCGACTCCTTCGTGGCATCAGTTCGTAGAGACGGACAGCCGATCGTCTTCCAGCCAGGAGACTTGCTGTCCCACGGCCATCTCGAAGGGGAAGATCCGATCATGAAGAACGAGTACGAAGCGAAATTCCTCGCCGTCGACGAGGCAGGGCTTCAGGCCAAGCTCGCGGCCCTCGGTGCGGTCCAGGCGTTCCCCCGCACCCTACTCACCAGGAAGATCTTCGAGAGCGACGTCCTCGACGGCTCCCAGTGGGTGCGCCTGCGCAACGAAGGCACCCGCACGACCCTCACGCTCAAGCAGGTCACCGACGCCACGTCCATCCACGGCACGACCGAGATCGAGAGCGAGGTCGGCGACCTCCACGCCATGGCCGAGATCCTCACCAACCTCGGTCTGCGCGAGGTCCGTTACCAGGAGAACTTCCGCGAGGAATGGCAGCTCGGCGATGTCGCCTTCGACTTCGACACCTGGCCCGACCTCCCCACCTTCCTGGAGATCGAAGGCCCCGACGAGCCGTCCGTCCGCGACGCCGCAGCCCGCCTCGGCCTCGACTACTCCGACGCCCGGTTCGGCAGCGTCGACGCCATCTACAGGAGCGAGGCCAGCCGCGACATCATCGACGAGCCGACCCTTCTCTTCAATGACGACACACCGCGGTGACGGTTGGGCTGGCTGTCGCCTCGCTGCGCAGTACGGTCCGGTGTCCCCCGGCGAGAACTCGCTGGCGTGCACGCCACCTATCGTCTGAGTATGGCTACACAGGAGCACGTCGTAGTGATCGGAGCGGGGGTCTCTGGGCTCACTACCGCCATCGTGCTGGCGGAGAGCGGCGTGGCCGTCCACATCATCGCCGATGAGCTGCCTGGTCGTACGTCGCTCGCGGCAGGCGCGATGTGGGGGCCGTATCTGGTGGAGCCCAAGGAGACGGTTGGTCGATGGAGCCAACGATCTCTGGCCGTCTTCCAGGAGCTTGCTGCCAACCCGGCGACTGGCGTTCGGCTGGTCGGCGGTACGGAAGCATCGCGGCATGAAGACAGGCCGCCCGACTGGGCTGTCTCACTCCCCGGCTTTCAACCGTGCGCGATCGCTGAGTTACCCGCCGGGTTCACTGCTGGCTACCGCGCCACTGTGCCGCTGGTCGACATGCCGGTCTACCTGGGCTACCTCCAACACCGGCTGTGCGACCTCGGTGGAACCTTCGAGCAGCGACGACTCAGCTCGCTGGACGGAGTTCGACCAGTGTCGGTGGTCGTCAACTGCTCAGGGATGGGAGCCCGCTTGCTGGTCTCCGACCCGGAACTGCATCCGATCCGCGGCCAGCACGTCGTCGTCAGCAACCCCGGCCTGACCGAGTTCTTCTCCGAGGACACCGGTGCGTCGCCGGATCTCCTGTGTATCTATCCGCACGGTGACACCGTCGTACTCGGCGGCACTGCGATCGACGATGACAGCGACCTGCGTCTGGACGAGGAGGCGGCGTCGGCCATCCTCCGGCGATGCGTGGACGTGGTGCCCCGGTTGGCCGAAGCGCGTGTTCTCGCCCACCGGATCGGGGCCAGACCCACGCGTAGCCGAGTACGAGTCGAAGTCGAGCGCATGGCTGACGGCACGTGGGTGGTGCACAACTATGGACACGGAGGCGCGGGCGTCACGCTGTCCTGGGGGTGCGCAGAGACCGTTCTGAGCCTCCTCATCGATCGATGACAAGCGGACATCGCCCGGCCTGTTCGGACTTGGCCCCAGGAGACCCTGGCAGGAGAAGCTCGCGTGGCCCCAGCGAGATGTGTTCTTTCGACGGGACCTCGTCCGGATCGTGCTTCTGGCCCGTTGACACACTCGTAAAAAAGTAACTCTCAGTAGTTATTTTCGAGAGTACGTGCACAGCGTCCAGATGAGGCGTGCGTCTTCCGAGCACAATCAACTGCACTTGCGAAGTCATCCGTGATGATTCCCGTCTACCGTCCTGTGGGCCGGTAATTAATACCGGCCCACAGGACGGTTCTTGGGAGACATAATCTATCTAGCTATGAGATATTCGACTGTTTTTATCGAGAGTTATTCGTTCGCTGCCAAGCGCGGATTATTGTTGCGGCTGCCGTTCCGATTGCTGCTATGCTTACTGCGCCGGGATTTTTGAAGGCCAGTATTACGCAGAAGCCCAGGATAAGAATGAGTGGGAAGATGCCTTGCAACCACCTCTTCACGGTAGAAGCACGACCTGGGATACCCTGGATCACCTGGGCGTTCGCTTCGTTGAGCTCTACGTATGTTGGTGGCTCTTCGCTGGCGCTGCTATAATTTTCTTCGGGATTCGTTTCGCGATTCTCGTGCGCTTCGTTCAATTGGACTCACTCCACTTGTTTGAGGCAAAAGGAAGCCCCCGGATGCTCTCGACAAAGACACCTCCGGGGGCTTCCACTATAGCCGCTCTCGAGGGCGGGGCGTAGCCACCATCTGGGAATGTGAAGCCTGTTCTGCGGGGAGTGCGGCAGCGACCTGCATAAACGGCCGGGTGAGGTCTTCGAATTTGCTTGGAGTGGGTCTTCGGCAACCGTCAAGCGTCGCCCATTCGGTGTGATCATTCCCGGCCGCTTACGGCTCCATCGAGGCGCTGACCTGCGGGTATGCGAAAATTTCCCTCTACGGGGCTAGTCGCAGAGTCCGAAAGTGATTGGCCACTCGTCCTCCGGTTCTCCTCCCAGGGGGCTTCTGTGAGTTTTCGCAGGTCAGATGGATTATCGATGGCCCGATATGGAATATTTGCACCGATTTTAGCGATCCGTGATCGAGTCTGGATGTGGAGCAAGGTGAGTCATTGGTGACTCTGTGTAGTCATGAGTTTGTTAGGGTGCGGTTGCCTCAGGCAGCGCGGTTAGGCCTCGGCAGCAGTGTCGACTGCGCGGCATGGGCATCGTGGGGCCCGCTCCTACGAGTCGCATCAGCCCAAGGCCGGCCGGGAAGCCGAGCACTGTCGCTTGGAGGAGGCGCTCAGACTCCTCAGGCCTGTTGTGCACGCGAAGCGCGGGGTGATCACCGCCGTCGAGTCGAGGCCTGGCTCGGCATCGGAACTGTGGCTGGCGCTGTCGGAGCCTGCCGGCGTTGTGGCTGTCGCTGGGCCGCTGATGGTGGGGTGGCCGGGAGGTTCGCCTCGTGGCGGAGGCGCCAGAGGAGGACGTCGCTCAGGGAGTCGGCTGTGGTGAGTTCGTGGGTGTCCACGACCCTGTGGAGGAGGGCGACGGGGTCGTGGCCTGACTGGGCGGCTTCGGTGAGGGTGGCGGCCAGTGCGGGCCAGTTGGGTTCGGCCTGGATGCGGGCCGCCTCCTTGGGTAGCACCGCCTGGATGTTGGCGAATGCCTCGTGGCGGGCGGGTGCCGGGAGCGACTGGCCGGTGGTGCGCATGGTGGTGAGGGGTGCATTGGCGGCGGCCTGATAGGCCGCGCGGAGCTGGGTGGCGATCTGGCGGGAGGCGGCGGCTTGCTGGGCGTGGCCTCGGGCGGCGTGCCAGTGGGCGGCCATCACGGCGGCCGTGATCAGGATGCTCAGGAGCATGGCAGTTGCCGCGCCGTCCTCGCCCTTGCCGAGGGCCATGCCAGACTGGATGAGGGCTCGGGCGGCCCTGCGGAGAGCTTGGTTGTGAGAGTTGCTGGCCTGGATGTGGGAGCGGGTGGCGCGTTCGAAGCTGCGCGCTGCCGCTTGGAGTTCGGCGCGGGTGTTGGCGGGGCTGGTCTGTGCGAGGGCGTCGAGGACTTCGCCGATGCCGACGAGCTGGTCGGCGACTTCTCCGTCGTCGTCATCGTTCAGGGGACGGTCTTCGGCGGCGGTACGGACGGAGCAGTGCCAGATCGTCGTCTTCGGCCGCTGCTCGCGGGGGAGGGACTTGACGGGGAGGTCGAGCTGACGGGCGAGTTTCGTGATCGCCTCTCGGCTGGCGGTGGGGCCGGGGTCGGGCGCGAAGCCGTTCCAGGAGGCGACCATGTGCTGGTCGGTGTGCTCGTTGGCCTTGCCGGGACCGTAGAGATACGTGATCAGGCCGTACGTACCGCCGCTGCCCTCCGTGATCTTCGGGATCACCGGTCCGCTACTTCCCCGCCATGGCGGCTGCTGTGCGGTCGACGGCGTAAAGGGCGTAGCGGACGAGTACGAGGACGCGGTCGGCAATGGGGAGGTGCGGGAGAAGCTGGGTGAGGTTGTTGCCGACGGCGGCGAGTTGGCGATTGGAGTTCATCAGCTCTTCGAGCTGGCGACGCGTGTCGGCGATGGCTGCCCTCGGGTTCTGCGAGCGCGCGGCCACGAGCGTGGCGGCTGCCGCGTACCCGCCGGGCTTGAGGCCGCAGGCGCTCGCCGCAGCGGTGAGGTCGGCCCATTCGCTGTCGCTGAAGCAGGGGTGGGTGCGGTTCCGGCGGGCGACGCGCGATCGTCGGCGGTGGCAGCGGCCGATGTCGGCGGCTGGCGTCGTTGGCCAGGATGGCTGCTTCGTTCCGGCCGTAGGAAGGGCGGTTACGGCCGAGGCTACGTGTGTGACGGCGAGCGCGACGCTTTCGAGGAGGCGGGCGGCCGGTTCGGGGCTCGGAGTACCGGCGGAATTGACGTAGCGAGTGAGGGTGTTGAGTCGGCCGCCAATGGCGTGGAGGTCGGCGTTGGCATCCATGAGGACTACGAGCCTGCGGCGTTCATCGCTGAGGCCGGCGCGCCGCTCGGCACGGGCGAAGGCAATCGCCGCGGCGCTCGTGAAGCCGCCGGGCGTGAGCTCGCATGCCCTGGCTGCGGTGGTGATCTCCGTCCATTCGTCGTCGCTGAAGCAGGGGTCGACGCGGTGGCGGCGCGGTACGACGAGGCGTCGGCGGTGGTGCGCGATGGTTTCGGTGGGGCTGAAGGTCGCGGAAGCGGTGGCGCGCGGCGTGGGCGCCGGGTCGTCGTAGGTCCTGCTCGGCACCCCTGGGCCGAGGGTTGCCGCCGACGTCGGCCGCCCCCTGGCGGTGGCTTCGGCCCGGCCCGCCACCTCTGGGGCGGGCAAAACCCCGGGATGACTCATCCCGGGACAACTTGCTCCGCCGGACGGCGGCCCGTCGCGGTGGTCGGCGGACGTCGGTGCAGCGGTCGAGACGGGCTGGTTGGAGGAGGCTGGGCTGTGGCTGCTTGCAGGGGTCGGCATGGCGGACTCCGTGGCTGTGGGCGGCTCCGGGACGTTGGCACGGTCGGCGGCGGGGGTTCTCAGCGGGCTGGTTGCGCCGGGCCTACGCGCACCCCCGCCGCCTCGTCGGCTCAGCCCTCGGCGGACGGGGGTTGGTCCTGGGCGAGCTGGGCGAGGGCTTGGGCGATGCGGTCGTTGCCGGCGGACAGCCCGGCTGCCTGGATCGCCTCGCGGGCGGCGCCCGGGTTATCTGGCCGGATTGGCCGTGTGCGCTGGCGATGACCGCGGCCAGCTCGTCGATGGAGGCGTCGGCTCGACGGCCGGGGCGGCCGGTGCTGGTCCGCGGACCTGAACGGCTCGGGCCGGTACGGCTCGTGGACGCTTTCCGTCCGGAGGCTTCGGCGACCGGGGCCGTCGGAGATACGGCTGGGCGAGAAGTTGTCCGTTCGACGGCCGGAATGCCGCCCGGAACGGGCGGTGCCACGCTCGGCGTTCCGGCCGTCGCCGATTCCGGCCGCTGCGTGCGGCCGTGGCGGGTGACCAGGATGTGGAGGTGGGGGGTGCCGCCGAGGGCCATCGGGGTGATCGTCGAGAGGACGGCGACGGTGTGGTTGCCGAGGACCAGGACGTGGGTGCCCGGGGAGTTGAACCCGCAGCGAGTGCAGGGAGTTGGCCCACAGGCTGGCGGCGGTGGCGGCGCCGAAGAGGGTCCAGGCGTAGAGGCGGGCGCTTCGGGGAGCGTCGCGGAGCAGCAGGATCGCGCGGACGCCGTATGCGATGAAGCCGTCGATCACGACGGGGAAGAGGTAGCTCAGGTCGGCACGGACGTGGGTGGCCAGGGCGACCTGGCGCAGCGAGTCGAAGGACAGCACGCATCCGCAGGCGCCGAGCAGCAGGAGCACGAGGCGGTCGAAGGGGAGCGACCGGTGGCGTGGCCGGTCCGGCATCGGAGCGCGGTGCTCGGGCTGGGGCGGAATGGACGTGGGCATGCGGAGCTCCAGGCATGGCGGTGGGCGGCGCGGCGCGCGGGTCAGCGCGGGCAGGCGGCATCACCCGGTGGGTCGGGGGAGGGGCGCGCGTCAGGACTGGGACGGGCGCGGAGCGGCGTCAGCCGCGAAAGACGAGGTCAGGCTCTCGCGCCTGCCAACGGGCGCGGGTGACGGTCGCTGAGGGCGGCGCGGACCAAGGCGCGGCCTCGGACGGCGGTACGGGCACGCTCGTCGACGGCGTCGGGCGGTGCGGCGTCCGCGCCTGCGCAGGTGCGGCAGATGCCCTCGTACGGCGTCGGGCGCGCACATGACGAGCACTCGGATCGGCGGGGCCGCGACGATACGGCCGCCGGTTCGACGGCCGGAGGCAGCTTGCGGGTCAGACGGTCGCGCAGGAGGGCAGACGCGCTGTGGACGCGTTCGGGCAGGCCGCCCAGCAGGGCGAAGCCGAGATCACGCGGACCCAGGCCACGCTCCAGCCAGGGCTCCACCAGCGGCGCGAGCGTCATCGCCTCTGCCGCGCCGAGGCGTAGGCGGGGCTCAGCCGAGGTCACCTTGTGGAGTACTGCTGCCGCCTCGGCGAGTGCCGGACTTGAGGGTGCGGGCGGGGTCTCCCGCCGCCCGCCCAGGGCCATCCGCCGGGCGGGGAGGGTGGGTTCTTTCCCACGGTCCTTTACGGGGTGGGCGTCACGCGTGCCGTCGGCCGGTCGACCGGAGCCCGGGAGTACGGCACCCGGCACCACCTGGGCGGTCGCGTACGCGGTGTGCGGGGTGTCGTACACGTGACTTTCGCTGACGAAAGTGCCGTCCGGGCGGCGCACCCGCTCGACGCGGTAATACCCGGCGGCGGTCAGCTCGCGCAGGGCCTTGGCGACGGTGAGGCGGCCCTGGGGGCTGGTGTCGGCCATGTGGCGGCCGTCCTCGCGCCAGCCGTCGGGGCGGGAGAGGAGGTCGGCCAGCAGGCCGCGGGCGGTGTAGGACAGCCGCCGGTCCTGCAACAACGCGTTGGGCAGGACCGTGAAGCCGCGCGTATGGCGGCTACGATGAATCTGCATGGGGAGCTTGGACTCCTTGTGCCGGACCCCGGAGCGTTGGCGCGCTGCCGGGGTCACCCTATTAAGTTCGTCGGTGACAGAACGTACCACGCGGTTCGCCCAAGATCGACTGCTCTTGGGCGACTTGCGATCAGACGGAACGTTCCTCCGGAGGGCGGGGACGCCGACGCCGGCGTGAAGCGAGTGCACGGCGCCTCCCTCTGTCAGTCCGAGCTGAGCCCGATGGTGGGAGCGGCACGGTACACCCTTTTCCCGGATGGTCCTCCGACGCCGATTCCCGTATGGCCCTGGCGCCCGCGGGGGTTCACGGTCCGGCGGGTCACTCCGTGGTGAAGGGCGCGTAACCCACCGGCAGCTCGCTGACCTGCAGATCTGAGAAGACCAGGGTGAGACGGTGGGCGTTGGTCTCGATGCGGACCTCATGGAAGTCGATCCCGATGCTCTGCTTCCAACGACGTGCGGTCTCGGACTCGGAGAGGACGGTGGCGCCCGGGTAGAGGGCGTGCCACTTCACGCCCCAGACGTATCCATCGAGGTCGACGCCTTTCTCGTGGTCGATGAGGCGCTCGTCGAGCGAGATCCGCCAGATGTCGGGCCGCACCGTGGTCTCACACCGGGCCTCGACGCAGTACCTGAAGAGGTATCGGAGATGGGTCGGCTCGATGCCGCTGCTGGGAGCCGCTGTCGCGTAAACGATCACCTCGTAGTCGCGCATGTAGCTGGTGTAGCCGTGGTGCACGACGGCTGTGTCGAAGGCGTCGTCCAGTAACTGTTCGAGGAGCACGGGATCCATGTCGCTGTTCTACTGCACACGATCCCGTCCTCCCGGGGCGCGTCCAGGATTCCGTGCTACCGTCCCGCCACGACCGCCCGACCAGGGCGAAGTCGTACACGAATACGCTTCCGCAGGGCCGCGACGACGAGGTACAACAGCACCTCCGCCTCCTGACCGCCGCGACCGACCAACCGAAAGAGGAGGGCTCATGCATTCGCCAGTCACGCGCCGCTGGGCCCTCAACCAGTCTCGTAGAGCGATGCACTGACGCTTCGTCAGTCTGAGTGAGCACCCGGTCCGACCGCGCCGCGCCGCCGCGCCCGGTCGCCGGGGCCCAGGCACGCATCCGCACGCCCTCACGAGGACCCGCCATGTCTCCTCCCGATCCCGTCAACCTGCCCGTCCTCTACCAGCCCGCCCAGATCGCCGACGTCCTCGGCTGCTCGGAGTGGTGGGTCAAGGAGCAGGCCCGGCGCCGCCGGATTCCGTTCACCCGGCTCGGTGGCAGCTACCGCTTCACCGCTGGCCACCTCGCGGAGATCATCCGGATCTTCGAGGAACGGCCGCTCGCCCCTCCTGACGCCGGCACCCTGCCGTCCGCCAGGTCGGCGTACCGACCGGCCCGCGCCGCGCCCGTCGTGGCCGAGCCTCGGCTCAACGCCCGGCCGGCGCGACGGCGGAGGTCACCCGCAGGACCCCAGACCACCACTCCGGAAGGAGCCAGACGTGGGATACGGCGAAAAGCGCGGCGACTACTGGCGCGCCCGCTACAAGATCGCGCCCGGCAAGTACCGCACCCTTGCCGACGGCAACGGCGAGCTGCTGCGCTTCCGGACGAAGCGGGCCGCCGAACAGGCCGCCAACGAGGAGGAGGCGAAGGTACGTGGCGGGCGGTGGCACGATCCGGCGGCGGCGCGGATCACCTTCGGGGAGTACGCCAACCGCTGGTTCACCCTGCAGGACCTGGCCCTCTCCACCATGCAGAACTACCGGCGGCACATCGAGGAGCACCTGCTGCCGTACTTCAACGACCTGGAGGTCGGCGAGATCAACCGGCACCACGTCGAGCAGTGGGAGCGGCAGGAGCGGGGGCGAGGCTACGCGCCTGCCACCTTGAAGACCTGGCGCAGCACCCTGCACCTGATCCTCGGAGACGCCGTGGACGACGGGCTGCGGGAGACCAATCCCGCCGCCCGGCGAAGGGGGCGCGGCAAGCGGGCCGGGCGTTCGCGCAGTCGCGGCCCGGAGAAGGTGATCACCGACGCGCTCGGCATCCTGCTCATCGCCGAGCGCGCCGCGCTGCTGACCGGGCGGGACGACGAGTTCGTCGCCGTCGTCACCAAGGGCTACACCGGTGTCCGGTGGGGCGAACTCATGGGCCCGGAGACGCAGTTCATACGGACCGGCTCCCTCCGCGTCGAGTGGCAGCTCTACGAGTGGACGGAGGCGAATTCCACCGCTGCCCGCCCAAGGACGACTCCTACCGGACCATCGACACCCCGGACTTCCTGACGAGGCTGCTCACGCGGCACATCGCCGCCAAGCGGCCGGAGCCCTGCCGCTGCAACGGACTGCGCTATGCCTTCAACGGCTACAGCGCGGCCAACGGCGCCGCCCGCCGGCCGGGGGCGAAGCTCGTCGACGTCGCCCGCAAGGCCGGAGTCTCCGCCGGGACCGTCTTCAACGTGCTCAACTGGCCGGGCCTCGTATCGGAGACAGGCGGCTCCGGGTAGAGGCTGCCATCGCCGAGTTGGGGTACGTCCGAAACGCCGCCTCAGGCGAACTCGCACCCCACTGGCGGCGCAGCGGCTTCGCCTCGTGGCTCTTCTATCCGGCCACCACCGGCTCGTACCCGACCCGGGCTCCTCGCGACGCCCACCCCGTGCCGCTGCTCGCCGAGCCCTGGCCCGGCATCCCCGCCCGGGGGAGGGGCGCTGCCCGGCGTGCCCAGGCCTGCTGGGTGCCGATCGCGCCCGGGCTGACGCCCCACGGGCTCCGGCACACCCACCGGACGATCATGGAGGAGGCCGGCACCCCGCCCAAGCTCATGGACGAGCGGCTCGGACACGAGGACGGCTCCGTCCAGGCCCGCTACTCCCACGTCACCCCGCGCATGCGCGCCCGCCTCATGGACGTGCTCACCGAGCAGTGGGAGGAGGCACTCGACATACGCCGCGCAATGAGTCCCGGCTCCCCGGTCGGGGCGCTCGACGGGCTCCTCAGATCGGGAGAAAGACCAGGCCAGAAGGCGGAAGAAGAGAGCCCCCGACCAAGATCTTCTCCCAATATTCTCCCAAGACCGCCCCTCACGTGCAGTGTCACCAGTCGGGGTGGCGGGATTTGAACCCACGGCCTCTTCGTCCCGAATTCTCGGCAGGGCGGTTGCTGAGGTCATCTACGCAGGTCGGACGCGGCCGCAGGTGCAGCGAGGGCCACTTTGGGTCGGACTGGTTGCTGTACTTCGCTGCTGTACTTTCGGCCCAGAGTTCGGTGGCCATCGGGGCCAGACGCTCAGCGATGGACCTACTCTCTTTGGGCTCAGCATGTAGCGCCTACCTCGGGCGCCGTTTCGGTGGTATCGGCCCGGGAATGACGTCCAGGTTCATGTGCTCCTTGAACAGGTGCACCAAGTTCGCTCCGTCGAGGAGTTCGAGCCGTCCATGCTCGTTGGCGAACGCCTCGCTGGCCCGGCCGAACCAAGAGGTGGTCACCAGGATGCCCTTGGCCGCTCGCTTGTGTTCCACGACGCCGGCGAGTGCGGAGACGGTCTCGAAGGGGACCACGTTCTTCGTGCGCTTTGCCTGGATGATGCACAGGCCCTTCATGACCGGGTCGGTGTTCATCGCGACTGCGTCGACGCCCTCGTCTTTCGAGGGCTGGGTGTTCACGCTGTCGAGCCCGATGGCTTCGAACAGTTGCCGGATGAGGTGTTCGAACTCCGTGGGCTTCAGGTCCATCAGTACGGGGCGGCTGTCGAGGCCGGCCACGACATCCAAGCTGTCCATGAGCCGGTACTTGGAGAGGTCGAAGGTGACGAGCGGGCGTACCGGTTCGAGCTCGTACGGGTTCGGTGAGATGAGCGAGCGCAACCGCTTCAAGCAGGCCCGCGGGTCGACCTGGGTCAGCACCAGTTGGTTGAACTCGGTGCGTTCTGCCTGAAGTGTGATCAAGCACGGATGTACTTTTCGTCCTGTGGCCCGGTCGATGGTGGCTACGTGTCCGTTCAGTGCGATCGATTGGATCACGCTGTCGGTGTCGGCCACGAAGAGTTCATGCACCGTGCGCAGGGCCGTCTGCGCCAGGACCGATGCGTACAGCTCCTTCCGCTCTTTCTCGGGGCGTGAGACAGGCACCATCTCGTCGCGCGCCTTTACGTAGCGGTAGGCGCGAGCGGCCGGGACCACATCTTCCAACGGGAGGTCGATCTCAACGAGGAGGTCGCCCGTATCGGCCTGAAATGAGACCTGATGAGCCTTCGGGAAACCGTGGGGGTACGTGGAAGCGGCGAGGACTTGGTCGATGAACCACTCGACCGCTTCGACATCCCGGTCACGATAGGCGCTGCGACGCTGCTCAAGCGCGTCGTTCCACGCCTTGATCCGAGCGGCCTCGTCCTGGTTCTGCTCCGCGTGCTGAGCGCGGGCCCTCTGTAGCTTCTCACCGCGCTTCTTCTCATCGCGCGCGTGATCCCGCAGCGCCCTGTCGAAGCGCTCGTGTGCCGCTTCGACCTCCGCCTCATACCCACGCCGCCCGAAGCCGAGTGCCCCACGCAGACCGCGTGGCGGCTCCGGTTCGTATTCTTCCCAACGAGGCGTTGCTGCGGCTTTGGTACGTCCGACGGGCGGGATGAACGGGGCGGGGACGAACTCCTGCCGCAATCCGTCGAAGGTCAGCGGACGTCCATCTATCACCGCCGTACGCAACAGCGTCGACAACTGTTCGATGTCGTGCTCGGTCACGCTGGTACGGTCGACCGCTTCCTGCGCGCGGGCTGTCTCGTACGCGAGCTTCTCCTCGCGTGCCTTCCGTTTGGCCTCGGCCTCGGCCGCCTTCCGGGCCTTCTCCTGCTCCCTGGCCTGCCGTGCGAGTTCCCGTGCGTATGGGTCGTTCGCCCCCGCCACCGTGTCCCCCCAGCTCTGTGCTCGATCCTCAAATCGGAGCCATTCCGTAGTATCCCGCAGCAAGTGGATCGCGTCAGTAGGCCCTCGTCGAGGAGCTCGCTAGTCACAAACAGCCCTGATGGAGAGGCAACTGGACGCCGTGCTGTCTTCCTCGGGGGCGGGTCGGCGGCCTGCTTGACCAGTGGTGGGGCAGTCGTTCGACTGCCCCTTCAGCGTCCACCGTGGTAGCTCCTGACTGCCTGAGAGGCTGGCTTCTGCGGTCTCGACAGCGTCGGAAGCCGGACAGCGACTGCACTGGCCTCGCTGCGTGACTTCGAGATATCCCTCCACCCTTAATTTTTCCTGTGATATTTTTACGCCTGTGATTAAGCCCGAAGTCGCGCTCATCCGCGACGCCACAGCAGAGCTCTGTGAGCCGTTTCACGACGCCTTCGCTTGGGCGCACCAGCGCCAGCGCAAGCAACTGCCGGAACTTCTCAGCCCGCAGTACGGCTGGTTGAGGACCCACCTGATCCGAGGACTTGCCCACAGTCGACTGTGCAAACTCGGTCTCGGAGCGTGGACGCTGAGCGGGAACCACGCTCGTAACGGTGAGCTATGGCTGACTGGCGGAGACTACCGAGTGCGCCTACTTCACGGCTTCCGGGACGATCACGTCCCCGCCCCGGGCCTGAACCACGAGCGAAGGGCCTACTACTACAACCCGCGGCTGCCTGCGGTGCAGCAGGAACCCCTGTCGGGGCCGACGCACGACAAGCTGCTCATCCTCTGGCGCATTGATCACAAGGGCGCTCCACTCTTCCGGGTCGTTCGAACGACAAGGCCGTGGGCCTTCGGGAAGATGGCGGAAGTCGATCTAGACTTCCCCCTGCTTGCCACTGCTGAGGACCTCCGTGGGCTGCGGTTCGAGCCGCAGGACGAAGGTCTGGAACTCCAACTTCCCAACGAGGAGACACTCGATGCCGACCGCGCTGGAGGCTTCCCCCGGTGAGCGGCTCCGTACTCTTCGAGACCTCCTCGGACTGACAGGCGCCAGCCTGACTGCGATGTCCGGAGTTAGCCAGAGCTGGATCTCCCAAGTAGAGACGGGGGCACGAGAGCCTTCTGAGGATCGTCTGCGCTTGATCGCTGAAGCCACGGACACCCCGATGTCGTTTTTCCTCGCTCAGCCCTCTTCGGTCCCGCTGGACTCCCTCCGGTTCCGGAAGATGGCGTCAGCGAGCCGCACACTCACCCGGCGCATCAGTGCGTTTTACGGTGAAAGTTTTCGTGTCACGGAAGAGGTCACGACCCGATCAGGCTATCCAGCTCCGCCACTGCCTTTCGCCACCAATGCGGAAGTGAGCCGTAGCGACATCGAAGAGCTGGCCGCCCAGACGCGGGTCGCCCTACGTTTGGCGCCGGACAAGCCGATTCCCCACCTGACACGTGCTCTGGAGCGGGCTGGTGTAGCTGTCGCACCCATCGTCCTCCCAGACCCCAACGGGGAGACATCAAGCACGACGAACAAGCACTTTGGGGTGTCCTATTGGGCAGGTATCGGCGAAACTGCCCTCATCGCCTACTTCCCAGGTCAGCAGGGTGATCGTGATCGCTTCACTCTGGCCCACGAACTTGGGCACATGGTCCTGCACTCATTCCGGCCCAAGGCAGCTGACCCTGAGACCGAGGCCAACTGGTTCGCTGGCAGTCTCTTGGTCCCGGAGGGCCGTGCTGAGCAAGAGATCACCGACCGACTGACGCTTGAAGGCTACGCCCGGTTGAAGGCTACTTGGGGAGTCTCGATCCAGGCTCTGATCATGCGAGGGGCTGCCGTAGGCACCATCGACGAGAGTCGCAAGCGGTCTCTCTACGTGCAGGTAACCCAGCGAGGATGGCGCAAGAACGAGCCCGTGACAGTGGGCCACGAGTCACCTCTGCTGCTCTGGAAGCTGCTGTCCAAGCAGTTCGGCGACAAGCCGTATCTTCCAGCAGCGGAAGCGCTGGCAATCCAGCCAGCGGTGCTTCGCTCGATCGCACCCCAACCAGATTCGCGACCCTCGTCCGCCGACCAACCCCCGGCGGGACGGGTTGTCGCATTCCGCCCTCGCCCAGCTCCCTCCTTCGATGACGGCTCCGACGCTCAGGCGCGTTGAAGCTCACCACAAACTCGGGCCACCCGAAGAGGCAGGGGCTTACGATTTTCAGAAGGGCGGCTCTGCTCCATTAGTCGTTTCTTTGCGCTGACTGAGAGCCGTTGTTAGTTCGACCGTAGCCAGATACCACCAGAAGATCCAGTCGAGGAAGGCGGGATCGTAATCATCCTGCTGTGATGCGTCTCGATGGCGGATCTCGAACTTGTTGGCGATCATGAAGAGCGCGCCGTCATCAGGTTTTCCAAGCTCTGTCCGGATCAGTTCGCGTCGCTCCTCAAGAATTCCTGCCAGGACGATGATCGCAGATCGCTTTTCTTCGGTAGCGGCCCTGCGACTGCGGTAGAGGGCAATGGCGTGCTCCGTCCGCTGTTTGATGTCGGGATCGGTAACTGCCAAAGTGCGATGTACGAGGACCGTCCGTGCCTCATCCGTGATCGCCACCAGCCGTCCCTGGTCCTCGCCCTCATCGGCCAACCGATAGCGGACGCCGGCACCCGTGAGCAGCCGGTTCACCCTCCATCGATACAGGACTCGTGCGGGGCCGGAGTGGAACTCACGGTGATGCCAACCACATTGGTCCCATGAGTGAAAGGTTCGGTTTCGCGGGCGTGATACCAAGTCGTGAAAGACCTCTATCAGACCGAAAAAGGTGTCCTCGTCCCATCGTTGCGGTTTGAGGGGCCAGAGGTTCTCAGAGCCTAGTCACAGCTCCAGGATCTCGGCGGCGTCCGGCAGCTCCTCATCGACATCGACGCATTCCTCGCCGAAGTGTTCAGCAAGATAGCCGCAACTCTGCATTTCCCGGATGAGCCGTGCGAAGCCGAGCCGCAATGACTCAGGGTCCGTCGGCCCTTTGATGCCGGCATTCCCTTTGCGGTGCGGCCAGTAGGGACGGGGCTCCGTGAACTGCCGTAGCTCCTGGGCACGCTTTATCAACTCCTGGAACCAGATCCGCTGTGTGAGAACGGGGGGTAGGTCCCAGGAGGCTACGACTTCCGCACTCCAGGGATCGTCGGCCTTCGGGGCTGAGGCTGGCATACTCTCGAAATCTGAGCAGGCGCTGCCTCCATGAAATGCCTCGGTGAGCAGCCACTCGGCCCTTGATGCCCAGTCACGCTTGCCGGACATAGATATGTGGCTGGCTTCGGCAACGAACAGCGTTACGGGCCAGGTCAGTTCGTAGTTGCTGAGATCGATCACCAGGGACCTCCCACGGCTGCTGGTGACAGAGTTGCCAGGGGCAGGCCGACCAAGCGTCACGCCAGTCACCACTGTCGTGACGATACCTCTGAGGCTGAACACGCACAGCGAGTTGCCACCGCCGCTTCGTAACGTCCCTCTTGTCTCGGACTGGCAGGGTCTTTCTACGTGCTGCCCCTGGCAGCGCTGACTGTTCACATAAGCGCCGCTTCGGCGGTATCCAGCGTGGCTGCAAGGTCGGCGTAGAGGCCATCCGGGAGAGAGCCCGTTCCGAGGGCACAGGAGCGGGCCAGATTTCGGCAGCCCTGGACTTGGCTGTCCCTGGTGAGCCTGGCTGTACAGGGGTGCGCCAGGAGTTCGCGGGCGGCGTAGCCGTCACGCGCGTCCGTGGTACGGCGGGCCATGCTCTCGGTGAGACGGCGCGCTTCGGGATGATCTACGCCGCCCATCGTGTCGAGGACTGTTAGGCCGAGGCGGATGTCGAAGACGGTCAAGCCGGGCTTTGCCTCGTGGACCAGGTAGGCGTTGACCAGGTCTGCGACGTGGTTGTCCATTGGCTGGCCAGCGTCACGACGGCAGAACACCGTCAGGCACGCGGTGACGATCTGTTCCCATGACTCGCCAAGCGTTGTGTTCGTAAGCAGTTTGTTGGCGCGGTCGGGGTTGTCTTCGACCAGGGCAGCGATCACGGCGACTTGGCGGCCGTCGAGCATGCGGGTGCCGATGCCGTGGTGGCGCTCGATGTGGGCGAGGGCTTTGGGCCAGCGGCCTGTGGTGGTCAGGGTGCGGGTGCCGTCGGCCAGGAGGACGCGCCAGAGCCAGGCGTGGACTTCGCGGCGGCCTTCGTCGGTGCGGGTGAGGTCGGCCGGGACGGTGATGCCCTCGAACGTGGCCGGGGTGCCGGTGCCGACAGCTTCGTACAAGTCCAGGAGGCGTTGGCGGGCGTCGTCGGGGTGGCCGGCGCGGATCTGTAGGCGGGCGAGGTTGATCAGGGGTTCGAGGCCGCGGATGGCGCTCATGGCGGGCAGCGGGCCTGCGGTCAGGTACGCCTGGGCGTGGCGGTGGCACATCGACCGGGCGAGGTCGGGGAGGCCGACGTCGGAGGCGAGGAGGGCGGCCTGGTTGAAGACGGTGGAAGCCAGGCCTGGGTCGTTGTGCTGGGCTGCCCGAGAGGCCAGTTCGGTCAGGGCTTGCACCCGCTCGGGCAGGGGCAGACACGCGGGGCGGAAGCGGGCCACAAGCGGGAAACGTTTGGCTATCGGGCCGTGCGGGTCCATGAGATCTCCCCGAGCAACGAAGGCGCAGGTAAGCGTCGGCGGTGCCCGTCGGTGGGATCGACGGGCACCATCTGCCTCGTAACCGGCCGGGTGTTACTGCCAGTTGGCGACGATGCGGTTCAGCGGGGTGTCGATGGCGAACAGGCCCGGCTGCTGCTCGATCGGCGGGGCGTCGAGGCGCTGGATCTCGAAGGACGCCTCGCGGTTCCGGTAGTCGCGGTCCCAGGTTCGGATCGCGTCGGCGACCCGGGCGGCCAGTTCGTCGCTGCCGGGGCCGTGGCCGATGACGCCGAATTCCCAGAGTTTGCCGCCCTCGGGGGTCTTCTGTTCTGACAGGCGCCGGGCGAGGTAGGTGACGGCGCCCTTGTCGACGGCTGCTGTGGACGACGGGTAGGGGTCCTCGGTGAGCAGCGTGCCCTTGGCGTCGGCCGGGAACAGCATCCGGATCAGGCCGGAGGGCAGGGAGCAGGAGACGAACAGCTCCATCCATTCCGGGGACTCCATGGCGCGGACCGTCATGCCGGTCCACTCCTCGGTGCGAGGCTGGTCCAGTACGCCGGCCAGGGCGTCGGCGTCGATGGGCTGGCCGGCGGGAGCTTGGAGCCGCACCGTGCTGTCCGCGCTGAGGGGGATGACGCGACGGTCATCGTCGGCGATGCCGCGCCGCAGCGGCATGAAGGTGTTCATCTTGCTGCTGACGCTGGTCCAGCGGCCGTCGCACTGTTCGTAGGCGATGGAGCGGGACACGCTGCCCTTGAGCCGTTGGGGGACGACGAGCCGTCCGCCCGGGGCGAGTTGGTCGAGCCAGGCGTGCGGGACGCCGTGCGCGCCGACGGTGGCGATGATCCGGTCGTACGGGGCTCCCGCGGCATTGCCGACCGCCCCGTCACGGGCCAGCGCCTCAACGTTGCTGAACCCGGCGGTGGCCAGGTGGGCACGGGCTCCCTCCACGAGGTCGTCGTCGACGTCGATCGTGGTGACATTCCCGTCCTCGCCGACGAGGTGGGCGAGGAGGGCGGCGTTGTAGCCGGTGCCGGCGCCGAGTTCGAGGATGCGCTGGCCGGGCTGGACGTCGAGTTGGTCCAGCATGAGGGCGACGACTCCGGGTTGGGAGGCGCAGGAGATCGACGTGCCGTCGGTGTCGTACTTGATGTTGACCGGGCTGTTGGCGTAGGCGTCTTCGAGGGTCGCGTCGGGCACGAACAGGTGGCGGGGGACGGTGCGCAGCGCGGTTTCGACGGCGGGTGTGTGGGCGTATCCGGATGCGCGGATCTGGTCGACCAGGGCGTTGCGGAGCCGTACGGACTCGTCGCTCGGCGTGGCGATGGTGTGGGAGGTCACTGCCCCGACGCTAGTGGCCCCGGGCGTCCCTTCAGCGGACGACGCGGTGTTGTCATTCGATCCCATGACTGCCTCTCGTGCGGTGGTGAACAGCGCGTTCTGGTCCCCAGGGAGGAGACCGGCGCGGTTGGCGTGGAAGATCACGTGGTGGGCGATGACGGCGCGCAGACCGCGCGACAGCCCCCCGTCGGACGCGAGGTGGGCCAGGGTCGTGCCGGCCCTCTCGAAGGCGGCCACCCACTCGCCGTGCCTGTGGAGGGGACGGCCCGCGCGGCACAGGGTGAAGGCGTCGACGGTCATCAGCGTGTGCATCGCCGACATGAGGGCGGTGACCCGGTGCGGGGCGACGTCGGTGGCCGGTCGCAGTGCGGCGGCCTTGGCCCATACGTCGCCCTGCTCGAACCAGTCCAGGTCGGCGGCGCGCATCATCGCGCTGATCAGGAGGACGGCGGTCTCGCGGCGGCCGAGGTGTCCGGGGCCCGGCTGGTAGCTGAGCAGGTGGCGGCTGTCCTCGTGGAAGAGGTCGTGGGCGGCGTCCACGGCGAGGGCTCCGCCGAAGGCGGTGGCCTCCGGCTCGTAGATGCCGTGCAGCCAGTAGTCCACCGTGCCGTCGTCGACGAGCTCGCTCAGGACCGACTCGACCAGCGGTGACGGCTGCGCGGCCCGGTAGCGCAGTGGCCAGGGCTGCTTGTTCATGAACCACCAGCCGTCGAGCTGCTTCGCTTCCTCGGCCGCGAGCAGGGCGGGGCCGAGGCGTTCGGTGATGGCGCGCTTGCCGCTTTCGCGGTCGGTGAACACGACGTTGTGCTGGTGCCAGTGGTCCGGGTCCATGGGCGGGCGTCCTTCGATCGGGGAGGTCAGGCGAGGAGCAGGCAGGAGTCCCACGAGGTGGTGGGCGGGGCGCCGGATGCGGGCGCTTGGAGCGCGAGGGCAACACCTGCGGCGCCGTCGAGGAATCCCGGTCCTGCCTTCTCGTCCTGCACCAGCGCGGTGGCCGTGGTGGCTGGGTCGATGTCCGGCGGACACACCGAGGCCAGCAGCGACGGAATGGATGCGCGGAGCTGGGCGGCAGTCGAGTGGTGGGCGTCGTCGGCGGCTCGGGCCGCGATGTGGGCGAGGCCCGCGAAGCCGTGGCACAGGCCGTTGTCGGTAGTCGCCTTGAGCTGTGCGGGATCGGTGAGGGCGGACGCGAGCGCGTTCTCCGCTTCGATCTGTCGGCGTGTGTCGCCGAGCGCGAGGGCGGCGAGTTGCTGGGCGCGGGCGAGGCCGGCGGTGCCGTAGCACCACGACGGACGGCGTGGCGCGGACGGGGCGAGACGCTCTTCGCGCAGCTCGGCACGGGTGACCCAGTACGGCCAGGCGGTGCCGGAGTTCTCCTGCCGACGGTCCAGCCAGGCCAGGATTGTGCGGATGGCGTCGTGGTGTCCGCCGACCGTATTGCCGTGCCTGGCGGCGAGGGCCAGCAGCGCGAGTACGCCGCCGATGCCGTGTGCCATGCCGTTGTTGGCGTGCCCGCCGGGGAACCGTTGGTCCGGGCGACCGGAGGGTCCGGTGGCGGTCCACCAGCCGGGTACCGTCTCGCCGTCGTCGCTGACCGGTTCGGTGAGGCGGACGCAGTAGTGAAGGACCCTGTTCAGGGTTGGGCCGAGCCGGTCGCGCTGAAGCAGATAGGCGCCGTAGCCGGTGAGCCCGCGGATCACGTCGAACTCGGCCAGTTGGGGCAGGTGGCCTGCGTCGATGCGGCGGTGCGCGATGTCGAGGCGCCGGCGGACGTCACGGTCGATCTGCGCGTCGAGGTCGGCGAGGGCGCGCTGGTACGGCCTGGGTTGATGCTCGGCGACGCAGACCACGGCGTGGGCCACGGCCGGGGCCCCGTAGAAGGGGTGGCTGTCGGGTCCGCTGGTGAACGGTTCCCGAGTGGCGGCGGTTAGCCAGTCGTGGGCGCGCTGCCACGGTCCCAAGCCGACCGCGGCGCGTTCGATGTGCAGCAGCGCGACGCCGGTCGGCCCATAGGCGAGGTGCTGGCGGTACGAGACGGCAGCCGGTCCTCTCAGTGCGGTGGCCGGATCGGCCAGGAGGTCGGCGACGGCGTCCGACACCTTCAGCGCGAGGGGATCGGTCACCGCTTCCTCCGGGACAGCCACGCCAGGGCGGCGGCGCGGGTGAGGTAGAGGCAGATTTCTTCCTCGGGGAAGTCCACGGCGATGTGCCGGACGAAGTGGACGTGCAGCAGCGAGGACAGGACGTCGTCCAGGCGGATGCCTTGGGCGTCCGGGCCGGGGAGGTGGCGCCGGTAGGCGGTGAGCGCCGCGTTCCGGTCGGCCCACGTCTCCACCACGGTCTGACCGCCGGGTACGTTGCGCAGCGCCGCCCAGTCGTTGGAGGGGTCGGCCAGCCGTACAGCCTCGGTGAACTGCGGGCGCGGCGCCGGAGCGGGCGCGGTGGCGGGAATATGCGCGATCAGCCAACGCATCGCTGCCTCGGTGCTGCCCAGGAACGCGGTGACGATGGCGACGGTATGCGCGGCCACCAGCGCGCGCTGGGGCGGGCGTTGGGGCTGGGAGAGTTGGGCGACGACGGCCCGCGAGTCGGCGCGGAACACCTCTTCGGCGGCGTCCCAGGCCGGGCCGGAGCCCCAACGTCCCATCTCGCGGAAGGAGGTGGGGAAGCGCAGGTCCGACACCATTCCGGCGGCACGCAGTTCGTCGGCCCAGGCGCCGACGGTTCGGGCGGTTGCCGCGAAGGCTTCGGGATCGGGCAGGGCGATGCGCAGCCGCAGGTGGTGCTCGGGGTCGCGGAAGCGGATGAACCACCATGGCGGGCCGCCGAGTCGGTGCAGCAGGTCCGGGATGTGCTGGGCGAGGAGGGTGTCCTGCCTGCGCAGGTCGCCGTACAGGGTGGTCAGCAGCAGTGTGGAAGTGCCGGGCGTCTGGATCTGCGCCGGGGAGAAGAGGCGGGCCGGGGTGGGAGTCGGCAGCGCGGGCCAGGCCAGGAGTCGGGTTGCCTTGATCGGCACGACGATCTCGTGCGCGCGGCCGTCGCACCAGCCGTAGGCGTCGGCGTCCGGAGCTTCCACGAGGACCGCCACGGGAGCGCGGTGCAGGTGCTGGCGCAGCAGGGTTCGGTGTGCGGCTTGGTCGAGGTCGAGGAGCAGGCGTTGGTCGCCTTCGGTCAGGTGGATCCGCTGTGGCATTCGCCGGCGGGTCCTCCAGTCCTCAAGGGCGGTGTCCCATTGGGCTTGCGGCTGGTCGCGGCCGGGCAGCTCGGCGGCTTCCAGCCGCCACCGGGCCGGGGCGAGCACCGTACGGCCGTAGCGCAGCCGGGGCAGGAACGGCATCGCGTTGGCCGCGCCCCAGTCGAACATGGTGACCTGTGCACACTGGGCGCGGGACAGCTCCGTGAGGAACCGCACCAGCGGCGGCGTGTGTTCTTTCAAGTTCAGCGCGTGCATGCCCGCGGCCTCGATTCGTTGCCCGCGTGCGGGCGCGGCCAGGTACATGCGGCGTCCGTCGCAGGCCACCGCCAGGTCGGCCGGGGTGAGCACGTCGCCGGTCGGGTCACGGTGCTCCTGGACGCTGATCACGGTGGGCAGGACCTGCGGGGCGCGGGTGACGTGGGCGCTGGCGGGGTGCAGCGGCGGGAAGGACAGCTGGGCCGCGACGGTGCCGGCGTCGGCGGCCGGGAGGTCGGCCAGCTCCGCTGTCAGCCGCGCGCGGTTCTCGGGGGCCAGCACGCTGAGGAACCGGCCGGTGGTGACGCCGACGCCCCGGGACACGCTCGCGACTTCCAGCCGGAACCGACCGCGCTGCAACTCCTCCGCGCTGGCAGCTTGCACTCGGACGCCGACTTCCAAGTGCGGCGGCACCCTGGGACGTTCGGGCCCCAGGTCCATCGCGGCGATCAGTTCGTCGGTGAGGACGACCTCGTCGCAGCCGTCGAGGGCGGCGGCCTGCGCCAGTCGCACCAGGACGTCTTCCCGCGCCGAGGGGCGGGAGTGCTGCTCGGCGGCCTGGGTGCCCGGATATCCGTCGGGGTAGCCGCTGCCGCTGTCGGCGACGACCTCGGCGAGCGGCACCATCGTGCCGATGCCGTACCGCTCGTAGAACCGCCGCTGGTACGCCTTCCACGCCGCCGTCCCGTAAGGGTGGGCGCTGACCCGGGTCAGGACGTCGGCGGCGCCCTCAACCTCGCGGGCCACCTCTTCGGGAAGCTCGACCTTGGCGTCCAGGCGCAGGTCGAGGGCAAGGGGGTGGCGGCGCAGGTGCGGGACCAGGGCTCGCATCCGTGCGGCGGCTCCGGCCCGGCCGGCCCGAGAGCCACAGCCGCGTACGTCAGCTTGTGCGGAACGCAGTTCGCGAACCAGAGCGGCGACCGATGCCACGGCGTCGGCGTTCACAGCGTCGAGCTGGCCCAGCAGGTAGTCCAAGGCGTCGGTCTCGGTACTCGGCGCGTGCAGGCTGGTGATCAACACGTGGTTGTGGATCAGCCCTTGTACGAGCTGCCGGGCCCGTTCCGGACCTGCCGTGAAGAAGTCCGCGCCCAGCTTGTCCGCGAGAACGTCTACGCCGATGGGCTTGCGGGCCGCGTCCAGAACCATGCGGACCGGTTCGGTCAGGGTGATGGATGCCTCAACGGCCCGCCGCCGGCCAATGCCGGCAACGGACGTGTACGGCACGACGAGCCGATCGCCGCGCTGTGCAGCGGTGTTGTTAACGATCACCGGCACGCGCACCAGCAATTCGGTGCACGACTCCAGACGTTCGACGACAGCCGTCATCCACTCGGCGCTCGGCCGCCCCACGACCCCGTGGTCGGAGCCCCACGTCGCGTAGGCCCGCGGCCCGAAGCCGGCAGCGGCCACACCGGCGAACAGGCCGAACGGGGTCGCCCGGTGCTCGGCACGCAGCACGTAACGGACGACGGAGATGACAGCCCGGCGCACGTCACGGGCAGACGGTGCGGTGGCGGAGCACAGGGCCTGTACCTGGGAGGCGAGCGCGGGGCTGGCGTGCCCCAGCGCCTCCGCGAGGTCCTCCTCGGACCACACCTCCTGCAACCACGCCAACCGGGCAGCCGCCCCGCGCGGGGAAGGGTCGTCGAGATCAGGGACCGAGGAGACGGGCAGTTCCGGCCGGGCGACCGCACGGAGGAGCGCGGTCCTGCCGGCGCGGAACGCGGTGGTGCTCGAAGCCATCACAACCTCCTGGTCCAGATGGGCGGCCGGTGCCCTCGCACCACGGATCACGAAGACACCGGCCGGGGTTTGCGCGCGCTTGCGGTCAGGCCACGTTGGTGGTGCAGGCGCCGCAGGTCTCGCCGCAGCCGTCGTCGGTCAGGCTGATCAGGCCGGCGACGTCGCCGACCTCGACCAGAGTGACGTCGAGGTCGAAGCCGTCCGACGCGGTCGTGCCGGTGGCCGCCGGCTGCGTCTTGGTGGTGTGCGTGATGGTGGGGCTCATGCCGATTTCCTTTCTTCGGTGGGGTCGTTCTGCTGCGGGGCGGGTGCCGTCGCGGCGGTGTGGTGCGTTGCCCACTCGGCGCGGGCTGCGACGAGTTGGGGTCGGAGGACGTTCTCGAAGCGGTCGGCCAGGGTGTGCAGGGTGGCGGCGACGGCCGTGAGAGCGTCGGGGTCGAGTCCCGTCATCCAGTAGTCCGGCGTGATCTGGACCTCCGCGAAGGGGATACGGGGTTCGCCGGGCTGGTGCGGGTCGGGGTAGGGGTGGCAGACGATGCTGCTGCCGAAGACCTGGACCGCGGCGGCGGGTCCGTCGGCGCCGCCGGTCTCGGCGCTGAACGTCGTCAGCGCGGCACCCTCGAAGTCTGCCCAGTGGGTGACCCCGACGAGCACCGCCGGGAGTTCGTCTGCGCGGACGCCCTTGGCGCTGGGGTCGTCCTGGGCCCACTCGGGCAGGTAGCCGGTGACGACGGAGCCGTCGTTCGCAGTGATCGTCCACTGACGAGCCTCCGTCCTCCCCTTTCCCGTCCCGTCGAGTGTCTGGGCAGCGGAGGGCGGGAGGTGCGCGGAGATGGAACGTCGGTCGAGGAGGGCGGTGGCGGGAGGGGGCATGGAACTCGGTCCTTCTTCTTTCGTGGTTGCGTTACGTGCCGGGGTACTTGTGGTTCGCGTCGCGGGCCGTGTCCAGGTGGGGTCCTCCCGGTCCGCGTTCTGGGGGGTGCCGACGTAGCGGGATCCCGCCGAAGGCCGGCTCACGGCGACCGGGAAGCCTCGTTGAAGCACGCGGCGGCCTGTTCCAGCAGGTCCTGTACCGCAAGTGCCAGCCGTGTCAGCTCAGTTGTGCCAGGTGCTGCGATGGCGTCGTCGCCCGGATCGTCCAGCAGCGTCCGAACGACATCGGTGAAGCCGGCGCTCGGGGCCACTCGTGACGACAGGCGGCGCAACGTGCCGTACAGGCGTGGTGCCAACTCCGTTGCCCCTGGGCCGCTAACGGGCTCGCAGTCCGTTCCTTCGAGGACCGCTGCGAGAGCGTCGAGGTCGGCGTCCTCCACGGGGAGGTCAGCCAGATAGCGGTCGGCCTGCGACAGCGCCAGCAAGGTGTGCGTCCTGGTGAGCGTGGCCAGGTCGTCGCGGTACACGCCACCCAGCGGCGCGGCAGCTTCAGCTCCGCAAGCACCCGGCCAGGAGTTCGCTCGCGCTGCCGGCTCCGTGCCCGACGCGGAAAGCGTCAGGCACGCCCAGACCACCTTCCCGGAAAAGCCCTCACAGGAGGCGAAACCCCATGCGCCGTGGCTCAGGTCAGCCACGAGTTGCAGCCCCCGACCGCTTTCCGCCTTGTCGGACGGCCCCCGTGGCACGGGGATTTGCCTGCTCCCGTCCTGTACGGCGACATAGAGGCGGTCGTCGCACAACCGCAGGTCCAGGGTGAACGCGGTCGACCCCGAGGGCCCCTGTCCCATCGAGGGTTCTTCCAACCCGGTGCCCGCGTGCTGGACGGCGTTGGTCGTCAACTCGCCCAAGACGACGAGCGCGTCGTACAGCACGTCATCGGGCACGCCCCAGGAGCGGAGAATCCCGCGGGCATGACCGCGAGCGCGCGGCACGGCACCGGCCTCGCAGGCCAGTTCAAGTCGGTCGTGGAAACTCGCGGAAGCCATCGCTTCACCTCCTCATCCATCGGGGCTACCGCCCGGAGGCGTGTGATCCGCTCCGGCGTTCCGCAAGTCAACGGCGGTCCGAGGCCAAGCGGGAGTGTCCGCCGAGGGGTTCGCGCGCACAGGGAGGTTCACCGTTCACCGAGGGGGTTCGTCCGTGAACCCCTGCCGCGGGCCGCCACAGCGTGACAGCATTGCCACATGCCGTCACCGTCCGATGGCAGGGGGACCATGGACAGAGAGCCCAACCAACGGCTGGCCGCGCTGATGGCCGAGGCCCGCGCGACCAACAAGGGCCTGGCCCGCCGGGTGCGAGACGCCGCCCAACGCCACGGCGTACGCCTAGGCACCACGCACGTGTCGGTGCAGCGCTGGCTCGACGGCGCGGGCATCCAAGCGGAGACCGCGTCCTACGTCGCCGAAGCGCTCGGCGCCAAGTTAGGCCGCCGGATCACCACGTCCGACCTCGGCTTCGCCGGACTGACGATGAGGCCGGCACCTCTCGGCGCCAGCTATGCGACATCTCTGGCGGACGCCCTCGGAGTCCTGGACGGCCTGACACAGCTACGCCCGGAAGAGAAGGTGTCCGCCAGCGACTTGCTGCACGACAACGAGGTGGACTCCGCCGTCCTGTCGTGGCTCGTCTCCCGCCCGGATGGCCTGCCGACCAGCGGGGCCGGGGCACCGCGCCGCGTCGGGATGCGCGACGTGGCGGCAGTTCGGACCGCGAACGCGATGTTCATGCGGCTGGACTTCCTCTTCGGTGGAGGCCACGGCCACGCCGCGCTTCGGCACTACTTCCGCCAGGAGGTTCTGCCGTTGCTGAACGCCGGTTATTCCGAGAAGGTCGGCCAAGCCCTGTTCACGGCAGCGTCCGAGATGGGCGAAGTCCTGGCGTGGACGGCCTACGACGTCGGCAACCACCACCTGGCCAACCGCTACCTGCTGGCTTCGCTCCGCCTTACCCAGGCAACCGACGACCGCATGATGGGCGCCACCATCCTCGCCAACATGAGCCACCAGGCCAACTACCTCGGAGAGGTCCCGCGAGCCGCCCGGCTTGCGCGCGCCGCCGTCGAAGGCGGCCGAGGCCGGGCGACACCCCGAGCCCAGGCCATGTTCGCCGCCCACGAGGCGCGTGCGCTGGCCAGCGCTCACGACCTTGTCGGCGCCTCGCGTGCCATGAACGAGGCCGAACGCCACTTCGAACGGGCGGATTCCGCCACCGACCCGGACTGGCTCGCCTACTTCGACGAGGCAGAGCTGATCGGTGAGTTCTCGCACTGCTTCCGCGACCTCGAACGCCCAGCAGACGCCCTCCGGTTCGCGGAACTCGCCGTCGAGAAGACGGAGCCCCAGTACGCGCGAACACTGGCGTTCTGCCGAATGGTGCTCGCCCAGAGCCAGTACCTGCACGGCGAGGTGGAAGCGGCGATCACCACGGCGACAACAGCCGTCCGTGAGGGCGAATCCGTACAGTCGGCCCGGTTCCGCCACTACGTCTCAGAGTTCCAGCGGAAGATCTCACCGCATGCGGCAAACGCCGCTGTACGGGACTTCAATGATCATGTGCGGCTCGCATTCGCCGATCCTGCGGACGAGTAGCGGGCGTCACCCTGGATGCCAGTTGCGGGGTGCGCGGTCATCCCGAAGTGAGGCTATGCGCCGCGCGTACTCGGCGGCGGTCTCACTGCTCTCGCCGACGTTCTGCATGAGCCAGGTCGTCATCTTGAACTCCTGTACCGCGCACAGCGTTTCGAAGCCCGGCCACTCCCTCAGGTCCCTTCCGTATGCGCTGGTGAACGCCGCGTACTGCTCGTCGGTCACCCACCCCAAGCGGTCGTACTCGTGAGCGGCCACCATGAGGTCCCATTCGCTGTGGTCGCAGCAGAAGGTCTCGAAGTCGATCAGGCGGATATGACCCTGATCGTCGACCATCAGGTTGCTCGTGTGCGCGTCGCCATGAACCGGCCCGCGAGGCGACGCGCACTCCAACTCCGACATGCGGCTGCTGAGTTCGGCGTGGTGCTCTCGCAGGAAATCCCGGTCCTCCTCCGGGATGCCGGCCGCCTTCTCGATCCTCAGCGCCGACCGGCCAAGTGCGTCGAACCGCGGCAGATCCAGACTGTCCGGCACTCGCAGCGCGTGCAAGTCGCGAAGCACAGAGCCGAGTTCACCGTATGTCGCCTTCCTGTCACTCTCCTCGATCAGGTGCCAGAACGTCACTGGATGCCCGGACACCACGACGGCCTGCTCGATGTCTTCCACGACGCATGCAGCGGGGAACCCCTCTGCCGCGAGCCACTGCGAGACGCGCACCTCGACGCGCGCGGTGCCCAGATACTCCGCAGACCGAGCGATCCGTACGATCACCGGCCGACGCACCAGCCGGAACAGCGCGTTCTCGCCGAGCCGGATGAGCCGCGCACCTTCGGCGTCCAGACCCGCTCTGGCGCACGCCTCCGCCATCACTTGATAGGCGCGAGCCGAGGTGAACCCCCCGTGCCCGAGCGCAGCACCTGACGACGACGGCATTCCGCCACCACTCCAAAGACTCGTTCCATGACGTACTGCTGGAGGCCGTTCGCCGCGGAGACCTCCGCGACGTGCTGTGCCCGCGACTCCGACGGTACAGAAGAACCAGAAGCCGACTCGCACGCCGAGTGCGGCGCATCGAACGGCAGCGCTGGTACCGACCGGGACTGTCTGGGACGAGCCTTCGGCGATTGCCGTTGGAGCCACGGCTATGCCGACTGTCAGCCGGGAACATCTGCCCGGCGAACCGAAGCGGTCATCGGCGCGGACAGCACTATCGCCGTGATCGGAAGCGGTCAGGCGCCGATACTGAAGTCGAGGGTGGCGTCCGTGCCTCCGTCGTCGGCTGGGGCCGGGAGGCGAATGTCTGAGAGCGGAGGCGGGCGGCCTCGGCCCGTCGGTTGGGTGCGGGGTTGCGTGCTGTGTGCTGGATACGGGAGATCAGGACGCGGGCGGGTTGGCGGGCAGTGTGGAGTTCGCGCTGGGCTGCGGCTTCTTTGAGGAGGCGGGCTGGTCGGTGGCCGCCGGCTTCTGCGTCGGCGAGGACGGTGGCGAGGGCGGGCCAGTCGGGGTCGGCGAGGATGTGGGCGGCGTGGTCGGGGACGGCGGCTCGTACCTCGTTGGTGAGAGTGGCGCGGGTGTCCGGGTTGGGCTGGCGCTGGGCGACGGCGGCGAGTTGGGGTGCGGTGGACTGGGCGTAGGCGGCTTGCAGGTGCTGGACGGCCTGGTGGGCTGCGGCGGCTTGTTGGGTGTGGCCTCGGGCGGTGTGCCAGCGGCTGGCGAGGATCGCGGACCAGACCAGGGCGGCGAGCAGGACAGCGAGGGCGCTGCCGTCCTGGCCGGTGCCGGCGTTGACGAGGTCACGGGCGGCGCTGCGCAGACCGGCTGCCGTGCTGTGCTCGGCGCGGATCTGAGAACGTTGCGCGTGGGCGAAGGCTCCTGCTGCCGTTCGTAGTTCCGCGCGCAGTTCCGCGGGGGCGGCCTGGGCGGTGGCCTCGATCAGTTCTCCGAGGGCGGCGATCTGGGCCTGTCCGCGAGTGTCAGAGCTGTCACCGGTGCCGGTGATCTCGGCGTGGAGGGTGTCGAGGGTTTCGGTGGCGTGCTGCCAGGGTGTGCCGGGCCGGTTGCGGCGGGCGGTGGGGTACTCCTCGGGTGTGCTGGCTTCCAGGTGGGCTTTCAGCTTGGGCAGGGTGAGGTCAGGGGCGATCTTCCCGCCGGGGTGGTAGATCTGCTCGCCGTCGTTATTGAGGTCGCCTGGGCGGCCGGCGGCGTAGCCGAGGAGGTCGCCAGACGGCCCGCGCCGTGGCTTGACGATGACGTCGCCGGCTTCGAGGTAGGCGAGGAGTTCTTCGGCGGTGGTGGCGTGGGGGATGGCGGCGCGGATGCGGTCCTGGAGCCAGGCGCGGCTGGTCTGTTCCCAGCCCAAGCGCGCCGCCTTGTGCATCTCGGCCTGGCTGGGGGCACGGGTGGCGGTGCGGTCGCCCTTGTTCAGGCGGCGCAGGCCGTAGTCCTTCTCGATCTCGCGGCATTCGTTGCCGACACGGATGCCGCTGTCGTGGAGTTTGGGCCGGCGGCCGTCTTCGCGGACGGTGGTGGCGAGGATGTGGATGTGGTCGTCGGCGTGGCGCACCGCGATCCACCGGCAGGCGAGGTCGTCGCCTTCGGGGGCGATGCCGGCGGCGGTGACGATGCGCCGGGCGATCTCGCCCCACTCGGTGTCGGAGAGGTAGCGGTCTTCGGGGGCTGCGCGGACGGGGCAGTGCCAGACATGGTCGGTGAACGGCTTGCCGAACTCGCTGTTGCGCAGCTTGACGGGTGCGTCGAGGTAGCGGCCGAGTTCCGTCAGGGTGGCGCCTTGGTCGCGGCCGGGTTCGGGCATGCCGAGCATGGCGAAGCCGGCCACGAGGTGCGGGTCGAGGTGCTCGTCATGACGGCCGGGGCCGTAGAGGTAGGCGAGCAGGCCTCGGGTGTTGGCGCCGGCCGGCTTGATGGCGGCGATCACGGTCGTCCCACCTCCGCCTCGTCGGCCGGTTGACGCAGGGCCTCGGCGATCGTGGCGAGCAGGTGGTATAGGTCGTCGAGACGTTCGCGGATGTCGGGCGGGGTGTAGTCGCTGTTGAGGGCGCGGGCGATCTGGTTGATGTTGTTGCCGATGCGGCTCAGGGCGCGCAGGACCTGGGCGCGGAACATGTGGGTACGGCGCCGGTCTTCCGAGAGCGGGAGGTTAGCGGTGAACCGACCGGTGAGGAAGGCCAGGACGATGTCGGCGGCGAGACCGGATTCGCCCTTGTAGCCGTGCTCCGCAGCGGCTTCGCGGAGGAGGGTGTGTTCGTCGGGGGTGAAGCGCAGGGGGCCGACGCGTACGGTGCGCTTGTCGCCGGTGAAGCGGCGGATCGTGGGCTGCACACTGTGCACGCTCGGCGGGGCGAGCTCAGCGGACGCGCGGTCGAGAACGGCGCGCTGGGCGGTGTGGAGCGTGTCCGAGTCGGGGCCAGCCCCGGCGTCCTGGCTCGGCGCGCCCTCGCGCCGGGCCGCCTCCGCCACCCCAGGGGCGGAGATCCCCCCGATCTGGCCGCGAGTCGGACTCGGGGTACTACTGGCTCCGCCAGGGGCCGTCTTCCCGAACGCCCGCTGCCAACGCTCCCTCAGCGTAGAAGACGTCCCGGGCTCATCGGGGCCTTTGTCAGTGGGCTCGACAAGGGATCGGCTCCGGGGCATGGCTTTCCGCTCCTGTAGATGATCGGCGTGTTGAGCAACGAGGCGAAGAGGGGCCCGGCTCCGGAGAACTCAGGCGATGAGCCCGGCGGGCGCGTTGGCGGAAGTCGGCCAGCCTCCTCCGGACTTCCGCCAAAGGGAACGCTGTTCCGTTCGGACACTTCCCCGCTTGGAGGAGAGTCCGTTCAGTCCACGCCGGGGTGAGCCCGCCCCCGTTGGGAGAGGCTTTGGTCCTGTTCAGTGCGCAGCCGCTTCATGAGTTGCGTGAAGCGCGCGCTGCCTACGGGAAGGTCGGCGGCGCGGACCGCGTCCTTGACCACGGCGACGGTGAGGCCATGCTTCTCGACCGCAGGGCGCGCGGCGGCCAGGAGCTGTTCCATGGTCGCTCCCGGAGGGCGACCGGTCCGCCTGCGCCGAGCGGTCGGTTCGCGGTCCGTCCTGGTCTTTGCCGTGGCAGTTGGCTGGCTGATGCGATCGGCGTTCTTCGGAGTGATCTGCGTCGGAACACCATCCGGGCCACCCGGTTGCCCAGCTTTGGATGCGGGGCGATTCGGGGTGTCGGGGTCCCCGTCAGCCGCGTGCCGAGCGATGAGAATGCCGAGATGGACCGCTCCCGCCAAGGCCAGCGGAGCGATCATCGACAGGGCGCCGACAGCCGTGTCGCCGAGGCGGAGTCCTGATCCGGCGGAGGTCTGCTCGTTGAGTCGAACGGCGTGCAGTGTGTTGGCCCAGACGCTGGCGGTCGTGGAAGCTAGGAAGAGCGCCCATGCGTAGGCGCGGGCGCTGAAGGGAGCGGTCCGCAGGACGAGCAGTGCCCGTATTCCGTAGGCGATGAACCCGTCGATGATCAGCGGGAAGACGTATGTCAGGACGTGCCGGACGTGGATGGCCTCGGCGGTCTGCCGCAGAGCGTCGTACGACAGCGTGAAGCCGGCCAGTGCGAGGACGGCGATGGCGGCGCGGTCCCAGTACGTCATGGTCTTGGCGGGCTGGACGGTTCGGGCGGGCGTCACAGGTGCTGGTCCTCCTGAATGGTCGCGTGCCGGGGCATGAGGCCGAGCGCGGGGGAGTTCACGGCGGGCCTGGCCGAGGGGCGGTGCGCTCGTCGGGGCCGTACACGCGGGGGCGTTCACGCGAGCCCCCTTCTAAAGGGGGGCTCGCGCGTGAACGCTCCGCCGTGTGAACGCCGTGAACGGTCGCGTGATCGCTCTACCTGCGGTTTGTCGGCACCGCGTGAGGTGTGGGAACGGGACGGGGGAGGCCACCACCGACGGGTGCGCGTGGACGCTCCCGTGATCGTTTGACTCGGTCAGCCGACGCCGTCGCGTCGGTCTCCGATGGGGCTGCGCGGCCTGCGGCCACTGCGAGCGCAACCGCGGGCTGACCTGCGAGGTCGGCGGTCGGCTGAGGGCCGCTGGGCGCGATGTGGCGGCTGGATGCCCGGTAGCGGGCCTTCTGACCGCCTCCGGTGCCTCCGGCGGCGCCGCCGTCCCGGACGGCGAGCCCGGCCCTGACGAGGCCGTCGAGGTGGCGACGGGCCTTCTCGATGGCACCCGGTCCGGGTTTGGCCTCTCCGGTGAGGACGACGGCCAGCTCTTTGACGGTGAGGCCCTCGGCGGCGGCTTGGAGCAGGACGACGGGGTCGAGGGTGTCCTCGACCTGGGTGGTGCCGCGGGTGTGGTCGTGGACGACGTTGAGCGGGCCGATCTCGCCGGTCACCGTCTTCAGGTGGTGGATGGTGACGGCGGGATCGCCCGCCTCGCCGGAGATGAACAGGACGCTGCCCGCCCCGGACGTGAGCCAGGTGGAGCCGTACACCCGGTCCAGCGTGGGGCGTTGACCGCGCGGTGCGTCGGCGGTGGCCTTGCGCTGGTGGTGGAGTTCCATGATCTGGAAGCCCTCGCGGAGGGCGTGGTTGCGGGCGTTGTTGTAGGCGATGGCGAGGGTGTCGTCGACGAGGGTACTGACGGCGTCTTTCAGGCTGTCGATGACGATGCTGTCCGCGCGATGGGCAGCCGCCAGCTCGGCGAGAAGGTTCGGCTCCTTGTCGAGGCCGGCCGGAAGCGGGCCTTGCCAGACGACGAGGCGGTCGCGGAGGCGGGCTTCGTCGTACGCGGTGATGCTGCGGGCCATGGCACGGGCGATCTGCTGCGGCCGGTCCATGGCCAGGTACAGCACGCGTTCGCCTTCGGCGACAGGCATGCCGAGGGTTCCACCCTGGACGCCGATCCGGGCGAGGACGACCTGGTGGGCGAGGGTCGTCTTGCCGACACCGGGTGCGCCGACGATCATCAGGCTTTCCCCGGCTGCCCAGGCGGTCTGCTCCCGGGTGCCCCACAGGGGTTCCTTGTCGGCACCGGTCTTGGTGACGAAGTCCCAGCCGTTGACGGCGTAGCGCGACAGGCGGCTGCTGCCCGAAGCGAGGGCGCGTTCGCGTTCGTCGCGGAGGTCGGCCTCGACGGCGCTGCGGATCTCGTCGGGGTCCGCGCCCGGGGTCAAGGCGCGCTGGACGGTACGGATCCCTGTGGCCTGCAGGGCGCGGAGGGCAGCCTGTCGGCGGACGATCGCGGCGTAGCGGTCGGCGTGGATGGTCGAGGCGGTGGCGACGAGAGCGTGCAGGTAGGAGGCACCACCGACCCGGGTGAGGTCGTCGTTGCTCCGGAGACGGTCGGCAAGGACTACGGGGTCAGTTGGCGCGTTTTCCGCGTGCAGGGCCAGGATCGCGCGCCAGATCGTCTCGTGGGCAGGGCGGTAGAAATCTCCGGCTGCCAGCACGTCCCGGACGCTTTCGACCGCTGTGCCGCCGCGCATGCAGGCGCCCAGGACCGCCCGCTCGGCGTCGAGGTCGTGCGGCGGTCCTCCGAGCCCGTCGTTGAACGACGGCGGGACGTTCGCCGGAGGGGCGCCGTGCGGCTGGTTTGTCGACGGTCCGCGAGGCGGGACCGTAGGCTGGGACATGGAATCCCTTCCCGGAGCGCATCCGGCCCTGGCAGGCCCGCGCTCCGGTTGATCGTCTTGATGGGTGGTCATCAGGGAGCCCTACGGCCCTCGGTGCGCTAACACCGGGGGCCGACCCCGTTCTGCGGCTGCTGTTTCGGTGGCCCCTTCCCGAAGATCGCCGACGTAGGTACTCGCTAGAGCATCCACACGCGGAACGACACAGTCAATAGTGATTCGTGTGTCGATTCAGAACATCGACTGTGCTGTCGCGTGTCAATCTCTCGCGATCCATGTCTTGCCATGAGCAGCGACGGCAAGGTATGCCTGTACCTATGACGCAGATCGACTGGCAGGCGCGGCTGACCGGCCGCGTAGCCGACACGGTCCGACGCCTCCGGGAAGAACGCGGGATGACCGCCCAGGAGGTCGCTGACGCCTGTGCGGCCCTCGGGCACCGCATGCCGCGCAGCGTGATCGCCAACCTGGAGAACGGTCGTCGGTCCGGCATCGACCTGACCGAGCTCCTGGTACTCGCCAAGGTGCTGGACGTGCCGCCGGTCGCCCTCCTGGTTCCTGCCGGACAGGTCAGCTCCGTCGAGCTGCTACCTGGCCGGGACATGCCGACGGACGAGGCACTGGAGTGGGTCAGCGGTGAACTGCCGCTGGGTACCGAACCGGAAGAAGACACCCTCGAAGAACGCTACGACCAGCTCCGCCGCCACGCCCAAGGCGTGCGGAACGTCCTGCTCGCCACGAAGACGGCGGACGAGTACCGGCGCGCCCTGACCCTCATCCGCGACCCCAAGCAGCGGGCTGCCCAGGAGGACTGGGTCGGGAAGATGGACATGTACACCAGCCAGACCGTCCACGACCTCCAGGACTACCGCGCCGCGATGCGGGCGAGAGGCATCACGCCGCCGGCCCTGCCGGAAGAGCTGGACCACCTCGATCTGATCCAGACCGAGGACGGCTGGGTGCCCATCGACGACAGCCCCAAGCCCGACGAGAGCTGAATTGCTCCCGACCCCTTCATCTGCGGACCTGCGTACGTCCGCCCCAATGACTCCTGCGGCGCCTCGCCACGGCCCGCAGGCCGACCTCCGCTCCAGACGTTAGCGCGCCCCGAGCGGAGCGATCCGCCACGACGACCACCCATCAACATGATCACGCCGCTGGGGTGCCAGCCCCGTACAAGCGGCGAGGAGGCCCATGCCCCGGTCAAGCGCGCCCGAGCGCGACCTGACGACCATCACCGTTCCGACCCCGCAAGCCGACGCCTCACTCTCGACCAGCCACTCCACCGTCATCGAGCGGAAGTGGTACACCACCGCCGAAGTCGCGGACATGCTCGGCTTCGGCCTGTCCAAGACCAAGACCCTCGTCCTGACCGGCGAAATCCGCTCCGTACGCATCGGCCGCAACCGACGCATCCTCCCGACCTGGGTCGACGAGTACGTCGCCCGCGTGGTCGCCTCGGCTGAGCAGGTGGCGGCTTGAGCGGCAAGCGCGGCAACGGAGAGGGGTCCATCTACCCTCGCGGCAACGGCTTTGCCGCGTACACCTGGGTCACCACCCCCACGGGCAAACGAGCGCGGAAGTACGTCTACGGCAAGACGCGCGCCGAGGTCCACGACAAGTGGATCAAGCTCCACACGGCCGCCAAGGCCGGCCCCGTAGCCACCAGCAGCCCCACGCTGGACCAGTACCTCGCCTACTGGATCACCGACGTCGTGGAGCGCAACCTCAAGCCCCTCACCGCGGCGACGTATGAGACCGCTGTCCGCCTCTACATCGTCCCCTTCATCGGCGCCAAGCGCGTCGACAAGCTCACCGTCCGCGACGTGCGCGAGTGGCTGAACAAGCTGGCCGACACGTGCCAGTGCTGCGTCCAACGCAAGGACGAGGCCCGCCCCCAGGAGCGGCGTCGCTGCTGCGCCCTCGGCAAGTGCTGCCACAAGACCCTGTCCCAGCGCTCGGTCGGCGACGCCCGCACCGTCCTGCGCAGTGCCCTCACCTACGCCATGACCGAGGAGATGATCGCCCGCAACGTCGCCCAGCTCGTCAAGCTCCCCAAGCCCCGCAGCCGCAAGCCGGTTCCCTGGTCCGTCGAGGAGGCCAGCCGCTTCCTGGAGTCCGCCCGCGCCGCCCGTGATCCGCTGTACGCGGCCTATGTGCTGATCCTGGTCCTCGGCCTGCGCAAGGGGGAGGTGCTGGGGCTGTCCTGGTCCGACGTGACCTTCGACCGCCACGAACTCCACATCCGCAAGCAGCTCCAGCGCGTCCGCCGCCGGCTACTCCACTCCGAGACCAAGACGGAGGCATCAGAGGCCGTCCTCCCGTTGCCGGACATCTGCGAGGCGGCACTCCACATCCGCGAGAAGCGCCGCGACGCCCACAAGCTGGCCGCCCGCGAACTGTGGACCGAGTCCGACCTCGTCTTCACCACCCGGTACGGCACCCCGGTCGAACCTCGGAACTTCAACCGCCGCTTCGCCTTCCGCTGCGAGCAGGCTGGCGTCCGCCTGATCCGCGTCCACGACACCCGCCACACCTGCGGCTCCCTGCTCGCGGCCCTGGACGTCCACCCACGCGTCGCGATGCAGATCCTCCGCCACACCCAGATCGCCGTAACGATGGAGGTCTACACGCACGTCCCCTCGGAGGAAACCCGCAAGGCCCTCCGCAAGCTCGGTGTAACCCTAAATGGTTGTCATAACGAGATATCCGGTGACGAAAAGAGAGTATCCGTGCGATCTGGCCCTGAGGCGTAGCACGTCAACCCCTTCTGTGATTGCCGCACCCGTTGTACCTGTCGCAGGTCCAACGGGTGCGGTTCGTGGGGTGGAACTATAGCGGCGCGACCTATGTCAGGTCTCTCGCTAATGCATTGGTCAAGGTTCGTCGCGCCACTCATAGTGTGGTTGCCGTGAAGTGAACGGAGTGCGCCCGCAGCCTCTGTGCTCTCCATCAATCCACTTGGCAATTTCATCTTCGATAAAGTCGAAGCACATGATGAGCGAATAGCTATCCAATTCAATCAAGGTGCGGGCATTTTCCTCTGCGGTGCGTTGAGGGTCGAAAGTGAGGGCGTCGTCGTCGCATATAAATCCGAGATCAGTTCTATCGACTTTCAGATCGCTGATCGCGTACGATTCTTGACGGACCATCTCAAGAGCGCAGTTGGTAGCTGTTTGGAGGTAGCTCAGGCCCACCAAGTCACGTCTGAGCCAGCGTCTGCACCGAGAATCGAATGCGGGTAGAACATTTACTCGGGTGACCTCCTCTTCGTCGAGAAAGGGGGAAAAGCGCGCGATCCTCTGAAGGGCTTCGATTGCCTCCTTCGGTGTGATCCGGAAAAATTCTCTGCGGTTATTTACTCGCTGATGAGAGAATTTCTCGTGCAGGCGCCTCTCGACTCCTACACAGTCGGCCACTAGTTCGTCATAGGCGACAACGAACGGCGTTGGAACTCCAGTGCTATATAGATCACTTGCGCGCAATTTTGACGTGCCCCTGGTTAAGCCAATCTTAACGAGGTCGGTCAAAGATGAGTTTACAAGGATATAGACGTAACCGGGTGTCTGATCGTCGTCATCCGTCATGGTCATGTTGTACCAGTAGGGACTGACAGGTAAGGTGTTATTGACCGCGATCAAGAACATCTGCACATGTCGGACGGCGAACTGGCAGAGCAGACGTTGAACCTAGCTGGGTTCGGAGTGGTGTTTCAGCTGCCGAAGACAGTGCGATACGCCTCTTCACCTTGGTGGATCACTGTGGCGAGACCGGCAGTGGCGGTCGTGATCGCGCTTAGTCCGCTGAGGACGCGGTGGTAGGCGGCCCGGACTCGGCTGGGTTCTGGATTTTGGGCCGCTGTTTCCTCGCCGAGGACTTCGGCGTCGTGGATCAGCTCCGCCTGCTGGGCTGGCTCCATACCGAAGGTCGGGGCGAACTGCTGCACCACGGCGGCGAAGTCGCGCAGCGCCGTGGGGTCCAGGCCGAAAGTATTGCTTTGCACTACTCGGTTCTCTCGCCCGGCGACAAAGCCCTGAGAGTTGTTGATGGTATAGCTGTCGCCAGCCCTCGGCCGGTTCAGGTAGTCGGACACGGTTCCTCCGGATAGGACGCACTCGATGCCGTCGGGCGTGATGGCAACGGTCGGCGGATCGGTGTTGATCCCCGCGACGAACCCCGCGTGATTCAAGCGCGCTACGGCTTGATGCAGCTCATCGCCGGTGATCCCGTCGCCGGCGTAGTAGGCAGCGGGGACAGCGAAGAAGCCGACGGGATCGACCGGCTTCTGATCGTGGGCTGCGGTGTAGAGCCAGCGGAGGAACGCTTCGGCGGCGTAGCGGTGCCGGGCGGCGTGATCTTGTTGCAATTCCTTCAGGTGGTGCACAGCCACACGGCCGTCGTCGGTGAGGTGCACATCGGGTGTCCCCGCCAGATTTCGGGCGATGGTAACCAGCCCGCGTTGCTCGAGTTGGAAGGCGAGTACGGCCGCGTCCTGAGCTGGCAGCCCTTGCTCTTCGACGAACTGGGTGACGTCTACGAATTGGGCTGGGTATTGCTGTGCGTAGGTGTCCAGCCACATGAGCAGCAGGGCCACATATGGACTGTTTCCGATCGCAGTACCGCTGTCCCAGCCGCCCCCATGCACCGACGCCTCTGCACCGACGGGCATACGGATGGGGTGCTTCCTGGAAGCGCGCTCGAACTCCTTGGCGATGTCCTTCACGAACTTGTCGATCGCACGCCGGTCGATCCCTGGATTCTGGGGCACGTGGGCCTCCTGTACGCCTCACCTTTGCTCCAGCCTAGCGAGTGGGACCGACAGCGACGCCGCTATGGAGAGGTGTGCTCGGCAGCCCAGCAGCGGGCGTCTGTAGGTTCCCCCGGCTTTGAGGGGGCCGCAGTCGGTTTGACACATGATCGTTACCCCCGCCAGCGCTCTCCGCCAGCAACGCAGTCCCGGGCACCTGCTGCTGTGATGCAGCAGTGCACGCTTGCTGAGCGCCGCACTGGGCTGCTGGTGGCCGAGGAGGGCCAGGCGGTTGCTGTACTTCGCTGCTGTACGGGTACGCCAGAGGCCCTGCAGGATGATCCTGCAGGGCCTCTGACCTGGGTCGGGGTGGCGGGATTTGAACCCACGGCCTCTTCGTCCCGAACGAAGCGCGCTACCAAGCTGCGCCACACCCCGGTGCAACGGGGTTTACTTTAGCGGACGGGGGGCTGAGGGCGAAATCCGGTTTCCTCGGGGGGCGGGGCGGTGGTGGTCGAGGAGGATCAGGAGGAGGGAGAGGGCGGCGAAGGCGAGGGCGAGGAGGAGGGCGGTGAGGAGGGTGGCGGGGTAGCCGCGGGTGTCGACGTCGAGGAAGGGATAGGGGTAGCCGGAGAAGGGGCCGCGGATGAGGGCGAAGGCGAAGTAGGCGAGGGGGAGCAGGAGCCATTGGCCGGCGTAGCGCCAGGGGAAGCGGCCGGGGGCGGTGAGCAGGAGCCAGTCGAGGACGACCGTGAGGGGGGTCACGGTGTGGAGGAGCTGGTTGGAGAAGGCGAGGGCGCCGGTGCGGGCGCCCAGGGCCTCGGACTCGGAGAAGTCGCTCGCGTCATTGGCGAGGACGAGGTGGTAGACGAGGCCGGTGATCACGATGCAGAGCAGGACAGCGCCGTGGATCAGCGGGGGGATCGGGGGACGCCGGGTCCAGGTGCGGTACGCGGACCAGGCGAAGGTCAGCGCGATCGCCGCGTTGGTGAGGACCGTGAAGTACGTGAAGACCCGCAGCGCCGGGAAGTGCGCACACTCGATGGTGATTCCCGTCACCGCCGCTGCCGCGATCAGCAGCCGGAAGGCCGCCACGTACGAACGGGGGATTGCAGGCATGCCTCACCGTACGAGACGGCGGACGGCGGGACGGGTCAGCGGCTGGTGAGCGTCAGGAGTGTCGCCTCGGGCGGGCAGGCGATACGGACCGGGGTGAAGCGGTTGGCGCCGCAGCCCGCGGAGACGTGCAGGTAGGACGTGGAGCCGGTGGCCGTATGGGTGGACAGGCCCTTGACGCGGTCGGTGTCGAGGTCGCAGTTGGTGACCAGCGCGCCGTAGAAGGGGACGCAGATCTGGCCGCCGTGGGTGTGCCCGGCGAGGATCAGCGGGTAGCGGTCGGAGGTGAAGGCGTCCAGGACGCGCAGGTAGGGCGCGTGGACGACCGCCAGGTTGAAGTCGGTGTCCGGGTCGGGGCCGCCCGCGACCGCGGCGTAGCGGTCGCGCTTGATGTGCGGGTCGTCCAGGCCGGTGAGGCCGAGCACGGGGCCGTGGTCGAGCTTGAGCTGCCCGCGGGAGTTGCTGAGGCCGACCCAGCCCGCCGCGTCGAACGCGTCGCGCAGCTCGCCCCAGGGGTTGCGCAGGACGCCGTGCGCGGCGCGGTCCTTGCCGTTCAGCCCGTGCTGGCCGCGCGCCTTCTCCACCAAGTACCGGGCGGGATTACGGAACTTGGGGCCGTAGTAGTCGTTCGACCCGAAGACGTACGTGCCGGGGAACTGCATCAACGGGCCCAGCGCGTCCAGGACTTCGGGTACGGCGGTGGGGTCCGACAGATTGTCGCCGGTGTTGACGACCAGGTCGGGGCGCAGGCCCGCCAGCGACTGGAGCCAGCGGCGCTTCTTGTCCTGGCCCGACACCATGTGGATGTCGGAGACCTGGAGGATACGGATCGGGCGCATGCCCTCGGGCAGCACCGGGACGTCGACGCGGCGCAGGCGGAAGGACCGCGCCTCGAAACCGGCCGCGTACGCCAGGCCGGCCGCGCCGGCCGCCGTCACACCGAGGGGAATTCCGTATCGCGCGCGCATACGTCCATCGTGTCAGAGTCCGGGCCGTACGCGCGCCAAGGCCCCTCGACCGGCGCCGGGCGCATCCTTCAGCCGGGCGCACCCTTCAAACGGGCGCCCTTCAGCCGGGCGCACCCTTCAGACAGGAGCCCCCTCCAGCCGGGCACCCTTCAGCCAGGGCGCACCCTGCCACGGCCAGCCGCACAGACCCCCCGACGGGCAGTCGCCCCCCGCCTCCCTCGTATATGCGGCGCGACCGCCGCGCAGGGATGCGAAACTCGGCGTATGACCACCACGCTCAAGCAGCGACTGCACGACGACCTCACCAAGGCGATCAAGGGACGCGACGAACTGCGCTCCGCCACGCTCCGGCTCACCCTCACGGCCATCACGAAGGAGGAGGTCGCGGGCACCACCGCGCGCACCCTCTCCGACGACGAGGTGCTGAAGGTGATCACGCGCGAGGCGAAGAAGCGGCGGGAGGCGGCCGAGGCCTTCGCGCAGGGCGGCCGGGCGGAGTCGGCGGAGCGGGAGCGCGCCGAGGGCGAGGTGCTGGCGGAGTACCTGCCCAAGCAGCTCGGGGACGAGGAGCTGACCGCGATCGTCCGGGACGCCATCGCCGAGTCGGGGGCCGAGGGACCGCGCGCCATGGGCGCCGTCATGAAGATCGTCAACCCGAAGGTGGCCGGGCTCGCGGAGGGCGGCCGGGTCGCCGCCGAGGTGAAGCGCCAGCTCGCGGGCTGATCCGCGCACTCATCAGCAGACCTCACGCGTAAGGGGCGCCCTCCCAGGAGGGCGCCCCTTACGACGTCACTTATGCGCGGGCCGACGCCTCACACCTGCGCCGACCTGCGCCGACCTGCGCCGACCTGCGCCGACCTGCGTCGGCCCGCATCGGCCCGCGTCGACCCCTACGTCGCCCCCGTCGTACCCCCCGCCCGGCCGTTCCCGCCGCCTGTGGTCAGGCCGGGGAAGGTCGGGAAGGGGTTGGGGCTGCCGTTGGTGGCGCCGTTGGCACCGGTCGCGCCCACGGTCGTACCCGTCGTCGTACCGCCGTTGGTGCCGCCGCCGGCGGCGCCCGCCGTGATGGCGCCGGTGGTCGTGCCCATCGTGGTGACGCCGCCGGGGCCGTGGCCGCGGCCCTTGTGCTTGTCGTCGGTGTTGGTGGCGTTGCCCGGGTTGTTCGGATCGGGCGACGCCGGGGGGTTCTTGCCCTTGTCCTGGATGTTGAGCGGCACCGTCACGAAGCTGAGCACCGGCTTGCCCTCCAGGGACGCGGAGACGGCGTCCTTCCAGATGGGGGCGGGGCCGTCGGCGCCGTACACCAGCGGGTAGTACTTGCCGCCGATGGTGATGTTCTTCATCTTCTTGGAGTGCTTGGGGTCACCCATCCATACGGCCGCCGCCATGTTCGGCGTGTAGCCGGCGAACCAGGCCGCCCACCGGTCGTCGGTCGTACCGGTCTTACCGGCGGTGTCCCGGCCGTCGTCCAGGTTGGCCGCCTCGCCCGTACCGTCGTCGACGACGCCCTTGAGCATCGTGTTGATGGTGTCGGCCGTGTTCTGCGACATGGCCTGCGAGCAGAGCGACTTGGGCACCGTCAGCTTCTTGCCGCCCGCGGCCGTCACGGACTGGATGGCGATCGGCGTGCAGTAGACGCCGCGGTTGGCGAAGGCGGCGTACGCGGCGGCCACATTGAGCGGCGACACCTCGTTGGTGCCGAGGGTGAGCGAGGCGATCTGGTTCAGCGGCTTGCCGTCGGCGCGGTTGAGGCCCAGCTTGGTCGCCATGTTGACGATCGGGCAGAGCCCGGTCTGGCTCTCGAGCTGGAGGAAGTAGGTGTTGATCGACTTCTTCAGCGCCTCGGGCATCTGGTACGGGCCCACCTCGGACGGGTCCTCGTTGCCCGTCTCGTCGGTGCCGTGGATCGTGTTGTTGTCGCAGGTCGTGACGTCGGGGTACGTCATCTTGTTCGGCGACGGCTCCGACTGGTCCGGCTTGTAGCCCGCTTCGAGCGCCGCGGCGGCCGTGATCGGCTTGAACGTCGAACCGTTCTGGAAGCCCTGGCCGCCGCCCATGTTGGCGTTGACCGAGAAGTTGATCTGCGTCTCGTTCTTGCCGAAGCCGTACGGCTTGCTCTGGCCCATCGCGACGATCTTGCCGGTGCCGGGCTCCACCAGGGTGACGGCGGCGGCGATGGCGTCGCTCTTGTAGACGTGCTTGCTGATGCCGTCCAGCACACCCGCCTGCGCCTTGGGGTCGAGCGTGGTCTTGATGGTCAGACCGCCGGTGTCCCAGGTCTTGGCGCGCTCCTCCTTCGTCTTGCCGAAGGCGGCGTTGGTGAGGAAGGTGTTGCGCACGTAGTCGCAGAAGAAGCCCGCGCCGTTGACGGCGGTGATGCAGCCGTTCTTCGGCGAGCTGACCTTCAGGCCGAGCGGCGCCTTCTGCGCGGTGGCGGACTGCTCAGGGGTGATGTCCTTGAGCTGCGCCATGCGCGCCAGCACCGTATTGCGGCGCTTGAGGGCTTCCTGCTCGTCGTTGATCGGGTCGTAGCGGCTCGGCGACTGGACCAGGCCCGCCAGCAGCGCGGCCTCGGTGAGCGACAGGTTCTTGGCGTGCTTGCTGAAATACCGCTGTGAGGCCGCCTCGACGCCGTACGCCTGCTCGCCGAAGAAGGTGATGTTGAGGTAGTTCTCCAGGATCTTCTTCTTGCCGAGTTCCTTCTCGACCTGGATCGCGTACTTCATTTCCTTGATCTTGCGGCCGATCGTCTGCTGGGTGGCGAGGGCGACCTTGTTGGGGTCGTCGCCCGCCTCCTCCACGAAGACGTTCTTCACGTACTGCTGCGTCAGGGTCGAGGCACCCTGGGTGCCGCCCTCCGACGCGTTGTTGCTGAGCGCGCGCAGGATGCCCTTGGGGTCGAGCGCGCCGTGCTCGTAGAAGCGCGAGTCCTCGATGGCGACGATGGCGCTGAGGACATTGGGGCTCATGTCCTCGATCGGGACGACGGTGCGGTCGCGCGAGTAGACCGTGGCGATCAGGCCGCCGTGCGCGTCCAGGATCTTCGACGCCTGGCTGAGCGGCGGGGTCTTCAGCTCGCCCGGCAGGTCGTCGAAGCCGGCCGCGGTGCCCTTGGCCGACAGGCCGAGCGCGCCCACGGCGGGCAGCGCGATGCCCGCGAGGACCACGCCGGAGAGCACGCTGACGCCGAGGAACTTGGCGGCCTGCTGGGCTGTGCTCAGCCCCCCGCCCGATCGCTTGTGTGCCATGGAGGCAGCCTACGTTGCGATTCCCCGGACGTGCGCCCAACTGTTCGCCTACTCTGTAACGGACAGGGCGCGATCGTCGGGCGCGTTCCTGCCTTCCTTCGTCACTCTTGTGAGTGATGAGAACTGCCCGAAATTCGGCATATGCCGAGGGACTTGTCCCTTATGGCGAGACGATGTGTGCTACTTCGCCTCTTAAGTCCGATATTGGTGCCACATAAGCCCGCCTCACTCCGTTGGGTGATCTCCCGCGCACGCATAGTCCGTTCGGGCCATGCAAGATTGGGCCGGAAAGGGCTGTTGCGCCGCGCCTACCTTCCGTAACGTCCTCAACTGGCAACGGTGAATATGCCGCTTGCCGCCGTGGGGGAGCCTCGATTCGGGAGAGGACGGCGCCAGCATGAGTAGCTGGGTAACCGACTGGAGCACGCAGGCGGCGTGCAGGACCACAGATCCGGACGAGCTGTTCGTCCAGGGCGCGGCTCAGAACAGGGCCAAGGCGGTGTGCACCGGCTGCCCGGTGCGGACCGAGTGCCTGGCGGACGCGCTCGACAACCGGGTGGAGTTCGGCGTGTGGGGGGGTATGACCGAGCGTGAACGCCGTGCGCTGCTGCGACGGCGCCCCATGGTGACCTCGTGGCGCAGACTGCTGGAGACGGCACGCACCGAGTACGAGCGCAGCACCGGCCTCATCCCGCTCGACGACGAGGACGACTACGCCGCCGCGGGCTGACGACCGGTCAGAACCGCACCATGACGTACGTGGTCCGGCCCCGCGTCACCGCGCGGTCCGACCTCGCACCACTACGCGGCCGCGGGCCGACCGTCCGCCAACTGCTCGCCGATCGCCCGCAACCCGGTCAGATCGTGTACGTCACCGGGCAGCGCTGTCACGTCCACCATGGGCACCTCCGGGTGGACGGACACAAAGCGGTCGCGCGTGCGTCGTTCACGCGCGACCACCTGCATGCGTTCGGCATGGAGGCGCAGCAATCCGGCGGCCAGCCGTTCGGTACCGGCCGCGGTCGCTGTGCTGGACGTGCTCGCTGTGCTGCCCGTGCTCGCAGTGCTGGACGTGCCTGAGCCGCTGGCGCTCGAGCTGCCGGCGGTGCTTGCCTGACTGGACGCGGAGGCCCGCTGGGAGTCAGCCTTCCCGGTCGGATGATCCACAATGCCGCCGTCCGCAAGATTTTCTTCCAGCGCCTCCTCCAGGGCCTCGGCGGCGGCCAGCGCCCGCTCCGCGGTGAGGTGCGCGGCGCCGCTGCCGTGGACGCGGTTGAGGACGAGACCGGCGAGCGGCATGTCCTCGGCCGCCAGGCGTTCCACGAAGTAGGCCGCCTCCCGAAGGGCGTCCCGCTCCGGGGCGGCGACCACCAGGAAGGCCGTGCCCGGCGCCTGGAGCAGCCGGTACGTGGCGTCGGCGCGGGTCCTGAAGCCGCCGAACATGGTGTCCATGGCCGCCACGAAGGTCTGCACGTCACGCAGCAGTCCCGCGCCCATCACCTTGCTGAGGGTGCCGGTCATCATCGACATCCCGATGTTGAGGAATTTCACCCCGGCCCGGCCGCCGACCTTGGCCGGGGCCATCAGCAGCTTGATGAACTTGCCGTCGAGGAAGGAGCCGAGCCGCTTGGGCGCGTCCAGGAAGTCCAGCGCGCTGCGGCTCGGCGGGGTGTCGACGATGATCAGGTCCCAGGCGTCCTGGGCCCTGAGCTGGCCCAGCTTCTCCATCGCCATGTACTCCTGCGTGCCCGCGAAACCGGCCGACAGGGACTGGTAGAAGGGGTTCTCCAGGATCGCGCGGGCCCGCTCCTGATCGGAGTGCTGGACCACGACCTCGTCGAAGGTCCGCTTCATGTCCAGCATCATCGCGTGCAGCGAACCGCCGGCGGACCGATCGATTCCGGCCACCTCGCGCGGGGTGTTGTCCAGTTCGGTCAGGCCCATGGACTGGGCCAGCCGCCGCGCCGGGTCGATCGTGAGTACGACGGCCGTACGGCCGCGCTCGGCCGCGCGTACGCCCAGGGACGCGGCGGTCGTCGTCTTGCCGACACCGCCGGAACCGCAGCACACGATGATCCGCGTCTTGGGGTCGTCGAGCAGCGGGTCGATCTCCAGCACGGGGCTCTCCAGGCTCATGGGTCAGGCCTCGTCTCCGGTGTCGGTGTCTTCGTCCGGGTGAGCGGCGGATTTCCCGCGGGCGCCGTCCTTGGCGAAGGTGCCGCCGAAGCCCGGCACGGCCTGCTTGCGCAGGCTGTCGGCCAGCCGGTAGAGCCCGCCGAGGTCCACGCCCTCGCCGATCAGCTCCAACTCCCGTACGGGAAGGCCGAGTCCGCCGATCTCGGCGCGCTGCTCGCGCTCCAGGACCACCCGCTCGGCGTGCTCGTACGCCTGGGCGAGCAGCGGGTCGACCAGCCGCTCGGCGACCCCGCCGCGCCGGGCGCCGCCGAGCCCGGCCTGGGACAGCGCCTTGGCGACGGCCGTGCGCCGCTTGCCGACGCCGCCACCGCTGCCGCCCGCCGGGAGGTCGGTGACCTGGGCGAGGGCGGCGTCCTCCAGGAGGACGGGGCGCACCATGTTGACGATGACGGCGCCCACCGGCAGCCCGGCGGAGCGCAGGTCCGCGACGCCGTCCATCGTCTCCTGGACCGGCATCTCCTCCAGGAGCGTCACCAGGTGGACGGCGGTCTGCGGGGACTTCATCACGCGCATCACGGTCTGCGCCTGGTTGTGTATGGGGCCCATCCGGGCCAGCCCGGCGACCTCGTCGTTGACGTTGAGGAAGCGGGTGATCCGCCCGGTGGGCGGGGCGTCGAGCACCACCGCGTCGTACACCGGCCAGCCCGCCTTGTCCTTGCGGCGGACGGCCTCGCAGACCTTGCCGGTCAGCAGCACGTCCCGCAGCCCGGGGGCGACGGTGGTGGCGAAGTCGATCGCGCCGAGCTTCTTGAGCGCGCGCCCGGCGCGGCCGAGCTTGTAGAACATGTCCAGGTAGTCCAGCATCGCCAGCTCGGCGTCGATGGCCAGCGCGTGCACCTCGCCGCCGCCGGGTGCGGAAGCGATTTTCCGCTCCTGGTACGGCAGCGCCTCGGTCTCGAAGAGCTGGGCGATGCCCTGCCGCTCCTCCACCTCGGCCAGCAGCACACGCCGTCCCTCGGACGCGAGCGCGAGGGACAGCGCGGCGGCGACCGTGGTCTTTCCCGTGCCGCCCTTGCCCGTCACGATGTGGAGCCTGACGGCGGAAGACTGTTGAGGGCTCACCTTGCGAGCCTAACCACTGAAGGCACCACGTACTCGGGCGGCCGTGCGGTTGGGGTGACGGCGCGATGACCGCCGGGTGTCGATCCGGGGCGGCGGCGCGATGACCGCCGGGTGTCGATTCGGGGCGGCGGCGCGGGGCCGAACGGGGGGCGCGGCAGTGGTCCGCGGGTGGTCCGCGTACGGTCCCCGCCGGTCGGGGAGCGCCGTGCCGGACGGCCGCCGGGGAGGCACTACAGTCGCCGTATGGCGAAGAAGTGGGAATACGCGACCGTGCCGCTGCTCGTGCACGCGACGAAGCAGATCCTCGACACGTGGGGCGAGGACGGCTGGGAACTGGTGCAGGTCGTGCCGGGGATGAGCCCCGAGCAGCTCGTGGCGTACTTCAAGCGGGAGAAGGCCGCGTGAGCGGCGCCGTCGACGCGCGGCTCGCGGAGCTGGGGCTGACGCTGCCGGACGTGGTCCCGCCGCTGGCGGCCTACCAGCCCGCGGTGATCTCCGGGCGGTACGTCTTCACCTCGGGGCAGCTCCCCATGGTCGAGGGCAAGCTCGCGCTGACCGGCAAGGTCGGCGCCGAGGTCACCGCCGACGAGGCGAAGGACCTGGCCCGCATCTGCGCGCTCAACGCGCTGGCCGCCGTCCGCTCGGTCATCGGTGACCTCGACCGGATCGCCCGTGTGGTCAAGGTCGTCGGCTTCGTTGCCTCCGCCCCCGACTTCACCGGCCAGCCCGGTGTGATCAACGGCGCCAGCGAGCTGCTCGGCGAGGTCCTCGGTGAGAAGGGCGTGCACGCGCGCAGCGCCGTCGGCGTGGCCGTCCTCCCGCTGGACGCCCCGGTCGAGGTCGAGGTTCAGGTCGAGCTGACGGACTGAGTCCGCCTGTCCGCCGGTCCGCCGCCCGCGGGGGAGGTCCCCGCGGGCGGCGGCTCTCGAACGTCGCGGGGAGGTCCCTGCGGGCGGCGGCTCTCGAACGTCGCGGGGAGGTCCCCGCGGGCGGCGGCTCTCGAACATCGCGCCGGATGGACGTAGCATCCCGCCCATGACCAGGACCGACGGACAGATGTTCCCCGCCTCGTGGCCGGACCGCATCCGGGCGCTGACGAGCGGGGAACTGGTCCCCGTCACGCCGCGGCGGGCGGCGACCGTACTGCTGCTGCGGGACACCGACGCCGGCGGACCGGCCGTCCACATGCTGCGCAGACGCGCCTCCATGGCCTTCGCCGGGGGCGCGTACGCGTATCCGGGCGGCGGCGTGGACCCGCGCGACGAGCGTCCCGTGGGGTGGGCCGGGCCGTCGCTGGAGGCGTGGGCGGCGGCGCTGGGGGCGAGCGAGGCGGTCGCGCAGGCCGTGGTGTGCGCGGCGGTGCGGGAGACCTTCGAGGAGTCGGGGGTGCTGCTCGCCGGGCCCGACCCCGAGACCGTCGTCGCCGACATCACCGGGGCGGACTGGGAGGCGGACCGGGCCGCGCTGGCCGCTCACCACCTGTCCTTCGCCGACTTCCTGGCCCGCCGCGAACTCGTCCTGCGCTCCGACCTGCTCGGCCCCTGGGCCCGCTGGATCACCCCGGAGTTCGAGGAGCGCCGCTACGACACCTGGTTCTTCCTCGCCACCCTCCCGGCCGGGCAGCGCACGCGGGACGTGTCGGGCGAGGCGGACCACACCGTGTGGCTGCCGCCCGCCGAGGCCGTCGCGGGCTACGACCGCGGCGAGCTGAGCATGCTGCCGCCGACCGTCACCACACTGCGCGACCTGCTGCCGTACGCCTCTGCCGCGGACGCGCTCACCGCCGCGGGTGACCGGGACCTCACCCCGGTCCTGGCCCGCGCCGCCCTCGACGAGCACGGCGACGTCGTCCTGACCTGGCCGGGACACGACGAGTTCACCCGCTTCATCCCGGGCACGGCGGGCCCGCTGCCGGACCGGGGCCAGGGCCAAATCCAGGGTCAGGGCCGGGACCCGGACCCGGCTCAGGACCAGGGCCAGGGCCAGACTCAGGACCGGGGCCGGGCTCAGGACGCGGCGCGGAGCGAGGACCCGGACCGGGCCCAGGACGAGGGAGCGGGCCGATGACCGCCGCGAAGCCGCCCGGCGAGCCGCAGGCCACCATCGGCGGCCGGGCCACCGCCCGCGCCCTGTGCGTGCTGGCGCCCAACCCCTCGGCGATGACCCTGGACGGCACCAACACCTGGATCGTGGCAGAACCCGACTCACCGCTGGCCGTCGTCATCGACCCCGGCCCGCTGGACGAGGGCCACCTCGCCCACGTCGTGGAGGTCGCCGAGCGGGCGGGCAAGCGCGTCGCCCTCACCCTGCTCACCCACGGCCACCCCGACCACGCGGAGGGCGCGGCCCGCTTCGCCGAACTGACCGGCACCCGCGTACGGGCCCTGGACCCGGCGCTGCGGCTCGGCGACGAGGGCCTGGCCGCGGGCGACACCGTCACCACCGGCGGCCTGGAACTCCAGGTCGTCTCCACACCCGGCCACACCGCCGACTCGCTCTCCTTCCACCTCCCGGCCGACGGCGCCGTCCTGACCGGCGACACCGTGCTGGGCCGCGGCACCACCGTGGTCGCGCACCCCGACGGGCGGCTCGGCGACTACCTGGACTCGCTGCGGCGGCTCCAGGCCCTGACGGTCGACGGCGGGGTGGACACCGTGCTGCCCGGGCACGGCCCCGTGCTCACCGACGCCCGCGGCGCCGTCGAGTACTACCTCGCCCACCGCGCGCACCGGCTCGCCCAGGTCGAGACCGCTGTCGAGTCGGGGCTGCTCACCGCCGCCGACGTCGTCGCCCATGTCTACGCCGACGTCGACCGCTCCCTGTGGCCCGCCGCCGAGCTCTCCGTCCAGGCCCAGCTGGCCTACCTACGCGAACACGGACTCATCGATCTGCCATGACACCCACCCCTCCCGCGTCACCCGCCGCCCCTTCGTCCGGACCCGCCTTCGAGCCCTGGTCGCCCTCCTTCGTCGCCGACCCCTACCCGGCCTACGAGGCCCTGCGCGCGGCCGGCCGCGCGCACTGGTTCGAGCCGACCAGGCAGTGGCTCATCCCGCACTACGACGACGTCAACGCCCTGCTGCGCGACCGCCGTCTGGGCCGCACCTACCTGCACCGCTTCACCCACGAGGAGTTCGGCCGCGAGGCGCCGCCCGCCGAGCACGAGCCGTTCACCACGCTCAACGGCAACGGGATGCTGGACCTCGAAGCCCCCGCGCACTCCCGCATCCGCCGCCTGGTCGCCAAGGCCTTCACCCCGCGCACGGTGGAGAATCTGGCCCCCACCGTCGAGCGCCTGGCCGCCGGACTCATCACCTCCCTGCACGCCGACGGCGGCGGCGACCTGCTCTCCCGGGTCGCCGAGCCGCTGCCGGTCGCGGTCATCGCCGAGATGCTGGGCATCCCGGCCGCCGACCGCGGTCTGCTGCGGCCCTGGTCGGCGGCGATCACCGGGATGTTCGAGCTGAACCCCACCGAGGAGAGCGCCCGCCGCGCGGTCACCGCCAGCGAGGAGTTCTCCGCGTATCTGCACGAACTCATCGCCGCCCGGCGCACCGACCCCGGCGAGGACCTGATCAGCGCGCTGATCGCGGCCCGCGAGGACGGGGACGTGCTCAGCGAGCAGGAGATGATCTCCACCATCGTGCTGCTGCTGAACGCGGGCCACGAGGCCACGGTCAACACCACCACCATCGGCTGGCTCACCCTCTTCCACCACCCCGACCAGCTCCAACTCCTCTACGACGCCCCCGAGCGGCTGCGGGACGGCGTGGACGAGATGCTGCGCTACGACACCCCCTTGCAGATGTTCGAACGCTGGGTGCTGGACGACATCGAGGTCGGCGGCACGGTCATCCCGCGCGGTTCCGAGGTCGCCCTGCTCTTCGGCTCCGCCAACCGCGACCCGGCCCGCTTCACCGACCCCGACCGCTTCGACGTCACCCGCCCCGCCGCCGACAACCGCCATGTCAGCTTCGGCGCGGGCATCCACTACTGCCTCGGCGCCCCGCTGGCCCGTCTCGAACTCGGCGCGTCCTTCGGCACCTTCCTGCGCCAGGCGCCCGGCCTGCGGCTGGTCGCCGAGCCCGCCTGGAGCCCCGGCTATGTGATCCGCGGACCGGAGGAGCTGCTGGTCACCTGGTGACGGCGCGGAACCGCGCGCAGGGCCGTGGGGTGGACGGGCCCAGGACCGTACGGGCAGCCGTGCGCGGGACCGTACGGCGGGCCCGCGCGCACGGCCCCCTGCGCGGATCGCCGCGGGTCAGCCGGTGACGAGGTCGCGGCGGCGCAGCCCGGCCAGGCCGGCCGCGAGGGTCCCGGCGGCCACGAGTATCAGCCAGGCGTACGGCGTCGCGGTGATATCGCCGCCGGGCAGCTTCGGCACGTGGGTGAACGGCGACAGGTCGAGCAGCGGCTGCGGCAGCCGCAGCACCGGGCCGAGCTGGCCCATCATCACGAAGAGCCCGAGCAGGCCCCAGGCGGCCGTGGACGCCCTCGGCAGCAGGCCGAACAGCAGGGTGCCGAGCCCGATCAGCACCCACACGGCGGGCGCCTGCGCGACGGCCGCCCCGATCAGCCGGGGGACCTGCCCGCCGATGTCGTCGATGGCGCCGCCGTAGGCCAGGCCCATCAGTAGGCCGCCGGTGGCCAGCAGGACGACCGTGCCGAGCAGCGCGTGGACGATGTGGCTCGCGGCCCAGCGCACCCTGCCGACCGACTGGGCGAGCACGGCCTCCGCGCCCTGCCCGGTCTCCTCGGTGCGCAGCCGCAGCACGCTCTGCACGGCGAAGACGGCGGCCATGATGCCGAGCAGGCCCATCGCGGTCGACAGGAACGCGTCGGTCAGGCCCTGGTGGCCGCCCATCCGCTGGAAGATGTCGTCCACCTGGCCGTTGCCGCCGATCAGGTCCCCGACGGAGTCGGTGACCGAGCCGTAGACCCCGCCCGCGACCGCCAGGCCCGCGGCCCACGCGTACAGGGTGCCGCGCTGCAACCGCCAGGCCAGGGCGAGGGGTCCGTTCAGCGAGCGGGCCGCCCGCGCGGGTCCCGGACGGGCGGGCAGCAGACCGGCCCCGGTGTCCCGGCGGGCGACCAGCGCGTACGCGGCGCCGCAGGTCAGTACGGCGAAGGCGGCGGCGGGCAGCAGCACCCACCACGCCTCGTCGGCGTACGGATGGAGGTGTTCGAGCCAGCCCAGCGGCGAGATCCACACCAGGGGCGAGGAGGAGTCGGTGGTCGCGGCGTCCCCGGCGGCGCGCAGCAGGAAGGCGCCGCCGAGCACGGCTCCCGCGACGCCCTTGGCGAGCCGCGCGGTCTCGGTGACCTGGGCGGTCACCGCGGCGACCCCGGCGAACATCATGCCGCCGACCGCGAGGGCGAGGGCGAGCGCGACCGAGCCCGTCAGGCTCTGGCCGAGCACGGTCATGCCGCACAGCACGACCAGGGCGATGGCGACGTCGGCGGTCGCGGCGGCCGACAGGGCGGCGGTGAGCGGGGCCCGGCGGTCGACCATGGTCGCGCCGAGCATGTCCTGGCGGCCGGTCTCCTCTTCCTCACGGGTGTGCCGGACGACGATCAGCATGCTCATCAGCCCGGTGAGGGACGCGCCGAGCACGCCCATCCGCCAGCCGGTGAGCGCGCCGATCGTGTCCCAGTCGTAGATGGGTCCGAAGAGCGCGCGCAGCGGCGCGCTGGCGTTGGTGCTGCGCGCGAGGTCCGCGCGTTCGGCCTGGTCGCCGTAGAGCGTGCGGAAGGAGGCGGCGGTGCCGATGACGGACGCGGCCAGCACGTACAGCCAGGCCGGGATCATCAGCCGGTCGCGGCGCAGGGCCAGTTGGGTGAGGGCGCCGGTGCCCGCGAAGCCGCTCATCGGGGCGTCGCCTTACGCGGACCGGTCGCGGACATCCCGTCGGGTCCGGACGGCGTACCGGCCCGGCCCTCGGCAGCCGACGCGTGACCGTCGGCGTCCGGGTCCTCGTAGTGCCTGCGGAACAGCTCCTCCAGGGTGGGCGGGCGGCTGGTGAGGCTGCGGACGCCGGCGTCGGCGAGGGCGCGCAGCAGGGCGTCGAGCTTGTCGGTGTCGGCCTGGAGGGTGACGTGGTGCCCGCTGACGTCCACGTCGTGCACGCCGGGCAGTTCGTCGAGGCCGCGCGGTGGGGCGGCCAGTTCCGCGGTGACGCTGGTGCGGGTCAGATGGCGCAGCTCGCCGAGGGCGCCGGTCTCCACGGTGCGGCCCTGGCGGATGATGCTGACCCGGTCGCAGAGCGCCTCGACCTCGCTGAGGATGTGGCTGGACAGCAGCACGGTCGCCCCGCGGTCCCTGGCCTGCTCCACGCAGCCCTGGAAGACCTCTTCCATCAGCGGGTCGAGTCCCGAGGTCGGCTCGTCCAGGATCAGCAGGTCGGCGTCCGAGGCGAAGGCGGCGACCAGGGCGACCTTCTGCCGGTTGCCCTTCGAATACGCGCCGCCCTTCTTCGTCGGATCCAGCTCGAACCGGTCGAGCAGTTCCTGTTTCCGGCTCGCGGCACCGCCGTCGCCCCGCTCGCCGGTCTCCCCGCGCCCGCGCCCGCGCCACCGGCCGCGCACAGCGCCTCCGCCGCCCCCGCCGCGCAGTCTGCCGAAGAGGTCGATGATCTCGCCGCCGCTGAGATTGGGCCACAGCGTGACATCGCCCGGCACGTAGGCGATCCGCCGGTGCAGGGCCACCGCGTCCCGCCACGGGTCGCCGCCGAGCAGCCGGGCCTCGCCGCCGTCGGCTCTGATCAGGCCGAGCAGGACGCGGATCGTGGTGGACTTCCCCGCCCCGTTGGGACCCAGGAAGCCGTGCACCTCGCCGGTGCGGACGGACAGGTCGAGTCCGTCGAGTGCGTGTGTGCGGCCGAAGGTCTTGTGGAGCCCGGCCACCATGATTGCGTCCGTCATGCTTGTGAAGCTACAGTACATTCAGAAATTTGTGAAGATGACGAAGCGGATAAACTTCACTCAGCGTGACGTGATCGGATCGGACGAGGGAGGCGGCGGCCATGGCGGACCCGCGGGACGAAGAGAGACCTGCGGAGGTGCTGACCTTCATCGAGCGCTTCGCCGCCGAGATGGTCGAGGCCGGAATGCAGCGGATGGCCGCCCGGGTCTTCTCCGCGCTGCTCGTGTCCGAGAACGGCGCGCTCAGTTCCGCCGAGCTGAGCGAAAGGCTCCAGGTCAGCCCGGCCGCGGTCTCCGGCGCCGTGCGCTACCTCGCCCAGGTCGGCATGGTGCACCGCGAGCGCGACCCCGGCTCGCGCCGAGAGCTGTACCGGGTGCACCACGACCAGTGGTACGAGACGTTCACCAGCCGCAGCGGCGTCCTCGCCCGCTGGGAGAACACCTTGCGCACCGGAATAGACACCGTCGGCGAGGAGACGGACGCGGGTCAGCGGCTCGCCGAGACCGCCGCCTTCTTCGACTTCCTGCAAAGGGAGCTCGGCGCGATGATGGACCGCTGGCGGGAGCACAAGGCCACGATGTGACGCGCGGCCCGCTGAAACGCTCCTGCCGCCCTCAGCGCGGCACCGTCAGCCGCCACGCCGACCGCTCCACCGTCCACGTACGGCTGCGCACCGGCCCGGTGACGGCGGAGTCCGCGCGGTAGCGGAAGTCCCGGCCCGAGACGGTGATGGTCCGCGCCTGCGCGCGTACGTGCTCCGCGCCCTCCGTACGGCGGACGAAGACCTCCGCCACGCCCGACGGCGAGGTGCGGACCGAGATCTCCTGCACCGGCTGGTCCAGATCGGCCAGCAGCACCCCGTCGGCCTCCACGCGCAGCCGTTGCCGCGGCTGCTGACCGTTGACCGGGATCGGCGCGGTGAGGGTGCGGACCAGGGAGCGGGCGGTCTTCTCGACCGGCGTCCACCAGTGCGCGGCGGTCTGCGAGACCGGGGTGCCGCACGGGATGCTCAGCGTGCCGAGCACGATCCCGCCGCTCTCGTCGACCAGCAGGTCGAGCTCCCGCTCGACGCCGTCGAGCACCGCCCGCGCCGCCGCCAGCACCTGGCCCGGCACCCCGAGGCCGCGGGCCAGCGCGGACCGCGGCCCGATCGGCACCAGCGCGACCGGCGCCTCCCCGAGCGTGCGGTCGCGGTGCAGCGCGCGCACCATCCGCAGCAGCGCCGCGTCGTCGCCGAGCACCACAGGGTGACGGCGACCGCGGTGCGCCAGCGCGCGCTCCGCCTCCTCCGCGGAATCCGGGACGCAAACTTTTACGGAGTACGCGCCCGCGCACAGGACATCTTTGGCGATCCGCACGGATTCGCCGTCGACCGCGCGTGCCGCGGGGTCGATGACCAGGAGCAGGGGGTGCCCCCGGTCGGAGTCCGGGGGAGGATGCCCAGGAGACACGGCCGACACCTTGGTCCTTCCTCAGGTAAAATCTCGGTGCAAGAGCCCCTTGCGCCTTTGCGTCAGGGGCTTCGTCTATTCCGGGGCAGGTTCGACGGCTCTCTGCACGTTGGACATGCCCCGCCCGGAAGGGGTGTACGCCTGTGCCCGCACTTGTGCTGCTCGGTGCTCAGTGGGGTGACGAGGGCAAGGGGAAGGCCACCGACCTGCTCGGTGGCTCCGTGGACTATGTGGTGCGATACCAGGGCGGCAACAACGCCGGCCACACGGTCGTCGTCGGCGACCAGAAGTACGCACTGCATCTCCTCCCCTCCGGAATCCTGTCACCGGGGTGCACCCCGGTCATTGGGAACGGTGTCGTCGTCGACCCGGCGGTCCTGCTCTCCGAGCTGAGCGGGCTGAACGAGCGCGGTGTCGACACGTCCAAGCTCCTGATCAGCGGCAACGCGCACCTGATCACGCCGTATCACCAGACCATCGACAAGGTGACGGAGCGGTTCCTCGGCAACCGCAAGATCGGCACCACCGGGCGCGGCATCGGCCCGGCCTACGCCGACAAGATCAACCGGGTGGGCATCCGCATCCAGGACCTGTTCGACGAATCGATCCTCCAGCAGAAGGTCGACGCGGCGCTCAGCGAGAAGAACCAGGTGCTGGTCAAGCTCTTCAACCGGCGCGCGATCAGCACCGCCCAGGTCGTCGAGGAGTACCTCGGCTACGCGGAGCAGATCAGGAGCTACGTCGCCGACACGACCCTGATCCTCAACAACGCGCTCGACGAGGGCAAGGTCGTCCTGATGGAGGGCGGCCAGGGCACGCTCCTCGACGTCGACCACGGCACGTACCCCTTCGTCACGTCGTCCAACCCGACGTCCGGCGGCGCCTGCACCGGCAGCGGTATCGGCCCCACGAAGATCAGCCGGGTGATCGGCATCCTCAAGGCCTACACCACGCGTGTGGGCTCCGGGCCGTTCCCCACCGAGCTGTTCGACGCGGACGGCGAGCGACTGCGCACCGTGGGGCACGAGTTCGGCGTCACCACCGGGCGCAACCGGCGCTGCGGCTGGTTCGACGCGGTCATCGCCCGTTACGCGACCCGGGTCAACGGCCTCACCGATTTCTTCCTCACCAAGCTGGACATCCTCACCGGCTGGGAGCAGATCCCGGTCTGCGTCGCGTACGAGATCGACGGCCGCCGGGTCGAGGAACTGCCCTACAGCCAGTCCGACTTCCACCACGCCAAGCCGGTCTACGAGTACCTGCCCGGCTGGACGGAGGACATCAGCAAGGCCAAGTCGCTCTCCGACCTGCCGAAGAACGCGCAGGCGTACGTGAAGGCGCTGGAGGAGATGTCGGGCGCGCCGATCTCCGCGATCGGCGTCGGCCCCGGCCGTACCGAGACGATCGAGATCAACTCGTTCCTCTAGAACGGCCCCAGGTCCCGGGCCCAAGCCCGCTTCCGGTTCCACAGGTAAGCCCCGCCCACCCAGGTGAGCGGGGCTTACCTGTGTCCGTACGCGGTCAGCGGTCGACCTTGGTGTACGTCAGCGGCGCCTTGCTCGTGTCGAGGTTGTCGCGGCGCAGATGGGTGCCGTCCACCAGGGTGAGCGTGGTGCCGTCGCCGGGGCTGCACGAGGACGCGGGCGTCCCCGTCACCACCTGCGACGGGCTCAACTCGACCGGCGGGCCCACCGAGACGACGTGCATGGACCAGAAGCAGGCGTAGGAGGCGCTGTCGCCCGACAGTTCCACGGAGCCGTCCGCCTTCACCGTCAGCGTCCGGGTGTTGTCGCCCGCGTCGTCACTGGTGAAGGAGGTCCGCCAGGTGCCGACCATGCCGCTGGGCACCGCCGCGTTCGCGGGGTCCGCCTGGCCCGGCGACGTCCGCGCGGGACCCGAGACCGGCGGGGACGTCGGACCGGTGGGTGTGCTCACACCGGGGTCCGGATCGGCCGTGTTCTTCGTGCCCCCCTGGCCCGCGATGTACGCCGTCACGCCGCCCGCGACGACCACCAGGGCGACGATCGCCGCGATCAGCGGCCCGCGCCGCGTCTTGCGCGGCCCGCCCGCGTCCGGCCCTGCCGCCTGCGGTTGCGTGTACGTCGGCGGGGGCGGCGTCGGACCGGCCGGTGCCGCACCGGCCGGGGGCGCGTACGAGCCGTAGGTCGGTGAGTACGCGGTCGGCGGCGGTTGCCTGACCGGGGTCGCGCCGTCGGTGCGCGCGCCGGTGTCCGAGAGGTGGCCGGGGTCCGCCCGTGTCGGCGTGGGGGCGCCCGGTCCGCCCGCGGCCACGACCCCCACGTCCAGCTCCGTGGGCGTGGGGGACTCCGCCGCCGCCTCCACCTCCAGCAGCCGCACCGCGTGCCGTCCGAGCTGCGCCACGATCGCGCCGGACAGCCACGGCTCGGCCCTCGAGTCCTGCGCCGCGCTGTCGTCGCTCCCGCCGTCCGCCTCGCCCAGCCGCTCCAGCACCCGCGCCAGCGAGGGCCGCTCCTCGGGCTCCTTCACCAGGCAGGCGGCCACCAACTCGCGCAGCCCGTCGGGCACTTCGTCCAGGTCGGGCGGCTCCTGCACGATCCGGAACATCTGGGCGTGCACACCGCTGGCCGCCGCGCCGAACGGCTGGAGACCGGTCGACGCGTAGGCCAGCACCGAACCGAGGCAGAAGATGTCGCAGGCGGGCGTCACCCGGTCGCCGCGCACCTGCTCGGGCGACATGAAGCCGGGGGAGCCCACCATGGCGCCGGTATAGGTGAGGGAGCCGCCGTCGACGACCGTCTCCAGGGCGCGCGCGATTCCGAAGTCGATCACCCGCGGACCGTCGATGGTGATCATCACGTTCGAGGGTTTGAGATCGCGGTGCACCAGACCGGCGGCGTGGATGTCGCGCAGCGCGTGCGCGAGCCCGGAGGCGAGCACCCGCACCGAACGCTCCGGCAGCGGACCGTACTCCTTGACCACCTGGCTGAGCGAGGGCCCCGCCACATAACCGGTCGCCACCCACGGGACCTCGGCCTCGGTGTCGGCGTCCAGCACCGGCGCGGTCCACTTCCCGCCCACCCGGCGCGCGGCCTGCACCTCACGGCGGAAACGGGTGCGGAACTCCTCCTGGGACGCCAGTTCGTCGCGGACCAGCTTCACCGCCACCGTGCGCCCGCGCTCGGAACGCGCCAGGTAGACGATGCCCATCCCGCCCACCCCGAGCCTGCCCAGGAGGCGGTACGCGCCGATCGACCGCGGATCGCCGGACCTCAGCTCGTCCATCGTCGCTCTTCCCCGTCCCGCTCCGCACTGTGCGGCTCCGTCCCGGCACCGCGCCGCCGCCCACCCGTACGGCGAAGAATAAGCGTATGAACGGCAGGGGGTCAGAGGTGTTCCCCGTTCCGCTCGCCGCGCATACGCGTACGGGCTTCGCATATCGTGTGCGGCAGTCACCCGCGCGTACGAACGTACGAATCACCGGAGTACGTGGGCGCGCGCGACGCACAAGGACGACGAAGGAGACGGCATGCCGGACGGCGGCGTATCGCCTGTGCGGCGCAGCAGTCTGCGCCAGCAGATCGCCGACGCCCTGCGCGACGAGGTGCTGACCGGACGGCTCCAGGCCGGCCGCCACTTCACCGTCAAGGAGATCGCCGAGCTGTACGGCGTCTCCGCGACCCCCGTCCGCGAGGCCCTGGTCGACCTCGCGGCACAGGGACTGCTCGAAGTCGAGCAGCACCGCGGCTTCCAGGTCCGCCGTTTCACCGCGCAGGACTTCCGCACCCTCACCGAAGCGCGGCTCTTCGTCGTCGAGGCGTCCTTCCGGCGGATGGCCGAGGTCGGCATGGGCGACGTGCCGCCCGACGCCATCGCGTCCGTGCGGCGCCGCGCCGAAGCCGCGGCCCGCGCCGCCCGCTCCGGTGTCCTCGACATCCTCATCGGCTGCGACCTGCGCTTCTGGCGCGAGTTGACCGCCCTCGGCGGCAACCCGCACATCTGCGAATTCCTCGACCGCATGCGCACCCAGACCTGGATCTACGCCGTCCCCCACCTGCGCGCCCTGCACGACACCGCCGGGGTCTGCTGGTCCGACCACGTCGCCCTCGTGGACGCCGTCGCCGCCCGCGACACCGCGACCGCCCGGCAGCTCACCCTGGAGCACAGCGACCACACCAGCGCCCTCATCGAAAAGCTCGTCCCCGCCCGGCCATGACGCGACCGGCACGGGCGTTTTAGGCTGTACGCCCCCGACCGGATGGAGTGTTCGTGGCCTGCGACTTGTGGCTGGTGCCCCTCGTGGACGTGCTCTGCCACAGCCCGGAAAACCCCTTCTCCGAGGAACTCGCCCGATACGACAAGGCGTTGAACGACGCCGGACAGCCGCCCGTCCCCGTCTACAACTACATGCCGGGGCTGTCGGGCGACGTCGGCCCGATCGCGTGCTTCGACTACGACGCGCTGCACTTCCTGCGCCGCGCCTATCTGCTCAGCCTCCAGGGGCTCGAGGTCACCCCGGTCGACGCCCTCGGCGGCGACTACGAACAGCTCCTGGAGATGTTCGAGGCCACCGCCCAGCGGTCGCACCTGGTCTGGCACTACGACCACGCGGGCGCGTACGTCCCCCTCGACTTCCCCCAGCCCGTCGTCAACGACGAACTCCTCGAAGGCGGCGGCCCCCTCGGCTCCAGTCACGGGCTGCTGCGCGAACTCGAATTCGTGGCCCCCGTCATCGGCATCGACCCCGCCAACCCGCCGCTGCCGCCCGCGCCGCCCGAACACCACACCACTCTTGAGGAGCCGGCCGTCTCACCGGTCGTGGGCAACGGGCCGTTCGCGCGGGAACACCACGTGTGGCTCGGCCTGCACGCGGCGGCGACGCGGAGCCTGGGCCAGGGCTCGATGATCGTCTTCAGCTAATCGCACCGGGCTCCTTGGTGAGCCGCACCGCGCTGCCTGGCGAGCCGCACCCGGCCACCCCGGCCACTTGGTGAGCCGCCCCGGCTACCTCGGGCTCTCCGGCGGCCGTTGGCGCGGCATGCTGGGGCGCGTGCTCGGGTGCGCCAGGCGCGGACCCGGCGACGGCTCCTGGCGGCTCGGCCACCAGGCGGCGGACTGGGTGCGCAGCGGAGCGCCGGAGGTGTGGCCGCCGAATTCGACGATCCAGTCGGACGTCTCCATCCGGACGAGGTCGGCGAGGTCGTCGCAGAAGCGGCGCAGGATGGCCAGACAGCGTTCCGCGGCCTCGGCGGCGGTGCCCTCGGTGGGGCCGAGGACCTCGCGGACGCTCTCGGAGGCCCAGTCGAAGCGCAGGGACTCCAGGCGGCGCTGGACGGCCTGGGCGGTGGCGACGTCCCGCATCCACCCCGAGGTCAGGCCGAAGAGGCGGTCGGTGCCGAGGCAGACACCCGCCAGGAGCAGCGCGAGATAGCCCCAGCTCGCGCTGGTGTCCGCGGTGCCGGTCAGCTCCACCAGCGGCAGGGCGGCGCCGGCGGTGCCGAAGAGCACGGCGCCCAGACGCAGGGCGCGGGCGCCGCGGCGCTTGCGGATACGGTCGTCGAGGTACCAGTCGGCGGTGCGCAGGGCGCCCGTCTCGGCCCAGCGGTACAGCTCCGCCAGGCGTTCCGCGGGCTCGCCCCAGTCGCCGAGCGGGAACGGCAGCGCCCGCAGGTCCTCGTGCTGATGGTGCAGCGCCCGCCGCTGAGGCTCGTCCCGAGGTGCTTCCTCGGGAAACATGTCCGGCTGGCTCACTGCACGCTCCCTCGTATGGCCCCAAGGGCCCCTCGTGGACCTCATATGCGGCTTTCGGCGCCGGATGTCCGGCCCGGTGGTGAAGCACTCTTCTTACCGCCGAACGGCTGAGCGCGGGGTAGCGATCTCCGGATATCCGCCCATACGGGCAGCGTGATCAGGTATAGGCCGATGAATGCGGTCGCTCGAAAGAGTGAGGGCGGCCCGCCGCCCCGCGGCCCACTACCCTGGTGCGCGTGAAGGTCCTTGTCATCGGCGGCGGCGCCCGCGAACACGCCCTGTGCCGCTCCCTCTCGCTCGACCCCGACGTCACCTCGCTGCACTGCGCGCCCGGCAACGCCGGAATCGGCGAGGTCGCCGAGCTGCACCAGGTCGACGCCCTCGACGGCGCGGCCGTCGCAGAACTCGCCGTCTCCCTCGGCGCCGACTTCGTGATCGTGGGGCCCGAGGCCCCGCTGGTCGCCGGGGTCGCCGACGCGGTACGGGCCAGCGGCATCGACTGCTTCGGCCCGACGGCGCGGGCCGCGGAGCTGGAGGGCTCCAAGGCGTTCGCCAAGGACGTGATGGCGGCGGCCGGGGTGCCGACCGCGCGCAGTTACGTCTGCACGACGGCCGACGAGGTCGACGTGGCGCTCGACGCCTTCGGCGCGCCCTATGTCGTCAAGGACGACGGGCTCGCGGCGGGCAAGGGCGTGGTCGTCACCGGCGACCTGGCCACCGCCCGCGCGCACGCGCTGAGCTGCGACCGGGTGGTCATCGAGGAGTTCCTCGACGGGCCCGAGGTGTCGCTGTTCGCGGTCACCGACGGCGAGACGGTCGTACCGCTCCAGCCCGCGCAGGACTTCAAGCGGGCGCTGGACGACGACGAGGGCCCCAACACCGGCGGTATGGGCGCCTATTCGCCGCTGCCGTGGGCCGACCCCAAGCTCGTCGACGAGGTCGAGCGGACCGTGCTCCAGCCGACCGTGGACGAACTGCGCCGCCGCGGCACGCCCTTCGCGGGCCTGCTCTACGCCGGTCTCGCCATCACCTCGCGCGGTGTGCGGGTCATCGAGTTCAACGCGCGCTTCGGCGACCCCGAGACGCAGGTCGTACTCGCCCGGCTCAAGACGCCGCTGGCCGGACTGCTGCGGGCCGCGGCCACCGGGCAGCTCGCCGCCTTCCCGCGGCTGCGCTGGAGCGACGGCGCGGCGGTGACCGTGGTCATCGCCTCGTACAACTACCCGGACACCCCGCGCACCGGCGACCCGATCTCCGGGCTCGCGGACGTCGCCGAGAAGGACGAGCACGCGTATGTCCTGCACGCGGGCACCCGGGAGGACGACGGGCGGATCGTCAGCGCGGGCGGCCGGGTGCTGTCGGTCACCGCGACCGGGTCCGACCTCGCCAAGGCCCGTGACCGGGCCTACCGCGCGGTCGACCGGATCGGTCTCGACGGTGGCCACCACCGTACGGACATCGCCGCGAAAGCGGCCGGTCTCTGACCAAAGCCACTCCAAGGAGTGATGACTCGGCCATAAGGCTGACTCCTTCCCGGCGCCGAACTAGGGTGCCCCGAAAGCGCACTGCGGGACATTGCGGCAATCAGCCGTACGGCCATTGCGATGTCCGTGGGCGGTGCGACAGTGGGGGGAGGCCGCCATCGGGGCGGTCACCACAGCGCAGGGGGTGAGTCGCCGATGGCCGGAGAAGCAGGTGAGGCGGTCGCGCGCTCCCGTGCCCTGGCGGTGCTCCGGGTCCGGGGCGCCGCGCTCGGCGCGGCCCTGCTGCCCGCCGCCGTCGCCGTCGTCCTGCACGCGGGCGGCGCGACCGGCCGGATCGGCTCGCGCTGGGACGGTGTGCGCTGGGGGATGACCGGTGGCGCGCTCGTGGTGCTGCTGGTCGCGGCGGCCGTCGCGGCGGTGATCGTACGGGCCAGGCCCGCGGTCAGTCCCGCGGTGCCGGTGGCCGAGACCGCCGCGCCCGACCTCTACCGGATGGTCCGCGACCTGGCGGAGCGGATGGAGGTGCCCGCGCCGTCGGCGATAGAGCTGACGCCGGACTGCGACAGCTGGCTGGAGGAGCGCAGGGCCGACCGGCCCGCGGGCCGCAAGGCCAGGAAGGCCGCCAGGGAAGAGGGCAGGCGGACCGCGCCCGTGCTGGTGATCGGCTCGCCCTTCATGTGGTGGATGCGGATCGCGGAGCTGCGCGCGCTGCTCGCGCCCGTGGTGGCGGGCACGGGACCCGCCGCCGATCCGGAGATAGCGGCCGCCCGCCGCTTCGTGCGCGGCCTCGACGCGGCGGCCGGAGTCGCCGCGCACGGCCGCGAGGGCACTGTGCTGCTGCGACCGGTGTTCGGCGTCCTCGGCTGGACGGTCCGGCTGCTGCTGAACGGCTGCCGTGTCCATGTCGCCGAGATGGAGCGGGGCGTCGCCGCCTCCGCCTCCGAGCGCGCGCAGGCCGTCGACTACGGGCTGCGGATCGTCGCCCAGGAACAGGTGGGCCTGGCATACGCGGGCTGGGACCGGCTGCTCACCCGCGTCGCGCTGCCCGCCTGGCGGATGGGCCGCTGGCCGTCCCGGCTGGACGCCGGGGTGGTCGCCGCGCTCACCGAGCTGTCCCGGCGCGACCGGCTCGCCGACGGCTTCGAGACCCGGCTGGGCGAACGCCCGGCCTGTGATCTCCTGGAGGAGCCCGGCGCGATGGACGAGGCCGTCTCGCTGCTGGCCGCCCGGCTCTTCCACGCGGGCCCGCAGCGGCCCGGCCCCGACTGGGCGCCGGTGAGCTGGAACGGCTATCCGGACGAGGTCGTCGACCGCATCTGGCGCACCGAGGCCGCCCGGTTGATACGCGTCCTGGACGAGGTGCCGCCGCCGGAGCCCGGCATCGCCGCCGCGGCCGAGGAAGAGGACGAGGGACCGGCCGCGATCGGCGGCGGGCGCCGCAGCGGCCTGCTCCTCGGCGACCGGGCCATGACCGGGCCGACCGCCGCCGCCCGCACCTCGGCGGCGGAACGGGCCGCCGCCGCGCTCGCCGACGAGCCGGGCCGCGCCACCCTCACCCGCGTCATCGACCGGCTCTCACGCGGCGGCAGCGAGGAGCTGGCCGCCAGGATCGGCGCGCTCGCCGCCCGCGACGAGGCGGCTCGGCACGCCGCGACGGCCGAGAACGCCAAGGGCGGCGGCGGAACCGGCGGCGGAAACGGTGGCGGAACGGGCGGCGGTACGGAGGAAACCCCGGTGCCCGTCTCCCCGTTGCTGCCGCCCCGCACCGGCCGTGAGCTGCTGACCGACCACGTCACCGCCGTCGTCTGCTGCGCCGCCGTGGACACCGCGGGCGCCGACGCGGGCCTGGACTGGCTGGACGGCCCCACGCTGCTCGTCGGCGGCGCCCGCCGGGCCGATCTGACCTGGCCGGTGCTCCGCCTGGTCGAGAACGGCGACGCGGCACCGCTGCGCTCCTGGCTCAGGGCCGTCGGCGTCCGCCCCGACAAGCCGATCCGGCTGGTGTGATCAACCGACGTAATGCGCCGTCGTGATCGACGGACGTGACCCGCCGTCGTGATCGACCGACGTGACGCGTGGTCGTGACCAACCGACGTGACGTGCCGTCATGATCAACCAATGTGACAAGCGCCACGTCGCCCCCGCGCGAGCGCCGTCCGGGGGCGACGCGTTTCGGCCACGACCGCACACCGCCCGGCACCGCCTCGCGCACAGCCCCGCGGCGCGCCACACGGCGTGGAACCCGCCCGGCTTCTGGCCCGTACCGCCCGCTCCCGACCGCTCGGAGCGTGCGGCGCGACCTCTTGACCTGGGTCATGTGACGTTCACCACACGCCGGTTGACCGAATCTGCTTCACTCGTCGCCCGATCCGTTCCGATAATTCACCACGAACGGTAACCGGTGCGGTGCTTTCTGTGATGTGCTGGGTATGTGCGCCGCACTATTGCACCGCATGGGTGAACCACGGGTGGAGCGGGGAACCGCGGGAGCCGGCGCGGCCGGGGATCGGTGAGGGAGGGGCTTCGATGAGTACGGACCAGATCCGACGGTGGGAGTCCGGAGCGCATGCCCACGGGGTCTCCGACCCCTTCGGCCAGGGCCCGCTGCCCTGGCTGCGCGGCGCCTCCCAGTACCTGGACGACGACGGCCAGGTCGTCCCCTGGTACGTCGACCTGGCCGTGAGCAGCGGCGACGCCGCGCACCGCCCGCGCTTCCCCGGACCGCGTACCGCCGACGACGTACGCCGTCAGATCAAGGGCTTCGCCTCCGCGGGATCCGTCGTGCCCGGCGAGGCCATCGACTTCCGGATCACCGTGGACCCGCCGCAGGAGTTCACGGTCGACGTCTACCGGATCGGCCACTACGGCGGCGACGGCGCCGCGAAGATGTCCGCGAGCCCCCGGCTGTCCGGCATCGTCCAGCCCGCGCCGCTGGCCGCCGGAAGGACGGTTTCCTGCCACCACTGGTGGCAGTCCTGGCGGTTGCAGATTCCCACGTACTGGAACACCGGCGCGTACGTGGCCGTCCTCACCACCGCCGACGGCTACCGCAGCCACGTCCCCTTCACCGTCCGCGCCACCCACGAGGCGGACCTGCTCCTGCTGATGCCCGACGTGACGTGGCAGGCGTACAACCTCTACCCCGAGGACGGCAGGACCGGCGCCAGCCTGTACCACGCGTGGGACGAGAAGGGGCAGCTCCTCGGCGAGGAGCAGGCCGCCACCACCGTCTCCTTCGACCGCCCCTACGCGGGCGCCGGGCTCCCGCTGCACATCGGCCACGCCTACGACTTCGTACGCTTCGCCGAGCGCTACGGCTACGACCTCGCGTACGCCGACGCCCGCGACCTGCACGCGGGCCGTATCGACCCCACGCGCTACCGCGGCCTGGTCTTCCCCGGCCACGACGAGTACTGGTCCAAGCCGATGCGCCGGGCCGCCGAGACCGCGCGCGACGCGGGCACCTCGCTGGTCTTCCTGTCGGCCAACACCATGTACTGGCAGGTCGAGCTGGCCGCGTCCCCGGCCGGGGACGCGGACCGGCTGCTGAGCTGCCGCAAGCGCCGCGGCGACAACAAGGGCCGCACCGCGCTCTGGCGCGACCTCGGCGAGCCGGAACAGCTCGTGCTCGGCGTGCAGTACGCGGGCCGCGTCCCCCAGCCGTCGCCGCTCGTCGTCCGCAACGCCGAGCACTGGCTGTGGGAGGCCACCGGCGCCACCGAGGGCGACGAGATCGACGGCCTGGTCGCGGGCGAGGCCGACCGCTACTACCCGCGCGCCCCGCTGCCCGAGAGCATCGAGCGCATCCTGCTGGCCCACTCGCCGTACGAGTCCACCGACGGCCGCCGCTGCCACCAGGAAACCTCGCTCTACCAGGCCCCCAGCGGCGCGTACGTCTTCGCCTCCGGCACCTTCGCCTGGTCCCCGGCGCTCGACCGCCCCAACCACGTCGACCCGCGCGTCCAGCGCGCCACCGCCAACCTCCTCGACCGCATCTGCAAGCACGACTGAGGGGTGGGTCCGCCGGAGCCTGCGAGCCGGAGGCGGCGCGCCGGGTCCAAGCCGCCGGAGGCGAGCGGGCGGCGAAAGGAGGAGCCCCCGCGCGCTCCAGCTGTCCCGATAAGCGAGAATCGGGAGCTGAACCGCCGAGTGGGGAGGACGACCCGTGTCCGGATTCGTCGAGAAACCCGAGCCTGTCCAGGTGCCGGGACTGGTACATCTGCACACCGGCAAGGTGCGCGATCTGTACCAGAACGCGGAGGGCGACCTGGTGATGGTCGCCAGCGACCGCACCTCCGTCTACGACTGGGTGCTGCCCACCGAGATCCCCGACAAGGGCCGGATTCTCACGCAGCTCTCGCTGTGGTGGTTCGACCTGCTCGCCGACATCGTGCCCAACCACGTGATCTCCACCGAGCTGCCCGAGGGCGCCCCCGCGCAGTGGGCGGGCCGCACCATGGTGTGCCGTTCGCTGCGCATGGTGCCGGTCGAGTGCGTCGCACGCGGCTATCTGACCGGCTCCGGCCTGGTCGAGTACAACCGGGACCGCACGGTGTGCGGCCTCGCGCTCCCCGAGGGCCTGGTGGACGGCTCCGAGCTGCCCGCGCCGATCTTCACCCCCGCCACCAAGGCCGAGGTCGGTGAGCACGACGAGAACGTGTCGTACGAGGAGGTCGCCCGCGAGGTCGGCGCCGAGACCGCGACGCTGCTCCGGCAGACCACGCTGGCCGTCTACGGCAGGGCCCGCGACATCGCGCGCGAGCGGGGCATCATCCTGGCCGACACGAAGTTCGAGTTCGGTTACGACGAACAGGGCACGCTGGTCATCGCCGACGAGGTGCTGACCCCCGACTCGTCCCGCTTCTGGCCGGCCGACCTGTGGGAGCCGGGCCGCGCGCAGCCGTCCTTCGACAAGCAGTTCGTCCGCGACCACCTCACCGACCCGGCGCTGGGCTGGGACCGCAACGGCGAGGAGCCGCCGCCCGGCCTGCCCGCCGAGGTCGTCGAGCAGTCCCGCGCCCGCTACGTGGAGGCGTACGAGCGCCTCACCGGCACCGCCTGGTCGTAGCACCCCGGCGCGGAAGCGGAGAGACGACGAAGGCCCCGGTCGTGGTGACCGGGGCCTTCGCGATGCTGGAGCGGACGACGAGATTCGAACTCGCGACCCTCACCTTGGCAAGGTGATGCTCTACCAACTGAGCCACGTCCGCAGGCCGTGCAGACACTGTACCCGATCGGACGCGGCCATTAGAAACCGATATATCCCGTCGCCCCGTGACGCGCCGAGCGGCCGCCCGGCGACGCGCCGAGCGGACGCCCGGGTACGACGAAGGCCCCGGTCGTGGTGACCGGGGCCTTCGTGACGCTGGAGCGGACGACGAGATTCGAACTCGCGACCCTCACCTTGGCAAGGTGATGCTCTACCAACTGAGCCACGTCCGCATTGCTGCGGTCACTCTACCCGATCCATAGGACCGGCCGGAGCGACCAGAGCGGGCGACAGGAATTGCACACTGCCCCTCCCCCCTGGAAGGGGGGCGCTCTGCTACTGAGCTACACCCGCGTGACCTCCGCTGACCTGGCCTTTCCGGCCCTGCCCTCGGCGTGCTCCACACACTAGCGGAAGGGTGGGGGTGGCTGTCCAGTCGGCACCACCGCCCCCGCCCGTTCGCCCGGCGGTTGTCAGTGAGTTGTCGCGGAACCGTCAACTGGCCTTGTTGAACGCTTCGTAGACCTTCTTGGGGATGCGCCCGCGGGCCGGGACCTCGAAGCCGTTCGACTGCGCCCAGGCGCGGACGGTGGCCGGGGTCGGGGCGATCGGCGTGCGCTTGTAGGCGCGGCCCGAAAGGGTGCGGCGGCGGCCGGCCTCCACGTAAGGAGCCAGGTCATTGCGCAGCTTGTCCGCGTTCTGGGACGAGAGGTCGATCTCGTACCACTGACCGTCGACGCCGAATGCGATGGTTTCCGCCGCTTCTCCGCCGTCCAGGTCGTCGGCGAGGGTGACCAGTACGCGTTGCGCCATAGGGATGTGGTCCTTTCGTACGCCATCGGCCTTGCCGGGGCCCGGCGATCGCACGCGGCCCGTGTGTCGTGGCGGTCGCGAGCGGGAACGGTCGCGACCGGACGCCGGGCCCCGGTGTCACGGGTGGGCCGACAAGTCGAGTGTCGACAAGTTTTCATTTGTACGATGCCACGAAATGGGCACCGCGTGATACATCGTGACACCTGTTAATTCCCCCGGGTGCCGCTTCGTAATCGGGACCCTATGTTTCACCTACGGGTTTCCCCAAGCATTTCGGCGGCCGATACATAAACGTGATCAGTGATCTAGGGGTGCGCTAGGGGTCGCGTTCATATCTACTCGCGTAGATTTTCGCACCGGGTACGCTGAGAGAACCTCACGCACCACACCACCGGGAGTGCAAGTGGCACGCGTCGTAGTCGACGTCATGCTCAAGCCGGAGATCCTCGACCCCCAGGGCCAGGCGGTGCAGCGAGCACTGCCGCGCCTGGGCTTCGACGGGATCTCCGACGTCCGCCAGGGAAAGCGCTTTGAACTAGAGGTCGAGGGGCCGGTCGACGACGCCGCCCTCGCCCGCATTCGCGAGATGGCGGAAACCTTTCTCGCGAACACCGTGATCGAGGACTTCGCCGTAAAGGTGGAGTCGTGACTGCGCGCGTTGGCGTCGTCACATTCCCCGGCACGCTCGACGACCGTGACACACAGCGCGCCGTCCGGGTCGCGGGCGCCGAAGCCGTACCGCTGTGGCACCGTGACAAGGATCTCCAGCAGGTCGACGCGGTGGTTCTGCCGGGCGGCTTCTCGTACGGCGACTATCTGCGGGCCGGCGCGATCTCGCGTTTCTCGCCGGTGATGGAAACGATCATCGAACAGGCGAAGGCCGGAATGCCGGTTCTCGGCATCTGCAATGGGTTCCAGGTGCTCACCGAGTCGCATCTGCTGCCAGGCGCGATGCTGCGCAACAACCACCTCCACTTCGTCTGCCGCGACCAGAAGCTGCGGGTCGAGACCACCGCCACCGCCTGGACGTCGCAGTACGCGGACGGCCAGGAGATCTCCATCCCGCTGAAGAACATCGACGGCCGCTACACCGCCGCCGAGCGGGTGCTGGACGAACTGGAAGCCGAGGGCCGGGTGGTCTTCCGCTATCTGGACGGCAATCCGAACGGGTCGCTCCGTGACATCGCGGGCATCAGCAATGCCGCGGGCAATGTCGTCGGCCTCATGCCGCACCCCGAGCACGCCGTCGAGCCGCTGATCGGCACCGGCCGCACCGACGGCCTCGGATTCTTCACCTCGGTCCTGAAGAAGTTGGTCTCCGCATGACCCTCGATACCGTCAAGCACGCCGCCGAGACGCCCGAGGCCGGGCAGCCGTGGAAGGAACTCGGCCTCAAGGAGGACGAGTACGCCCGGATCCGCGAGATCCTGGGCCGCCGCCCGACCGGCGCGGAACTGGCGATGTACTCGGTCATGTGGTCGGAGCACTGCTCGTACAAGTCGAGCAAGGTGCACCTGAAGCAGTTCGGCGAGAAGGCCCCGCAGACCGACGCGCTGCTCGTCGGCATCGGTGAGAACGCGGGCGTCGTGGACGTCGGCCAGGGCTACGCCGTCACCTTCAAGATCGAGTCGCACAACCACCCGTCGTACATCGAGCCCTACCAGGGCGCGGCCACCGGCGTCGGCGGCATCGTCCGCGACATCCTCGCGATGGGCGCGCGGCCGGTCGCCGTGATGGACCCGCTGCGGTTCGGCGCGGCCGACCACCCCGACACCCGGCGCGTCCTGCCCGGCATCGTCTCGGGCGTCGGCGGCTACGGAAACTGCCTCGGCCTGCCCAACATCGGCGGCGAGGTCGTCTTCGACCCCTGCTACCAGGGCAATCCGCTGGTCAACGCGCTGTGCGTGGGCGTCATGAAGCACGAGGACATCCACCTCGCGCAGGCGTCGGGCCCCGGCAACAAGGTGATCCTGTACGGCGCCAGGACCGGCGGCGACGGCATCGGCGGCGTCTCGGTGCTGGCCAGCGAGACCTTCGACTCGACCGGCCCGTCCCGCCGCCCCGCCGTCCAGGTCGGCGACCCCTTCCAGGAGAAGCTGCTCATCGAGTGCACCCTGGAGATCTTCCGCGAGCAACTGGTCGCGGGCATCCAGGACCTCGGCGGCGCGGGCCTGTCCTGCGCCACCAGCGAGCTGGCCTCGGCCGGCTCCGGCGGCATGCGCGTCGAACTGGACACCGTGCCGCTGCGCGACGCGACGCTCTCGCCCGAGGAAATCCTCATGAGCGAGTCGCAGGAGCGCATGTGCGCGATCGTCGAGCCCGACAAGGTCGAGCGCTTCCTGGCGATCTGCGAGAAGTGGGACGTCATCGCCACCGTCATCGGTGAGGTGACCGAGGGCTCGCAACTGGAGATCTTCTGGCACGGCGAGCAGATCGTGGACGTGCCGCCGCGCTCGGTCGCGCACGACGGGCCGACGTACCACCGCCCGTACGCCCGGCCGGACTGGCAGGACGCGCTCCAGGCCGACGACGCGGGGAAGCTGCCGAGGCCCGGTACCTCCGCCGAACTGCGCGAGCAGGTGCTCAAGCTGGTCGGCTCGCCGAACCAGGCGTCCAAGGCGTGGGTCACCGACCAGTACGACCGCTTCGTGCAGGGCAACACGGTGCTGGCGCAGCCCGAGGACTCCGGCATGATCCGGATCGACGAGGAGACCGACCTCGGCGTGGCCATCGCCACCGACGGCAACGGCCGCTTCGCGAAGCTCGACCCGTACACGGGCGCGCAGTTGGCGCTCGCGGAGGCGTACCGCAATGTCGCCGCCTCCGGGGCCAAGCCGCTGGCCATCTCGGACTGCCTGAACTTCGGCTCGCCCGAGGACCCGGCCGTGATGTGGCAGTTCGCCGAGGCCACCCGCGGTCTCGCCGACGGCTGCCTCCAGCTCGGCACCCCGGTGACCGGCGGCAATGTGTCGCTGTACAACCAGACCGGCGACGTGGCGATCCACCCGACCCCGGTGGTCGCGGTGCTCGGCGTGATCGACGACGTCAACCGGCGTACGCCGATGGCCTTCCAGGACGAGGGCCACCTGATCTACCTGCTCGGTGACACCCGCGAGGAGTTCGGCGGCTCGGCCTGGTCGCAGGTCGTCCACGACCACCTCGGCGGTCTGCCGCCCGCCGTCGACCTGGACCGCGAGCGGCTGCTCGGCGAGATCCTGATCTCCGCGTCGCGCGACGGCATGATCGACGCCGCCCACGACCTCAGCGACGGCGGTCTCGTCCAGGCGGTCACCGAGTCCTGCCTGCGCGGCGGGCACGGCGCGCGGCTGGTCGTCCCGGACGGTCTGGACGCCTTCACGTTCCTGTTCTCCGAGTCCGCGGGCCGCGCCGTCGTCGCGGTGCCGCGCTCCGAGGAACTGCGCTTCACCGACATGTGCGGGGCGCGGGGGCTTCCGGCGGCGCGGATCGGCGTCATCGACGGCGACGAGATCGACGTGCAGGGGGAGTTCAGCATTCCGCTGGGCGAACTGCGCGCCGCGCACGAGGGGACGATTCCGGCGCTGCTCGCCTGAGCGTTCCGCTGATGTGACGGGAAAGTCCACCGGGTGCCCCGGCCGCGATGACGCGGCCGGGGCATCTGTGTGGTGCGGCGTGGACCGGCGATGGTCTTAACGGTGTGATGAACGGCTTGACGTTTTACGGGAATCGGGCGTCTTGGCAATTGCCGGAGGCGTCATAAGACGGCATGTGCCGGATCCACCCGTATGGCGGTGCTCGGGGCTGTGCGCCGTCACGCATGATCGTTTCGCGCGCTCGCACGTTGGCGCACGAAACGAGGGGAATGTGCAGTGATCACACGTAAGAACATCGCCGTGCTGCTGTCCGCCGCCGTGATGACGGCGGGTCTCGCCATGACCGGCGGGGCCTCGGCCACGGCCGCCGCCGCAGCTCCGGCGAAGGAGAAGGTCAGGCCGGCCGCCGAGTGCGGTGTCCGCTCCGACGGCCGTCTGTACTGCGGCAACAAGGTCGGGGCCAGGGGCTTCGCGGACCGCTCCTACCGCTCGGCGACCCGCGGCACCCTGACCACCGGCTTCAACTGGTTCGTATGCTGGGGCCACGGCGACCCGCACGCGGGCCAGAACGACATCTGGTACTGGACGCAGCTCGACAACGGCGCCTGGGGCAACGTCCCGGCCGTCGACCTCTACACCGGCCAGGACCCGGCGCCCGGCCTGCGGGAGTGCTGAGACCGTTCGCCACTCGGGGATGACCGCCGCCCGGTGCCGCGGGCGCCGGGGGGCCGGGGGGCCGGGGGGCCAGGGTGCCGGGGGGCCGGGGTGCCGGGGGCCGGTCAGAATGGACCGTGACCTCAGAGCAGACCGAGACCCCCGACCCGCGCACCGGCCCGCCGACCACGGGCGGTGAGCGCGAGACGCTGCGCGGCTTCCTCGACTACCACCGCGAGACCCTCGCCATGAAGTGCGACGGCCTCACCGACGACGAACTGCGCCGCTGTTCCATGCCGCCGTCCACCCTCAGCCTGCTCGGGCTCGTCCGGCACATGGCCGAGGTCGAACGCGCCTGGTTCCGCCGGATCATCGACGGCGAGGACATCCCTCTCGTCTGGTCCGCCACCGGCGACTTCCAGGAGGCGTACGACGCCTCCGGCTCCACCCGCGACGAAGCCTTCTCCGCCTGGCACGCCGAGGTCGCCCACTCCCGCCGCATCGAGGGCGCCGCCCCCACCCTCGACCTCGTCGTCCACAACTCCCGCCACGACGAGGACGTTTCGCTCCGCCTGGTCATGCAGCACGTCATCCTCGAATACGCCCGTCACAACGGCCACGCCGATCTGCTCCGCGAGGCCATCGACGGCACCGTCGGCGCCTGACGGCGCCGTTCCGCGTGGGCGCGCTCACCCACCACGCTCCCGCAGGTCACCACCCGCCCCGGGCGGGGCAGTTCGGTTGTTCCCGGACCACCGACCGGTGGGGGCTCGCCGCGCAGTTCCCCGCGCCCCTGAAATGCCCCGCCTTGCGCAAGGCCAGCGACCCTCGTCCTCATCCGCGAGGGCCCGCGCCCCTGACGGGGCGCATTGTCTTTTGTCCGGGCGGTGAGCCGATCTTTTGAGGGGCGCGGGGCTGTGTTTGATGTGCGGCTGCCGCCGCGTGGGCGCGCTCAGCCATGACGCTCCCGCAGGTCACCGCCCGCCCCGGGCGGGGCGGTTCGGTTGTTCCCGGACCACCGACCGGTGGTGGCTCGCCGCGCAGTTCCTCCCCCAGCCTTCGGCCGGGAGGTGCCCCCAGCGCCCCTGACGGGGCGCACTGTCTTTTGTCCGGGCGGTGAGCCGATCTTTTGAGGGGCGCGGGGAACTGCGCGACCAGCCACGGGGTTGGTGCGCCTTTGAGAACCGGCCTCCGTGGGGCAGATGCGGTTGTTTTCGGGCTGGCGGCCCGGCGGGGGTGGGTCGCGGCCCCTGGCGGGGCACGTCGTGGGTGAGGGCGGCGAAGTTCACGGGGCCGCCCGCCGCGCCCCGGTGGTGCCGCCGCTTTCGGTGCGGCGGCACGGGAGTTGGGGCTACCGTCGAAGAGTGACCGGTGTGGAGATTGCGATCGGGTACGTGTGCGCGTGGCTGGTGGCCAAGGCGCGGCGGGTGGCGGGGCGGGCGGACGCGGAGGTGGACCGGGGTCTGGACGCCGGAATGGACCGGCTGCACACGCTGGTCTCCGGAGCGCTGGGGGAGGACCCGGCGCTGGAACGGGCGGCGCGGGAGGCGGACGCCGGGGAGGTGTCCGCCAGGACGCGCCGTCGTCTGACCGACGCGCTGGACGAAGCGGTCGAGCAGGACGGGGAGTTGGCGGAGGCACTGCGCCGCGTCGTTGACGAGGTACGGGCGTTGACGCCCGCCACGGCCTCGGCGGAAGGCGACGGCGTCGCCATCGGGGGAAACGTCGAGATCCGCGCGGACGGCGGCTCGGCCGCCGCCGTACGGATGGGTGACGTGACGATCGGAAACCCCCCGGCGCCGGACCCTCAGGTGCCGGGTCCGCCACAGGGCTGAGCGCACCCGGCGCTCCACCCGAAGAGCCCACGAGGACGCCAACGGCCGTCACGATAACGGCCGTTGACGGCTCCGTCGCGGCCCACACCGTCCACGGCGGACTCCACCAGCACCACCACCCGCCCCCGCGCCCGCCCGCCGCCTGGCCCGTACAGATCGGCGTCGTCCCGCGCGAGGCGGACTGCTTCCAGGACCGCGCGGCCGTCGGCGCCCTGGACGCGGCGCTCACCGACGCCGGTACGGCCGTGGTCGGCCAGGTCCTGACCGGCATGGGCGGCGTGGGCAAGACCCAACTCGCCGCGCGGCACGCCCGGGACGCGTGGCGGTCCGGCCGCCTCGACCTGCTGGTGTGGGTCACGGCGACCAGCCGCCAGGCGGTGGTGGACGGCCTCGCGGAGGCCGCGCAGACGCTGCTCGGGGCGGACCGCGAGGACCCCGAGCGCGCCGCCCGCGCCTTCCTGGCCTGGCTTGAGCCCAAACCCGCCCCGCAAGCGCCGCGTTGGCTCGTCGTCCTGGACGACGTCACCGACCCCGCCGACCTCACCGGCCTGTGGCCGCCCGACAGCCCCACCGGCCGTACGGTCGTCACCACCCGCAGCCGCGACGCCGCCCTCACCGGCCGGGGCCGCCGACAGGTCACCGTCGGCGTCTTCACCGAAGAGGAGAGCGAGGGCTATCTGACCACCGCCCTCGCCGCCCACGACCGCGAGCCGCTGCGCGAACTCATGGCGCTGGGAAGCGCATTGGGCTGGCTGCCGCTCGCCATGTCCCAGGCCACGGCGTACGTCGTGGACGCCGGAATCACCTGCGCGACCTACCGCGCCCGCCTCGCCGACCGCGCCCAGCGCCTCGCCGACCTGCGCCCCACCGCCCTGCCCGACGACCAGACCACCGGCGTCGCCGCCGCCTGGACCCTGTCGCTCGACCGCGCCGACCACCACGCCCCGGTCGGCCTCGCCCGCCCCATGCTCCAACTCGTCTCGATGCTCGACCCCAACGGCATCCCCGAGGCCGTCCTCACCGGCGCCCCGGCGCTCAACTGGCTCGCCCGAGAAGCCCCTTCCCAGGACACGGTCTCCTCCGACGACGCCGTCCGCGCCCTCCGCGTCCTCCACCGCCTCAGCCTCCTCGACCACAGCCCCCGTACCCCGCACCGCGCCGTCCGCGTCCACCGCCTCGTCCAGCGCGCGGTGCGCGACACCTTGACCGAGGCGGAACAGGACGCGCTGGCGCGGGTGGCCGCCGACGGGTTGGTGGAAGCCTGGCCCGAGGTCGAGCGGGACACCGAACTGGCGCAGTCGCTGCGGGCGAACACGGCCGCCGTGATCGGGGTCGCGGAGAAGGCGCTGTACGAGCCCGCGTCGCACGTCGTGCTGCACCGCTACGGCAGGTCCCTGGGAATGGCGGGCCAAGTCTCCGATGCCATCGCCTACTACGCGAACGTCGTACGCGTGTCGCACACGCTTTTGGGCCCCGCCCACCGGCACACCTTGTTCAACCGTGCCGTCCTCGCCAACTGGTACGGGCGGGCGGGAGACGGTACGGCCGCCGCCGCGCTCGGGGAGTGGCTGGAGAGCCCGCATCTGAAGGTGAGCCCCGACGATCCGCTCACGTTCGCCATCCGCAGCGACCTCGCTCACCAGGAAGGCGGCACAGGCGATCCGTCCTCAGCCGTCGCGACGTACGTCGCACTCCTGGCGGACGCCACGCAGGTGCTCGGCCCCGATCATCCGCACACCTTCCTCCTCCGTGCCAGGCTTGCCAACTGGCTCGGCGTGGACAGCAGCGCCGCCGCCGCTGTCACCGCTCTCACGTCGGTGCTGGACGACATGGCCAAGGTGCTCGACCCCGAGCATCGCGACCTCCTTCTCGTACGCGAGCGGCTGGCCCACTGGCAAGCGAAGTCCGCCACTGACCGGACGCGTTGAAGCACCCGCTCCCGCGGCCTCCTCGAACACGAGGTGCCCCCGCCGGTCGGCAACGCGCTCAACCACAACCTCATCACCGACCTTCTGCTCACCACCACGATCACCAAGGCCGACCTGACCTCCTGGCCGACTGACGACGGCGAATAACGACGCCCGCCCGGTGAAGTGGCTTGGTCAGCCCGCCAGTTCGCCGAGGAGCCTCCAGGTGCGCAGGCGGTCCGCCTCGCCCGCGATGTCGGTGCCCGAGAACACCACCTCGGTCGCGCCGGCGTCCCGGTAGCGCCGTACCTCGGCCGCGACCGTCTCCTCGTCGCCGATGACCGCGACGTCGGAGGCGCGCCGGCCGCCGGAGAGTTCGATGGCGCGCGCGTAGGAGGGGATCTGCTCGTAGAAGGCCAGTTGCTCGGTGGCCTTCGCCCGGACCGTGTCGACGTCGTCCGTCACCACGCCGGACACCAGGGCCACGATCCGGGGCGCGGGGCGGCCCGCCGCCCGCGCCGCCGCGGTGACGGCCGGGACGATGTGCTCGCTCAGGGCGCGCGGCCCGGCCAGGTAGGGCAGGATGCCGTCGGCGAGTTCCCCGCTGACGCGCAGGGCCTGCGGCCCCATCGCGGCGACCAGCAGCGGAACACCGCCCTCGGCGCCCGGCACGCGCGCGGGAACCGGGGTGGCGGCGGTGAGCAGTTCGCCGTGGAAGTCGGCGGCACCGGTCTGCGTCAACTGCCGCAAGGCGGTGAGGAATTCGCGCAGGCGGGCCACGGGCCGCTCGAAGGGGATGCCGAATCCGGCCTCGGTCAGCAGCTTGGTGCCGAGCGCGAGCCCGAGGTGGTAGCGGCCGTGCGTGGCCGCCTGGGCGGTCTGGGCCTGGCTGGAGACCAGCAGCGGGTGCCGCCCGAAGACCGGGATCGCGGAGGTGCCGACGTGGAGGCCGGGCACCTCACGTCCGACGATCGCGGCGAGCTGCGGCGAGTCGGCGCCGAAGGTCTGCCCGAACCAGGCCGAGCGCAGGCCGTGGGCCGCGGCCTCACGGGCGAGTTCTACGGTGGCGTCGACCTGGTTCGCCGCCTCGGACGCGTGGAGTGTCACTCCTACAGTCATGGTGGTGAGAACCCCGCGCTCCTGACCAGGTATTCCGCCGAGTGTGACGGCGTCGTGTCAGGTGTGTGAACCGGGGGCGGAAGGACACCGGGCCGGGTCACGGTCGGCCGGCGTCCGGCCCCGCCTGCCCGCCCGCGGCGCGCGTCCGCACCGGCCGACCGGCTCACTTGTGGCGAACCGGTGCCGGGCGCGCGCCCGGCTGTGACACGATCCGGTGAGACCGTGTTCTGGTGGGCGCGGGAACGGACGCCGGGGGGTGGCGGTAGTGCGGTTGAGTATTGCGGCGGTGGACGAGGACGGGGCCGCTGAGCTGCGGGAGCTGTCCGAGTGGCTGCGCACCGACGAGGACGGTCCCGACGAGGTCCGGCTGGCGACGCGGACCGGCGGTAAGGCCGGGGAGATGGGCCCCGTCGAGGTCATCGACCTCGTGCTCACGCACGCCGTGGCCCTCGCCAACCTCGCCGTGGTGTACGCCGGTTGGTGGAAGTCGCGGGCGCCGCGCCCGCCGGGATCGGGCTTCACCTTCACCCGTGAATCCGACGGGCTGACCGTGACCGTGTCGGGGCAGGACGGTTCCGAAGAGGCCGTACGCCGCCTGCTGGCCGTCCTCGCGGAGCCGCAGCAGCCGCCCGCGGGGCCGCCCGAGGTGGAGTAGGGCCGTGGAACTCGCCGACCCGCTCCGCTCGTACGCCGTCCTCATCGGCTCCTCGACCTTCGCCGACCCGGGCCTCGACGACCTGCCGGCCGTCGCGAACAACCTCGCCCGCTTAGGGGAGTTGCTCGAAGACCCCACCGTCTGGGGCCTGCCGCCCGACCGCTGCGTACGGGTCCCGGAACCCGCGTCGCCGGGCGAGGTGCTGGACGCGGTCCACGACGCGGCCCGCAGGACCGAGGACACGCTGCTCGTGTACTACGCGGGCCACGGCCTCAGCGACGCCGACGGCCTGCTGCTGACGCTGCCGTCCACCGACCCCCAACGCCCCTACACCTCGGTCGGTTTCGACTCCGTGCGCCGCGAAGTCCTCACCGCCCGACGGGACGCGAACCGCATCGTGATCCTCGACTGCTGCTACAGCGGCGGCGCGCTCGTCGGCGGCATGAGCAGCGGCGGCGCGGCGAACGCACCGGTCGAGATGGCCGAGCAGACCCGTATCGCCGGGTCGTACCTCCTCACCGCGAGCGCCGCCACCCGCAAGGCGCTCGCCCCGCCCGGCGAGACCTACACCGCCTTCACCGGCGAGCTGATCCGCCTCCTCGACCAGGGCCTGCCCGGCGGCGACTCCCTGATCGAGGTCACCAGCGTCTACGAGCGGCTGCGCGGCGAACTCCTCGCCAAGGGACGGCCGTTGCCGCAGCAGCGGCTGAGCAACACCGGCCGCACGCTGGCCATCGCCCGCAACCGGTACGGGGCGGCGCACGCGGCGCCGCCGCCGTCCGAGACGCTGCCGGGCCCGAAGCCCGCCCCGCCCGCCCTCACGATCCCGGACGACCTGAAGGAGGCGCTGCGAGGAAAGCCCCGCGCCCTCGCGAGGGAGTACGTGCGGTTGGGGCAGACCGAAGGCGGACGCGCGCACGCCCGGGAACTGCTGCGCCTCGCGGGCGCGTTGCGGCCCCCGCAGGAGGTCGCGGCGCTCGTCGCCCTTCTGAACGGGGACAGTTGGGGCATCCCCTTCCAGGAAGTCGCCGCGCGCGGCCCGCAGGCGGTCGTGGAGTGCCTGGAGGCGCTGTACGCGGTGGACGGCGCGGAAGAGGCCCCGCACGGGCTGATCGAGGTGGTGACCACCCAGATCCCCGAAATCGTCGTGGGCACGGTGCGGGCGCTGCGCGCCGCCGGATACCCGGCCGAGGCGGACCGGCTGCTGTCCAGGACGGTCGCGGAGAACGCGTACACCGAGTACGTCCTCGGCCTGCTCGGCGCCCTGTGGTCCGCGGAGCTGGACGCCGACGCCGACCGCGTCCTGGCCGAGGCCACCACCGAGTCGGACGAGGAGGCCGTACGGTTCGCGGACGCGCTGCTGACGATGGGCCGTCGGCAGAAGGCGTTCGAGCTGTACGTGCGGGCCGCGGCGGTCGTCGTCCGAAGGTCGCCGGGCGACCTCATCGGCGTCTTGAAGGCGTTGGACGAGGAGCGGGAGGAGGAGCGGACCGGGGGCCGGCCGCCCGAGGCGGCGGACGCGCGGATCGTCCTGCTCCAGGGATTCGCGACCACCCTGCTGGACACCGCCGTCGCGGAGGCCGAAACACCTGCCGGGCTGGCCGAGTTGTGCGAGGCGCTGTGGAGCGCGGGCATGGAGGGCCGCGCGCTGATCGCGCTCGCGGCAGCCGCCGAGTCGTACGACGCCCCCGCCGTCGTGGAGCTGGCCGACGCCCTCCGCGAGAGCGGCCACGCGGACGGCGTACGCCACCTGATGCGCGCCGCCGCTTTCACGCATCCCGTCGAGACGACCCCCTACTTCGTGGAGGCGCTGCGCGACATGGGCTGGCCGGTGGACGCCAACCGGCTGCTCGCCACCGCCCTGACCCGCTCGCCCGAGGAGATCGCGGCGCTGCTCGCGTCGTTCGGGCCGGGCCGGGAGCGGGACCGCGCCCAACTGGTCACGGCCGTCAACAGCCGCCCGGTCGCCGACCGGCTCCGGCTCCTCAGCGGTCTGCTGGCAGCGCCGGGCGACTACGAGGACTTCCTCGCCTCGGTCGCGCTCCTGCCGGACGAGGACTTCCTGGAGGTCCTGGAGGCGCTGCGCGCCGCCGACGACCCGACCGCCCTGGTCACGCTGTTCCGTTTCCAGATCCGCGCCGACCCGATGGGAGCCGCGAGGCGGCTGCTCTTCCTCATCGACAACGCGGAGGCGTTCGGCGTCGAGAGGGCGGTGCTGGCCGCGCTCGCCGCCAAGGAGCGGGACGGCGACAGCGAGCTGTCGGTCGCCGAGGTGAGCCGTCTGGTCGGTCCGACCGCCGCCCTCGAAGCGCGCGTCTACGCCACCGCCGCGCTGTGGGCCGCCGGATACGGCGAGCAGGTCCGCACCGCCCTGTCCCGCCAGCACTACGTGGCGACAGGCACCTACCTGGTGAGGTGGCTCGTCGCCCTGCACGACCACTCCCTGCCGGAGTGCGTCAACGCGGTCATCGCCAGCCGCTCCCTCACCGAGAGCAGCCCGCCCATCCTGGCCGACCTCGTCGCCGGTCTCGCCGAGGCGGACATGAAGGACGCCGCCACCTTCGCCCTCAAGCGGTACGCCTTCGCTCTCGGCCCCCAACAGGTCAGCGCCCTCGCCCGCCGTCTCGCCCTCATGCCCGCCCTCCCGGCCCCGTCCCGCCGATGACCGTCGCTGTCAGTGGGCCCGTATAACCTCGGGCGCATGCCCGTTGAACGGCGCCGACGCGCGCGGACGTATGAGCCCGACCGGACATGGGGGGCGCTCACCGCGCAGGCGGGGCATCTCCGGTCGGCCGTGAGCGCCCTGACGGGGGAGCGGCTCCAGCGGGAGAGCGGGCTGCCCGGCTGGGACGTACGGACGCTCGTCGCGCATGTCGTACGGCAGACCGTGGTGCTGCCGCGTTACGTGGCCGAAGCCGTGCCCGCCGGGAAAGGGCAGCTGACCGACCTGGACACCTGGGCCGTCTCGACGGCCGGGATCGCCGACCGGCTGGACGCCACGACCAAGGAGGCCGCCGCGGCCATGGGGGACCCGGCCGAGGCGATGGCGGCGGCGGCCGAGGAACTGGCCGGGTGCAGGGAGCGGGCGCTGCGGACGGATCTGGTGGTGCCGGACGTGTTCGGCGGGATGCGGGCGCTGGACTTCACCGTGACGCGGCTCGTGGAGCTGGTGGTGCACAGCGACGACCTGGCGCGGGCGACCGGCGTGGACGTGCCGCTGGACCGGCACGCCGTCGCGGCCGTCGTCCGGCTGCTCGCGGACGCGCTCGCCGTCAAGGCGCCGGGCAACTCGGTGGAGGTCCGCGTCCCGCCGTACGCGGCGGTGCAGTGCGTCGAGGGCCCGCGGCACACCCGGGGCACGCCGCCGAACGTCGTGGAGACCGATCCGCTGACCTGGATCCGGCTGGCGACCGGCCGTACGACCTGGGCGCGGGAAGTGGACGCCGCGACCGTGAGCGCCAGCGGCGAGCGCGCCGACCTGGACGCGTACCTCCCCGTCCTGGGCTGACCTCCCCACCGGACGACGACCCGGCCCCCGGACCGGTGGCACCCGAACGGCGGGGCCCACGTCACATGCCCTTGCCCCGCAAGGCACTACGCGCATAGAACCTGGAGATGCAAGGGTCGCCCGTTCGGACGATGGGCAATCCTGCCCTAGACTCGTGAACGTGCCTCGTGGTGATGGACGACTCAGCCACGACCTGCTCCCCGGTGAGAAGGGCCCCCAGGACGCCTGCGGCGTTTTCGGTGTCTGGGCCCCCGGTGAAGAGGTCGCCAAACTCACCTATTTCGGGCTGTATGCCCTGCAGCACCGCGGTCAGGAGTCCGCGGGCATCGCAGTGAGCAACGGCTCCCAGATTCTGGTCTTCAAGGACATGGGCCTGGTCTCCCAGGTCTTCGACGAGACCTCCCTCGGCTCGCTGACCGGCCACATCGCCGTCGGCCACGCCCGCTACTCGACCACCGGCGCCTCCGTGTGGGAGAACGCGCAGCCCACCTTCCGCGCCACCGCCCAGGGCTCCATCGCCCTCGGGCACAACGGCAATCTGGTCAACACGGCCGAGCTGGCCGAACTGGTCGCCTCCCTCCCGCAGGGCCCGGGGCGGGCCACCAAGGTCGCCGCCACCAACGACACCGACCTGGTCACCGCGCTGCTCGCGGGCCAGGTCGACGACGAGGGCAACCCGCTCTCCGTCGAGCAGGCCGCCACGAAGGTGCTGCCGCAGGTCAAGGGCGCCTTCAGCCTCGTCTTCATGGACGAGCACACCCTGTACGCGGCCCGCGACCTCCAGGGCATCCGCCCGCTGGTCCTCGGCCGGCTGGAGCGCGGCTGGGTCGTCGCCTCCGAGACCGCCGCCCTCGACATCTGCGGCGCCAGCTTCGTCCGGGAGATCGAGCCCGGCGAGCTGATCGCCATCGACGAGAACGGCCTGCGCACCTCCCGCTTCGCCGAGGCCGCCCCCAAGGGCTGCGTCTTCGAGTACGTCTACCTCGCCCGCCCCGACACCGACATCGCCGGGCGCAACGTCTACCTCTCCCGCGTCGAGATGGGCCGCCGTCTCGCCAAGGAGGCCCCGGTCGACGCCGACCTGGTGATACCGACTCCGGAGTCCGGCACCCCGGCCGCCGTCGGGTACGCCGAGGCCAGCGGTATCCCGTACGGCTCCGGGCTGGTCAAGAACAGCTACGTCGGCCGTACGTTCATCCAGCCGTCGCAGACCATCAGGCAGCTCGGCATCCGGCTCAAGCTCAATCCGCTCAAGGAAGTCATCCGCGGCAAGCGCCTGGTGGTCGTGGACGACTCGATCGTCCGCGGCAACACCCAGCGCGCCCTGGTCCGGATGCTCCGCGAGGCGGGCGCCGCCGAGGTGCACGTACGGATCTCGTCGCCGCCCGTGAAGTGGCCCTGCTTCTTCGGCATCGACTTCGCCACCCGCGCCGAACTGATCGCCAACGGCATGACCGTGGACGAGATCGGCACCTCGCTGGGCGCGGACTCGCTCGCGTACATCTCCATCGACGCCATGGTCGAGGCGACCACCATCCCCAAGGACAACCTCTGCCGCGCCTGCTTCGACGGCGTGTACCCGATGGACCTGCCCGACCCGGAGCTGCTGGGCAAGCAGTTGCTGGAGACCGAACTGGCCGGTGGCGCGGACGCCGCGGACGCGCTCCGCCGCCCGTAGGCTCCGCGGCAGCCACGCAGCCCTCCGCACGAACGACACGAAGGTTCCCCAGCTATGTCTGAGTCAACCGGCGCCGCCTCCACCGGCGCTGACTTCTCCGGTGCCAGCTACGCCTCCGCGGGCGTCGACATCGAGGCCGGCGACCGTGCCGTCCACCTGATGAAGGAGTGGGTCCGCAAGGCCACCCGCCCCGAGGTGGTCGGCGGGCTCGGCGGCTTCGCCGGACTCTTCGACGCCTCCGCGCTCAAGCGGTACGAGCGCCCGCTGCTCGCCTCCGCGACCGACGGCGTCGGCACCAAGGTGGACATCGCCCGCCGTATGGGCGTCTACGACACGATCGGCCACGACCTGGTCGGCATGGTCGTGGACGACCTCGTGGTGTGCGGCGCGGAACCGCTGTTCATGACCGACTACATCTGCGTCGGCAAGGTCTACCCCGAGCGGGTCGCGGCCATCGTCAAGGGCATCGCCGAGGGCTGTGTGCTCGCGGGCTGCGCGCTGGTCGGCGGCGAGACCGCCGAGCACCCGGGGCTGCTGGCCGCGGACGACTTCGACGTGGCGGGCGCGGGCACCGGAGTGGTCGAGGCCGACCAGGTGCTGGGCGCGGACCTGATCCGGCCCGGTGACGCGGTCGTCGCCATCGAGTCGTCGGGGCTGCACTCCAACGGCTACAGCCTGGTCCGGCACGTGCTGTTCGACCGGGCGGGCTGGTCGCTGGACCGGCAGGTGCCGGAGTTCGGCCGCACGCTCGGTGAGGAGCTGCTGGAGCCGACGAAGATCTACTCGCTGGACTGCCTGGCGCTGACCCGTACCACCGAGGTGCACGCCTTCTCGCACATCACCGGCGGCGGGCTCGCCAACAACCTGGCGCGGGTCGTCCCCGACCACCTGCGGGCCACCGTCGACCGCTCCACCTGGGAGCCCGCGCCGGTCTTCGGACTGGTCGGGGAGCTGGGCGGGGTCGAGCGCCTGGAGCTGGAGAAGACGCTGAACATGGGCGTCGGCATGATCGCCGTCCTGCCGCAGGAGTCCGTGGACGTCGCGCTCGCGACCCTCGCCGACCGGGGCGTCGGGGCCTGGGTGAGCGGCGAGATCACGGCACGCGAAAGCGGCACGGCGGCCGTCGAACTGACCGGCGACTACGCGCGGTAGAGCGGTGGGGTCCTCAGCGCCGACGAGCCGACGACGAAACCCGGTCCGGGGCGGGACCCCCGAACCGGGCCGACGTGACATGCGGTGATGTGCGTCTACGTGACAGGTGTCAAGCGTGACGGCGCTGGGGGGATGACTCGGACTCGTCGTCCTCGTCCCCGTCGTTGTTGTAGCGATCCGCGTACTGTGCGTACGGGTCGTCATCCTCGTCGTCATCGTCCTCGACAGGCTCCGGATTGACCGGAAGCGGTGACGATGCGCCCAGCTCGTCGGCCAGACGTGAGAGATCCGTGCCGCCGCTGTTGTACTTCAGCTGGCGGGCGACCTTCGTCTGCTTGGCCTTGGCCCGGCCGCGCCCCATGGCTCGACCCCCTTAACGGCGGGGCTCAGCGGCCCCGAGTCTTGACACGCGTTCATGATTCGGAGCGGCCTCCCCGGAGAGAGACCGGTCCGTAGGCCCACAACGGTACCTGCTTCCGACGCCGCACGGTACGTCGCCCGCACGACACGCGTCGGAACAGGGGTCGTTCACGGCCCTGTTCTGCCTGGTCAGGGCCGATTTTACCTTCTTCTAGCGCGAACTTGCTATCGGGCCGTGCTGTGGGTCACGCGGACCCCTCCGGACGCAGCCATTCCGAAGCCGGTGTACGGTCCGCGATCCGCTGTTCCGCGAGCCTGTCCGCGGCCACGGCCGGGGGGACGCCGTCGGTCCTGGCCCGGTCGAAAATGGCCAGAGTCGTGTCGTAGATCTTCGTGGCCTTGGTCTTCGCGCGGTCAAAATCAAAACCGTGCAGCTCGTCCGCGACCTGGATCACGCCACCGGCGTTCACCACGTAGTCCGGCGCGTAGAGGATGCCGCGATCGGCGAGGTCCTTCTCGACGCCGGGGTGGGCGAGCTGGTTGTTGGCCGCGCCGCAGACCACCGTGGCGGTCAGCGCGGCGACCGTCGCGTCGTCCAGGGCGCCGCCGAGCGCGCAGGGCGCGTACACGTCGAGCGGGGTGCGCACCAGCACCTGCGCGTCGCTCACCGAGGTGACCCGCGGGTGACGGGCGACGATCCGGTCGACGGCGTCCGCGCGGACATCGGTGATCACGACCTCGGCGCCGTCCTCCAGCAGGTGCTCCACCAGGTGGTGGCCGACCTTGCCGACGCCGGCCACGCCGACCCGGCGGCCGCGCAGCGTCGGCTCGCCCCACTGGGTCTTCGCGGCGGCGCGCATGCCCTGGAAGACACCGAAGGCGGTGAGCACGGAGGAGTCGCCGGCGCCGCCGTTCTCCGGCGAGCGGCCGGTCGTCCAGCGGTTCTCGCGGGCCACGACGTCCATGTCCGCGACATACGTGCCGACGTCGCACGCGGTGACGTACCGGCCGCCGAGCGAGGCCACGAACCGGCCGTAGGCGAGCAGCAGTTCCTCGGTCTTGAGCGTGTCGGGGTCGCCGATGACGACGGCCTTGCCGCCGCCGTGGTCGAGCCCGGCGAGCGCGTTCTTGTACGACATGCCGCGGGAGAGGTTGAGCGCGTCCTCGACGGCCTCCTCGTCGGAGGCGTAGGCGTGGAAGCGGGTGCCGCCGAGGGCCGGGCCCAGGGCGGTCGAGTGGAGCGCGATGACGGCCTTGAGGCCGGTTGCGCGGTCCTGGCACAGGACGACCTGCTCGTGCCCGCCCTGTTCCGATCGGAACAGTTTGGCGAGGACGGTCGACGCGGTGGAGCCGGTCGACTCGACTGACGAGGAGCGGTCGGTCTGTCGTACGTCGGTCACGGTGGTGACTCCCATAGTCCAGTTTTTCCGGGCGAACCCGGTTGGCCTTGCTGGCCTCCGGCTCCCCGTGCGGGTGGCGGGAGGCCGGATATGCAGAAGGGTAGGCCCTGGGCGGGCGATCATGGGACCGCGTACATGTGTGGGTTTCCGGTGATCCCGCGACGGTTTTTCACAGTGGCCGGGATCACCTCCGGGGCGGGGGGTCGCGTGGGACGATCGGAGCATCAAGGCCGTGACGAGGGAGCGGGTGTGGGCGGTTCACCGGTACTGGTCCCGTACGCGGCCTATTTGCGGGTCTACGAGCCCCTGGCGGCCTTTCCAGAGCCCGAACGCACCCACTGGTACCGGTATGCGTCGGCCGGGCTGACGCGTACCGCTCAGGACGAGCTACGGCAGTCCCTGGCCGACCTCCTGCCGGTGCCCCCGGTGGCCGTCCCGGTGCACGAGAGCGGCGACGCCTTCGTGGCCGTGGTCTCCGGTGTCACCCACATCTGCCCCTGGCGCACCCGGCTGCGCGGCTGGCTCGCCCTGGAGAACGTGGGGGAGCTGCTGCCCGAGCCGGTGCTGGACGCGATGCTGCCGCCGGTCGTACGCCGGCAGGCCGCCGCCGACCACGAGAGCTGGCGGGAGCGGAATCCGGACGCCCGGCCGTGGATCCGCTCGGCCACCTGGCACGTGCCGGTGCGCTGGTTCGCCCTCGTCGGGGACGACGAGCGGGAGTACGAGCCGTCGGGCGCGGGGGAGTCGAAGGAGCCGCTGCTGCGGTACCGCACGCCCATGGTCCAGGCCAGGCGGCGGGTCGCGCGGGCGCTGCGGGTGCTCAAGGACGCCCTGGACGAGGGCCCGTTGATCGACGGGCTGATCGATGTGGGGCGCTGGCTCGAGGAGTTCCACCCGCGCTCGCTGGTCGAGCTGGACTACGGCGGCCTGGTGCACGTGATGGGCCAGGACACGCTCGCGGAGGACCACTCGGCGGCCGATGTGGCCGAGGGGCTCGCCGCGCTGCGGGCCGGGGACTCGGCGGCGGCCGGGGTGGCGTACGAGCGGCTGACCGACCGGTGGCGGGCGGTCAGGGAGCTTCAGTTCTCCAGTTGAGGGCAGGCGGGACGTGACGCGGGTCACGGTCGGGACTCCGGCGGAATGTGCGCCGAAGCTCTGGCCCTGGCATCGACTCCGCGTTCGACGCATGGGCCGATGTGACCTTCGGCGCAGGGTTCGCGGGTCCTCTGTTGTCTCGTTGTGTCTCTTCCGCCTCTCAGCTTGCCTTTTGGCATCGAGAGCGGCGGTAATGGCCCAAGCGTGACGGAGAGCACGTAAGCGGACTCTTGCCTGCATCACCATGTCTCGTGTCAAAATGGGACATCGGGTCCTCCTCGGACTCGTTTCGAAGGTGGGGATGGGGCAGATGATCAGGTTGTGACTGATCGTCACGTTGGTGTGACTGTCCGCTATGGCATGGTCCATCGGCTTCCGCCGAGCTTGAACACCTGAGAGGGCAATTCCATCGGTTTGGCCGACGAGGCTGGACGGATGGTGTAGTTGTAGTGCCGAGGACAAGCCGTTCGTCCTATTACCGACTCGGCCCGCGTCTGCCATTTCGGGCAACGTGGGTCAAGGTGCAGAATTTAGAGGAAAGAACCGCGTTGGTTCGGTTCTCTCGAGGAGGCCGCTCATGACCGCTCGCACCCCTGATGCCGAGCCGTTGCTAACCCCTGCTGAGGTCGCCACCATGTTCCGCGTCGACCCGAAGACGGTCACGCGCTGGGCAAAGGCCGGCAAGCTCACATCCATCCGCACGCTCGGCGGGCACCGCCGCTACCGCGAGGCGGAGGTCCGCGCGCTGTTGGCGGGCATTCCGCAGCAGCGCAGCGAGGCCTGACAGCCCTTTTGGGCGGCTAACGGGGCCCCCACCCCATACGTCGCCCGGCCCGAAGGCCACCTGCCCCCATCAGGGACGCCGGAGGGAGCTACGAGCTCTACCAGCTCCACCCAGCTTCACCAAGACCGCATCGGACTCCGCCGGGTCCGATGCGGTCTTTTTCGTGCCCGCGGCGGCCCGGGGCGGCGCCGGGGCGGCGCGGGGTCATGTGGGGCCGCGCGGGCGGTTTGTGGGCGTTCCGTGCGCGCCGGGGGCGTGGTCTGTGGGGTCCTGGGGGCGGTTGCGTGCTAGCGCCGGAGTCGTCCCCAGGGAGGTGCAATTGCACATATTAAATCGAGAGCCTTCCGGAGGGCGTCGAGTTCCCCACTCCCGAAACGGGTTTCCGTGACTCCCGTCACACGCCGGGCTCTTGTGGATCTTGATCCCCGTGCGCTAATGAACTCCCCCCGGTGCGGAGGGAGTAGGCCGAGAGCGCTCTCCGCGCCGACGCCGGTGCCCCGCCCGCGGCGGTACGAGGAGGCCGTAGCGGGCGCGGCTTCGGGGGACAGCGAAAGGGCCCGCACCTTGAGGAGGCACGGGCCTTGCGACGTACTGTGGTGCGGTCTGCGGGGACAGCGAAAAGACCCGCACCTGAGCAGGTGCGGGCCTAGTGGCAGACGGTACGGCGGTCCTGACGGGATTTGAACCCGCGGCCTCCACCTTGACAGGGTGGCGAGCACTCCAAACTGCTCCACAGGACCTGGTGTCACAGCCTGTTGGGCTCGGCTGCGAGACAGACTGTACAGCAGGTCAGGGGGTGGGGTCGAACTCGTTGCCGGGGGGCGGCCGGGCGGTGCGGGGCGGTCAGGCCCAGGCGTCGTCGAGGGCCTTGAAGACGCGTTTGTCGGAGACCGGGAACGCCGTGCCCAGCGCGTGCGCGAAGTAGCTGACGCGCAGCTCCTCGATCATCCAGCGGATGTCCCGCACCGCGGCCGGCACCGGCCGCCCGGCCGGCTGGGCGGCCAGCAGCTCGCCGTACTCGGCCTGGATCTCCCGGACCTTCTCCATCCGCGTGGTGTCCCGCTGGACCCCCGTCGGCATCTGCTGGAGGCGGCGGTCGACGCCGACCAGATACCGCATCAGGTCGGGCAGCCGCTTGAGCCCCGCCTCGGTCACGAAACCGGCGTGCACCAGGCCCGCGAGCTGCTCCCGTACGTCCTGGAGGTTGGCGACCAGCGCGAGGCTCGTGGTGTCCTTCAGGCGCCGCTCGCAGGACTGCCAGGCGGCCAGCACCTGCTGGACCCGCTGGACGCTGCGCGAGGTCAGCTCGACCAGATCGGCGCGGACCGCGTCGTACAGCTTGCGGAAGGACTCCTCGTCCCACGCGGGCCCGCCGTGGTCGGCGATCAGCCGGTCGGCGGCGGCGGTCGCGCAGTCCTCGAAGAGCGCCTGCACGCTGCCGTGCGGATTGCGCGAGAGCGCCAGCTTCTGCTGGTTGGACAGCTTGTCCGCGGCGAACTTCGCCGGATTCACCGGCACGTTGAGCAGGATCAGCCGCCGTGTGCCCCGCCACATCGCCGCTGCCTGCTCCGGCTCGGTGTCGAAGAGCCGTACGGCCACGGTGGCGCCCTCGTCGACGAGCGCCGGGAACGCCTTGACGGGCTGGCCCGCGCGCCGCGCCTCGAAGGTGCGCGGCAGCGCGCCGATCGTCCAGTCGGTGAGCCCGGTGCGCTGCTGGACCGAGGCCAGCGCGGGGTCGGAGGCCGACTCGAAGGCCCTGGTGATCGCCTCCCGCGTCTTCGGCTTCAGCCGCAGCCGCAGCGCGTCCAGGTCCTTGTCCTCGGCGAGCTTGCGGCGCCGCTCGTCCACCACCCGGAAGGTGATCTTCAGATGCTCGGGCACCTTGCCGAGGTCGAAGTCCTCCCCGGTGACCGGCACCCCGACCATCTTCTGCAACTCCCGCGCCAGCACGGACGGCAGGGGGTCGGGCCCGGCGACCGCGCGCTCCAGGAACTTCTTGGCGTAGTTCGGCGCGGGGACGTAATGCCGGCGGATCGCCTTGGGCAGCGAGCGGATCAGCTCGGTGACGACCTCCTCGCGCAGGCCCGGGATCTGCCAGTCGAAGCCGTCGGCCGAGACCTGGTTGAGGACCTGGAGCGGGATGTGGACGGTGACGCCGTCGGCGTCGGCGCCCGGTTCGAACTGGTACGTGACGCGGAATTTGAGCGCGCCCTGCCGCCAGGAGTCCGGGTAGTCGTCCTTGGTGACGGCCTCCGCGTTCTCGTTGATCAGCATGGAGTGCTCGAAGTTCAGCAACTCCGGCTCTTCGCGCCGCTTCTGCTTCCACCAGGAGTCGAAGTGGGCGCCGGAGACGACGTCCTCCGGCAGCCGCGCGTCGTAGAAGTCGAAGAGCGTCTCGTCGTCCACGAGGATGTCGCGGCGCCGGGCGCGGTGCTCCAACTCCTCGACCTCGCCGAGGAGTTTGCGGTTGTCGTGGAAGAACTGGTGGTGGGTGCGCCAGTCGCCCTCGACCAGCGCGTTGCGGATGAACAGCTCGCGGGAGACCTCGGGGTCGATCCGGCCGTAGGTGACCTTGCGCTGGGCGACCAGCGGGACGCCGTAGAGGGTGACGCGCTCGTACGCCATCACGGCCGCCTGGTCCTTCTCCCAGTGCGGCTCGCTGTAGGTGCGCTTGACCAGGTGCTGGGCCAGCGGCTCCACCCACTCCGGCTCGATCCGCGCGTTGACCCGCGCCCACAGCCGGGAGGTCTCCACCAGCTCGGCCGACATGATCCAGCGCGGCGGCTTCTTGAACAGCGCCGAGCCGGGGAAGACGGCGAATTTCGCGCTGCGGGCGCCCAAGTACTCGTTCTTGTCGGTGTCCTTGAGCCCCAGGTGCGACAACAACCCCGCCAGCAACGACTGGTGGACCCGTACCGGATCGGCCGCGTCGTCCTCGGACCTGGGCTCGGTGACCGTGATGCCCAGGGACTTGGCGACCGTACGGAGCTGGCTGTAGATGTCCTGCCACTCGCGGATGCGCAGGTAGTTCAGGAACTCCGAGCGGCACATGCGGCGGAAGGCCGACGAGGACAGGTCCTTCTGCCGGTCGCGGACATAGCCCCACAGGCTGAGGAAGGACAGGAAGTCGCTGGTCTCGTCGCGGAAGCGGGCGTGCTGCTGGTCGGCCTGCGTCTGCTTGTCCGCGGGGCGTTCGCGCGGGTCCTGGATGGACAGCGCCGCCGCGATCACCATGACCTCGCGCGCGCACCCGTTGCGGTCGGCCTCCAGCACCATACGGGCGAGCCGCGGGTCCACCGGGAGCTGCGAGAGCTTGCGGCCCAGCGGGGTCAGCCGCTTGCGCGGGTCCTTCTCCTTGGGGTCCAACGCGCCCAGCTCTTCCAGGAGTTGGACACCGTCCTTGATGTTCCGGCTGTCCGGCGGGTCGATGAAGGGGAAGCGCGCGATGTCGCCGAGCCCGGCCGCCGTCATCTGGAGGATGACCGAGGCCAGGTTGGTGCGCAGGATCTCGGCGTCGGTGAACTCCGGCCGGGACAGGAAGTCGTCCTCGTCGTACAGCCGGATGCAGACGCCGTCCGACGTACGGCCGCAGCGGCCCTTGCGCTGGTTGGCGCTGGCCTGGCTGATCCGCTCGATCGGCAGCCGCTGCACCTTGGTGCGGTGGCTGTAGCGGGAGATCCGGGCGGTGCCGGGGTCGATCACGTACCGGATGCCGGGGACGGTCAGCGACGTCTCGGCGACGTTCGTGGCCAGCACGACGCGGCGCCCGCTGTGCTGCTGGAACACGCGGTGCTGCTCGGCCGACGACAGCCGCGCGTACAGCGGCAGCACCTCGGTCGAGCGGAGGTTCTTCTTGGTCAGGGCGTCCGCGGTGTCGCGGATCTCGCGCTCGCCGGAGAGGAAGACCAGGATGTCGCCCGGCCCCTCGGCCTGGAGTTCGTCGACCGCGTCGCAGATCGCGGTGATCTGGTCGCGGTCGTCGGCCCCCTCGTCACCGTCCGCGCCCTCGTCGGCCAGCGGCCGGTAGCGGACCTCCACCGGATACGTCCGGCCGCTGACCTCGACCACCGGCGCGTCCCCGAAGTGCCGGGAGAAGCGCTGCGGGTCGATCGTCGCCGAGGTGATGATCACCTTCAGGTCCGGGCGGCGCGGCAGGAGTTGGGCCAGGTAGCCGAGGATGAAGTCGATGTTGAGGCTGCGCTCGTGCGCCTCGTCGATGATGATCGTGTCGTACGCGCGCAGCTCGCGGTCGGTCTGGATCTCGGCGAGCATGATGCCGTCGGTCATCAGCTTGACCAGCGTGGAGTCGCCGACCTGGTCGGTGAAGCGGACCTTCCAGCCGACCGCCTCCCCGAGCGGTGTCGCCAGCTCCTCCGCCACGCGCTCGGCGACGGTACGGGCCGCGATCCGGCGCGGCTGGGTGTGGCCGATCAGGCCGCGCACCCCGCGGCCCAGCTCCAGGCAGATCTTCGGGATCTGCGTCGTCTTGCCCGAGCCGGTCTCGCCCGCGACGATCACCACCTGGTGGTCGCGGATCGCCGCCAGGATGTCGTCCTTCTTCTGGCTGACCGGCAGCGCCTCGGGATAGCTGATCCTCGGCACGGCGGCGCGGCGGGCCGCCAGCCGCGCCTCGCCCTTGTCCATCTCGGCGGCGATCTCGGCCAGCACCGCGGCCCGCGCCTCCGGCTTGCGGATACGGCGGGCGCCGTCGAGCCGGCGGCCGAGCCGCTGCTCGTCGCGCAAAGTCAGCGACGGCAGCCGTTCGGCGAGATCAGCGGAGGTGGGTTGGGTAGACATACGCGGTCCAGGATCGCATCTGCGGCGGGCGCGCGGCGAACGCATTTCCCCGCGGCGGTACGCACGGTGACGGTGGGGCGCATGGCGCACGGGAACGACGTAGGCCCCGTCCGGAGACGGGGCCTACGTCGTGCGGTGGCTGGGGCCGGGGTCGAACCGGCGACCTACCGCTTTTCAGGCGGTCGCTCGTACCAACTGAGCTACCCAGCCGCAGCGGTCCTGACGGGATTTGAACCCGCGGCCTCCACCTTGACAGGGTGGCGAGCACTCCAAACTGCTCCACAGGACCAAGCTTGTGCGGGATAATTCTCGCACAGGATCTCGGGTGCTCCGTACCGCTTGTCCGCCGCTGATCCGGGACCAGAAAGTGACCGCAGGATCACGCTGGGACAGGGGCACGTCGCTGGATCAGCGTAGCAGACCCCCGAGGTGGTCCTTTTCGGTGAGCGGGCGGAGCGGGGTGCCGGTGAGCAGGCGAGGGCGAGGCCGTCAGACCGTCTCGTCGCGGAACACCGCGCGCACGATCCGGCCGATGCCGTCGCGGCCCGGAGCCACTTCCCACTCGTCGCACACCGCGTCCACCAGCAGCAGCCCGCGGCCGTTGACCTCATGGGTGCCGCTGTCGCGCATCACCGGGCCCTCGCCGACGTTTCCGTGGTCCTCGACCTCGATACGGACTCGTACGCCGTCCCGCCGGACGGAACAGATGACGGTCGGGCTCGTCGTATGACGCACGGCATTGGTGACGAGTTCACTCACCAACAGAGCGGCCGTATCGCAGGCGTCCAGCCCGCATCCGCGCGCGGTCAGATATGCGCGCGCACGGCGCCGGGCCTCGGAAACCGACGCGCCGCATGCCAGCAGTTCGAAAGTACAGCCGTCGGCACGGGGGCGGGGCGTACGGGAAGCGGAGCCAATGCCGGGAGTAGTCAGGCGGGAACTCACGGTATCGGTGGTAGGTGAACCCACAGCGGAGATTCCTCTCCATCGCGTGTGCGTGAACGTGGTCACCTGGCCACTATGCGCCCCGACGCGCTCAGTGGGCAAGGTTAATCTTGATAATTTCACCGAGAAGGCAATCGAGGTGTGGATATCACTGAGGGGGTGGCACACTTCTCCCATGGACTCGGTGAGAGGAGCCGGGGCGTGACCGCTGCGCAGTCGTCGGGCGGCTCGACCGTTCGGCTGATGGTGCTCGGCAGACGATTGCGCGACCTGCGGGTCGCCGCCGGGAAGTCGTTCGAGGACGCCGCCGTCGTCCTCGACGTGGCTCCTCTGACGATCCGACGCATGGAGCTGGCCAAGGGCAAGTGGAAGCTCCCCTACGTCAAGACGCTGCTGGAGGAGTACGGCGTCCCGGGCGACGAGGCCAGGACCTTCCTCGCCCTCGTCCGCGAGGCCAACCAGCCCGGCTGGTGGCACCGTTACCGGGACGCCCTGCCCACCTGGTTCAGCGGTTACGTCAGCCTGGAGGAAGAGGCCAGCCTCATCCGGGCCTACGAACCCCACTACATCCCCGGCCTGCTCCAGACCGAGGAATACGCGCTGACCGTGCTGCGGGCCGGCCTCCACGACGCGGAGGAGAAGGCCGCCCAGGAGGTCGAGCGCCGGGTCGCCGTCCGCAAACAGCGGCAGCAACTGCTCACCTCCGCGAATCCGCCCGAATTGTGGGTGGTCATGGACGAGACCGTGTTCCGCCGTCCCATGGTGCCCGCCGAGATCATGCGGGCCCAGATCGACCGCCTCATCGAAGCGGCCGAACAGCCGAACATCAAGCTTCAGGTGATGCCTTTCGGCATCTGCGCGCACGAGGGCATGTACGGGTCGTTCCACATCTTCCGATTCCCGCACGAGGAGATCTCCGACATCGTCTATGTCGAGAATCTCGTCGGTGCCGTCTATCTCGACGAGTACGACGATGTCACGACGTTCCAGGAAGCCCTGGACCGTATGTGCGCCCACGCCCTGCCAGTACAACGCACCGGAGAATTCCTCGGTGCCATTCGCAAGGAGCTCTAGGCCAGTGAATCGCATACACAACGCTGTTCTCACGCTGGGAGCGGAAGGCTGGCACAAGCCGTGGAGCGGGAGCAACGGCGGCAGTTGCGTGGAGGTCCGCAGGCTTCCCGACGGCCGTTACGCGGTCCGCCAGTCCACTGATCCGGAAGGTCCCGCGCTGATCTTCACGCAGATCGAACTCGACGTCTTCTCCCAGGGCTGGGAGGCTGGACAGGCCAGCCTCCCGGTTTCCTGACGCTCATCACTTACTTAACGCAGGCGTACTCAGGAGGAACAGCGGATGCCCGACGACATGGCCTGGACGCGGCGGCCTGCGAACTACGAGCCGCCCGAGATCGACACGAGCGTCGCGCACTCGGCACGCGTGTACGACTACATTCTCGGCGGCAAGGACAACTACCCGCTGGACCGCGAGGCCGCCGAGCAGATGCTGAGCGGCTGGCCCAGTCTGCGGATATCGATGCGTGAGAACCGTAAATTCATGCACCGGGCCGTCCGCTTCATGGCCGAGCAGGGCATCGACCAGTTCCTGGACATCGGCACCGGCATTCCGACCTCGCCGAATCTCCACGAGGTCGCGCAGGGCGTCACCCCGAGCGCGCGCGTGGTCTACATGGACAACGACCCGATCGTGCTGGCCCACGCGGGCGCCCGGCTGACCAGCACGCCCGAGGGCCGTACCGCCTACATCCACGCGGACATGAAGGACCCGGCGGCGATCCTGGGCTCGGCCGAGCTGGCCGAGACCCTGGACCTGTCCCGGCCGGCCGCCCTGTCGATCATCGCCGTGCTCCAGTTCGTCACGGACGACCAGAAGGCGTACGACCTGGTCAAGCAGTACGTGGACATCCTGCCGTCCGGCAGCTACCTGGCGATCTCCACGGTCACCACCGACTCCAGCCCGAAGCCGATCGGGGGTGTCGTCGCCGAGTACACCAAGCGCGGCATGCCCGCCCGCAACCGGACCCACGCCGAGGTGCTGCCCTTCTTCGCGGGCCTCGACCTGGTCGAGCCCGGTGTCACCCTCGTCCACAACTGGCGCCCGGACCCGGCCGCCGAGGGCACGGTCGACGACTCGCAGGTCGCGATGTACGGGGGAGTGGCGTACAAGCCGTAACGGCTCGTACGTCCTCGGCTCGTACGTCCTTGGCTCGTACGTCCTGGGCCGGTGCAGGTTCCCGCGCCGATACCCTCCCGCGCCGATACGTTCCGCGCGGATGTGTCCCGCCCGGCCGCTCCCTGAGCGGCCGGGGGGACGGTGACGCCGACGGCCGCCGATGAGGCGCCGCGGCCCAAGCGGGACAAGGTTTCCCGCCACCCAAGACGGCGCTTCCGACGATAACCACAGGTCGGCGGGGCGCGCGGGCGTGGCCGGAAAATGCGGTCCATCCTCTTGACGTGACGCGTGGCAAGGTCCACAGTGCTCGTTAATGCGCATTACTAATGCGCATTAACGAAGGAGGAGCACAGGTGGACGAACCCAGGAAGCGATCCCGGCCGGGCCGGGCGCCCTCGCCGACCGGGCGCACGTCACGGCCGCGCCAGGCGGAGGTCGCGCGGCTCGCGGGCGTCTCGCAGGCCACGGTCTCGCTGGTGCTCGGCGGCAAGCGGGAGGGTGTTGCGATCTCGGAGGAGACCCGGCGCAAGGTGCTCGACGCCGCGCGCAGCCTCGGATACGTCCCCGACCCGGCCGCCCGCAGGCTGGCCGCCGCCCGCAACGACCTGCTGGGCGTCTTCAGCTTCACCGCGACCTTCCCCACCGACGTGCAGCACTCGTACTACCCGTTCCTGGTGGGCGTCGAGCAGGAGGCCGCCGCGCGCGGCTACGACCTGGTGCTCTTCACCGGCTCCAGTTCCGGCGGCGCGGGGGCCGCCGGACCCGAGGCGCTGAGCCGGGTCCGGCTGGCGGACGGCTGTCTCTTCCTCGGCCGTCACGCGCCCGCGCAGGAGCTGAGCCGCCTGGTCGGCGACGGCTTCCCCGTGGTCCACATCGGCCGCAGGGACGAGCTGGAGGGCCTGCCCTGGGTCGGCGCCGACTACGTCAACGCCACTCGTGAGGTCGTGGCCCGGCTCGCGGAGCTCGGCCACCGCCGGATCGTGCTCGTACGCGAGGACGACGAGGCGCCCGCGTCGACCGACCGTGAACACGGCTTCCTCAAGGGCCTGGAGGCGGCCGGGCTGCCCGGCGGCCCCGCGGCCGTCTTCCGCTCGGCGGCGCCCGAGCGCGAGCTGACGCCCGAGCGGCTGCGCGGCTGGCTCGCCGAGGGCGTCACCGCGTTCGTCGCCGAGGAGACCGACACCGGCAGCGCGTGGCGGGCCCTGCGCGGCGCCGCCCGCGCCGCCGGGATCGAGGCCCCGCGCGACGCCTCGCTCGCCCTGCTCGGCAGCCCGCCGCCCGACCTCGCGGGCGAGCCGGTGCCCACCGGATTCGACATCCCCCGGCCGGAGTTGGGCGCCGCGGCCGTCCGCATGCTGGCCGCCCTCGTGGCGGGCGAGGACATCGCGGCGGCCACCGAGCCGCTGGTGGCCTGCCCCTTCCGGCCGGGCGCCAGCGCGGGACCGCCTCCGGCGCGGCCCCGGGACCCACGCCCATGACCCCCCACCCGCCCTGCCCGCCGCCCGCGAGCCCTCGCCCCGGGGGCCCGGTGCTCGGCGGACTGCTCGCCGCGAGCCCACGCGCCGGGGGGCCGGTGCTCGGCGGACTGCTCGCCGCGAGCCCTCGCCCCGGGGGGCCGGGGTCTTTGGGGGCGGAGCCCTTAACGGGCGGGGGCCCCGCGGCCGGTCGGCGCCAGGGCACGTGGCCGTAGGGCGTCCTCGGCGAACCGGACGCCGGAGGGTCCGGGGTACCGGGCAGAGCCGTCATCCGACGCACCGCGCAATCTTTCGACAGCACCGCCGCAGGCGGTACGCACCACCTCAAGGAGACTCGTGAAACCCGGACCGGACATTCTCATCGTCGGCGGCGGCCTCGGCGGCGTGGCGGCGGCACTCGCCGCGTGCCGCGCCGGGCGCGGCGTCGTACTGACCGAGGAGACCGACTGGATCGGCGGCCAGCTCACCTCGCAGGCCGTCCCGCCGGACGAGCACCCGTGGGTGGAACAGTTCGGCACCACCGCCTCGTACCGCCACCTGCGGGAATCCATCAGGTCGTACTACCGCCAGTGGTACCCGATGCGCTCGGAGGCGCTGGCCCTCACCGAGCTGAACCCCGGCGCCGGACGGGTCAGCAAGCTCTGCCACGAGCCGCGCGTCGGCCTCGCCGTGCTGGAGTCGATGCTCGCGCCGCACCTCGCGTCCGGCCGCCTCACGCTGCTGACCGAGCACCGCCCGGTCGCGGCGGCGGCCGAGGACGACACCGTACGGTCCGTCACGGTGGAGAGCCTGCGCGACGGCAGCCGCCGCACCATCGCGGCGCGGTACGTGATCGACGCGACCGAGACCGGTGAACTGCTGGAGCTGGCCGGTGTCGAACACGCCGTCGGCGCCGAGTCGCGCGACGAATTCGGCGAGCCGCACGCCCCGGAGACCGCCGACCCGCTCAACCAGCAGGGCATCACGGTGTGCTTCGCGCTCTCGCACCACGAGGGCGAGGACCACACCATCGACAAGCCCGCCGACTACGAGTTCTGGCGGGACTACCGCCCCGACTTCTGGCCGGGCCCGCTGCTCGGCTTCCTCGCCCCCGACCCGCGCACGCTCGAAGCGGTGCCGCGCACCTTCGTCCCCAACCCCGACCTCGACCCGCTCGACGTCAACGCCGACCAGTCGGAGGACGCGGGCGACAAGGAGCTGTGGGGCTTCCGCCGCATTCTGGCCCGCCGGTTGCACCGGCCCGGCGCCTTCGACTCCGACATCACGCTCGTCAACTGGCCGCTCAACGACTACTGGCTCAAGCCGCTGATCGGCGCGGGCCCCGAGACCTCGGCCCAGGCCGTGGCCGAGGCGCGGCAGCTGTCGCTGTCCGTCCTGTACTGGCTCCAGACCGAGGCGCCGCGCGCCGACGGCGGCAAGGGCTTTCCCGGCCTCAGGCTCCGCCCCGACATCACCGGCACCGCGGACGGCCTGGCCAAGGCGCCGTACGTCCGCGAGTCCCGCCGGATCAAGGCCGTCACCACCATCACCGAGCAGGACCTCGCGATCGACCTCGTCGGCCCGCACGGCGGCACCACGTACCGCGACTCGGTCGGCGTCGGCGGCTACCGCATCGACCTGCACCCGTCCACCGGAGGTGACAACTACATCGACATCGGCTCGGTGCCGTTCGAGATCCCGCTCGGCGCGCTCATCCCGCGCAGGGTCCGCAATCTGCTGCCCGCGGGCAAGAACATCGGCACCACCCACATCACCAACGGCTGCTACCGGCTGCACCCGGTGGAGTGGAACATCGGCGAGGTCGCCGGTGCCCTCGCCGCCCACTGCCTCGCCGAAGGCGTGGAACCGCACCGGGTCCAGGCCGAGGACAAGCGGTTCGACGCGTTCGCCGCCGTGCTCGACCGCGCCGGGATCCAGCGCCACTGGCCCGACGTGCGCGGCTACTGAGCGGGACCTGCCGCCCCCAAGGGAGAACGGCCGGACGGAAGCAGCTCCACCTGCCCCGCCCGGCCCACCGCCCGCGTATTCGCCAACACTGCACAAGGAGGTGCCCAGACCATGACCACCCACCGTATCCGCGTCGGCATCGACGTGGGCGGGACCTTCACCGACGCCGTGGCCGTAGACGCCGCGACCCTCGAACTCCGGGGGCAGGTGAAAGTGCCCACCAGCCACCACCACGAGGACGGCGTAGCCCACGGCATCGTCGAAGCGCTCGACCGCCTGCTGGAGCAGACCGGGAACGCCCCTGAGGACGTCGCCTTCCTGGCCCACGGTACGACCCAGGCTACCAACGCCCTCCTGGAGGGTGACGTCGCCACCGTCGGCCTGATCGGCATCGGTACGGGTCCGGGGGCCGCGTTCACCCGTCGGCTCGCGTCCTTCCGCAACCTCGAACTCACCCCCGGCAAGCGGCTCCCGCTGCACTACGCCCATGTCGCCGACCCCGACGACGCGGCCGATGTGCGCAGGGCCGTCGACGAGGTCGTACGGGAAGGCGCCGAAGTCCTCGTCGCCAGCCAGCCGTTCAGCGTCGACCGCCCCGAGGGCGAGGAGGCCGTGCTCGAAGCGGCCCGCGGCAAGGGCCTGCCGATGACGGCGGCCCACGGGATCACCTCGCTGTACGGACTCCAGAAGCGGACCCGTACCGCCGTGGTCAACGCCGCGATCCTGCCGCGCATGCTCGCCACCGCCGACCTGGTCGACGCGGCCATCACCAAGGCGGGCGTCACGGCCCCGCTCATGGTGATGCGCTGCGACGGCGGCGTGATGTCGCTGGACGAGATGCGGCGCAGGCCGCTGCTGACCGTCCTGTCGGGACCCGCGGCCGGCGTCGCGGGCGCCCTGATGCAGGAGCGGATCAGCGAGGGCCTGTTCCTGGAGACCGGAGGCACCTCGACCGACATCAGCGTCGTACGGCGCGGCAAGGTCGCCGTCCGGCACGCCACGATCCTCGGCAAGACGTCCTATCTGTCCGCGCTCGACGTGCGGACGGTCGGCGTCGGCGGCGGGTCCATGGTCAGGATCAGCGGCGGCACGGGCGGCACGGGCGGCACGGGCGGTACGGGCGGGACGGGCGGGACCGGCGGCTCTGGCGGCTCCGGCGGGACCGGCGGCTCCGGCCGGAAGGTCACCGCGGTCGGACCGCGCAGCGCCCACATCGCGGGCCTGCCGTACGCCTGCTTCGCCGACCCCGACGACCTGCGCGACGCCGCGCTCGCCACGGTCAGCCCGCTCGCCGACGACCCCGCCGACTACGCGGTCCTCGACGCCGCGGGCGGCCGGTTCGCGATCACCATGACCTGCGCGGCCAACGCGCTCGGCCGGGTCCCCGAGGGCGACTTCGCCCGCTCGGACCAGGAGACGGCCAAGGCCGCGCTGGCGCCGCTGGCCGCCGCGCTCGGCGTGGACGTCGCCACCGCCGCGACCCAGGTGCTCGACGCCGGTACGGCCCAGGTGAAGGCCGTGGTCGACACCCTGATCTCCGAGTACCGCCTGGACAAGGACAACGCCGTCCTGGTCGGCGGGGGCGGCGGCGCCGCGTCCGTGACACCGCACCTGGCCGTCGTCTGCGAACGCGAGGGCAGGATCGCCGCCCACAGCGAGGTCATCAGCCCCATCGGGGTCGCCCTCGCGCTGGTCCGCGAGCAGATCGAGCGGATCATCCCGGGCGCCGGACAGGAACAGATCCTGGCCGTACGGGCCGAGGCGGAACGCGCGGTCGTCGCCCAGGGCGCCGCCGCCGACGGCGTCGAGGTCGAGGTCACCGTCGACCCGCAGACCAGCACCGTACGCGCGGTCGCCACCGGCGCCACCGAACTACGTACCCAGGACCGGACCCACCGCGCCGACGACGGGGAACGGCTGCGCGCCGCCGCCGCCAGCCTCAAGGCCGACCCCGCCGAGGTGCGGGTGCTCGCGGGCACGCCCTCGCACACCGTGTACGGCACGGAGCTGCGCCGCCGGTACCGCGCCACCCGCCACCCCGTGCGGGTCGTGGACGCCGACGGAGTGGTCCGGCTGCACTCGCCCGACGCCCGCGTCGAGACCACCACGGCGGGCGCCGCGCCCCAAGTCCTCGCCACGCTCGTGGACGAGGTCACCTCGTACGGCGACGGCGGGGTCCGCGCGCCCGCGCTGCGGCTGCTCATCGGGTCCCGGATCTCCGACCTGTCGGGCGTCGTGGAACCGCAGTCGCTGCTCGCGCTCGCCCGCAGCGAACTGAGCAGCCGCGCTGCCGACGAGCCGGTGGTGGCCGTTGTGGAGGCACGGACATGACGGCATCCGTCCTGACCCGTACGCCCGACCTGGCCGCGCTGCGCCGCCTCGCCGACCTGGACGACGTCGAGTTCGGCGTGCGGCTGCTCGCGGGCACCCCGACCCACGAGGGCCGCGACCCCGCGCTGCTGCGTCAATGGGCCCGCGCGGCGGCCGAGTTCGGTGCCGCGCTCGCACCCGTCGCCTGCGCGGCGGACGTCGTGGAGAGCGACGGCGGCCTGGAAATGGGCCTGTTGGCGCGCTACACCTCGCGGCCCGACGCCATCGAGCTGTTCACCGACACGATCGCGGCGGCCGACGGCCTCGCGGAGCGGCTCGGCTGGCGCGACTGGTACCCGGCCGGTTCCGTCCGCGCCGCGGCCGTCGCCCACGAGGCCGCGCACGCGCGGCTCCACCACGGGCCGGCCAAGGCCGAGTTGAGGCGCGCGCTCGGCCATGTCGTGCTGCGGCTCGGCAGCCGCCGCTGGTACGGGCACGTCGCCGGCGCCGACGAGATCGCGGCGCACGCGTACGCCCGTACGGTCTGCGGTCTCGGCCGCAGTCCGCTGCTGCTGACGGCGGCGCTCGCCGAGTGGGTGACCGCGTCGCCGCAGACACGCGCCCCTGGGGCGACCACCCCGCAATCACGTACCCCGCAATCACGTACCCCGCAAACACGGACCCCGCGGAGACGCACACCGCACGGAAGAGAGAAGTGACGCCATGGGTGTCGTCATTCTGCTGATCATGGCGGCGGGTGTCGCCGCGATGCTCACCCGCAAGCTCCCCACGGCCTTCGCACTCATCCTGCTGGCCGTCGCCATCGCCCTGGTCTCCGGGGCGCCGCTGACCGGCAAGAACAGCGTGCTGGACACGGTGCTCCAGGAGGGCGCCCCGGCGCTGGCCGCCACCATGATCGCGATCCTGCTCGGGTCGTGGCTCGGCAAGCTGCTGGACGAGACGGGCATCGCGGGCACCCTCGTCCGCAAGATCGTCGAATTCGGCGGCGACCGGCCCGTGGTGGTCGCGCTCGGCGTACTGGCCGTCTCCACGCTGGTCGGCACGGTCACCGGCTCGGCGCCCGCCGCGATGCTCGCGGGCATCATCGGCATCCCCGCGATGATCGCCGTCGGCATCCCCAAGGCCACCGCCGCGGGCACGATCCTGATGGGCATCGCCGCCGGCATGCCGTTCGAACTGCCCGTCTGGCAGTTCTTCTCCACGGCGCTCGAACTGCCCGTCCACACCGTGCGCGGCTTCATGATCAAGCTGTTCCCGTTCGCGCTGGTCGCCGCGGTCCTCTTCGTCCTGATCGAGAACCGCCGCAAGGGCGTCGAGCACTCCTGGTCCCTCAAGTCGGTGGCCGAGCGGCCCGGGCCGAACTCCGGCACGCGCCGCAAGCAGCTCGGCGACGCGCCCTGGTACGCGCTGTTCACCCCCGCCGTGCCGCTGATCCTCGCGCTCGGCTTCGACATCGCGATTATTCCGTCGCTGCTGGCGGGCGTGCTCTACGCCCTGGTCACCACCACCCGGCCGCGCGAGATGAACAAGCGGCTGCTGCGTACGCTCTACGCCGGATTCGAGGTCGCGGCGCCGCCGATCACGCTCTTCATCTCCATCGGCATCCTGCTGGCGGCGGTGAAACTGCCCGGCGCGGTCGACGCGCTCGAACCGCTCGTGAAGGCCGTCAGCCCGCAGAACGCCGTGCTGTTCGTCCTGGTCTTCACCGTGCTCGTGCCGCTGTGCCTCTACCGCGGGCCGCTGAACGTGTTCGGTCTCGGCGCGGGCATCGCCGGGGTCCTGATCGCCGCGGGCGTGTACCCGGCGATCGCCGTCCTCGGCCTGACCACCTCGTACAACCAGGTCTTCGGCGTCGCCGACCCGACCAGTACGCAGACGGTCTGGGCCGCTCAGTACGCGGGCGTCACCCCGCAGACGGTGATGGTCCGCACGCTGCCGTACGTCTGGTGCGTCGCGCTCGGCGGCTTCTGCGTCACGGCCGTGCAGTACCTCTGAGCGGCTCGTCCGCGTTCCTTCGTACGTCCCGTACTTCCTTCCCGCTTCCCGCACTTCCCGCTTCCCGTACTTCCCGCACTTCTGCCCTTTCCGACATCCCTCCGGGACGGAGTTCCCCATGTCAGAGCAGCAGAACCCGCAGAGTCCGCAGAGCCCGAGCCGTCGCGTCATCCTGCGCGGGGCCGTCGCCACCTCCGCCGCCCTCGCCGTGGGCACGACGGCGGGCACGGCGACGGCCTCGGCCGCCACCCCCGGCGGATTCCCCGACTACCGTTACGTCAAGACCCTTCTGACGCCGTCTCAGCTCGCGTACAACCCGACCGGCGAGATCATCTTCCCGTGCATACGCGGCACGGTCGGTCGCCTCACCGCGCCGCTCGGCCGCTACTACCTCTACTACGCGCCGCACGACGCCCCCGGCGGCGTCTGCCTCGCCTACGGCGACCACATCGAGGGCCCGTTCACGGAGTACGCGGGCAACCCGGTCGTCTCCCGCACGTGGTCGCCCCACTACTCGGTCAGCCATGTCTCGTCGCCGCACGTCATATGGGTCGAGGGCGCCAAGGAGATGTGGCTCTACTTCCACGGCGAGAACACCACGACCCGGCTCGCCCGCTCCAAGGACGGCATCCACTTCACGTACGACAAGGTGGTCCTGTCGACCTCGATGCTGCCGTCCGGCACCACCGAGACCTCCTACGCCCGGGTCTTCGCCCACGAACTCCCCGCGAAGAACGCCCACTTCGTCATGCTGTTCATGCTGGACAACACCACCAACCACCGTGACATCGGCTGGGGCTGGTCGGCGGACGCCCGCAACTGGACCTTCTCCCAGACGCCCCTCATCCGCCACACCGACGTCGGCGCGGGCGACGTCGGCGGCCCCCACCTGCTCACCCGCGACGGCAGCGCGTACGTCACCTACAACAAGGACAAGGCGCACGGCGGCGACCTGATGATCACCGAGGTCGGCAACGACTTCAGCCTCCGCAAGCACCTCGGCGTCTTCTTCAACTCCTCCGACGGAGCCCCCGACAACGGCCGCAGCGCCGCCCCCAGCTTCGGCACCGAGAACGGCGTCCCCTACATGGTCTACGAGTCCGGCGAACGCCTGGCCGGCAAAATCGCCGTAGCCCGCGGCTGACCCCGCCCCTCACCCGCCCCCACCCCGAACCGAGCCCGGCCCCGACGCACATCGCGCCGGGGCCGGACTCGTCGGACCGAGATCTGTGGTGCCCCCAACGGGATTCGAACCCGTGCTACCGCCTTGAAAGGGCGGCGTCCTGGGCCACTAGACGATGAGGGCTGGATGGCCGACCGTGGGCGCCGAGGCGCACGTCGGGGACGGGTGCAGCATATGGGATGGGCCGGGGGTTCGCCAAAACGCTTTTCGCGGCGGGGTGGCGGACAATGGGCAGCGTGCTGGAGATGACGCGTGAGGAGTTCGAGGAGCTGGTCGGGGAGGCGCTCGACCGGATTCCCGGCGAGCTGACCCGGCTGATGGACAACGTGGCGGTCTTCGTGGAGGACGAGCCCGCGCCGGGGGAGCCGGACCTGCTCGGGCTGTACGAGGGGACGCCGCTGACCGAGCGCGGCGAGTGGTACGCCGGGGTGCTGCCGGACCGGATCACCGTCTACCGGGGCCCGACGCTGCGGATGTGCGCCACGCGCGAGGAGGTCGTCGCCGAGACGGAGGTGACCGTCGTGCACGAGATCGCCCACCACTTCGGCATCGACGACGAGCGGCTGCACGCCCTGGGGTACGGGTGACGGTTTCGGGGGCCCTTTCGCGCTGACGGCCGCGGGCGGCGGCCCGGCTGCGCGCCACGGGTGACGCCAGGGACGCGGGGCGTGTCCTGGCGGGAGGCGCGGCGTTGGACACGGCGATCCGACCGCCGACCGGTGCGTACGGACGTGCGGCGGTACGACGACCGTACGACCGTACGCGTCCGCCTGTACCGAGCCCGAGGTGCGTACACGTGCTCCCTGCCCCAGACCGCCCCCGCGACCCCCGCCGCGACCGGGCCCGAGCCGTCCGTACGGGGCTGCGGTCCGCCGTCCTCGTCACGCTGGTGGCCGCCGGGGTCGCGGCGTGCGTGAGCGCGGGGAGCGAGTCCGACCCCAAGGCGCCGAAGCACGCGCCCGGCGTGAGCGCGGGGACCGTCGCGGACGGTGCGCGGGTCCCGCAGGGCGCGGGCGACCCGCACCGCGGCGGCGGCCCGATGTCCCCGTCCCCGTCCGTCACCGGTACGGCCTCGCCCGGCGACACGCGGGCCCCCGCGACGGCCCGGGCGGGCGGCGCGGGCGGCGGCCCGGCAGGACCCGGCGGCGTACCGACCGCGTCCGACGGCACCTCGGCGCCGCAGCCGACCGCCCAGCCCTCGCCGACGGCCTCCCAGCCGACCGGCCAGCCGACGACGGACGCGCCGACCGCGCCGCCGACCACCGACCCGCCGACCGCCAGCCCCAGCTCCGACCCCAGCGGGTCGCCCGACCCGAGCGCCGAACGGCGCGGGGACCGCCGCGACCGCTGACCGCATCGTGGCGGTATCGCCGCTGGTCAGCGCCCCGTCCGGAAGGCGATTGGCAAAGGCGCCGACAGATGCGTATGCTGGTAGATCGTTTGATCCCACTGCCTGGCGCCTGATCCGATGTGCGCCGCGTGGCGCGTTCCTTTTCTCCTGTGGCTGACCGCATCGAGGCGGTTGTAAGCAACCTACGGAGCTGGCGCGTGCCGTAAGTCTCCGAGAGGTTTAGCTTCAGCATGTCCATTGACAGTGCCGACCGTTCCGTCATGCCCGAGAACGACGAGATCCTCGCCGTAGCGGACGTGGTGGACATCACCACCGCCGACACCGCAGAGAACACCGACATCACCGGCGCCGGCATCACTACCGGCATCACCGACGTCATCGACGCGGACACCGAGGCCGACGCCGAGGACGACACCGACACCGACGCCGAGCCCACCGTGACCTTCGCCGACCTCGGCCTCGCCGACGGCATCGTCCGCAAGCTCGCGCAGAACGGCGTCACCACCCCCTTCCCGATCCAGGCCGCGACCATCCCGGACGCGCTGGCGGGCCGGGACATCCTGGGCCGCGGCCGTACCGGCTCCGGCAAGACGCTCTCCTTCGGCCTGCCGCTGCTGACCCTGCTGTCCGGCGGCCACACCGAGCGCAAGCGCCCCCGCGGCGTCATCCTCACCCCGACCCGCGAGCTGGCCATGCAGGTGGCCGACGCGCTCCAGCCGTACGGCGACGTCCTCGGCCTGAAGATGAAGGTCGTCTGCGGCGGCACGTCCATGCAGAACCAGATCTACGCGCTGGACCGCGGCGTCGACGTCCTCGTCGCCACCCCCGGCCGGCTGCGCGACCTGATCAACCGCGGCTCCGCCGTGCTCGACCAGGTGCAGATCGCGGTCCTCGACGAGGCCGACCAGATGGCCGACATGGGCTTCCTGCCCGAGGTCACCGAGATCCTCGACCTCATCCCGGCGGGCGGCCAGCGCCTGCTGTTCTCCGCGACGCTGGAGAACGAGATCGACAGCCTCGTCCGCCGCTACCTGGTCGACCCGGTCACCCACGAGGTGGACGCCGCCCAGGGCGCCGTCACCACCATGAGCCACCACGTGCTCGTCGTGAAGCCGAAGGACAAGGCGCCGGTCACCGCCGCCATCGCCGCCCGCAAGGGCCGCACGATCATCTTCGTCCGCACCCAGATGGGCGCCGACCGCGTCGCCGAGCAGCTCATCGAGGCCGGTGTCCGCGCCGACGCGCTGCACGGCGGCATGACCCAGGGCGCCCGTACCCGCACCCTTGAGGACTTCAAGGCCGGTCAGGTCAACGTCCTGGTCGCCACCGACGTCGCCGCCCGCGGCATCCACGTCGACGGCATCGGCCTGGTGCTCAACGTCGACCCGGCCGCCGACCACAAGGACTACCTGCACCGCTCGGGCCGTACCGCCCGCGCGGGCGAGTCCGGCACGGTCGTCTCGCTCGCCCTGCCGCACCAGCGCAAGCAGATCTTCCGGCTGATGGAGGACGCGGGCGTCGACGCCTCGCGCCACATCATCGGCGGCGCGGGCGTCTTCGACGAGGACGTCGCCAAGATCACCGGCGCGCGCTCGCTGACCGACGTCCAGGCCGACGCCGTACAGAACGCCGCTCTCCAGGCGGAGCGCGAAGTCGCCGACGTCACGCGTCAGTTGGAGCGGCTCCAGCGCCGCGCGACCGAACTGCGCGAGGAGGCCGACCGCCTCACCGCCCGTTCGGCCCGTGAGCGCGGCGAGGACCCGGAGGAGGCGGTGGCCGCCAAGGCCGCCGAACTCGCCGCCGAGGCCGCCGCGTTGGCCGCCGCCGCCCCGGCCCCCGTGCCGGAGCAGCGCGAGGACCGCCGCGACGACCGCGGCAACTTCGACCGCCGCAACGACCGTTCGTCCTACGGCAACCGCGACTCCCGCCCCTCGTACGGCAACCGTGACGACCGTCGTGACAGCCGCCCGTCGTACGGCAACCGTGACGACCGCCCCTCGTACGGCAACCGTGACGAGCGCCGTGACAGCCGCCCGTCGTACGGCAACCGCGACTCCCGTCCGTCGTACGGCAACCGCGACGGCAACCGCGACGACCGCCGTGACAGCCGTCCGTCCTACGGCAACCGTGACGACCGCCGCGGCGACGACCGTCGTGACTCCCGCCCCTCGTACGGCGAGCGCAGCGGCCGTCCGTCCACCCCGTACACCAGCCGCGACAGCCGCGACTCGCGCCCCTCGTACGGCAACCGTGACGACCGCCGTCCCGCGTACAACAGCCGCGACGACCGCGACCGCCCCTTCAACCGCGACCGCCGCGACAGCAGCCGTCCGTCCACGTCGTCCTCGTACGACCGCCGCGACAGCCGCCCCTCCTACGGCGACCGCGACTCGCGTCCCTCCTACGGCAACCGTGACGACCGCCGCGCCCCCGGCGCCGCCCCGGCCGCCGGCTCCTCCTACGACCGCAAGCCCCGCTGGAAGCGCAACGGCTGACCGCTGACCGCCCAGCCGCAGAACGGGCCCGCCCGGTGTGATCACTTCACGCCGGGCGGGCCTGTTTGCGCAGGTGGGGCGAGTGTTAGAGTGCGGTCACTTGCATGGGGGGTACAGCCGGGGGGCTGGGGGGCTTCACCGCAGTGCGCTGACGCGGCCGGACAGGCCGGGGTCCCGCCATGCCGTGTTCTTGATGACCTCAGGAGGAACGGGTGGCACAACGCCCCCGCGCGCACGGTGCTCTCGCCGCGCTCGCCACTTTCGCTCTGGCCGTGTCGTTCGGGGCGGGGACCGGGACGGTGACCACCGCGGCGGCGGCCGACGTACCCGCGGGCGGCGCTCCGACGTCGTTCCAGGCGGCGGTGCCGTGGTCTCCCGACGCCCGGACCGTCTTCGCGGGCGCGTCGGGCGTGCTGCGCAAGTCCCAGGACGGTGAGCACGAGTTCTGGACTCGCTACGCGGACGGCTCGTCCACCGAGGTGCCTCCGGTGGCCAACGACTGGGTCACCGCGAGCCGCGTGTCCATGGGCAGCGACATCCTGACCACACTGAACACGGCGGACGGCGGCAAGCGCCTGCTGCTGCGGGACATGGCCGACGGCGGCACATCGGAGATCGCCATCCCGGCCGGGCAGAATTTCCGGGCGATGGCGGGCAGCGCCGCACTCACCGATTCGGGCGACCGTACGGCGGGGACCTGGCGACTGCACATCCTGCGCGCGGGCGAGCGAGCGGGGGACGCCACGACCGACACCGCGGTGGCCCTGCCGGACGATGTCAACGTCTTCAGCGTGGACGGCGGCGACGACCGGGGCGCGGTGCTCACCTACCGCATGCCGTCGGGCGCGCTCCACATCGGCTACGTCGATCTGGCCGCCGCCGCCTTCCACGCCCTCGGCGACGCTCAGACCGGCACCGCCCACCCCATGCTCCTGCTCACGCCCAACAGGCTTGCCTGGTACTACGGTTCCACGATCCGGTCCGTGGGCCGGGACGACCTCGGCGGCCCACGGACGACCGCCACGCTTCCCGCCCAGGCGCAGTCGACGCGGCGGTCCGTGAGCCTGGTCGGCGACTCCGCCCTGGTCTCCGACGCCCCGACCGCGACCGCGACGCCGACCGACACCCTCACGCCGTGGGGCGTTCCGGTCGTGGCCGTACCGCTTGCAGGCGGCGCGCCGGTGACCGTACTGCCGCGCTCCACCGGCCGCCTGCTCGCCACCGGCGACGGGCGGGCGCTCGTCGAGGGCGGCGCGGACGCCGCCGACTGGGCGGTACGGGTGCTCGCGGCCGACGGTGGGCCGATCGGCACGGGCGTTCCCGTCCTGCCCATGAGCCCCGCCGCGGTACGGGTCGACGGCATGACGATGGACCGCGGTGTGGTGCGGTACGCCACGGCCGCCGCCCGCTACGACGGCTCGCTCGGCCGGAATCTCTACAGCCAGGAACTCGGCCTCGCCGATGGCCTGCCCACCGGCCCGGCGGTCCCGAAGGGCGCCGTCGCCGCAACCGCCGTCCCCTGCGAGCCCGGCTCGTCCTGCGTCCGGCTCTTCGGCGGCAGTCAGCAACTCAGCTATCTCTCCACCGGTCCCGTCACGGACGGCGGCTACGACACGATCGGCCCGCGTACGACCCCCGGCAAGGGCGGCCGACTGGTCGACGCCTGGGGCCCTTACGTCGCGTACGCCAGCGGCACCCCCGCGCGGCTCTACGTCTTCGACAACAACAGCTCGAACCACACACCGGTCGACCAGCCGCTTTCCGCCGCCACTGTGCGCGGCGACATCCTCTGGCGGCCCACTGCCGCCAAGGGCGTGCTGACCGCCGATGTGATCCGCGAGTTCGGACACGGCCCGAAGCGGACCGTCGTGACCAACGCCCCTTGCGTTCCGACGGAGTTGCAGAGCGCCGGACGCTGGCTGTACTGGTCCTGCGGCCCGACCGGCCCGGCGGGTGCGTACGACCTGACCGCCAACAAGAACGTCGCGCTCCCGAGCGGCACCGCGCTGCTGGGCGACGGCTACCTGGTGCGCCACATCGGCGACCACCTGGTGCTGAACGACTTCCACGGCGGTACGGCCGCCGGCCCCGACCGGACGATCGCCGACCTTCCGGCGGCCTCGCTCACCGACGACCGCGGCTGGCACTGGACGGTCGACCGGTTCGGCGGCGGCGTGGCCTGGGCGGACGGCGCGGGCACTTTCCACGTCCTCGGGACCGGGGTGCCCGGCTCTCCGCTGGAGAACGTCGGGGCGGGGGGAGCGTGGTACCCGAGCAGGCCGGTCGGCTCGTGGAAGGTCGACTACATACGGAAGGTGACCGGCGCGCGGGTCGCCACCCGCAGCTTCGGGGCGGTACGGGAGTACTACCTGGCGGCGAACTGGGACGAGCGGACCGACGCCGGCGTCCCCGTGCCCGACGGGCTGTACCGCAGCGAGGTGACCGCGAGGCCCGCCGACGGTCAGGGCCCCGACCTGGCCTTCGACGGGGGAACGCAGTTCGCCCAGCACGGCGCGCCAGTGGCGCACGACTACACCAAGGACGGCTTCCCCGACCTCTTCCTGACGGGCGTCGAAGCGGACCTCGACACCGTCTTCCGGGGCACGGAGAAGGGCGACTTCACGCCGTACCCGCTGCGCATCGCGGGCTGGGGCAAGGGCTCGCTGCTCGTCCCGACCGGTGACGCCGACGGAGACGGGATCAACGACCTGCTGATCCGTACCACCTCCGGTGAACTGCGCCGCCTCCCGGGCCGGTCGGACGGGACCCTTCCCGACATCTCGGGTCCGTCCGTCCTGATCGGTCCCGGCTGGAACATCTACAACGCGATCGTCTCGCCGGGCGACCTGAACCGGGACGGCTTCCCCGACGCGGTGGCCCGGGACGCCGCGGGCGTGCTGTGGCGGTACGACGGCACGTCACGCGGGACCTTCGCCCCGCGGGTCAGGATCGGTCCCGGCTGGAACATCTTCAACAAGATCGTCGGAGCCAACGACCTCAACGGCGACGGCGCGGCGGACCTTCTCGCCCGTGACACCGCGGGCGTGCTGTGGCGCTACGACGGCTCCGGCCGCGGCACCTTCGCGCCGCGCGTGCGGATCGGCGCCGGCTGGCAGATCTACAAGGACATCGTCGGCATCGGCGACCTCTCCCAGGACGGCCGCAACGATGTCCTCGCCGCCGACGCCTCCGGCGTTCTGTACCGCTACGACGGCAGCGGCAAGGGGACGTTCGCGCCGCGGAAGAGCCTCGGGGGGTCGTGGAGCATGGTGAAGGCCCTGTACTAGACGACGCGTGCATGTCATGCCCTGGGTGCGGGAAGCCTGGGGCATGACACCTGAGGACGTCCCTGTCTCCGCCTCTTCCGTACCCCCGGATTCCGCTCCCGTCTCCTCCTCCGTCCCCTCTCCCGTCCCCTCTCCCGTCTCCTCGTCCGTTTCCTCGTCCGTGTCGGACGAGGAGCGGCTCGCGCAGCTCGGCTACACGCAGAATCTGGCGCGACGGATGTCGGCGTTCTCGAACTACGCGGTCTCGTTCACGATCATCTCGGTGCTGTCCGGCTGTCTGACGCTGTACCTGTTCGGGATGAACACCGGCGGCCCGGCCCTGATCACCTGGGGCTGGGTCGGGGTCGGCCTGATGACGCTGGTCGTCGGGCTGGCGATGGCCGAGATCTGTTCGGCGTACCCGACGTCCGCGGGCCTGTACTTCTGGGCGCACCGGCTGGCCCCGGAGCGCAGCGCCGCCGCGTGGGCGTGGTTCACCGGCTGGTTCAACGTCCTCGGCCAGGTCGCCGTCACCGCGGGCATCGACTTCGGCGCGGCGTCGTTCCTGGGCGCGTATCTGAACCTCCAGTTCGACTTCCGCGTCAGCCCCGGCCGGACGATCCTGCTCTACGCAGCGATCCTGCTCCTGCACGGCCTGCTCAACACCTTCGGCGTACGGATCGTCGCCGTCCTGAACAACGTCAGCGTCTGGTGGCACGTGCTCGGCGTCGGCCTGATCGTCGGCGCGCTCGCCTTCGTGCCCGACCACCACCGCTCGGCGAGCTTCGTGTTCACGCACTACGTGAACAACACCGGCTTCGGCAGCGGCATTTACGTGGTGCTGATCGGCCTGCTGATGGCGCAGTACACATTCACCGGGTACGACGCCTCCGCGCACATGACCGAGGAGACGCACGACGCCGCCACCGCCGGTCCGCGCGGCATCGTCCGTTCCATCTGGACGTCCTGGATCGCGGGCTTCGTTCTGCTGCCAGCTCTTCTGCGGCATGGCGTCCGTGACCGCCAACAGCCGTATGATCTACGCCTTTTCACGCGACGGCGCGCTGCCCTACTCGCGCGTCTGGCGCACCGTCAGCCCGCGCACCCGTACCCCCGTCGCCGCCGTCTGGCTCGCCGCGGCCGGCGCGCTCTGCCTCGGCCTGCCGTACCTCATCAACGCCACCGCCTACGCCGCCGTCACCTCGATCGCCGTGATCGGCCTCTACATCGCCTACGTCATCCCCACCCTGCTCCGCCTCCGCAAAGGCCCCGCCTTCGAGCCCGGCCCCTGGCACCTCGGCCGCTGGTCCCGCCCCATCGGCGTCGTCGCCGTCGCCTGGGTCGCCCTCATCACCGTCCTCTTCATGCTCCCCCAGCTCTCTCCCATCACCTGGAAGACCTTCAACTACGCCCCCATCGCCGTCCTCGTCGTCCTCGGCTTCGCCACCACCTGGTGGCTCGTCTCCGCCCGCCACTGGTTCCTCCGCCGCCCCACGGACACCCCCCAGCCCTAGGGCCTGTCCGGCGCCAGGCGCCGCCTGGACCGCCCATGATCCGCCGGACAGGCCCTAACCGGTTCGGCCTCCCCCGCAGGTCCCAGCTATGCTGCGGGGAGCGGGCCCTTAGCTCAATTGGCAGAGCAGTGGACTTTTAATCCATTGGTTGTGGGTTCAAGTCCCACAGGGCCTACGGGGTCAGGTCTCGTGACGAGGCGCTGACCTGCGGTTATGGTGCCCCGGTCGCCTGATGGCGGCCGGGGCACCGTCGCGTGCGAGCCTGCCTGCCAGTGTCGTCGCGTGCTGCGCCATCGCCCTTTTCCACGGCCTGGCGTTCTGCTCGGCGATCTCCCGCCACAGAGTCGCGGTCGCCGTGCCGAACGCCGCGAGGGCCTCGGGCGCCGCGCTGCGCCAGGACGGGAAGCGGGCGGCGTATTCGATCGCGGCCTCGGCCGGGTGGCCTGCCTCCATGAGACGCAGGGCCAGGGCGCCCGGGTCGATCCAGGCGGCGCCGCGCGTCGGCCACGCCCAGTCGACGAGCCGCGCCCGCTCTCCGGCGATCAGGACGTTGTCCGGGGCGAAGTCCGTGTGCAGCAGCGCGTCCCCGTCGAAGTGCTGAACGGTGCCTGGCGGCGCGTACGGCGCCCACCGGTCGACTGCCTGTTTGATCTCGACGTCCGCCGGTGCGGTGATCCCTTGCAGTTCGGAGAGTGCCGCTTCCACGAGGGGCAGGTCGGGGGAGCCGGGCGCGTAGTCGGCGTGGCGGCCGTCGATGACCTCGTAGCCGAGGAGGCTCCAGCCGTCGAGTTCCAGGTGCCAGTACAGGCGCGGGCAGGAGGCGGGCAGGTGCGCGGCCACCGCCGCCTCACGGCGCTGCGCACCGACCTGGGGATGGTCGGCCCGGATGCCCTTCACGAAGACGGGGCCGCTGTCCGTGTCGAGCACGCAGGCGACGCCGGAGTTCATGCCGCCGGGCGCGGTCACCGCCTCGCGTAGGAAGCCGGTCTTGTCGGCGACAGCCTGGCGGACGTCGGCGGGAAGCTGCTCGAAGGGGATACGGGACATGGACACGACGCGCGGTTCCTTGGCTGCGGGGGGAATGGGGGGTGGGCATCTCCTCTGGGGTTAGTACGGTTGATCGTCGCCTGCCGAGCACGAGCACTCTGCTCCTTCGGCCGCTTCGTCAAGGTCGGCGATGATCTGGAACTCGTCGTCGCCGATCGGAGCGACGGTCAGCGGTACCGGCAAGACGCCCCTCGGTTCGGCAGGCGGTCGCAGGCCGATGGCGACCATCACCGGTTCGCGCGGCGGGGCCGGTGCTGCGGTTGGTGGTGTCATGATCCATAACCTCCGTGTTGGCAGTAGAGATCTCTGCGGTCCCCCGCCTCCTGGTAGAGCTTGGCCAGCGGCCGACACGTACGGCACGCGCCGGTCTTTGTACAGCCGGAGCAGCCACCGGTGCGGAGCTGTAGGGACTCGGCGATCGCGCCGAGCCGGGGGAGGGCTTCGACGCCCTCGGCGATGAGGTTCACGCTCGGATCGCGGCCGACCTTGCAGATCGACGCGATGCCGTGCGGGTCGACGTGAAAGAACGTGTGTCCCGCGTTGCAGCCGGTGAAGACGCTCCGGGGCCGCAGGTGGTCGTACGCCTGGGTCGCCAGCGGGTTCGCCGCGCCGTCGATCGTGTGCGACCGTTGGCGGTGACGCCCCGCAGCTCCTCGTAACGGACTTCGGGGATGCGTATGCCCGCCGCGTGACCGGGCTGGACGAGCAGGTACTGGCCGAGGAACGGACTGGCGACGAGGCGCGGTGTCTGGCTGACGAGCGGGTATCCGGTCATGACGACCTCCACGGGTAGGCGAGCGGTTAATCCGGATGGTGGGCGGCCCAGTCCTCGCGGGCGGCGACGAGCGCGGGGCGCACCTTCGTGTCGAGGAAGTCGGCGTGCGCTCGTAACTTCGCGGTGACCTCGGCCAGCCCCTGCGGGTCCAGGGCCGGAATCCAACGTCCGACGGCGACATGAAGGTTGACCACCGGCATGCGGAGGCGGGGGTCCTCGTCGTACGGATCGCAGTCGATGCTCCCCTCGAAGACCGCGTCCTCTTCGACCCCGTCCCATACGTCCGGGGCGGCCAGCGGCAGCATGGGGCCTTCGAAGAGGCTCCGGTGGTTGATCTGCGCCAGCAGCGACGGGAGCAGATCCGGCGGCACGCCGACCTCGGTGGGGTCGTCCTCGGCCCATTCGGGAAGGTACCCGGACACCACGGCGCCACCCTCGGTGGCGATGGTCCACGTCCCTGGCGCGGTCCACGGTGCGGGCCGACGCGCGGCACAGGTGTCAGACTCGCCCACGGCTCCCGGTGATGCGGAGGAGCGTGGCTCGGTCACGGCCGCGCCCTCGGACGGCCAGGCGTCGGCCATGGTGAACGAAACGGCTGTTCCGCCGTACTGACTTGGCCTCACCTGCCAGGAATCCGACAGGGCGTCCACCAGCCACAGGCCGCGGCCATGCTCCGAATCCTCCAGAATCGCCGGGCGCTTGAGCAACTGCACCTTGAAGGGCGATCCCGGGTTGTGCACCTCGACGCGAAGGTCTGTCCTCTCGCGCCACCACTCGATTCGTACACGCCATGCGTCTTCTGACTCGCCGTAGAGGACCGCGTTGGTGACCAGCTCCGAGATCATCAGAACGCAGTCGTCAACGGAACACGCGAGTCCGTGGGGTTCGACGAAGTGCCGGAACCAACGACGCGCCCGACCCACGGACTCCGGGACGGGATAGAGCGTCATCGTCCCGTTCGGCTCCGGGCTTGTGTCGGAGCCGTGGGGATCAGCTGTGACGTCATTCATCGGGTGTGCTCCTTTACGCATGCCGATTCGGCCAAGGCGGCGCTCGGCGCGAGTTCCGCACAAGTGGCCTTAGCCACTTACTGGATAGTGGCATTAGCCACTTGCGGTGCGCAAGCGGATCGGCACACACGGTGCCGTACGTCAGGTCAGTTCGTAGCCCTGCTCGAACGCCCACCGGTCGGGCGGGTACGTGGCCTCGGCGAACTCCAAGGGCCGGTCCTGTGCGTCATAGACGACGTGATGTACGACGAGAACCGCCGACGCCGCCTCCAGTCCCAGGTCCGCGGCCTCCTCGTCCGTCGCCGCGCGGGCGCACATCCGGTCCTCCGCGTAGCTTCCCCGCCGACCCGTAGCGCGCTCGACGTACAGGAGCGTTCCTTCCCGGATGCGTTCCGGATTCAGGAGCTTCGGGGCCTGCTGCCCGACGTCGGCCGCGAACCAGGACGTGGACAGCGTGATCGGCCCGGTCTCGTTGTTGGTCACGCGCCGACGCTGGACGACTCTGCGGTCGTTCGTCAGCCCCAGCGCCGTCGCGACATGATCCGGGGCCTGCGACCACGCGGCCATGGTGATCACGGCGTATTCGCCGGGTGTGTAGATGTGCCCGGTCTGACGCGCCCGTCCGTACAACTCCCTTGCCCGCCGGTTGACTTCGAGACCCCGTACGTAGGTGCCCGAACCCTGCCGCTTCTCGACCAGGCCCTGACTGCTCAACGCTTCCAGCGAGCGGGCGGCTGTTGGGCGGGACACGTTCCACGAGGCCGCGAGCTGCCGTTCCGAGGGAACCTCGTCTCCGGGCCGCAAGTCGCCGCGCAAGATCTGGTCGCGGATGTGGTGCGCGATCTGGAGGTACTTCGGCTGAGCCTCCTCGATCTGCGGCATCACGCCTCCTCTTGTCCACAAGTGGCTATTACCTCTGGCCACTATAGGTGAGTGGCCAACCTCCGAGGCTCGTACGCTGGCCGCATGACGCGCTTGATCGTGGCAGCCGGCGGCGGGGGCGACGCGGTCGCCGCCGCGGTGGTGGACGCCGCCCTCTATGGAGGTGACGAGCCTGCCGTGATCCTCACGTACGCGTGGGACCGTCTGATCGTCGATCCCGTGCCGGGGCCCCGCGGGGCGGCGGATTTCAGGGGCCTTCGGCGGCTTACGCACAGCGTCCGGGCGGTTCCCGCCGACGCCAGGCCCGTCGCGCCCGCCGGTTCCACGCTGCCGCGGCTCGCGGCGGAGCTGACCTACACGTTCGCTCTTTTGGACCCGCATCACGGCGTCGAGGGCATGACACGTCAACTGGACGAGCTGATCGCGGAGTTCTCACCGTCGACCGTCGATCTCCTGGACGTCGGGGGCGACATCCTCGCGCGCGGTGACGAGACCGGGTTGAAGAGTCCGCTCGGGGACGCGCTCTCTCTCGCAGCCTGCGCTCGGGCCGACGTGCCGATCCGCCTGTTGGTGGCCGGACCCGGTCTCGACGGCGAGATCCCGGCCGATGTCCTGCGCGATCGCCTGGGCTCTCGCGTTCATACGCTTACGGCCGAGCAGGTCGAGCCCGTCAGCGCCGTCCTGGAGTGGCATCCCTCCGAGGCCACCGCGATGCTGGCCGCCACAGCCCGAGGCATTCGCGGCCTCTGCGAAATCCGGGACTCCGGACTCCCCGTCCCGCTCACCGACGAGGGACCGGCCGTCTACGAGGCCGACTTGGGGGAGGCGGCCGAGCGCAACGCACTGGCTCGCGCGGTCCGCACCACGACGAGCCTGGCTGAAGCCGAGCGGCACAGCCGCGAGGTCTGCGGCTTCTCGGAGATCGACTACGAGCGCGCCAAGGCCCAACGGCTCTCCGACCGGACGTCCGTGGCGTTCGATGATGCCGCCGTCCTGGCCCGCGTCGCCCACATCGCGGCAGCGGCCCGGGCCCGGGGCGTCACTCATACGACCTTCCGCCGCCTCACCGAAGCCCTCGGACTGCCCGGCACCCAACGCCGTGACCTGCGCGCGCTCCTGATCTCCACCCGCCCGGAGAACTACACGCCACCCCTGTGGCACTTCGGAGGGCAGGAGTAAGCAACAGTCGCCGACCTCACTCGCGCACCCTGCGGAGGGACCGCCCCCATGAAGCCGAGCCCCGCCGACCCCGAAGCCTGGAACGCCTATCTCGCCGAGGGCAATGCCACGCAGGCCCGTAAACGGGTCTCCGCCGACGTTCTCCTGCGCGATGAGGCAGGCCGGGTCCTGCTCGTGAAGCCCACCTACAAGCCGGGTTGGGACCTCCCGGGCGGGATGGCCGAGTTTGTGTCCCCGCCCGAAGCCGCACCAGCGCACGCGACCGGCCGGCGACCCACGCGGCCATCGCCGAGGCGCAGTTGCAGTTCGGGCAGGTCGGATCCGCGGACGACGACCCGCCTTGGGTGAGTTACTTCGACCGGACCAAGCTCACCGTGGACATCGGCATCGCGCTCGGGCAGCTCGGGGACGTGGATGCCGCCGAGCCGTTGATCGCGGAGGCGCTGCGCGATGAGCCGGAGACCAATCTGCGCGGCCGGGCCTTCCATTCCTTCTGGCTGGCGAGGACCCGGTTACAACGCGGCCTGGTGGAGGAGGCATGCCAAGCGGCCAGTGACGCCCTGAACCTGTCCGCGACCATCGACTCGCCCCGTGTGACCGCGCATTTGCGGGACTTCCGTCGCCTGCTCACACCATTCCGCATGTTCCGGCCAGTCGCGGAACTGGACGCCCGGCTGCCGGGGGCAGCGGGCTGACTAGAGTCCGGCCTCGTCCAGCAGCAGGTAAAGGACTCCCACGAGTGTCCCGCTGCTGACGATTTCGCGGCGGTCGATCATGCCGCGCAACGTGGACAACGGGACCCACTCAAGCCGGTCGGACTCGTTGAGTTCGGTCGGCGGACCGGCGTACTCCACCGCGTCGGCGCGGAAGACGAAGTGCTCCGAGTCGGTGATCCCGTTCGCCGGCTGGGCGTAGATCAGGGGCGTCATCTCGCCGGTGCGCCAACCCGTCTCCTCCATCACCTCGCGGGCGGCGGCCTCGGCGGGGGTCTCGTCGGCCTCGACCAGACCCATGGGCAGTTCCCAGGCCCAGGAGTCCGTGATGAAGCGGTGGCGCCACATCATCAGCACCTGCTTCTCGCTGTTCACCACGGCTGCCACTGCCAGGTGCCGCAGCTTGAGCACATGGTGCTCCCACCGCCGCCCGTCCGGCTGCTCGACATCGACCAACCACACGTTCACCCAAGGGTTCTCGTAGATCGGACGTTCCCCGTGGATCTTCCACTGCATCGCTGCGGCCCCTCTCGATCGCCCTCAGCATCCCAGATCCGGGACTGTTGGGCCGCTGTTCAGGGCGACTTCACGTCATGCTGACGAGTACCGGGCGAAGCGACGGCCGGGGAAGGCGGCTGGCTTTGTGGCGCGCGGGTGCGGTGGAACTTCGCGGACGGGCTTCGAGTGGAAGGGCTAGGCGTTGGCGTCGGTCTCGGGCTCCTCGTCCGAGGCGCCGTACATCGCTTCGACCAGCCGCTGTCTGGCTTGGTCCAGCCTGAGGTTGTAGTCCGGCATGAAGAGCTCTACGAGAGCCTTTTCGAGCGTGCCCGAGATGGCGTGCAGCGGAGACCAGACCGCTCGGTCGTTCACGATGGTGTCGAGAGCGCCGGAGCTCTCCACCTCGTAAAGCCAGTGGGACAGCACGAACGCCTGGTCATGCGACAGCTTGATGGTCACCTCTTCGTCCACCTGGGCACCGTAGCGCGCGGGATCAACGGCGTCGCCCGAGTAACAAGCGTGGAGCCCAGCCCGACAGGTCGCACCGGTCCGTGCGGCCGGCGTGGAATCTGCCGCTCGGGGCTCGGGGCTCGGGGTTCGGGCTCGGGGACGGGCCCGCTTCAAGACGGGGGCGGGGGCAGGGGCGTTGGCGGGAATTGGGGGGAAACCGTCGTCGTACGGGAGGTGTCACATGCCAGGCGTTCCGCCGCCCACGGCGCGGTAGCGGATGAACGCCTCGCGTCCGTCGGGCACGAACTCCGGCCCCTGGGCGAGGGATTCGAGTTCGGAAGCGGTCAGCCAGGTGTGCCAGGGGACTTCGTACGGGTCGGGCCGGATCGCCGTGGTGACGACGGTCTCGTGGAGGCCGAGCCAGTAGGGGCTGATGGCCCCGGCGCAGCGGAACTTGAGGACGAAGCGGGGCGCGGCCCGCACGCCCAGCTCCTCCGATAGCTCGCGGGCCGCGGCCTGTTCGTACGACTCGCCGACGTCGGCGGCGCCGCCGAGGAGCCAGTTGTACTGGCCGGGGAACCGCGAGGAGTCCCGCGGGCGGCGGTGCACGAGGAAGCGCCCGGCCGGGTCGCGGCACACGATGGTGGCGACGCGGTGCAGCCAGCCCTCACGGATCGCCTCCGCCCGGTCGACGACCGCCAGGACGCGGTCCTGCTCGTCGACCCGGTCGACCAGTTCACTCATGCGACGTCACGCCTACGCGGTCACGCATGCGTCGTCCCCCACCCGGCCCGCGCTCACCGGAGCGTGAAGACGGCCACGTCGTAGCGCTCGTCGACCGGGGCCGGCGCGTCGTACGGCTCGCGGTCCGCCGCCGCTGCGAGCCGGTCGAGGCCGGAGGAGAACTGAATCGGCGTCAAGTGGGCGAATTTCGACTGGGGTTGGGTCGTCATACGGGCGTGGTAGTCGCGCAGGCTGCGGGTCACGGGCTGGACGAAGGAGCGGATCTCGCGCAAGTCGAAGCCGGCGGCGGTGAATTCGGCCGTGACGTCGTCCTCGGCCGGAAAGCGGAGGGCGTCGGTGGCGCGCAGGGGCGGCCAGTAGTCGTAGACGACGGCGTCCAGGCGCTCCTTGAACGTGGTGCGGACGACGACCGAGCCGCCGGGGCGCAGGACGCGGGCGAGTTCGCGGGCGGCGGCGGTGCGGTCGGGGAAGTGGTGGATCACCCGGGAGAGCAGGGCGAGGTCGAAGGCGTCGTCGGCGGCGGGCAGCGCTTCGGCGGTGCCGTGCGCGTACCGCACCGACGGGTGCGGGTGGTGCCGCCGGGCCTCGGACAGCATGGCCTCGGAGGCGTCCACGCCCAGGACGCTCGCGCCGTCGATCCACCGGGCCATCGCCGCCGCGAACATCCCGGTCCCCGAACCGACTTCGAGCACGTCGGGCGCCGGGCGGTCGACGTAGGAGCCGATCAGGCCGACCCACGCGCGCAGGGCGTCATCGGGCATCTCGTTGCCCGACTCGTAGGAGCGGGCGAGCCGTTCGTCGTCGTAAGCACGCTTCATGCGGAACCGTCCTCAGGGTTGGCGGGCAGCGGCGTCGTACGTGGCCTGGCTCTGTTCGATCGCCGGATTGTTGTCGACCGCCCACTCGGCCAGGGCCACTGCGGGGGCGATGAGCGTGCGGCCCCGCGGGGTCAACTCGTACTCGACGCGGGGCGGGACCTCGGCGTAGACGGTGCGGGAGACCAGCCCGTCGCGTTCGAGGTGGCGCAGGGTGCGGGTGAGCATGCGCTGGGAGATGCCGGGGACGCGCTGCTGGAGCTCGGTGAAACGCAGGCGCTCGCCGTCGAGGGTGGCGACGACCAGCAGCGTCCACTTGTCGCCGACACGGTCGAGGATGCCCCGGATCGCACGGCCGCCGTCGCCGCGGATGAGGCAGGAGTGGCGGTACTTCGACATCGGCGCCCCCCCGTCGCGTGGTCACACAGCACAAGCCCACAGCACAAGCCCACAGCACAAGCCCGGAGCACACAGACCGTCGTACAACAGCCGGCACCGCGGCCGGTCCGTGTGCGTAAGGCACACCCATGTGCCTTTTGTAAGCGCCTCCATAGTCACCGATCATGTGCTTACTTACAAGTCGTAACCATGACGGAGGACGCACCCATGGAGACCGCCTACTGGATCCTGGCCGGGCTGCTCGCGGTCTTCTACCTCTACGCGGGCGGCAAGAAGACCGCGCAGAGCAAGGAGCGGCTCGCGCCCATGATGGGCTGGGTCGACACCGTCCCGATGCCCGCGGTCCGCGCCGTCGGCGCCGTCGAGATCCTGGGCGCCGCAGGGCTGCTGCTCCCGCCGCTCACCGGCGTCGCCCCCGTCCTCGCGCTGGTCGCCGCGCTCGGCTTCCTCGTCCTCCAGGTGCTGGCCACCGCCCTCCACCTCTCCCGCGGCGAGGCCAGGGTCACCGGCCTCAACATCGCCCTCATCGCCCTCGCGGCCGTCACCGCCTGGCTCGCCACGGCCTGGTGAGCGACGGCGCGCCGCCGTCCCGGCCAGTGATGTTGGCGAGTTGAAGCGGGTGGGAAATGTGGGCGTCACAGTCCGGGGTTAAGGTGCGCTCACACATGATCGGGGAAAGGCGCGCGGCCTCGGGGTTCCAGGGCCGTCGGCGGCTCGCGCCCGCATGGTCGGACGGCGGGCTCTGGGGGGTTCGCACGGAGGGCGAAGGAGTATCGCGATAGCACTTCGGATATGGCTCAGCAGCGCGGGGGTGGCCACGACCCAGGTGATGGGGATGCTGCGCGACAACCCGGACGCGGTGGACGTACGGATCTACGGGACCAATGTGCTGCGGGACGCGCCGGCGCTCGCGGCGTGCGATGTGGGGGAGTCGGAGCCGCGGTACGTCGGCGACGACGAATACGCCGCCTTCGCGGTCGAATTCTGCCGGCGGCACGCGATCGACGTGCTCATCCCGCCCAGACGGCTTGCGGCGCTCGCCGGGCGGGCGGAGGAATTCGCGGCGGTCGGCACGCGCCTGATGTGTTCACCGCCCGAGGCGGTCGAGGTGCTGACGAGCAAGGGCCGTACGTACGAGGCCGCGCGGGCGGCCGGGGTGCCGGTGCCGCCGTGGCGCGTGGTGTCGGACGCCGAGGGGTTCCGGGCGGCGGTCGGGGAGTTGGGGGAGACCGGGGAACGGATTTGCGTCAAACCCGCCGGTGAGTTCTCGGCGTTCGGCTTCCGCATCCTGGAGGACCGGCCGCTGCGGCTCAAGGATCTGCTGGCCGCGCCCGTACCGCTGGCCTCGGTGGCCTCGGTGGCGGGCGCGCTGAAGCGGGCGGCGGACGAGGGCGAGGCCGTACCGGAATTCCTGGTGATGCCGTATCTGGACGGGCCCGAGGTCAGCGTGGACTGCCTGTCGGCTCCGGGCGGCGCCATGCTCACCGGCATCGCCCGCTCCAAGCAGGGGCGTTACCGGCTGCTGCTGGACGATCCCGCGCTGGTCGCCATCGCGCGGCGGCTGGTCGGGCACTTCCGGCTCGCGTATCTGTCCAACGTCCAACTCCGTTACCGCATGGGGCGACCGGTGCTCCTCGAGGCCAACCCCCGTGCCTCCGCGGGCATTTTCCAGACCGCCTTCACCGGGGTGAACCTGCCGTGGTCGGCGGTACGGCTGCTGCTGCGCGGTGACGCGGGCGCGCTTCCGGCGCCACGGCTCGGCGGGCGGATCGCGATCACGGAGAGCGCGACGGAGATGGCGGCGGCCATCCAACTCCCAGAGCCTGCACCGCCTCTGGAGCCCGCACCGCTTCTGGAGCCCGCGGCGCTTCTGGAACCGGCGGCGCTTTTGGAACCGGCGGCGCCGCTCCCCGAGCCCGTACGCGTCCTCACCGGCATCGACGGCGCCCGCAGCGCCGCCCTGCGCACCGCCGCACGGGACGCCGTCCCGCCGGCACCGCTCCTCGGAGAGACGGCCACAGCGGCGAGCTGAGCCCCCTCCAGGGGCCGGCGCGAGGCCCCGCGCAAAAGGCCCCGCCCAAGGCCCCCCGACCCCGCCTCAGTCGATCGTCCCGCCCGACCCGTCCGACCGCCACAGCACACCGGGCGCCGTCTCCTTCGGCTCCTCGTACCACCCTTCCGGCCGCTGCGGCCGGGGAATCTCGCCGCCCTGCCGCAGCATCCGCCCGTCCCGCACATGCCGTCCGAGCAGCGCGCCGCCGAAGACGACGAAGCCGACGCCGACCAGCCAGGTGACGACGGTGAGCACGGTCCCGACGGGGCCGTACGTGACGGCGTTGGAGACGATCATCGGGGCGAAGAAGAGGTGCGAGAAGAGCCGGAGGCCTGCGAGGCCGAGCATGGTGAACACGGCGCCGGGCAGGGCGGTGCGGACGTCCACGCCGCCGCCGAGCAGGAAGCGCTGGCCCCAGGCGAAGAAGACGACGCCGAGGACGAAGGTGAGGACGATGCGTACGCCGCCGCGCAGCAGCCCGCTGCCCATGAGCGCGGCGCTCTGCGACTCGCAGAACAGATAGGCGGTGAGCACCGCGAGCCACACCGCGCGCCGCACGTCGCGGTGCCACGGCCCGGACGGCAGGTCCCAGATCTTGCGGTAGCCGGTCTCGACGCTCGCCACGAAGGTGAGGCCGAAGTAGGCGAGCGAGGCCAGGCTCCACGCGCTGGTGGCGCTCAGGATGTTGCGCGGCGCCGCGAACAGGCTGCGGACGCTGTGCGAACCGTCCGCGTTCAGGCCCATGCCGTCGACGACCCACTGCGCGAAGCCGGGCCGGTTCTCCCACGGCGTCGCGGCGGCGACCACGACCAGCAGCGGCATCAGCGTGACGAAGCCGAGCGCGGCGAAGCCCATCGAACGGTGCATCAACTCTATGTGGGTGGCCTGCTTCCACAGCCGTCCCGGCGCGGACCGCTTCCAGGCAGCCGTCAGTCCAGCCATGGCCATGGTGTCACCTTCCCCCGCAGCATCACCGCTTGTGGATACCTGGCGGAGGACCCCGCGCGCAACTCGGGCCCCACAAAGCGCCGTTACGGGACACCGAATCGGGACAAGTGGCAGGGGCGGGCCGAGGGGCGGGGCCGCCGGGGGCTACTCCGGGGCCGCGTCCGCCGCCACCGCGTCGTCGATGGCCTGGTGCACCTTCGACACCAGGGTGTCCGTGTCCAGCGCCGGATTCGCGGTGGCCAGCGCCTGCGCGAGGGTGTTGACGGTGGCGGTGAGCGCGGTCAGGCGCGTGATCAGCGTCTTCACGTCGGCGTTGGTGCCGCGCAGATAGCTGTACGCGTCGTGCGGGTCGGCCTTGCCGTTGATCTGGCCCTTGTAGGCCCACAGGTCCTTGGGATCGGGCATGTCGTCCTCCGGGGTGCCGCTCGCCCACGCGCGCAGGGCGGCGGGGGAGAGATAGGCGAGATTGCGGTCGGTGGGAGTGCTGGTGAACTGCCAGAACAGCGGGCGCAGTCCGGACGGCGACGGCTGGGCGCGCTTCTCCGCGTCGGCGTACGACATGGCGCCCGCCGGATACGCCGGGTACCAGAGGAAGGCCGAATTGGCGGGCAGGTGCTTGGCCGCGATGTCGTCGGCGGAGGTGTAGACGCCGACGCGCTGTCCGGGGAACGCCTTCTGTACGGCGGTGATCCAGGTCTGCGCGTAGGCGCGGATCTGGGCGGCGGTACGGCCCGAGTAGTTGGCGCCGTCCGAACGGCGCTCCAGGTCCAGGACGTGCAGGAAGCCTTTTCTGGCATGGGACTTCACGGCGGCGACGTAATTGGCGGCCTCCGTGGCCGCGTTCTGGTTCGGCCAGCCGAAGTGGTAGGCGCCCGGCACGAGTCCGGCGCCGATGATGCCCGCGATGTGCGTGGCGAAAGCGCTGTCCTTGGTGTGCTCGCCCTCGCTCGCTTTGGCGAAGGCGAAGGTGATGCCGCTCCGGGCCAGGGCCTTCCAGTCCTGATTGCCCTGGTACGACGAGACGTCGAGACCGCGAGACGTCGGCATGAGCCCTCCGGGTGGTCGTGGCGGGGCAGGCGTACAGTCCACCGTCACTCGCGGTGTCCGCGCAAGCGGAACGGGAAATGCCGCTCCACCAGAGGGCGTACGCGCAAGGGCTCGCGCCGGGCGCACTCCGCCGGTGACATCGCTCACCGCCTGTCACACCGGATGCCTCAGGTCACGCCCTGCCTCATGCGTCACGGGTACGTACGCGTCAGCCGCCCGGCCGCTCCAACAGCCCGCGCGCCGTGGCGAGTCCGTACGCCGACAGCGTGTAACCGTCCGAGATCGCGCCGTCCACCAGCATGGTGTGGAACGCCTCGGGGGTCAGCGCCAGCCTCCGGGCGATGCCCTCCTCCAGCGCGCCCTCGTCCGGCTCCTCGCTGAAGTCGTCCGCGTCGACGCGCGCGAGGTACAACTGGTCGGCGATCGAGCTGAGTCCGGAGTCGGAGACGAAGGCGCCGAGGTGCACGACCTCGCGGACCTCGCAGCCCAGCTCCTCGCGGGCCTCGCGCCGCGCGGTCGCCTCGCCGCCCTCGCCCGCGTCCCCGAAGCCGCGCGGGATCTCCCAGTGCCAGGCGCGGGTGGCGTGCCGGAAGTGGTGGAGCAGGACGATCCGCCCGTCGCTGAGCACCGGCAGCGCGGCGGCCCCGCCGATCGCGGTGTCGCCCACCGCGCGGATGTACGTACCGAGCCGCCCGCTCCTGAACCGGACCGCGTCGCGCACCAGCCGCAGATACGGGTCCCGGTAGACCACGCCGATGTCCCCGACGTCCTCCGACAGGCCGCAGGCGACCGCCGACTCGGCCGTCTGCCGCATCACTTCGTCCTGGTCCGCGCTGTCGAGCAGGATCTCGACGGCCGCACCGGGCGGATTCTCGAACAACTCGGGCCGCAGGGAACGCAGTTCGTCGTACGCCGCCAGCCGGGCGCGGCGCCGCTCCCGGACCCGGTCGGCCTCACGGGCGGCGTCGGCCCTGTCGGCGGCGGAGGCGGACCCCTCCGCGCCGCTGGAACCGCTGTCCGACGTCTCGTCCTCGGCGATGCCCATCCCCGTCTCCTGCCCCGTCGTCGGTGATCGGCGGCCTCCCGGCCGTCGCCTGGCCCGATCATAGATTCACAAGTACAGCGCCAGCGGCAGGCGTTCGACGCGCGCGGCGAGCCCGTCGTACGTCTCGATGTCCTGCCGGTAGTGCCGGTGCAGGGCCTCGACCACGTCGAAGACGCCGGTGCCGGCCGGACCGGGGCCCAGCACGCGGCGGCTCTCGCGCAGCAGGGCGCGCACGGTGGCCACCATCGTGGTGTCGAGGACCTTCCACAGCGGGACGCCGATCGCGCCCGCGCCGCTGACCATCAGCGACCGCATGAAGCCCAGGACGTCACCGCCGTCCGAGCGCATGCCCTGGCCCGCGAGGCACGCGCCGAGCACGGTCAGCTTGTTGCGCGGCAGGCTCAGGTGCAGGGCGAGGTCGAACTGCGTGAGGACGTCCTCCTGGCCGAGGTTGAGCAGCGGCCCCGCGCCCTCGGCGGTGTCCACGTACGTGCCGTGCCCGGCGTAGACGAAGAACTCGGGCTTGCACTCCACGAGCGCCGCCACCCCCGACCAGTCGGCCGGGTGCCGCTGCGCGGCGCCGGGGGCCGTCGTGGGGTCGGGGAAGCCGCCGAAGACGTCACCGGCCAGCACGATGTGGTCCGGCGGCCAGCCGGTGCCGACGACCTCGCGGCCCGTCGCGTGCGCGTCCGTCACCAGCAGCGCCGCCAAGTCGTCGTCCCGCTCCGCCAACTGCCGCTTGAGCAGGTGCCGTCCACGGGTCACGAAGGCCGCGACGCTCACCGAGTGCGACAGCGGTACGCGCGCCGCCAGCGGCCGGGCGTCGCCGCGCTCGGTCGCGACATGCAGCGGCATCGCGAAGAGGTCGTCGGTCGGGACGATCGTGAGATGCGTCAACGGGCCGCCGCGCGTGGCGTGTTCCCAGACCGGCGCGATCAGCAGGTCCCAGATCCGGTGGCAGGTCTCGGCGCCGGGCGCGCCCGCCTCCAGGTCGGCGGTCACCTCCCGCGCCAGCGCGGTCACGTCGTCGTACGGGACGGCGGGCAGCAGCGTCAGCAGGCCGTCGCGGCACACCATGACCCCGAGCCGGTCCGCGACGGCGGCACCCGCGCCGCCGTCGCGGCGCACCCCGTCCGGCGCCACGTAGCTGAAGTACCGCACCACACAGGACCCTTGGTGGTTGAGGGTGTACTGCACGAGCTGGTGGGCGATGTCCTCGTCGTGCGTGACCGAGGTGAGCGGGTGCTGGAGGAACCACTCCTCGTACTCCTGCTCGCGCCGCACGATCAGCGTCCGCAGCCGCTCCGCCTCCTCGTCCGCCAGGGTGCCGGGAGCGGCGCGCCGCCCCGTGCCAGGCGACGGCTCCGCCCCGGACTCGGCTACCTCGGCGCCCGCCTGACGGGCCGTCGGCGGCGCGAGCAGCGGCGGCCGTGAGGAGCCGAGCAGGTCGAGCAGTTCACGCCCCGAGGACTCCTCGACCAGCGACAGGATCTGCTCCAGATTCTCCCGCGACCCGTCGCCCGTCTCGACCCGCGCCGCGATGGCCTGGAGGTACGCGGGCCGCATGTGCCGCGCGTAGGCCCGCTTGTAGACCGGCAGCGCGACCGCGCCGCGTACGGTCCTGGCCATCGTCAGACGGCGGTCCAGGACGTCGGCGGGACGGCTGTCCTCGGGGAGCTGCCCCGCCACCCGCGCGTAGCCGCGCACCGTGTACGCGTAGAAGTCGACGTCCATCCCGGTCTGCCGGCCGATACCGCTGTCGTCCTGCTCCAACTCGTCCAGCAGCGCCGCCAGTTCGGCCAGCCCCTCGGGGCCGCCCCTCCTGATCGCGAGATTCTGCCGGGCGATCCGGGCACCGCGCGCCCAGGGCTGGTCGAGCAGGTCCTCGTAGTACGCGACGGCGTTCGCGGGGTCGCACTGCGCGCTCAGATTCGCCGACTGGGCGACCCGGTAGGAGTCGCCGAGGGCCCGACTGACGACCAGCGACTCGCCGATGACCTCCAGCGCCCGGCCCGCGTCGCCGTCCTGCCGTACCGCCGTCGCCAGATTGTGCAGGGCGTTCGCGTAGCCGCGCAGGAACTCCCGGTGCCGGGGCGGCGCGTCGGGCGAGGTGGGCAGCGCGATCCCGAACTCCGCCAGACCGGCGCGGACATCGGCGCACAGCGCCTCCAGCTCCGGTACGAGACCGTGCGCGTCGGTGCCTCCCGGGCGGTCGCGCGCGGTCTGGCTGCGCTCCTCGAAGGCGGCGCGCGCCTGATTGCTCCGCAGGTCGGGCAGCACCCACCACAGCCCGGCCGTCACGGCCGTGCGCACGGCCGTGCCGAAGGCGATCCTGGCCGGGGTGAAGTCGCCCAGCCGGTACCGGATACGGCCGACGCCGTCGTACCAGCGGGCCACCGCGTAGGAGGCGAACTCGTCGGGCGCCTGCGCCAGGCGCGCCAGGAGCCCCTCGGCGTCGGCCCTGGACGCGTCGATGAGCTGGAGGCCGGTCAGCGGCTCGTACGCCATGTCCGCCCGGACGATCTCGCACCAGTACGCGCCGACGCGCCGCGCGGTCGTCCGCGTGCCGCCGCCGGGGGCCGGGCTGTGCGCGTCCGCGAGCCGCAGCATGCCGACGGCGTCGGACTGGCGCATGGGGATGTCGAAGTCGACGTCGAAGCGGGTGATCAGGTCCTCGACGTCCAGCGTCTCGACGAAGGCGCGGATGGCGGAGGAGGCGGATCGGCCGCCGGGGGCGGGGCGGGACGCCTGGCCTAAGGCGCCTTCTGGGGAGGGTGACGCGGATGTCATGGGAAACCTCGGTGCCGTCGGGTGAGCCAGCGGGATGCGCCGTACGCGATCAGCCCCGACACCACGGCGCAGGGCAGTGTCACGGCGACGGGGAGCGGTCCGAGATCGAGGTGGCGGCGGACCAGGACGGTCACCAGCCAGCACAGGGACGCGCCGACCAGCCCGGCCGCCCAACTGACCAGCCACGCGTACGAGGTGGTCGCCCTGACCCCCGCCCAGCGCAGCACGGTCAGCGGCAGCGCCAGGGCGAGCGCGGTGAGCACGGCGATGGTGGGGGACTGGAGGAAGCGGGAGAGCGGTACGTGGTACGAGAACGACTGGACGGCGGCGAGCGCGGTGGCCGCCGCGCCCAGCACCGAGCCCTGGATGAGCGTCAGCTTCCCGCGCCGGTCGTCGAAGGCGCGGTCCACGATGGTGGTCGCCAACGCCCGTGCCGCCTCGGCGCGTTCGCGCGTCGTCTCCAGATACACCTGGTCGCTCTCGGCCTGCGCGATCAGCGCCTCGGCCGCCGCGAGGTCGGCCTCGGGCCAGGACGCGCCCGGGCCCCGGCGGTGGACGACGGGCGCGTGGATGCGCATGTTGGCGGCGGCGATGGCGACCGTACGGCTCAACTGCCGCAGCCCGGTGATCGTCCACGTCATGCCCTGCGCGCCGAGCTGCGTCCCGTCCAGCAGCGCCGCCGCGCGCAGCACCCGGCCGAGCGCGATCGGCTGCCCGGAAGCCGCGGGCTCCAACTCCCGCAACAGCTCGCGCGTATGACGCTCACTCACTTCCACCCGTACGTGCACCGGCTCGTCGGCCGCGTACTGCCGTGCCTCGTACCGCAGTTTCGAGGTGTGCAGCAGATAGCGGGTCAGCGGCCGCAGTCCGCTCTCGCCGTCCACGGCCCACGCCCAGGCGTCCAACTCGGCCTCCAGCGCGGCCGGGGCGAGCACGTAGAGGTGGGAGACGGCGTCGTGCGCCGGGTCCTCCTCGGGCCGCCACACGTCGAAGCCGTGGTCGGTACGGTCGAAGCCGCGCCACCAGGCGCCGTCGCGGCCCGAGCCCGAGGCCGTAGCGCCGAAACCCGTAGCGCCGGAGCCCGTACCGCTGACCGACCCCGTACCGCTGACGGAACCCGGTCCCGGCACCGGCGGGCCGTACCGGCGTATCTCCTCGCACACCGTGTGGTCGTTCACGCCGACAGTGCGCCGGCGCAATGCCTCGAAGACGCGGAATTCGCCGAGGATTCCGTCCGGCGGGGGCCCGGCGCCCGGCCGTCCGGTGCTCGCGACCGCCGTGTTCCATTCGGTCAGCAGGTCATTCCACTGTTCGAGGCCGGAATGGGTGTCATTCGGGGCGAGCAGCGCGATCAGGCCAACGGTGTCGTGTTCCGCGAAGACGAAGGCGGAGTGAACGGAGGTCGCGCCGCCGCGTTCGGCCGCCGCGAGGATTTCCAGGTCCTTCGTATGGCCGGGAATGGCCGGTAAGCGGGCCGCGTGAAACGGAAGTCCGGTAATCGGCGATGTCATGCCGAGCGCCCGGCACGCCTGCCAGAGATCGTTGAGATAGGCATGTGCGGATTCGTCGTCGGCGGAGGCGGTCGGGGCGAAGCAGGCGATGAGCAGGGCCGGTTTGACGATGCCGCGCATCAGGCGGCGGGGCCGGTCGACGAGGGACCGCCCGTCGAAGGCCCGGCCGCCGGGCCCCGGTCCTCGCTGCTCAGGTCCAACGTGAGCCGCCGCACGAGGATGTTGCGCTGCTCGCGCTGCCGCTGCGGGATGAAGGACTTCACCGGGCCGGGACGCGCCAGCGCGCGCCGCGACTCCTCCAGCCTCTGGAGCGCGCCGAGCGCGTCGCGCACGCCCTCCTCGCTCCCGTCCGCCAGCGCCGTACTCAACGCGTCCAGCGCGGCCCCCACCGCACCCCATTCCTCCGAGGTCAGCAGCCAGTCCTCAATGGCCTCGACCCGCCCGAGAACGCTCCGCACACTGAGCCGGTCCGTCATGGCCCTCCCCCCTGCCCCGAGAATGCGAAAGCCCCCCGGCACGCGCATCCGTTTCGGCGGAAGCGTATACCGGAGGGCTGACGGCGCACCCGGGAAATACCCGGAAGGATCTCTCCGCGGATCTCGGTACGGATCTCGGTACGGATCTCTGTACGCCGATCGCCACGGGTTCAGTGCCGCGACGCCAACGCGCGATTGAGGTCGAGGACATTGACGTGCTTCTGGCCGAGAAAGCCCAGCTCGCGCCCCGACACATGGTCGGCCACCAGTTCGCGTACCGCGTCCGCGGAGAGCCCGCGGGCCTTGGCGACCCGGTTCACCTGCTCGTACGCGTACGCGGGCGAGATGTCCGGGTCCAGGCCGGAGCCGGAGGCGGTCACCGCGTCGACCGGGACCGAGGCCGGGTCGACACCGTCGAAGGCGGCGACGTCCTTGCGGCGCTGCTCGATCGTCTTGACCAGGCCCGGGTCGTTGGGGCCGAGGTTGGACGCGCCCGAGGCCAGCGGGTCGTAGCCGCCGGCCGACGGGCGCGGCTGGAACCACTTGGGGTCCGGACGGGCCGCCTCGTCGGCGTCGTCGGGGTTCTTCTTCGGCAGGTCGAAGCTCTGCCCGATCTGCCGGGACCCGACGACCTGGCCGTTCTGCGTGACCTCGGAGCCGTTCGCCCGGTCGCTGAAGGCGACTTGGGCGACGCCCGTGACGGCCAGCGGGTAGACGATCCCCGCGATCACGGTCATCAGCAGCAGGACGCGGAGCGCCGAGAGGTGCCTGCGGACCGCGCTGGAGTGGAACGTGAACATCGTGTCGCACCTTCCTTTCGTGAAGAGGTGTCGCTCGCCCGGAGGCGGCGGTCAGCGCAGTCCGGGGATGAACTGGATGATCAGGTCGATGAGTTTGATGCCGATGAACGGCAGGGCGAGGCCGCCGAGTCCGTAGACCCAGATGTTGCGGTTGAGCAGGGCGGCGGCGGACGACGGCCGGTAGCGGACACCGCGCAGCGCGAGCGGGATCAGCGCGACGATGATCAGCGCGTTGAAGATGATCGCGGAGGCGATGGCCGACTGCGGGCTGTGCAGGCCCATGACGTTGAGCTTGTCCAGGCCCGGATAGGCGACGGTGAACATCGCGGGGATGATCGCGAAGTACTTCGCCACGTCGTTGGCGATCGAGAAGGTCGTCAACGCGCCACGGGTGATGAGCAGTTGCTTGCCGATCTCGACGATCTCGATCAGCTTGGTCGGGTTGGAGTCCAGGTCCACCATGTTCCCGGCCTCCTTGGCGGCCGAGGTGCCGGTGTTCATGGCCACGCCGACGTCTGCCTGCGCGAGCGCGGGCGCGTCGTTCGTACCGTCGCCGGTCATCGCGACGAGCTTGCCGCCCGCCTGCTCCCGCTTGATGAGCGCCATCTTGTCCTCGGGGGTGGCCTCGGCGAGGAAGTCGTCCACGCCCGCCTCCTCCGCGATGGCCTTGGCCGTCATCGGGTTGTCGCCGGTGATCATCACCGTGCGGATGCCCATCGTCCGCAGCTCCGCGAAGCGTTCGCGCATCCCGGCCTTGACGACGTCCTTGAGGTGGATCACGCCGAGCACGGTCGCGGTCGTCCCGCCGTCGCGGCGCACGATCTCGCCGACGACCAGCGGTGTGCCGCCGCTCGCCGAGATGCCGTCCACGATCTCGCCGACCTCGGGGCTCGGCTGTCCGCCCGCGTCGCGGATCCACCGGATGACGGCGGAGGCCGCGCCCTTGCGCAGCGACCGCTGGCCGCCGTCCTCGACGAGGTCGACGCCGCTCATCCGGGTCTGCGCCGTGAACGGCACGAACTCCGCGTGCGGCAGCTCCCCTTCGGCCCGCGCGCGCAGCGCGTACCGCTCCTTGGCGAGCACCACGACGGACCGTCCCTCGGGCGTCTCGTCCGACAGCGACGAGAGCTGCGCCGCGTCGGCCAGCCGGCCGATGTCGGCGCCGCCCAGCGGCAGGAACTCGGCGGCCTGCCGGTTGCCGAGGGTGATGGTGCCGGTCTTGTCGAGCAGCAGGGTGTTGACGTCGCCCGCCGCCTCGACGGCCCTGCCCGACATGGCCAGCACATTGCGCTGCACCAGCCGGTCCATGCCCGCGATGCCGATCGCGGACAGCAGCGCCCCGATCGTGGTCGGGATGAGCGCCACGACCAGCGCGACGAGGATCACGATGGACTGCTCGGCGCCCGCGTAGATCGCCATCGGCTGGAGCGTGACGACGGCCAGCAGGAACACGACGGTCAGCGAGGCCAGCAGGATGTTCAGCGCGATCTCGTTCGGCGTCTTCTGCCGTGACGCGCCCTCGACCAGGGCGATCATCCGGTCGATGAACGTCTCGCCCGGCTTGGAGGTGATCTTGACGACGATACGGTCGGACAGCACGCGGGTGCCGCCCGTCACCGCCGACCGGTCACCGCCCGACTCCCGGATGACGGGAGCCGATTCACCGGTGATCGCGGACTCGTCCACCGACGCGATGCCCTCGACGACGTCACCGTCGCCGGGGATGATCTGCCCGGCCTCGACCACCACGTGGTCGCCGAGCCGGAGTTCGGCGGCGGGCACGGGCTCCTCGGCGACCGCCCCCGCGGACCCCGCGGCGGAAGTGCCCTGCCCGTGACTCCAGTTGGCCAGCCGACGCGCCACCGTCTCGGTCTTCGTACGCCGCAGCGTCTCCGCCTGCGCCTTGCCGCGGCCCTCGGCGACGGCCTCCGCCAGATTGGCGAAGACGGCGGTCAGCCAGAGCCACGCGGTGATCACCCAGGCGAAGATGCTCGGGTCCTTGATCGCGGAGAGCGTGGTCAGCACCGCGCCCGCCTCGACCACGAACATGACCGGGTTCCTGGCCATGACACGCGGGTCGAGCTTGCGGCACGCGTCGGGCAGCGAGATCAGCAACTGCTTGGGATCGAGCAGCCCGCCGGAGATCCGGTGCGACGGCTGCGCCGCCGCGGCGCCGTGGCCCCCCGAGGGGGACGGCGGCCTGTCAGTGGTGACGGACATCAGTGCAGACCTTCCGCGAGCGGGCCCAGCGAGAGTGCGGGGAAGTAGGTGAGGCCGACGACCACGATGATCACGGCCGTGAGCAGGCCGACGAACTGCGGCCGATGGGTGGGCAGCGTGCCCGCGGTGACGGGCACCGGCTGCTGTCCGGCGAGCGAACCGGCCAGCGCCAGCACGAAGATCATCGGCAGGAAGCGGCCGAAGAGCATCGCCAGACCGAGCGCGGTGTTGTACCACTCGGTGTTGACGCTGAGGCCCGCGAACGCCGAGCCGTTGTTGTTGGCGGCCGAGGTGAAGGCGTACAGCACCTCGGAGAAGCCGTGCGGACCGGAGTTGAGCATCGCGGCGCGCTCGCCGGGCAGCGCCATCGCCGTACCGGTGCCGATCAGGACGACCGCGGGCGTGGCCAGGATGTACAGCGACGCGAATTTCATCTCGCGCGCGCCGAGCTTCTTGCCCAGGTACTCCGGCGTGCGGCCGACCATCAGCCCGGCCACGAACACCGCGATGACCGCGAGGATCAGGATGCCGTAGAGACCGGAGCCGGTACCGCCGGGCGCGATCTCGCCGAGCATCATGTTGAAGATCGTCATGCCGCCGCCGCCCGGCGAGAACGAGTCGTGGAAGGAGTTGACGGCGCCGGTCGAGGTCAGCGTGGTCGAGGCCGCGAAGAGCGTCGACGCCCAGATCCCGAACCGCTGTTCCTTGCCCTCCATCATCCCGCCCGCCGCGTGACCGGCCGAACTGCTCACACTGTGCAGCTCGTTGACGGTAATGAGCGCCACCGACGCGGCCCAGATCAGACCCATCACGGCGAGGATCGCGTACCCCTGGCGGTGGTCGCCGACCATCTTGCCGAAGGTGCGCGGCAGCGAGAAGGAGATCACCAACAGCAGGTAGATCTCCAGGATGTTGGAGATCCCGTTGGGGTTCTCCAAGGGGTGGGCGGAGTTGGCGTTGTAGAACCCGCCGCCGTTGGTGCCCAGTTCCTTGATGACCTCCTGCGAGGCCACGGGACCGCCGGTGATCGACTGCTTGTCGCCGATCAGCGTGGTGATCTCGTGGACGCCGTGCAGATTCTGCACCGCGCCCGCCGCGACCAGCACGATCGCGAAGACGAACGCCATCGGCACCAGCAGCCGTACGACGATCCGCGTCAGGTCCACCCAGAAGTTGCCGACCCGGTCCGTCCTGCGGCGCGTGAAGCCGCGGATGAGGGCGGCGACCACGGCGATGCCTACGGCGGCCGACACGAAGTTCTGCACCGCCAGACCCGTCATCTGGACGAGGTGACCCATCGTCACCTCGCCCGAGTACGACTGCCAGTTGGTGTTCGTCACGAACGAGGCGGCCGTGTTGAACGCCTGGTCGGCCTTGACCGGCGCGAAGCCCAGCGACAGCAACAGGTGGTTCTGAAGCCGCTGGAAGGCGTAGAGGAAGAGCACGGACACCACGGAGAACGCCAGCACGCCCCGCAGATACGCCGACCACTTCTGGTCCGCGTCGCCGTCGACGCCGCCGAGCCGGTAGATGCCGCGCTCGACGCGCAGGTGCTTGGCGGTGGTGAGGATGCGGGCGATGTAGTCGCCCAGCGGGCGGTAGGACAGCGCCAGTGCCGCGATCAGGACGGTGATCTGGAGCCAGCCCGCGAGAGTGTCGTTCACTAGAACTTCTCCGGGAAGATCAGGGCCAGCACGAGGTAGACGAGCAGGCAGGCAGCCACGACGAGGCCGACGACGTTCTCGGCGCTCACAGCTTCTCGACCCCCTTGACCACCAGGGCGAGCACGGCGAACACCGCGACCGTCACGAGGACGAAGACAACATCGGACATGGGCGAGAACCCCGGATCGTGTGGAGAGGTGAACGGAAGGACATCGCTCATGAGACGGCCTGACCGGGGCCCGTCCGGCGCTGTTAACGCTTCCCTGGCGCGGCGGACGGCCACGTTGACACCGTCTTGACGGCGCAGGCCGTGTCCTGCCGGGCTCTGCCGGGGTGTACGGCCGCGCCGCAGGTCAGCGGGGCGGCGCGCGAACGATTACGGCAGCCGGGTGAGCGAGGGCGGGCTGGTGTCCGGGGGCCCGGCGTCGCGGTCGTGTGGGCGCGGCGGGCTGGCGTCGGGGTCGCGGGGGGCGCGGCGGCGCGGCGTCAGGGTCGCGTCAAGACCGCGGGCGGGCGCGTCAGGGCCACGTCAGCGGTCGGTACGGGGCCGCCGGACGCTCGTAGCGTCGGAGACATGGGATACGGCGAGGCGGTCGAGACGGCGCGGTCGGGGGCTTCCCCGGTGTCGGCCGGGCACGCGCCCGCGGCCGGGCACGGGTACGGGCCCGCGGCCGGGTACGGGCCCGGTTCGGCGTACGGACGCCCGCGCCCGCGCGGCGCCGCGCACGTATCAGCGCACGTATCCGCGTACGGGCGGCTGCCCGGTCAGGTGCGCGTCCATCGGCCCGCGACGGCGTACGACCACGGATGGCGCGCCGGATTCCGGGTCGCCCTCGGGGTGGCGGGCGGCCTGCTCGCCGCGCTGACCGCGGCGGACTGGGCGCTGGGCACCCTCGACCCCGTGCGGGCCGCGTTCTGGACCGCGCTGGCCGCCGCCGTCTTCGGGGCGCTGTGTCCGCCCCTGGTCACGGCGGGTGACGGCTGGCTCCGGGTGCGGGGCGTGCTGCGCGGCCACCGCGTCCGTACCGACCGCCTGGTCCGTATCCACCTCTTCCCCGGCCGCACCCCCCGGCTCGTCCTCATCGACGCCGAGGGCGGGCGCGCCGCCTTCGACCCGCGCGTGCTCGCGGCCAACCCCGGCCTGTGGCGCCTGCTGGAGGCGGGCGGGCGGCGGTCGTACGGCAGGGGGCTGCTGGTGGCGGGGCTGCCGGTGCTGGACGGACTGGCGGCCGAGGCCGCAGGGGGCGCGGGGCGGGAGCCGGGACCGGAACCGGGCGCGGAACCGGGTCTGGAATCGGGTCTGGAATCGGGTGCGGAATCGGGGCGGGTGCCGGGTCCGGGGTCGGGCGGCGGGCCGGGCCGGTCGGGTCGCGGCTGATCCGGGGTGCGGACCCGGGGCAGGCGGGGCAGGCTGGTGTCATGGACACTCCGCCGATCACCGTGCACCCGCCGGGCCCCGGCGGCGGGCGGCGGGTCACCATCCGCGGCACCGACGTGGGCCGCGCCCACCGCATAGCCGACCTCGTCGAATTCCTCCGCCGCGCCGGTCTGGACGACATAGAGGTCGAGGAGACCGACCTGATCCAGTGGGTCGGCGGCGACGCGGACACCTGGTCGTAGCCGATACGAGGCCGTCGGCCGTACGGCCCACGGCGCACGTGTCGGTGCGGGTAGGTTCGGACCCGGCGTAACGCCCAACGGGGGCGTCGGCGACATCCTGGAGGACCGGGCCGGTGTCAGAGCGAGTCGAGCGCAATCAGTTAATCATTGACCAATTCCGCGCCAACGGAGGCCAGTTGGGCGGCGGAGGTCTCCCTCTGCTGCTCCTCACCACCACCGGCGCCCGTACCGGCCGCCGCCTCACCTCCCCGATGGCCTACGCCACGGACGGCCCGGACCTCGTCGTCTTCGCCGCCAACGGGGGCCGTCCCACTCATCCCAACTGGTTCTACAACCTCCGCGCCTACCCCGCCGCCCACGTCGAGGTCGGCACCGAGTCCTTCGACGTCACCGCCACCATCACCGAGGGCGCGGAGCGCGACCGGCTCTGGGCGCAGCAGTTGCGCGCGGCGCCGTTCTTCGCGGACTTCCAGCAGCGTGCGGGGCGCACGATTCCGGTCATCACGTTGAGCCGCTGAGCCGCTGAGTCGCTAGGGCGCTGAGCCGCTGAGCCGCTGAGCCGTTGGCCCGCTGGATTTCGGGCCCGCGCCGCCGAGGCCCGACGTGCGTCCTTCGGGGTGTTCCGTGATCGCCGCCGCTACGTGTCAGTTCCGGCGGTGGCTCGTTGACCAGGGCGTGGCCCCGCGAATATGCGGCGGGCATGGTCGGTGTCAGCGGCGGGACTCGGTCCCGGACCAAGGAGGTGCGTGATGGGCGCAGAGGTGCGGGACATGGTCGGCGGCGTGGGCAAACTGGGCGCGCGGGCCGCCGTGCTGGGCGCGGTCGCGGGAGCGGCGCTGCTTCCGGCCGGTGTCGCGCACGCGAGCGTCCTCGGGGTGGGCGACGCGGTGTTCGGCAACGCCTGCGTCAACCAGGACCACGGCGTGCGGTCGGCGGGCGCGACGGTCGCGGGCAGCGGGGTGGGCGGCGGCAACCAGACCGGTCTGCCGCTCAGCCTGCCGCGCAACCACTGCGGCGGCAGCGGGATCGTCTGCACCGCCGTCTTCATGTCGTCCGTCTGACCCGGGCGGGAGCGGCGGAGCGGCGAGCGGCGGCCGGTCGGATGACGGCAACGGCGGGCACAACGGTGGTTACGGTGGCGGGCGTTGGTACGGGCGGGGGTACGTGCGCTGCGCCGGGTGTCGGTACGGGTGTGGCCGCGAGTGCCGCGCCCGGCGACCGGGCGGTGGCCGAACTGCTCGCCCTCAGCGGGCAGGCGCTGCCGTCGCTCCGCCGGTGGGCGGCCTCGGAACCGGACTGCGGCCTGGCCCGTGCGCTGCTCACCCTGGCGACCGGCGACGGCCTCGGCGACGCGGAGCTGAAGGCGGAGTTGGCCGTCGCGTACCGCGACGCGCAGGCGGCCGGCGAGCGCGAGGCGAGCGTGGTGTACGGCGTGTTCCTCTTCACGCACCGGCAGTACGCGCTCACCGCGGACCACCTGGTGGCGCACTTCGCCCGGTGGCCGGCCGACGAGGTCGCCGGGCTCATGCTCGGCGCCTTCGCCGCGGACGCGGACCCGGCCGGACGCGCGCGGGGCGAAGCCCTCGTCGAGGAACAGGCCGCCCTCGCGGGCCCCGCCAACTGGCCCTGGACGAGCTGGCTGGCCGCCGCCCGCGCCGAGCAGGGGCGGGTACGCGACGCCCACCGGCTCGCGGTACGCGCCCTGGAAATCTGCCCGCGCTCGGGCGTCGCCGCCCACGCCCTCGCCCACGCCGAGCACGAGTTGGGCACCGGGCGGGCGGGCACGGAATTCCTCGACGCGTGGCTCGCGGCGGACCCCCGCGCGGTGCAGTCGCGCCATCTCACCTGGCACGCCGCGCTCCAGTCCATCGCCTGCGGCGACTTCGCCGACGCCCGTCGCCGCGCGGACGCGGCCCTGTCCAGGTCCGACGTCGGCATGCGGGCCGCGACCAACTGGCGCCTGCTGCTGGCCGGACAGGAACCGGCCGGGCGCAACGACCCCGCGCACGTACGGGAGTTGCTGGCCGGACCGGGCGGCATGGCGGAGGTCTTCCACACCTTCAACCTCGCCCTCGCCCTGGCCGTGGAGGCCGCGACCGACGACCTGCACGCCCTGGCCCGCCGCGCCGCCGCCGACCCGCGCACGGAGTTCCGCGACGTACTGGCCCCGGTGGTACGGGCGTTGGCGGAGATCACCGCGGGCCGCTCCCGGGCGGCGGCCGACCTCCTCACCGACCTGGGCGAGGCGGCGGACCGGATCGGCGGGGTGCGCGTGGAGCGCGAGATCATCCACGACACCCTCGCCCGCGCCCTCGCGGACGCCGGAGAACCCGCCCGCGCCGCCGCCCTGCTCCACGACCGCGTCACGGCCCGCCGCCACCACGTATACGAAGACCTTCTCCTTACGCCGGGCGGCCCGGTCGTCTCCGCTGACCCGGCGGCCGACCGCCGACCGCCACCTACTCCGGCGTGACCGCCACACCGCCGACCGCGTACCCCCGCGCCGTCCGTGGCCGTCCCGTCCGCCCGGGCGGCCGACCGCCCCTCGCCCCGCGCGTCCCCGTGCGCCGCACGCCTGGCCGTGTCCCGGCGGCCTTACTCGTGCGTGCGCGCCACGCCCAGGGTGGCTCCGACCGGGCGGCCGCACCAGCCGCGCGGGTGCGGGCGCGGGCACCACGCGCTACGTACGTCGGTGTGACTCGCGTACTGGTGGCCCGTCGCGGGTGGCGACCCACCGTTTGGCCGCGCACCCGCGTGCACCACGCGCAACGTACTCCCGTGCGGCCCGCATACCGGTCGGCCACACGCGGGTGGTCACGTACCCGCGACCGGGCCCCGTGGCCGTGAGCGCCACGCGCCCACGTACCCCCGCCATGGCGCGCTCATCGCCGGGCATCAAGCCCGGCCCGCCCCGACTTCTTCGGAGAGTTACATGTCCGCTGCCCACTTGATCGTCGTGTCTTTGCCGGGCAGTGGGACGCCGGTGGTGGCCGGGATCACCGGCGCGCTCGGGTATGCCTCGCTCGGCACGATGAGCGGAGATCAGTCGGCCGGGCCGCGGCAGCCCGGTCCTGGCGAGGTGTATTCGCTGCTCACGGCCGCCTACGGTCCCGAGAGGGCCGCCCGCCTGCTGAACCCGAATCCGAGTCCGAACCCGAATGCGGAGCCCGCTTTTCACGAGGCGGTCAGCGCCCTGTGGCGGGTGTGGTGGACGCGCCTGGGCCAGCCGGTCACGCACGGCTCACCCGTGGACCCCGGCGCCGAAGCCCGGCTGGCCCGGCTGCCCGCCGCCGAACTGCTCGATCTGCTTCCGGGCAGGGGCTGTTGGTACGTCACCGGCCTGGACCTGCGCCGGGCCGACGCCGACCTTCTGCGCGTCTGGCACTCCGGCGGACGGCCGCCGATCGTCTTCCACCACCGGGACATCCGCGACCGGATCATCAGCCAGATCCGCGCCCTCACCCGGCCCGAGGGCCAGGTGGGCTCCCTGCCGGAACACCTCGTCTACCGCGACATCCTCACCGCCCTGCCGACGCTGGACGCCCGTATCACCCTCGCGCTGACCGACCCCGGCTTCCCCGGCATGCACGAGGCCCGCCGGAGCCAGTGGCTCATCCGCCACCCGGCGGTCTGCGTGATCACCGACGAGGAACTGGCGGGCCCCGCGCGCGAAGAGGCACTCGCCCGCCTCCTGCGCGCGACGGGCCACACGTCCCTCCCGGCCACCGCACTCCCCCCGCCGGCCGCCCCGGCGACGTACCGCCGGACACCGGCCGCGCGCTCTTCACCCCCGCCCACGACCGGCTCCTCCGCCTCCACCACGGCGACCTCCTGCCTCCCCTGGACGCGGCCACGTCCACGAGGTGAAGGCCGCCGTGCGCTCGGGCACCGTCCCCGGAATCCGCGCCGATTCCGCGCCGATTCCGCGCCGGAGGCGTCAGGTGCCGTTGACCAGGCGGATGTAGCGGACCCAGTCCCAGTTGGGTCCGGGGTCGGTGTGGTCGGTGCCGGGGACCTGGACGTGGCCGATGATGTGGTCGCGGTCCTTGGGGATGCCGTACTTGTCGCAGATCTCGGCGGTGAGGGCGGCCGAGGAGTGGTACATCGCGGTGGTGAAGTAGGCGGGCTGGTCGACCCAGCCCTCGTGCTCGATGCCGATGCTGCGGGTGTTGTAGTCCCAGTTGCCCGCGTGCCAGGCGACATCGCGCTCGCGGACGCACTGGGCGATGGCGCCGTCGCCCGAGCGGACGACGTAGTGGGCCGCCGCCGCGTGGGAGGGGTCCTGGAAGAGGCTGATGGTGTCGGTGAAGGACTCCTGGGTGACGTGGATCACCACGAGGTTGATCGGGTAGGTCGAAGTACGGTTGGACGCCGTGTAGTTGCCGGAACTGGCCGGGGTCCAGGAGGCCGACGGGTAGTCCACGGTGGCGGCCGACGCGCGGCCGATCCCGGACGTCAGGTCCGCCGTGACGCCGACGGTGACGGCGGCCCCGAAGGCGAGGGTGCCGCGCAGCAGCGAGCGCCGGGTGGGCGTCTCCGCCGCGAGCGGGGGCCCGGCGGGGGCGCCGGGTATGCGCCCGGGTGAGCCGGTGGGTTCGGTGCCGGAGACAACCCCGGACGGGACCGGGACCCCGGACACGACCCCGGACGTACCCGTGGACGTCACGCCGGGCGTGCCCCCGGACGTACCCGAGGACGTAACCCCGAGCGTGCCCGAGGCGTCGACTTCGCGCCCAACCTGGCCGGATTCACCGGCCGGGCTCAACCGGCTTGACGGCGCAGGTACTTGGGGGTCGCTGGGGCGTGCCATGAAAAGCTCCCTTGGGCGTCATGGAGAGGACGAGTGCATGACAGAAGTGCGGGGCCTGCTCATGGTGGGGTCCGGGTGCGTGACCTGCCAAGCGATTCGCGAATTGGCAGAGGTCCACACCGGTGGCGGGACCGCGGCGGCCCCGTCGCCGCCCGTTGCTTGGCTGCCGGACCCCGGCCGTCGGTCGACGCCGTACACAGCCATACACGCGGAATCGGCGCTGCGCCCTGACCGTACGTAATCGAACCGTCCCCCTGTGCATAACAACTGACACACACTCACATCACTACCCGGCCACATCCGGTGCCGGGTTTACCCGTATCACGCACTCCGTGACCGTTTGGTTCCCGACGTCAACTCTTTGATTCGGCTTGGAAAACGACCCCGGCTCTATTAACGTTCGATAACGCAGCGCGGTTGTCACCACCGCCACAGAGGCGGCACCGCGCGCTTGCCGAATCCCGTCCGCGGGAACCGGGGACCCGCCCTCCTGCTCGCCACACCCTGGCGTACGGGAGGGGTCCAATGGGGTGAATCGGGCAGCATCCAGGCCCGTAGGAGACCTTCCTGCTCCGAACCCGTCAGCTAACCCGGTAGGCGACAAGGAAGGAAAGGAGTGCGCCCGCGTGGCGTCCAACCAGCCTGCCTACGCTCCCGCCCCGGCGGCCCCAGCGGCCGATCCCCCCGGCGAGTGGGACGACTGGAATTCTCCAGGGGATTCCGCCGCCTCTGCCGAAGCCACTGCTTCTGCTTCTGTTGCCTCTGTCTCTGCCACTGCCGAAGCCGCCGCGTACGTCGCGGCCCAGGGCGACGCCGGTGCCGTGGGCGCGCAGGGCGGATACGGCGCGTACGGCGTTCAGGGCGCGAACCGTCACCGGCTTCCGCGCCAGCGCTCCGTCGGCTCCGTGGCCCGTGGCTCGACCGTCCTCGGCGTCGCCGCGATGGCCGCCGTAGGGGCCGGGGGCGTGGCCGTCGCGGCCGACGCCGTACCCGCGCCCATAGCGGTCCCGGACCTGCCGGAAATTCCCGACTCCCTTGACCTGCCCCCGAGTTCGACTGGGGTCTCGCCCGCCGGTTCCCCCGGCGTCTCGGCGCTGCCCACGACCGGTGACTTCTTCGGCGCGGCGGTACGGGACGTGTCGGCCCCCGACACCTCCGTGAGCACGGCCGCCGATACGGCCACGGCCACGGACTTGGCTCCGGACCCCGACTTGGCTCCGCCCACGGACTTGGTTCCGGCCACGGACTTGGCGCCGGTTTCGACCACGGCTCCGACCGCCGTGGTGGCCGCCTCCTCCGTCGACGTCGCGCCGTCCGCCGCCCCCGTGCCCACCGACCCCGGTGAGGCCCTGCGCGCCCGCATCATCGACGAGGCCACGCGGCAGCGGGACGCCGCCGCGCGGGCCGAGCGCGAGGCGGCCGAGAAGGCGGCGGCCCAGCAGGCCGCCCGCGAGGCCGCCGCGCAGAAGGTACGCGAGCAGGCCGCCGCCGCGAAGGCCGCGGCGGAAGCACAGGCCAAGGCCGATGCCGAGGCCGCCGCCAAGGCCGAGTCCGAGCGCCTGGCCCACCTCGCGGTCTCGTACCTCAAGCCGCTCGCCTCGTACACGCTCACCGACAGCTTCGGCGAGGCCAGTTCCCTGTGGGCCAACACCCACTCCGGCCAGGACTTCGCCGCTCCCACCGGCACCCCGGTGCACGCCATCCACACCGGTACGGTCACCTCGGCCGGGTGGGCGGGCTCGTACGGCTACCGCGTGATCCTCACCCTCGATGACGGCACCGAGCTGTGGTACTGCCACCTCTCCACCATGGTCGTCACCTCCGGCGAGGTCATCACCGGCGACACCATCGGGCGCGTCGGCGCCACCGGCAACGTCACCAGCCCCCACCTCCACCTGGAAGTCCGCCCCGCCGCCGGGGCCGCCCCCATCGACCCGGCCGTCTGGCTCCGCGCCCACGACATCGCCGTCTGAACCATCCGGGACGGTCCCGCTCCACCCGGGACCGCTCCTCCGGTTAACCCCGACGGCCCTGGCGCTCCCCCCCCGACGCCAGGGCCGTTGGCATGCGGCTCGTTCGGTCAGCCCTTCCGGTCCAGCGTCGCCGACAGCACGGCGATACCCGTCCCGCCCTCGTCGAACTGGCGCAGGACATCCGCCAGCGTGGCGGCGGCATCGGTGTGCTCGATGACGAGCAACGGCTGCGCGCCGTCGTCCTGGACCGCCGGCACGAAGTCGGTGACGATCTCGCCCCGCAGCAGGACCAGACGGTCGGCGTCGAGCGGATCGCGGGCCAGCCCGGCGAGGTGCGTCCGCAACTCGTCCGTCTCGCCCAGATCGGCGTCCAGCACCGCGCGGTGCGACAGCACCGTCACGGCCAACCGCTCGCCGATCCGCTCATAACGCGCCGAGAGGTCGTCCGGCAGCAGATAAAAGACGCCCTCCTCGCCCTCGTGCCCCCGGTTCAGCAGCAGACGGATCATCCGCTCCGCCGGGTCGGGCGAGTCCAGATCGAGGTCCAGAATCACTTCCACGCCGTCCGGATCCACCGACGGGATCGCGCCGATCCATATCCGCGCCGACCCGGAACCGGCGGCCCCGCCGCCGGTCGTGACATCGTCGTCGTCCATGCGCGGCATTCAAACACGCGGCTCTCAGCCGCGCGGGCCCGTCACGGCCGGGGACGTGGTCTCAGGGGTGGCGGCCACGTCGCCGTTCAAGCGCGGGGCCTCAACGGCGTCGGCCCGTCGCGGCCGGGGCGTGGTCTCAGGGGTGGCGGCGATGTCGGCGTCGGCCCGCGACCGCCCTGGGCGCGTCGCCCGCGTCGGCGTCCGCGTTCAAGCGCGCCGCCTCAGCCGCGTCGGCCCGTCACGGCCCAGGACGCGGCGGCCACGCCACCCGCGACGGTGAAGACGGCGGGCCAGGCGCCGAGCTTGCGGGCGAGAGGGTGCGAACCCGCGAAAGCCGCCACGTAGACGGTGGTCAGCGTCGTGGCGACCGCCGGACCCGAGCGCGCGTGCCACTCGCGGGCCGCGAGCGTGCCCGCCGCCGCGAGGGCCACGCCCCCAAGGGCCCGCTTCCGCGTCCACCGGGCCACCCCGTAGCCGCCGATCAGCCCGCCCGCCGCCACCACACTCGCCGGAACCCCAGCCATCCCGTCCTCCTCCTCACGCACCAACCCCGAAGCCTTGCCTCCGAGGCTAACCGCCCCGGCCCACGCGACGGGCATGGGGCCACTCGGGCCGCTTCGCCCGCCGCCGGTCACACTCCGCGCACTCCTCTCAGGCTTTTGCTGCCCGTCCGGAGGCAACCACCGGCCGTGGCAGCAATTTCCGCGTCAACCGCGACGCCAGCAACTTCACTGGTGCGTATACCCTGCGACGGCGCCGAATCCGCGACCCAGCGCTCTCGCCACTGCGCGATCAGAGGCACCAAGACCACCTCGGCCTCTTCGACGGCGCCCAGCTTCATGGCGGACATGCTTCACGCTCTCGACGTGAACGAAGGATCCTGCACTCATCCACGCCGTTCATTCCGTTCAGGGAACAGTACGGAAAAAGCCTGCACCCGTGCTGCCGTACTTCCCCGAGCATCTGAACGCGTACCGAACTCTACGGTTGCGCGCTGGACGACTGGACCTTCTCCTTCTTTGCTCAACTGCACATGCCCCCGGACTCATACGCACCCATGCGCAAACGGAAGCTGGCCTCTACGTATACCCTGAATGACTCGGCCAACGGCGCCACAATCCGAATCCAGGTCGTCCCGCGCGGCCGTCGGCGCCAACCGAGGCCGCCGACAAACAGTGGCGCCAACTCAACAGCCCCCGCCGCGAGTGGTTCACCATCGGAGCCACCCCGACCGCTTGCGTAGCGTCAGAGAAATGTGAGTGACGTATGATCATGTCGGATGAACAAGTTGCCGCTGTCTCTGAGGAGGCCGCAGAGTTCAGCGGTAGGTGGAGCGGTTCTTTCTGCTTGGAACCTCTGATATCCACAGCCCACGAAAACGGCGTTGTCTGTGACGTATGGCTTTACCAGACCCTCGACGACCGGGATTTTTTTGGTGTCCGTAGAGGTTTCCACCGGTCTTTGAGCACGAGATGCCAGTGATCTTGCACGGCATCCGCCCTGATCGCGACGAACAGGGAGCGGACGCCGTTGGGCAGGTGTGGAACGACTCGGCCCAAGCTCGTCCTGGCGATCCGAAGTTTTCAGGTTGCGCTGAGCCCGTCTACACGGTGGTGGTCATGGTGTGACACATACTGCTCAGGAGGCAGTCGCGCGCGCTCCGCGTCACTGGGCGTGGCTTGCCCCCGGCCTTCGGATGCCATGGGGCCAGCCCCGGCGAAACCGTCAACTCCACCTGCAACTGCCAGCCATCACACGGTGAAACCCCTGGCCTGACGTGATGTGTAGGACATGCGCGCTAGGATCTTTCTGGGCGTGCCGGCTGGGCAGAGAGAGGCGCAGACATGCAACGATGGACTTTTGCTGACCTATTCAGTGGTGCCGGAGGTATGAGCTACGGATTTCATGCCCATGGCGACTACGAAATGGTGGGCGCCGTGGACGCGCAGGTCGGGAAGCCGAGCAGCGGCCGCGGGACGCTCGAGTGCAACTCCACTTATGCGGCAAACATGGGTATTGAGCCCTTCGGCCGAGACATCGCCACACTTTCCGGCATCGAATTGCGTGGACTGCTGGACGAACGTCTCAAAGGTCGTCGCCTCGACGTGCTGAGCGCATGTCCGCCCTGCACCGGCCTTTCGAGAGCCAATCCGAAGAACCACATGGAAGACGATGCCCGGAATTCGCTGATCGCAAAGACAGCCGAATTCGTGGCCGCGCTGACTCCTTCGGTTCTGGTGATGGAGAACGCCAGAGAAATGGTGCAGGGCAACTTTCGACATCACTTCAACGCCCTTCACGCTGATCTCAGCGAGATGGGGTACAAGGTACATCATGGCGTTCACATGCTCTCCAGGTTCGGCCTCCCGCAGCAACGTGAACGCGCTTTGGTTATTGCAGTACGCCAAGACCACGAGTTGCACACTCTCGAAGAGCTATGGGATGGGGATTCTGTCCGGCCGGAGGCTTTGACGGTTCGTCGTGCTATTTCTCATCTCCCCAGAGTTGCGGCAGGAGAGGGTCATCCCGATGACCCAATGCACGTTTCTCCATCCATTGGGAGCGAAGTGACGAGGCGTCGTCTGGAGGCAATGCCCCACGATGGCGGTTCGTGGGTGGACATGCTCAAGCACCCCGATGCAGACGTAGTTCTTACACCTGCGATGAAGAAAACGATCGCTGCTGGTAAATTCGGCTCTTACCCTGACATCTATGGACGCCTGTGGTGGGACCGCCCTTCGCCAACCATCAAGCGTGAGTGCTCACATTTCGGAAACGGCCGCTATTCTCATCCGGAGCAGGATCGGCTGTGCACTGTGCGCGAGCTGGCACTGCTCTCAGGATTTCCGGCGAACTATCAATTCAAGGCGCGAGCGGTTTCCAATATGTACCGACACATCGGTGACGCCGTACCCCCGATGGTCTCCTATCAACTGGCGAAAGTTGCGGAGTGGGTTCTCACGGGCGAACGTCCTGAAATCGACTCACTGATCCTGCCAGGGACTACGCTCCGGCCCGGAGACATCGTTTCCTCCGGCAGGCTCACCCAGTTGGATCTCGCCGTGGCCTGAGCAGTGGGCGTGCGGGTTCCGGCGCCCACCTCATTTGTGTCGCGTAGGTGTGACTATTGAGATGAATCCGGGATGGTGGGTACCGTCCAAATTGCATGTTGTACGCATCGATCGAGCCTGATTCGCGTCAGAGTTACCTTCTCGACGCTGCCGTCGAGCACAACTCGAAACGCTATACCCGAATGGTCCTGAACCAACGCTGAGCTCCCGCCGCCTTTTGTTCTTTCAGAGAAATTTTCTGCTTTAAGGGTGGCAGCCAGGGACAAGAAATCTTTAGGGATTTCTACCAGGTGATAGCGGACTTTATCCTCGTTCGGTACACTGAAGGCTCTCAGGGTTATCACTCGGTCGTATTCGCTCAAATGCCTCATGAAGCGTGAGACGAACTCACTTGCAAAATCCTCGGGAGTGCGGCAATCTCGGATCCAACGAGCCTCGGAAAATTTTGAGATAACGATGTTTTCCGGGTTCATTTTTGCTGCCGCTTCCGTTTTCAATGACCACTTCGTGTCATCGACAACGACGTCCGCCCCCTGGTGAACTTGTGAACGAGTCTTGTGGGCTTTTTTCCCGGAGTACCTTGCTGCAGCTACAAATGCGTACTCAAATGGCGCCTTCTTGAATTTTTCCTCCGACGTTGCGTGGTGCAGTTTGAGGCGATTCGACATTGAGCTGCTGAATTCATCGGAAACAAAATCCGACATATGGTTCACCCAGGCGCCGTGAGGCTTCAACAGGGCATCGGACATTTCGCACATGAGCTGAATCTGTGCTTCGTCCAGGTTTTGGGCATGTTCCATCAGACGCTCAACCGTCATTCGGCACCTCGTCCTTCCTCGGCATGGTGACTCTTGTGTGGCTACCCTAATTCGATCAGGCGATCATATCGTTACCCGGCCGGGTAGTCAGGCGATGAACCTTTCGAACATCGTCGTCAAGGTGTCGATCGAGGTTCGACGTGCGGCACCATCGTCAGGTCCGTCGGGAAGACGGTCCCAGGGAACGGCCGGTGCGGCGTCCGCCTGGTCGATCCACTCGATCAGCGCGTCCTGGAGCGGGAGGTCGTCGGGGGCAAGCGCCTCGTACATCAAGGTGCTTCCGGCTATATTCACAGCAGACGTAAGCGCTAGGCCCAGCTCATCGGTCCGTGAGACGCTCGACTCGATCAGCCGGTGCACGATCCGGGCGATCGCAAGTGCGGTCGGTTTGTGTCCGACGACATCCAGACCAAGCAGCAACTCGAGCAATTTCTCGTCCGCGCAAGCGACCTCCGCCAGTCGATAGTCCGGCCCGTCACGGAACATCTCCGCAGCCCACCACAGACGGGAGAACGCCTGGCGGTGGTCGGGGCCGATGAACCGGGTGGAGTCGACTTTTCCCGAGGAGCCGCCCGCGGTGTTACCTGCGTCGAGATGCCGCCACACCACGTAGTCCGGAGCTACAGCCAAGGCGAGGAAGTTCCAGATCTCCGGGCGTGCGGCTTCGGCCCGCGTCATGCGCAATGTCGCGTGGAGTCGGGGCGCCAGCCACGCGTCTGCTGCCGTTTGTGACGCGTTGAATCTCCGCACCGCCTCATCCACAATCTCGCGTATGGGGGCGGCTTCCCACCGGGCGGATCGGTCCTCCAACGGCAGGCTCGCACGCTGGATCGCCATCGTCGGAGGGCGTTGCCGCCCGGCCCTGATGCCGTCTGTCAGATAATTGGCCGCAGCGTCGGCAGAGAGCAGACCGAGCCTGTCGACTGTATCGATATGAGGATTGCTCAACGGGCCCGACCTTCCTGGGCACGGGCGACAGCGCGAATGGCGTTCGTGAGGTTCCTGGAATTCGCGGCACGCTGCGCGGCAGCGAACTGGATTCGTGGCTGGAGCTCTGCCCAGCCCCGGCCCTCGGTCCTACGGCTGTGTACTTCGAACAGCGCGTCCTCGAGTGGTCGCCCCGAGAGGATGTCGGGCAGCATTGTCCGAAGTACAGGTTCCTTCCAACCGCCGGGGAGCCGGGGGGTGCCGTCCTCGTCGAATTCCAGCTCCGCGAGTGCACAGTGAAACATCACCGTCCACGCCTCTCCTGCGATCTGCGATGCCACAACGCCGGCAAGGGCCTTCTCCAAAGGTCCGCGAGGTGCCCCCAGAAGGTCAGCGACGCCCTCGAAGGAGGTGTTGAGCAGGACTCGGGGCATATAGGGGTCCGTATCGATGAGCCAGGGCGCGTCTTTGAACGGTCGCAACCGTTCCTGGCCTTCGGCGCGGAAGTCCACCTTGACGACATCGATCTCGGGTTGACGGATCGGGGCCGGCTCAAGGAGGTCGACGAACCACGGCATCTCGCCCACGCCGATGATCCGGCCGTCGACTCCTCCGTAACCACCCACGACGTTCACTTCAAGAGTGGCCCGTCGTAGGTGCATGAAGCGAAGGACTCGCACTTCGCCGCGCCAGGGACCCTCGCCGGTGCCTCGTTCGAGTCGGCTGACGACACGGGTGTGCGTCGCCCTCTCCGTCAGGATGGCGACGCATCCGACCGAGGTCCATGGACTCTCAGTGAGCTCGTCCTGAGGAAGAGTGACCTCGAGTTCGATGACGCCCTCGCGCCAGTTGTCCCGTCCGGCCTGATGGAAAGAGAGGACTTGCTCGTGCTGTGAGATCAGGGAGAGGGGGAGCGGCTTACGATCGACAGTCGCTCTCAGCACTCTGACCTCGACATGCCCGAGGAGGGTTGGATATGGGGGATCGGTGCTCACGCCGAAACCTCCCAAGCCTGACGAACCTCAACGGACACACGGCCCAGAACCTTTGCGGCCGAACCGTTGGTGACCGCCGTCCTTCCCCGGAACGTCGCGGACCTGCTATCGGGAGCTACAAGGATCATGTCGTCAACGACGGTGCAATTCTCTCCTGCGAGGAGCTCCGCCCATGCGAGTGCCGGGCGTCCTCCGGACCGAACATCGAGTTTGGCGACAGGCACGACCGACCACGCGTTCTCCCGTTGCGGGACGCCGAGGGTTATCTCAAGGTCCCAAGCACCTGAAGGTTCGACCCGTGCATGTGTCCGCTCAATGACCGGATACCTCGAGGTCTCTTGGATACGGGACGCGGGAGGGTCGAGTCGGAGGAGATTCCGAAGCAATTCCTGGCCCGTCACGTCCTGGTGAGCGGCGCGGCGGCTCATGATTCCACGCAGCACCTCGTCCACACCCGCTGTGAAGTCCGCAAGCCTTTGAGGGCCGCCGAAGTATGCGGCGGCGAGTTGTTCGGTCGGACCCCATCGGTTGTGTGCGGGGGGCTCGGCGGTACGGAGGAACACTTCCGCGGCGTGTGCCGCCTCGTCCACCTGTCCCGTGGCGAAGCCTGCGAGCAGTACGGCATGGAAGGGCGCCGACCCCACACGGAAGTCGCGGGGCTGTCGAGTCATGACGGTCGTTCGAGTACCACGCATATGGACGATGCGGCTGTGGCCCTCATCCGAGGCGGCAGCCGGGGCGACCAGGAGGAGAGCGTTGTGTGAAAGGCACCCGGCTCTTCCGACGGCGGTTGCGGATGAAGGGGGGGGAACGTGGAGCGTCACCTCTGCGGCGACGACCTGATCACCGGTTGTCGGCACAGCCACGGTCTCGCCGTCGAGGTGTGCCCGCAGTGCAGCTACGAGGGCGGGGTGTCGATCGGACGGATTGACCCGCTCCTCGTAGAGCTCGCCGTTCAGCGGGGAGCACACGGACGCTTCGAGGAGTGCCTGAGTCGAGCCGCTACCGGTCATCGCCGCCCAGTGATCGTCGGCCAGCGCCGAGACGAGACTCTCGTGCATCTCCCTCAAGCCGGCGCTGCCGTCCGAGGGGTCGTACGCTCCCACGATCAGCAAGGACGTGCCCGGCTCGTCGCCCTTTCGATCCAGGTGCAAGTCCGCCACGGTCTTCTCGTCGGCCCACCACGAGCGGGAGGTCCCCTCGTGTTCCTTCTCGGTGTCCCGTTCCCCGAGCCAAGCCGGCCCGGCGTAGGCGATGCCGTCGACAGTGCGCCAGGGCAGATCGAGTCGACCGACGGCCCGGCGCGCGGTGCGACCCTCATGACTCACGGAAAGCGTGCTGTTGATCAGCACGAGGCCGAATCGGCTTGCGGCCCAGAGTGTGGCCTTCCCCAGCCCGTAGGAGCCTCCGGCATGGTCGGTGGTCTTATAACTGGCGAGTCGGCGGCGTACGAAGGCGGAATACCTCCCGTCCTCGTACTCCGGCCCGGTGAGGCCCGAGGTGTTGTAATCGTCCACGCGCAGCAACACCAGGGGAGACCCGTCCCGAAGCTCTCGCAGAGCTCTCGCCGGATCGTGTCCCGACCAGCGCCGGGACCGCGCCGCTTCCTCGTAATGCGGTTCGAGCTGATCCCACTTGAGCGCTGCGAAGAAGGATCTGAGCCGCTCGCCCGTCAACTCTTGCAGTGTGAAACGCATGCGGACGGGCCGCCCGTTGTCCAGTCCCTCGTCCAAGCTGTTCTGCACGGCTTGACGGGCAAGTATCGCCAGTCCCGCATCGGAAGCGAAGGCCGCGGAGTCGCCGTACTCCCGGACCCCGTCGCTTCGGGCGACGGAGTGGTGCCACTGGATCGGGAAAGCGCTGACAGCATCGGTATCCCTGTGATGGAGTATCGCCACGTCGACACCGAGTTCATCGGCGATCTTGGGGAAAAGCTCCACTCGGGGCTTGGCGCGGCCGGTGACCCAGGCTGATACGGCAGCCCGAGTCACCCCGATGCGCTTGGCGAAGTCGGTCTGGCTGGTTCCCAGGCGTCGTAGCTGTCTGGCCAGCCAAGGCCCAAATTCCTCGCCGTTCTCCATGCGTTTGCTCCCGTCCTGATCACGTGTTGACCGCGAGCACGCGGGCGTCCCAGCATAATCGTGTTTGACAACCTGGTGCGTGTCAATTGACGGTAGACATCGATGTTCTTCGTTGGCGCCAGCGGTCAAGGTAGTAATTCTCTACAGAATCGGACAGATGGGTACCGTGTGCCCCCGGTCTCGCTCGCGTTGAACTGCCCCTTGTGGTCGGGCAGTTGACCTGCGAGACTAAGCGCGCACTGATGGCGAGTCAGCTCCACGAGGCTTGTTTTCCCTGTTCAGGGGCTATTTGCGCTGCGCGCATCAGCCGACGGGCGGGTCATGACCGATGCATGGTTGGCGAGGAGCGGTGGGGATCGACGTGAGCGATCCCCACCGCGACGTGGGCATTTGACAAGAGCATCCCCCGAGGCTGGAGAGAGGAACCGTGTGAGCGGGATCGAGTACGAGGCGGACAGGATCATCACTGAGATCGTCGCGCAGCACGACGGCTACGAGACCGAAGCGGCGCGTGCCAAGTTCCGAGACGATATGAGAATCAAGCTCTCGGACGTCATCGAATGGCGCAGGAGGGTGGACGAGATCGCCTCGAAGACGATCCGTCCCACGCCCAAGGCTCCCCCCGGCCGCCCGTTGTCACCGATCGGTAGCGGCTCGGAGACTGCCCGTCGCGCGCGCCGCGGGCGTAGTCGGCCTCCACGCGGTCCGCGTTCCGCCGAGTGACCGACAGGAGCCGCTGGGCGCGATGCGTCGTCATCCTCGTCCTCGTCTGCTCGGAGTAGGCGGGGGACCGGGTCGGCCGGTCCCCCGCCGCAAGCCATAAGCACTCGTGTGCTCCGCGGGCCGCCGGCGTAGCCCTCTGCTCGCCTGGGTGGTCCGCTCCTCCTGCAAAGTGGTCCTCGCCCAGAAACCTGGTACTTCGACATGCAACCCACCGGATCCTCCATCTCCCCTGTCATCGCTACCGTGTTGCGTCAGTCGGCAGTCGTGCTGGAGACCTACCGAGTTGACCCGGGGTTGGTCCAGGAGCACGCGAACGGAGAGCGCCGCATCACCCAAGGCGGCTACGGTGATCGCCAGTTGTTCGAACTCGTGCAGAACGCTGCGGATGAGATCGCGGCGAAGCCCGGCGGCAGACTTCAGGTCGTCCTGAACGACGAGTACCTCTACTGCGCGAACGAGGGTTCGCCGGTCACCCCGGAGGGTGCGGAGACCATCCTTCGGATGGGCGTCTCGCGCAAGCGCGGTGGACAGATCGGCCGCTTCGGGGTCGGCGTCAAGTCCGTCCTTTCGGTGAGCGACGCGCCGCAGTTCTTCAGCAGTAGTGGGAGCTTCGGGTTCGACCGGTCCTGGTCGGCCGGTGAGATCGCCCAAGTACTCAATGGGAGAGGCGAGTCGGACGGGAACATGCCCGTCCTACGGATGGCCCGGCCACTCGACATGGAGAAGGAGCGTGCCGACGACCCAGTGCTGGACGACCTTCTGCGCTGGGCCACGACGGTCGTCCGCCTGCCGTTGCTGCCTGGTGCGGCTGAGCGTCTGGGTCACGACATCACCGGTCACCGGCGACGCGACGGCCAAGGAATCGATCCGTTCCCGGCCCACTTCCAACTCTTCTCCTCGCACGTCGGGAAAGTTCTGTTGATCGACCATCGACCGATGCCCCCGGTCCGCCGCGACATCTCGGTGGAGCGGAACGGAATCCACCGAACCCTGAAGGAGGTGGCGCGCGGTGCGAAGTCGACGGTCGAGCGGTGGAAGGTCTACTCCGTCGCGCATACTCCCAGTGCTGATGTCCTCGACAGCGCCGGCGAACTCCATGACCGCCCGGAACTCGACATCTCGTGGGCGTTGCCGGGGTACACGGTCCGCGAAGAGGGACTGCGTACCGTACCGACCGGCAAGGGACAATTCTGGGCATTCTTCCCGACCAAGTACGAGGTGTCGCTCAGCGGCATCCTCAATGCGCCCTGGAAGACGAACGAGGACCGCCAACACCTCCTCGACGGCAACGCGTTCAATCTTGAGTTGCTCCGTGCGGCGGCCGAGTTGGTCGTCGACACGATCCCGGAACTGGTGCCGGCCGAGGACCCGGCCGCCTATCTCCCGCTGCTCCCCGGTCGTACCAAAGAGGATCTGAACTGGGCCGACGACTACCTTCTGCGCCAGGTCTGGGCGCTGACCGCGCAACGCCCGTCCCTGCCCGATCAGAACGGCGAGTTGCAGCTTCCCCAGGATCTGCTCATCACTCCGCAGGGCCTGGACAAGAAGTGGCTCCGAATCTGGTCCGCGTATCCGGGTCGACCCGTCAACTGGATCCACCCCTCGGTCGACGCCGCCGACACCACTCTGCGGCGCGGCAAGATGAACCACATCATCGAAGCGGCGGGCGTGCGACCGCAGAGCGTGCGAACTTGGCTGGAGGCGTTGGTCGCCGACGGCACGCCGGAAGCATCCCGGCACGCGATCGAGATCCTCGCGTTGATGGTGCTCAAGGAGCAGGCGGGACGTCATCGGGTGGATCCCGAGATGATGACGGAGGCCCGCAAGGCCAAGATCGTCCTCACCGAAGATCACGGCATGGTGGCCCCGGTCGCCGGCGAGATCTTCCACCGTACTTCGGACGACGCTCTGCGGGACGACATGGTCTACGTCGACCGCCGGATCTCCGAGCGTCCGGAGATGGCACGACACCTGCTGACCATCGGCATCCGTGTCGCGGACGCGCAGGGCCGTTTCGAGGGTGTGCTCGACCAAGGCTTCGAAAACTATGACAGCCAGGCTTGGACGACTTTCTGGATCCTCCTGCGGAGCGCAGGCGGGAATGCCCAAGTTGAGCCGATCCGCCGCAGATTCCATGATCCGTTGGACATCCTGCACGTCCGGACGCTCGACGGTCGCTTCCGTCGGATGCGCGACTGCCTCCTCCCGGGCCCGGTCGTGCCGGCCGACGGCAGTCGCGACGCCTCCATCGCGGTGGACCTCGACTTCCACGGCAGCGACAAGGCGCTTTTCCGTGACCTCGGGCTCTTCGACCGCCCGACGCCAGGGCATCGCCCAGAAGTCGAGACGTGGTTCAAGGACTACCAGGAGGCCGTCCACAACAGCCATCTGCGTGGTCTTCCCGCGAACGCGCCGAGACCGAGCATGAGTCGCCTGGTCGTGGAAGGCGGTGCCACTGCCGGCCCGCTACGTCTGCTGCGGACGCTCTCGGAGGAGGGATGTGCCGCGTTCGTCTCGGCGCTCCCCGAGAACGGCATCGTGCAGAACTGGAACAGCCAGTACGGAGCTCAAACGTCCACGCGCAAAGCGATTGTGTCTCCCCTACGTTGGATGATCGGCAAGTACGGTCTGGTACGGACGTCTCTCGGACTCACCCGCGTCTCCGAGGCCGTCGGACCTCAGCTCAAGGAGTACGCCTCGGTTCTGCCAGTGGCCGACATCGGCCCAGAGGTCGCGCGTGGCCTCATGCTCCCGACCGCGCCCGACGACGTACCCATTGCGCGCTGGGGCAAGCTGCTCGACCGGGTCCTGGAGAGCGAGGACGATGCTTTCGTCGGTCGCGCCTACGCCCTCCTGCTTCGTGTCGGGTTCGAATTTCCCGACGGCGTGGCCACGCGATGTCGGGTGGGCGAGGCATGGGAGTGCCGGCCCGATGCCGAGATTGCGGTCGCCACGAATGAGACGGAGTACAAGGAGCTGATCCGCGAACAGCTGCCGGCGCTTCTCGTCTCTGACAAGTCGGACGCGGCCACGGCGAAGGACATGGTCGAGGAATGGGGAATGCTGAAGGTCGGCGACGTGATCAGCAAGGAGATCCGTCGAATCAAGAGCGGTCCCCAAGTTCCCTTGCTCGATGAGTTCCCCACGGTCCGTGCACGGGTAGGCGCCCCCGCCGGCAACATCCGCATTCAGCGCTGCTCGGAACTGGAACAGGTCGTGCGTACCCCGATGGGGACTACCGCCCTGCCGTTGAAGGCGGCACGCAAGGGAAACACCCTGAACGTGCTCGACTCCCTCGACCGCCCGCAGGTGCTGGCCGCTGCCGATCGGGAATTCAAGTGGGAGTTCGGCGTGGCGGGATGCCGCCAGGCACTCGAACTGCAGGAGAGACAAGAGCAGGATCAGCAGCTGCAGGCTCGGCTGCGCGCGGTGCGGGAGAGCGAGAGCATCATCGACAAGATCGCCCTCCTGATCGGTGCCGAAGCGCTCCGGCTGGGGCTCCCCCCCGGTCTCATGGAGAGCGAGTTGAATGAGCGGGGGGCCGAGCCGGACGCACGCCGTATAGCGGAGATGGCATTTAATGCGCACGACGACGGAATTCTCCGCGAGCACACACGTGACCTGACGCTGGCGTTCCCGAGCCGTGCCCCCACCTCCTTCAACGGCAACGACAAGGCTCGCCAATTCGTCACGAATCTGGGTTTCCCCGACTCTTTCGCAGGTTCGCGGGTTCCCGCCCTCGAGGCCAGGTTGGAAGTGGACGGTCCCTCGGAGTTCCCGTCCCTTCACGCCTACCAGGAGCAACTGGCCCAGGCAGTGTTCGCCGTGCTGGACAATCCCGTGCCACAGCGCGGAATGCTGAGCCTGCCAACGGGTGCAGGAAAGACCCGGATCACGGCCGAAGGCGTGATCCGGTGGATCCGGGACAACGCCGAACTTCCTGGGCCCGTACTGTGGATTGCCCAGACCGAGGAGCTGTGCGAACAAGCGGTGCAGAGCTGGAAGTTTGTATGGTCGAAGGTCGGGCCCGAGCTTCCGTTGGTCATCAGCCGACTCTGGTCGGGGAACTCGGCGACACCGGTCGACGACCGTGCACAACTGGTGGTGGCGACCGATGCGAAGCTCGACGAGTGCCTGGCGACCGCCGACTACAGGTGGCTTTGCGAAAGGGCGGCACTTGTCGTGGTCGACGAGGCGCACACGGCGATCTCGCCGCGCTATACGCGGTTGCTCGAACTCCTTGGGCTGACCCATCAGCGCACCAGCCGCCATCTCGTCGGACTGACCGCGACGCCGTACCGAAACGACGAGGAGCTGACCCGCCGACTGGTTCAACGGTTCGGACACCGCCTGGACACCGGCGTGTTCGACGGTGATCTGTCCGACGCCATCAAGCAGCTCCAGGGCTTGGGCGTCCTGGCTCAGGTACAGCACAGCGAACTTACCGGCGGCACAATCTCCCTCAATGCCGACGAGCTGAAGCGGTCGGAGACCTTCTCCACCCTCCCCAAGGGGGCTGAGCAACGTCTTGCAGACGACCACGACCGGAATCAGCGCATCATCGACAGGATTACGGAGATGCCGTCGGACTGGCCGGTCCTGGTCTTCGCCACCTCGGTCGCCCACGCCAAATTCCTCGCTGCGAAACTCGGCGATCGGGGCGTGAACGCTACGGCGATCGACGCGAACACCCCGATCGCCGAGCGCCGCCACCGCATCGACGCCTTCCGCAAGGGCAAGATCCAGGTGATCACGAACTACAACGTGCTCACCCAGGGATTCGACGCTCCGGCGACGCGTGCCGTCGTCGTCGCCCGCCCGACCTACAGCCCCAACGTCTACCAGCAGATGATCGGTCGCGGGCTGCGGGGCCCGAAGAACGGTGGCAAGGACACCTGCCTCATCCTCAATGTCCGCGACAACATCACGAACTACGGAGAAAAACTCGCCTTCACCGAGTTCGAGTACCTGTGGGAGGAGCAGCAGTGACGTCCCCACTCAGCGACGATCACGCCCTGACCGCAGAACAACAGGCCGTCGTGAATCAGCCCTGGGACGCCCGCGTGCTGGTCACGGCGGGCGCAGGCACCGGGAAAACATACACGCTCGTGCGCCGGCTCGACGTGCTCATGGGGCGCGAGGAGTTGGAAGCCGCCGAGATCCTGGTGCTCAGCTTCTCCCGTGCAGCGGTCCGGGAGCTGACCGATCGGATTGCGCGCCACGCGACGGGGGCCCGACGAGTGCGGGCCCAGACGTTCGACGCATGGGCGTCCGGACTGCTCAGGCGCGCGTTCCCCGACACGGACTGGAGCGCTTCCACATTCGACCAGCGCATTGCGGCAGCCACGGACGCAATAGAACAGGGAGCTGTCGAGGTCGGCGAACCCGGCGTTCCGGCACACGTGGTCATCGACGAGGTCCAGGACCTCGTCGGCGTCCGCCGGGAGATGGTCGAGACCCTTCTCGATCGATTCCAGGAGAACTGCGGTTTCACCGTGGTCGGTGACTCGGCGCAGGGTGTGTACGGGTTTCAGGTGTCCGACCCGGAGCAGCGCGCCGCAGAGACGGATCGCTTTCTGGACTGGGTACGTATCAGTTTCGGCGAGGATTTGGTCGAGCTGCACCTCACTCGCAACTTCCGCGCCCGATCCGAGTCGGTCCGCTTTGCGCTTCCGTTCGGTGCGGACTTGCAGCGGCTTCCGCGCGACCAGGCCGAAGCGGCGAAGGAAGCGGAGCGTATTCACGGTGACTTGAGGTCACTGCTCATGTCCGCGTCGATCTTCGGCAGCCTGGACACGGAGTTCGTTCAGGCCGCACTGCGCGACTACCCCGGTGTCACCGCGATCCTGTGCAGGGACAACGGCCAGGCGCTGACTCTATCCGGCCGTCTCGCAGATGTTGGGGTTCCGCACACCTTGCAACGCTCCGCGTACGATCGCTCGGCTCCGGTATGGATCGCGGAACTCCTTGCGGCGACCTTCGCTCCCACGCTCAACTTCGAGCGCTTTTCGGAGCTTTCGGATGGTATCGCCCTACCGGACGGGGCTACTCCCGATTCGCTGTGGCGGTCCGCGCGCAAGGTCGCGCGAGGCGGGCGTGGCACGATCGACGTGCCGGCACTGCACCGCGCCCTCGCCGAAGGTCGGCTTCCGGACGAGCTGACCGTGACGGGCCCCTCGTCGCTCATCATCTCGACCGTGCATCGTGCGAAAGGGCTGGAGTTCGACCGTGTGCTGGTCGTGGAACCCCGCGTACTCAAAGAACCACGACGGGTCGACAAGAAGAGGTACGACTACGATCCGGTGGCAGAAGCACGCCTTCTCTACGTGGCTCTGACCCGAGCCCGTGACGATCTGCACGTCATCGACGCACCCGTCACCTGGCAGGTACGGAAGGACAGGCGTCTGGACCGTTGGTACCTCGGCGGGAGGAGCACATGGGCCAGGAATGGCATGGAGATCCTCGGCGACGACGTGTCGCATGAGCAGCCGCCTGGAGCGGAAGACGTCAACGAGGACTGCGCGCATCTCCAGATGCATCTGCGGGCGGACGTCTTTCCAGGCTGTCCGGCCGAGCTGGTGCTGCTCCACGGGATCCCTGTCGCCGCCGACCAGTCGCCGCCCTACGCAGTGATGGCCGCGGGGCGACGGATCGGTGTCGTGTCCGAGCGGTTCCGCACCGACCTGTGTCGCTTGCTGTATCGCGGGTCTCAGGGCCGGGCCGAGAATTGGCCACCACTGATCACGGGAGTACGGATCGACTGCGTCGAGAGTGTGGCGGGAAGCGGCGCAGCGAGCGGGCGCGCGGGTATCGGGGACCGAGGTGTCTGGCTCGCTCCTCGCCTGAATGGGCTGGGACGTTTCCAGTGGTACCCCCCCGACACCGCCGAGCCGGTCGGACCGGAAGAGGTGAAGACGTGACGAAGACTGGCCACCAGGCGCATTACGGGATGCGTGACTCTCTCCTCGACGCGCTACGCAGGGATCTTCTGGGCCCGGTTAGTGGCGCCGACGAGATCCTCAAGGACGACGCACCCATCACCATGTACCCGGTCGGAGTCCTGTTCCCCCGTCCGCGACCCCAGGACGGGCCCGTCGAGCCAGCGGATCTGGAGGCCGTGAGAGACGGGCTGGATGCTGCACCGCTCACCGCAGGAGGAGAACGTGACGAACCGTCCGGGGACCTGGGCCTGGCTCTGGCCAACGTGCGAATGCCCTCGTCGATCGGGCTGACCTTCGCGGTGGATCCGGCTGTTTGCCCACAGGTACGGTTCGATGTCCAAGCAGCCGTCTACACACCGGAGGACGCCGAGGGGCAACCTGTCGCGGCCAGACGGACCGAGGCGCGCAGCACCGAGGCACAGCGGGAGCAATGGCGCCGTATACCGCTCCGGATCGATCCAGTCGTCGTGGACGTCACCGCTCCCCTCACCCACGATCCACACGTCCTCCACCCCGGCCTCGAACTGCGGGTGCTTGTGCGTCACGTGTCAGGGCCCGGCCGAACCGTGACGGTGACAGCCACTGTGGTCAACAGCCTTGAAGTAGGTCGATACGACCTGCGTGACGCGCACTGCTTCTACCAACCGGTACTGGAAGTCACCGCCGCCGACAATGACTGCGCTGCCTTCGTCGAGCGGCCGGCGATGCTTGGCGCCGTGGACTCCGAGCAGGCGTTGAGCCGCATGATTCACCATCATGCACCGAGCTTTGCCACCGGACATGGGTGCGCCGCCCACTGGGACTGGACGCCGCCCTCAGTCGGGCTCGCGACCAGATCCCGATCAGCCGTCAAGTCGATCAGGACCGAGTTCGTGCCGTCCCACGAGGTGCTGTTGACCGACTCGAATCCGGAGATCGATGACAGCGCCCTCACCATGCAAAGTCTGGGTACCGCTTCCGCCGAGGACACCGTGGCCGCACTGCGCCGGATGCTGGCGGGCTACGAGGGTTGGATCGACGCCAGGACCGAGGAGACCCGGCACTTGGGTGGTACGGACTACGAGGCGCCCGCGGTTGAGCAGATTGCCCGCTGCCGTCGGGCACTGCGACGAATGCACCGAGGCCTTGACCTGTTGGCGGACCGCGACAGGCCCGAGAACCTGCGGGCCTTCCAACTCGCCAACCTTGCAATGGCCGAACAACGCGCACGCTCCTCCTGGATCAAGAGCGGTAAGCCGGGTCTCCTTGATCTCGGCGGCGGTAGATGGCGCCCGTTTCAGGTCGCCTTCATTCTTCTCTGCCTTGGCGGCATCGTCGATCCAGAGTCCGAAGACCGGTATGTGGCCGATCTGCTCTGGTTCCCCACGGGTGGCGGCAAGACAGAGGCATACCTTGGGCTGATCGCGTTCACCACCTTCCTGCGCAGGCTGCGCGACGGCGCGACTGGAGGGGGAGTGACCGTGCTCATGCGCTATACGCTCAGACTCCTGACTCTCCAGCAGTTCGAGCGGGCCGCCACACTGATCTGCTCGATGGAACTGCTGAGGGCACGTGATCCCTCGTCGCTGGGAGAGGAGGAGGTGTCCATCGGAATGTGGGTCGGCCGATCGTCAACGCCCAATACCCTTAAAGTCGCGGCCCAGAAGCTCGGCGAGCTGCGGACGAACCCACTGAAGCCGATCCAGACGGACAACCCGGTGCAGCTCCGCAGCTGCCCGTGGTGCGGAGAGCCACTTTCTCCCCACAATTATTCAGTCGACCAGGACGACACGCGCATGACCATCAAATGCCCGGCCGTCGACTGCGACTTCGCCTCAGGCTCCGGCCTTCCCATTCACTTGGTGGATGAAGCGGTGTACTGGGCACGCCCGACCCTGGTGATCGCCACGGTCGACAAATTCGCCGCCATGCCCTGGAGACCTGCGTCCGCAGCACTGTTCAACCGTGACCGGGAGGACGGCACTCGGCCTCCCGAACTTGTCGTCCAGGACGAACTCCATCTGATCTCCGGACCGTTGGGCACGCTGACCGGTCTGTACGAGACCGCCGTGGACACCCTCGCGTGCCGGCCGAAGGTCGTCGCGTCGACCGCGACCATCCGCCGCGCTCACGAGCAAGGCTCTCGGCTGTTCGCGCGGACGGTCGAGCAATTCCCCCCAGCGGGGTTGGACTCGCGCGACTCCTGGTTCGCCGTGGAGACGCCGAGGGACCGCAAGGCCGCCCGCCGATACGTCGGTCTGTTGACTTCTAGCACCAGCCAGTCGACCCTCCTCATCCGTGTCTACGCCGTACTGCTCCACCGAGCGCTGACCTACCAGGCACCGGACGAGGTCAAGGACGCCTACTGGACCCTGGTCGGCTACTTCAACAGTCTCCGGCTGTTGTCGGCCGCGGAATTGCAAGTGCTCGACGACGTCCAGGATCGTCTCGACTACTTGTCAGTCCGCGACGGGGTCCCGGCACGCCGTATCGACGGACTCACGGAGCTGAGCAGCCGAGCGAACGCCGGCGACATCTCCCGACGCCTCAAAGACGTGGAACGGCGGCTGCCCGAGACGGACGTCCTCGACGTGCTGCTCGCCACCAACATGATCTCGGTCGGCGTGGACGTAGACAGACTCGGATTGATGGCAGTCATGGGCCAACCCCAGACGACCGCCGAATACATCCAGGCCACCAGCCGCGTCGGTCGTCAGCATCCCGGGTTGGTCGCCGTGATGCTCAACTCAACCCGCTCGAGAGACCGTTCGCACTACGAGTCCTTCCAGCACTACCACTCGGCCCTGTACCGCGAGGTGGAGTCCACCAGCGTCACACCTTTCTCCGCCGGAGCTCGGGACCGCGGACTTCACGCCGTGATCGTCGCACTGGCGAGGCTGATGCTGTCTGCCGCACGCCCCAATGAGGCCGCCGCACGGATCGAGGACTTCGTGGACGATCTGAACGAGATCGTCCGGCCTGCGGTACTGGACCGGGTGGCGCAGGTCGAGAAGTCCGAACTGGGCGCAACAACGAACGCCTTCGACGAATTCGTCACCTGGTGGCGGGAAGAGGCCGATGTACACCCCCGGCTTGTCTACGAAGCGCCTCGCGCCGGCAGAGCCCCGGCGCTGCTGAACGGCTATGAGAATGTATCCGGGAACTCGGCCGGTTGGCCGACCCTTTGGAGCCTTCGCGATGTCGACGCCTCGTCCAGCTTCTTCGAGGAGCGATAAGCCGTGCCCCCAGTACCGCCACGCGTGCGCCGACGAGCAGGCGGCTCCGCCCCGATCCGTGCCGCACGTCGACTCGGCGAGGTCCGACGCGCCCAACTGATCACCACCTACGGCGTAGGCGCCATGATCGCAGTCGAGAACGAGTCGTTCCTCGTGCGAGGCATCGACTCGTGGGACATCTCCAAAGCCCCCTTCGTACGGGAGCCCCGCCTGGCGAACCACTTGCACGTCAAGGGGTTCCGACTTCCCCCGGCCCTCGATGCGGACGAGGCGACCGATGGCGTACGTGCGATCCGTTTCCCGACCATGTACTCCTGTCCTCAATGCCGGACGCTACAGCCGTTTCGCAAATTCAACTCCCGTGCTGGGAAAGCGGAATGCGTTGTCTGCCAGGAAGACCTCGTGCCGTCGCGCTTCGTGATGGCCTGCGTGCATGGCCATCTGGAGGACTTCCCCTACTGGAAGTGGGTGCACCGCGGTAAGCAACGTACCGAACCCGGTCTGTGCGGAGGGGAATTGCGGTTCCGCGCCGATGGTTCGACTGCGTCGCTGCGCGCCGTCCTGATCAGCTGCACTTGTGGAGCCGGAGAAGTCTCCATGGAGGGTTCCTTCAGACGGCAAGCGCTCAAGGACCTCGGTATTCGCTGCGGTGGTCGCCGCCCCTGGCTGAAGGACGCCAAGCCCGTGAACTGTGAGGAGCAACCCCGGACGCTTCAGCGAGGCTCGTCGTCCGTCTGGTTCCCCGTGATGCACTCGGCGCTGTCGATCCCACCATGGAGCGAACCGCTCGCGAAACTCGTCGCACCCTTGTACGAGAAGCTGAAGAGGGAGAGCGACGAAGGCATTCGTGCTTACCTTCGCATTGAAGGCGTGCTCAGACATCATCCGGGAAATACTCCCGACGATGTCATTGGCCACATAGAAAAATTGCGGCAGTTGGAGAGTGCTGCCGTCGATCCCGCGATCCCCTCGGTGTCGGGGGAGGCGCGCACTCAACTCTATCGGGACGAGTACGACCGCCTTGGCAGAGCCCATGCGGAGTGCGACGATGTCCAGAGTCAGGACTTCGTCTGCGAATTCCCCGAGGGCGCCGTCGAACCGCTTACCGGCTCACACGGGATCGAACAGGTGATGCTGGTCAAGCGACTCCGCGAAGTGCGCGCGCTCCAGGGGTTCACTCGAGTCGAGGAGCCGCGTCAAGAGGCGGTCACCGACGTCCGCCGAGCCGAGATCGCGCTGGACAAACCCGCCTGGCTGCCCGCGTTCGAAGTCATTGGTGAAGGTGTCTTCCTGCGTCTCGACGGTGATCGGCTGCGGTCGTGGGAACAGCAGCCGGGACCGATCGCACGAGCCCAGCGGATCAGGGCGAACCACGAAAGGCTTCTGCACGAACGGGCCGGTACTGCTGGATCCGCCGTACCGGCATCCCCCGCCACCCCACGCTTCCTGCTGATTCACGCGCTTGCACACGTACTGATCAACGAGTGGAGTCTGGACGGCGGTTACCCGGCATCCGCCCTGCGCGAGCGGCTCTACGTGGACAAAGACATGGCCGGTGTCCTCCTTTACACCGCAACCAGCGACTCTGCGGGCAGTCTCGGCGGCATCGTGGCCCAGGGCGAACCGGAGCGACTCGTGAAAACCCTGCACGCAGCACTCCAACGGGCGAGTTGGTGCTCCAACGACCCGCTCTGCATGGAATCCGAGGCCAGCGGCGTCGACAGTCTCAACCTGGCCGCCTGCCACGCATGTCTTCTACTGCCCGAGACCAGCTGCGAGAACAACAACATCCTGCTCGACCGCGCTGCGCTCGTCGGCACACAGGACGGCGGTGTCCCCGGCTTCTTCTGATCACGATCCGTTTGAGGGCTGCCACCGTAGTCTTGCCGGACCGGAGCATCCAACGACGAGACGAGATCCTACGGCGCCGATACAAGAGACGGCGTGTGTTTCACCACACGGCGCTGGGCCCGCGGAGGTAGGGCCGGAATTGCCCGATCCCTGGGCTGCGCCAGGAGCAACGGCGCGAGGTGTTCTGCGATGGCACGGGCCAGACCCACGGGAACAGCGTTACCGATCTGCCGGGCGATCTCGTTCCGGGACCCGCACCATCGATAGTCCTCAGGGAAACTCTGCAGAAGAGCCGCCTCCAGGTGCGTGATGGGGCGGTCCAGCCAAGGATGGAGGTAGCGCCCCTTCTCCGGCTTGAAGAACTCGGTACGGATCGTCACTGACGGCTTGTCTCGGAACAGGCGTCCCATGACGTCGGTGGACCCGGTCCTGTGCTTCTTCCAGCAGGGAGAGAGCAAGTGTTCAGGGATGTCGAACCGATTCCCGCGTTCCGGGATCGTGGCGTAGCGCTCCTTCGAACGTGCGGTGATTCCGCTGCGTTGGAGGTGCAGTTCGTCCATCCGGAACGGACCCTCGATGAGAGCGCCGTTGATCTCGTTCCGGCGATTCGCCATCGTCGAATCGAGTTTCTTCAGGACGAGATGTGAAATGGTCCCCCACACCGTTGACGGAGTACGTACGGTGGGGTCCGGGATCAGGAGAGCCTGCTGTTCGAGTTCCGACAGATCATCGATACGCCGTTGCGATCCAGGTGCGACGACCAGATCTTTCCGTGCTCCGACGAGGATGATCCTCTTACGATGCTGCGGCACGCCGTGGTCAGCGGCGCTGACCACGGCGTCACGGATGATGTAATCCTCGAGGAGACCTCCCGGACGTGTTTCGTCGACGAGCAGAACGAACTCGGGTGCTTTCCGGAAGGCGTCGACGTTCTCCATCACGAATACCTTGGGCTTCACCCAAGCGACCACATCCAGATAGTGACGCCACAACTGGTTGCGCTTGTCGAGCGGATCCCTGCTGCCCAGTCGGGAGAATCCTTGACAAGGAGGGCCGCCGAGGACGACGTCCGCCGTAGCGATGGCCTGCTTGCGACGCACCCAGTCGGCGATGTCTCCGTTGTGGACGTGAGGTCCGAAGTTCGCCGCGTACGTCGCCGCAGCAGCACGGTCGATCTCCACGGCTGCGACGGGAGTGAAGACTGGGCTGCCCTTGTGCCTGGCGTCGACAAATCCCTTGGTCAACCCACCGCAACCTGCGAAGAGGTCGATCATGCGGAACCGATCCGATGCAGATTGGACACCACTAGCGGGTGCACCAAAACCGCTGGTCAAGCGTGGGTCTTCGGCCATGGACGAACTGTAGCCGGCTACGATCACCTGAGACAACACTCACCATCACTGTACTGCTCTGGGCCGCCGTTCCGCGGGCCCGGATTCCGAACCACCCGGTCCGACAGGTCAGTTGGGAAGGCAACCAGCATGGCCGCCGTGAGCGCGTCGCCTATGAGGTCCCGGTCAAGTGCCGCACGCGCACACACCCATGTTGCCCATTCGGCTACGCGGCGAAATTGAGCACGAAGTTCATCCGAAGGGCGAATCGTCATCTCTCTCAGCCATGACGTCCGCGGGCCTTCTCGACCACTTCGGCAACATGTTCTGCCACGGCCAGCGGATCCTCGTGTTCCCAGAAGCGCAGTACGGTCCAGCCTTCGCCGGACAACTGCGAAGTGGTCTCGAGGTCGCGTTCCATGTTGCGGTCGAGCTTCTCCCGCCACCATTCGGCGTTGGACTTCGGCCGCGTGGCGTGTGCCGGACAGCCGTGCCAGAAGCAGCCGTCAAGGAAGACGGCAATTTTTGGTCCGGGGAATACGATGTCGATCGTGCGCCGCCGAAGGCCAGGGACGGGGCGATGCAGCCGGTACCGGTATCCGGCCGCGTGCAGGAGCCGCCGTACGGCCACTTCCGGCGTGGTGTCTCGACTGGCTTGACGCCTCATCCGGGCCGAGACGCTGGGTGAGGAAGGCTTCACGGGCACAGGATCATACGGCGGATACGGCGTTGAGCTTGCCCATTCATGGGCTGAATCCTACTCGTCTGAAACGGAGTTCAGCTCGCGGCTACTGGCACAGATCCGTGGTGGGGAGAGACCCAGCCGTGCGGAGGCCAGGGCGACGCGGTGGGCGCGAGGTGCGGAGATTAACGGTGCTTGCCGGGTCCGGGGGCGCCCCACGTGCCGGGTGCCTGCGCGTGCCATCCGCCGGGCGCACCCCACTGGCCGGGCGCCTGGCCGTCCCACGGCCGGGGACCCCACATCGGGGCCTGGCGCGGATGCGGGAAGGGCGCCGTCCAGGCGGCGGGCGGGAGGTGCGGCGTCGCGGCCTGGGCGAGCGGGATTCGCACCAGGGACTTGCGCTGCCAGAGGTGATGGAGGAGTTCGGCTTCGCGCGCGGTGAAGTCCGGCGCGGGCATGCCGCGGGTGGCCGCCGCGCGCAGGAAGGCGAGGTGCGTGGCGAAGGCGGTGTAGTCGCGTACCGCGCGCGCCCCGCTCTCGCCGTAGTAGCGGCGCGCGGTGTCGCGGGCCTGGCTGCGGGCCTTCATCGAGGCCAGGGCGGTCGGCTCGGGCAGCGTCAGCCAGCCGGCGGCGGCGTAGACGGGGAGGTTGGTGCGGATGGTGCGCAACTCGCGGGCGCGGGCCCAGAAGGCGAGCCAGACGACGAGGCCGAAGACCGGGATCATGACGGCCACGTAGACGGTCAGGAAGCCGACGGGCGAGAGCATCGAGGAGCTGTTCCACAGGCCGTGCAGCACCATCGCGAGCAGCCAGCCGCCGAGCGGCGCGAGCCAGCGCCACACACTGCGCGGGCGGCTGGTGGCGGCGATGGCGAAACCGATGCCGGTCATCGCCGTGAAGAGCGGGTGCGCGAAGGGCGTCATCAGGACGCGGACGAAGAAGGTCGCGGCGGTCGCCGAGTCGAGTACGGAGGAGCCGAGCGCCTTGTCCTCGCCGAAGGCCGAGCCGATGTACAGGATGTTCTCGGTGAAGGCGAAGCCGGTCGCGGCCAGCCCCGCCAGCACGATGCCGTCCACGACGGACTCGATGTGACGGCGCCGGAAGAGGAAGAGCAGCAGGAGCGCGGCGCCCTTCGCCGTCTCCTCCACCAGCGGCGCGACGAAGGTCGCACCCCAGTGGTCGGTCTGCGTCGGAGTCGCGGAGAAGGTCGTGGCGATCAGCTTGGCGCCGTACTCGTTGGCGAACAGCGCGACGAGGGTCGCCGCGCACGCGCCCCAGGAGAAGGCGAAGACCACGTTCTGCCAGGGGCTCGGCGCCACGTGGTCGAGCCACAGGAACGCCCAGACCAGCAGCGGCACCGGCAGGACGGCCAGCACCAGGCCGACCAGGAAGCTCTCGGTGCCTATGTGCTGGCGCACGACCGCGAGGATGATCACACCGCAGACGGCCAGCGCCGTGAACAGCGCGCCCGTACGGACCGCCCGGCTCTCCCAGAACGGACGGCGGGGCGCGTACTGCCAGGTCTCGGGAGCGGGCGCGGGCGCGAATCCGGGCGGCGGCCCGGCGGGTGCGGCCTCCGACGCGACGGGACCGGATACGGCGGGACCGGATACGTCGACACCGGATACGTCGGGACCGGATACGTCGGAACTCGATCCGGCGGAACCTGATCCGTCGAAGCCCGATCCGCCGGTCCCGGACTGCAGTCCCGGCGCGGCGGACCCGGGCGGCGGCCCCGACGCGGGCAGGGCGGCGGCCTCCTGAGGACCCGCGGCCCCGGCAGCCGGGTGCGAAAACATGGACACCCGTCGACAGTACGGGGGCCGGGCGGCCGTACGCGAGGGTGCGTCGGCATCGGTTCGCGCAGGTGACCGCCGCTGCCCGGCCCGAACGGGCGGGTCAGGGGCGGTTCCGGCGGCGGCTCAGGGACCGGGCCAGGGACGTGGCCAGGGGCAGGCCAGGAGACGGTTCCCGGAGCGCGCGCCGGTCGCGTACGCCGGACGTCCCCGCGCCCGTACGCCGGTCGCGCCCCGCGCCCGTACGCCCGTCGCGCCCCACCCGCCTACGCAGGACACCCCCCGCCGCCTCCCTCAGATACGGGTGAACAGCAGGTCGCGTACGACGTGCCCCTTCGCCAGCCCCTGCCGCTCGAACTTCGTCATCGGCCGGAAGTCCGGCCGGGGGGCGAAACCTTCCGCCGGGTACCGGTTCGCCAGCCCCGGCTCCGCCGCCAGCACCTCCAGCATCTGCTCGGCGTACGGCTCCCAGTCCGTCGCGCAGTGCACGACCGCGCCGGGCCGCAGCAGCGGCAGCACCATGGCCAGGAAGTCCGGCTGGATCAGCCGCCGCTTGTGGTGCTTGGCCTTCGGCCAGGGGTCGGGGAAGTACACGCGCAGGCCCGCGAGCGAGGCGGGCGGCAGCATGTCCCGCAGCAGGACGACGGCGTCGCCGTTGGCCACCCGGACGTTCGTCAGGCCGAGGCGGTCGGCGAGCGCCAGCAGATTCCCCTGGCCGGGGGTGTGCACATCGACGGCCAGGATGCCGGTCGCCGGGTCCGCCGCCGCCATCGCGGCGGTCGCGTCCCCCATCCCGAAGCCGATCTCCAGCACAACGGGCAGCTCGGGGTCGCCGAAGAGCGCGCCCGGATCCAGCGGCGCGCCGTCCAGCTCCACCCCCCACGCCTCCCAGTGCCGCTCGATCGCCGCGGCCTGCGCCTGCGTGATCCGCCCCCGCCGGGCATGGAACGACCTGATCCGGTGCTCCTCCCGCGACCCCGCCGGATCGGGCGCGGGCCCGCTGGGAAAGCGCTGCTGCTTGCCGACGCCGGAGACGGCCTTTCCGGCGTCGGCTTCCGTGACGGATACGGCGTCGGCTTCCGCTACGGCTACGGCTACGGCATCGGTCTCGCGTACGGCGGGCGCGCTCGTACGCGTGGCGGGGGGAGTGGGTGACGTGGACACAATGCCGTCGATTCTACGGGGCGCCCGCGGCCCCCCGGCGCGGCTGCCAGCGGCGTACGGGCTCACGTACCGGTGCGCGGACGCGCCGCGTAAGGCCAGGTCCGGGGCCGTACGGCGGCCGGGGGCGCAGGCGCGAACCGTGAACGCCGTCCGGCGGGGCTACGCGGCGCGCAGGGCCTCCAGGGCCCGGCGGGCGACCTCGCGGCCGATCGGGAGCGAGGCGGTGGCGGCGGGGGAGGGGGCGTTGAGGACGTGGACGAAGGGGGCGGTCCCGGCGAAGAGGAAGTCGTCGACGAGGGTCCCGTCGGGGAGTACGGCCTGGGCGCGGACTCCGGCGGGGGCCGGGACGAGGTCGCCGGGGCGCAGCGCGGGCAGCAGGCGGCGGGCGTCGGCGGTGAAGGCGCGCTTGGACAGCGAGCGGTGGATCTCGCCCGCCTCCTGGCGCCAGTGGCGGCGGGCGATCCGCCAGGTGCCGGGGAAGCGGGCGGTCGCGGCGAGGTCGCGCAGTCCCACGGTGCCGCGCCGGTAGCCCTCGCGGGCGAGCGCGGGCACCGCGTTCGGACCGAGGTGGACGCCGCCGTGCACATCACGGGTCAGGTGGACGCCGAGGAAGGGGAAGTCCGGGTCGGGCACCGGGTAGACAAGACCGCGCACCAGCCCGCGGCGGACCGGGATCAGCTCGTAGAACTCGCCGCGGAAGGGCACGATCCGCATGCCCGGGTCGTCCCCGGCCAGCTCCGCGATCCGGTCGCTGTGCAGCCCCGCGCAGTTGACCAGCACTTTCGTACGGATCTCGGGGCGCGGGCGGCCCTCGGCGTCGCTGCTGCGGACGGCGACCAGGCCGTCGGCGCGGCGCTCGATCGTACGGACCCGCTCGCCGTAGCGGACCCGGCAGCCCGCGTCCCCGGCCAGCCGGGCCAGGGTGGCGGCGACCTCGCGGAAGTCGCAGATGCCGGTGGTGGCGACGTGGATGGCGGCCAGCCCCGCGACCTTCGGCTCGTACTCGGCGATCTGGGCCGGGCCCAACTCCCTTACCGGGATGCCGTGTTCGCGGCCCCGCTGGACCAGGGCGTGCAGCCGCGGGAGTTCGGCCTGGGCGGTGGCGACGATGAGCTTGCCGGTGGTCTCGTGCGGGATGCCGTGCTCGGCGCAGAATTTGCCGATCTCGGCCGAACCCGCCAGCGCGTACTGGGCTTTGAGGGAGCCGGGGCGGTAGTAGATGCCGCTGTGGATCACTCCGCTGTTGCGGCCGGTCTGGTGGCGCGCGGGGCCCGGTTCCTTCTCCAGGACGGTGACGCGGATGCCGGGGGAGGCGCGGGTGAGCGCGTAGGCGGTGGAGAGGCCGATGATGCCCGCGCCCACGACAAGGACATCCTCCGGGCGGGAGTCGGGTGCGGTGCTGCGGGTCATGACGCCTCCTGCCTGTGGGGCCCTCATAGCCCGGCGGCCCGCTCCTCAAACGCCGTACCGGCCGGAAACCGCCGGACGGCCCGGAATTCGCTGCTGGCGCATCCGCGCCGCCGCTACGCCCGTGCTGCCGGCCTTCCCACGCTGCTGGCGCATCCGCGCCGCCGGTCCGCCCGCCCGCGCCGCCGGTCCGCCCGCCCGCGCCGCCGGTCCGCCCGCCCGCGCCGCCGGTCCGCCCGCCCGCGCCGCCGGTCCGCCCGCCCGCGCCTGCCGGCCCGCCCGGCTGAATCGTTTACGCCGGGGCCGCGAGCAAGGGCCTGGCCCGCTCCCGCAGCTCCAGCACCCGCGGCTCGTCGTTGTACGGCTCCAGGCGGTGCAGCAGGTCGCGGACGTACTCCGTGGTGCGGGCCGAGGAGATGCGGCCCGCGACCTCGACGGCCTTGGTGCCCGCGGCGCACGCGGCGTCCAGGTTCCCGGACTCCAGTTCGGCGACGGCGGAGACGACCAGGCGCAGGCCGTGGGAGCGGACGAACTCCTCGGTGGGCCGGGCGAGGGCCTGCTCGGTGAAGCGCTGCACCTGGCGCGGGACGCGCAGGTCGCGGTAGCACTCGGCGGCGTCGGCGGCGAGCCGGTCGTAGGAGTAGAAGCCGAGCCACTGCGGGTCGGCGTCGCCCTCGCGGGAGCGTTCGAGTAACGCCTCCGCGGCGGCCAGCGAGGCCCCGCAGGCGGCGGCCTCGCCCGCCTTGGCGTGCGCGCGGGCCTCCACGAGGTGGAAGAAGCTCATCGTGCGGGCGGTCGCCAGACCGCGGTTGCGCTCCAGCGCGGCCTGGGCGAGGTCGACGCCCTCGTCGGAGAAGTTGCGGTACGTGGCCTGGAGCGACATCGAGGCGAGCACGTAACCGCCGAGCGGTACGTCGGCGGCGGCGCGGGCCATCCGCAGCGCCTGGATGTAATACCGCTGGGCGGCCTCCTGTTGGCCGGTGTCGAAGGCCATCCACCCGGCGAGGCGGGTGAGTTCGGCGGTCGCGCCGAACAGCGCGCGGCCCACGTCGTCGCTGTAGGAACCGAGCAGCAGGGGCGCCGCCTCGACCCGCAGGCACTCCGGGACCATGCCCGAACGCCAGTCGCCGCCACCGTACTTGGAGTCCCAGCGGCGGGCGTCCTCGGCGGCTTCGCGGAGCTTGGTCACGTCGTTGTGACCGACGTGGTTCATGCCCGGCGCGGGCGCGTCGCGGGCCACGGTGGCGTCCGCGGGGGTGATCAACCAGCGCGACGCGGGGGTCACGTAAGCGCTCACTGCGAAAGATCCGGCCAAGCTCTGCCAGATGCCGGTGCCGCCGGGTCCGCGCCGTCCGGCGAGATCCAACCGCCACAGATCGGTGGCCGATTTCACCGCCTCGCCGACATCGCGCGGGAAGGCGAGACCGACCTCGGGCGCCGGGTCCGCGTCGGCCAGACCGATCTCGTGCAGCGGCACGGGACGGCCGAGCTTGGCGCCTATCGCCGCCGCGATCAGATGCGGCGCGGCGCCCTGCGGGACCATGCCCTTGGCCACCCACCGGGCGACCGACGTCTTGTCATAACGCAGGGTCAGGCCGCGTTGGGCGCCCAAGTCGTTGACCCTGCGGGCCAGTCCGGCGTTGCTGATGCCCGCCAGAGCGAGAAGGGTGCCGAGCTTCTCGTTCGGCCCGCGGTGTTCTCTGTTCACTGCGGTTCACCTCGTGATGCCGCTGGGGGGCAGGCCGGCCGGCCTGGTCTTGTCGTGGGGTACGGGGGTCACCCTCCCCTGGAGCCCGATTCAGCCACCGCGGTGACCGCTCGGCGGCCGGTGCGGCGCATGCGCCGGACACCCGAGCCGCGCGTACGTGTGCGAACCGGGTACACCCAGCGTAGTTCGCCGCATCCCGACCGTTAAGAGTCTCGTCCCGGATGGCGAGATTCCTGCCCCTTACTCGCCACCTCATTGGACCGTGCTCCCGGTATATGTGGCCGTGCGCCCGGCCGTGCGCTCTGTGCCGTCCGGGACGGCGGCGCTTGCATAGGGTCCGTGGGTCGGCCCGCGGCCCCGGCAGGCGGCTATGGCGGTGGTACGGCGGGCCAGGGGGTTCCGTTGCCACAATCCCCGCGGGCGGCGGACCGGCCCGGGAGGTGCGTCAGCGCCCTCCCGGGCCGTGGACCTCCCCTTGCGCCGAAGCCTCCCCGCGACGGCGCGCCCGCGCCCGGCCCCGCCCTCGCCGCCCGGCGTCCGCGGGAGGTGCTCCACCAGCGGTCCACGCCTGCTCCACACCTTCTCCACGGCTCTCACCACTGTCTCCTTCACCACATTCACCGCCCCCGCCCGCGCCGGAACGTGCCCTTAATGTCCCGCATGCCGACCTCGAACGGTCCTCAACCGGTCCCTGGTCGCGTACGTGGCTTTCCGGCATATCAACTCCGGCATGTGCCGCAGACTTTGGCGCGAATCAGACGTTTCGGCTGATGCGTGTTTCACACTCGCCTCGCGGCTGCCCTCAGCGCGCGACCCGGCGCTCCTTGGTGCACCCATGCGCCGCTTTGCGCGCCTTCACGTGGCAGCATGGTCTTTCGGACGTCAGACGTGGCAGCGAAGCGGTAGAGCAGTGGGGCGGCGGCAGAGCGGCCCCCCGCGTACCGGCTGTCCACAGCCTGTGGAGGCGGCGATGCGGTGGTTGGTGGGGTGGAGCAGTGCCACCGCGGGTCCCGTTCCCGGCAGCAGGACCCGTACGCTCCTGCCCGTCGGTGCCCAACTCCTGTGGTCGGAACCGGATCCGCTGTGGGCCGTCGGTGACTGGCGGCCCGACGAGGTCCGTGTCGTCCAGGCCGATCCGGGCGGCGGCGCCGCGTACGCCTTCGGCGGCGGCAAAGGTGCGGCGTACGGCTCCGCGGGCGCGGCCTACGGGGACGGTTACGGCGACACGTACGGCGGGGCGGGTGCCGCGTACGGCGACGGCGGCGCGTACCGCAACGGCGCCCGGGGCGGCGGCGGTTCGAACGGCTCCCACAGCAACGGCTCCCATGGCAACGGGCACGGCGGGGGCGCCCCGCACACCGTCGCCCGGCTCGCCGTACTCGGCCGATGCGGCGCCAGCGACGCCGAGTTGCGGCTCGGCCTGGTCGCCGCCCGCGGCGGCGCGCTGCGCCATCTGACGGCCTGGTCGGGCAGTTACACCGCCGTACTCCAACTCGGCCGCCGCATCACCGTGTTGGGCGACCTCGCCGGGGCCAGGCCGGTCTTCCACACCCGTTGGGCGGGCGGTACGGCGTACGCGACCGCCGCCCTCCCGCTCGCCGACCTCATCGAGGCCGGGCTCGACGTCACCCACCTCGCCGCGCTCCTCGCCTGCCCCGACTCGCCCGAAGCGCTCGGCGACGGCACCCCGTACCTCGGCGTCCGCCGCGTCCCGCCCGGCCACGCGCTCATCCTGCGCGACGGGGCCCCGGAGATCAGCGGCTACGAACAGACCGCCTCGCTGGCCGTCGGCCACCAGCCCACCAACAACGCCGACGCCACCGCGGCCGTCGAGGGCATACGGGACGCGCTCGTCGACGCCGTACGCGCCAGGCTCTCCCAGGCCCGCTTCGTACCCGACCCCGGGGACGGGCCCGCGCCCGGCATCGGCGCCGACCTCTCCGGCGGCAGCGCCTCCGCCACGCTCGCGCTGCTCGCCGCCGGGCTGCCCGGCAACCCCGGCATGCTGCCCGGCGCGCCCGGCTCCCTCGCGGGCGAGCGGCTGCTGGCCGTCACCTTCAACGACCTCGCGGGCGGCGGACCTCCGGGGTCCTCCGGCGGGGAGCCCTCGGGCGGCGGACTCCACTCCAGGGAAGCGCAGTTGGAGCGGGCGCGGATCATGGGCGCCGACCCGCGGCTGCGGCACGTCGTCGTCCCCGGCGGCCCCGAGGCGCTGCCGTACGCCGACCTCGGCGGCGGCGCGCTCACCGACGAGCCCGCCCCCTCTCTCGTCGACGCCGAACGCAACCGCCGGCGGCTCGCCGCGGGCGGCGCCGACCACCTCATCGGATACGGCGCCCGGCAGGTCCTCGACGCGCATCCCGCGCGGCTCGCCGACCTCCTGATGGACCGGCGCCGCCGCCACCTCGTACGGCCGGTGGCCGCGCTCACCCGCGCCGACGGGGCCCTCGGGCACCCGGCGCTCGTGCCCTTCACCGTGCCGATCACCGTCTACCGCGCCGCCCGGCGGCTCGCCCGCACCCCGTATCAACAGGGTGTGGAGGACGCGGCGGCGCGGCTCCAGCGGCATGAGTTCGGCTCCGCCGGCAGTGGGCCGCTGGCCGCGTCCCTCGCCGCGATGACCTGGGTACGGCCGGGGCCCGCCGCCCGCTGGCTCACCGGGGAGGCGCTGGCCGAGGTGTCGGTACGCCTCCAGGACGCCGCGCGGCGGCCGTGGCCGATGGACCGGCCGGGGGAGCGGCGCGCCCGCGCCGTGCTGGCGCGTACCGCCGCGGATTTCCGCGCCTTCGAGCAGGCCGCGGCGGTGCCCAGCCAGCGGCTGCACGCGCCCTTCCTCGACAACCAGGTCGTCCGGGCCTGCCGGGCGCTGCCCGGCGCCCTTCGCGTACGGCCCGGCGCCCGGGCCGACGTCCTGCGCGACGTCCTCGAAGGCGCCGGGGTCCGTGACCTGCCGCCGGGGTGGGGCGCCAACTCCCACTCCACCGCTGCCGCGGCGGCCCGCACGGGGTTGCGCTTGGCGCTGGACGACCTTCTGGACCTTTTTGACGCGCCGCTGCTTGCCGATGCCGGGCTCATCGACGCTCGCGTGGTGCGCTCCGCGCTGGTCGCTGTCGCGGACGGGGGTGGGGTGCCGGCGGATCTCGACGGGTTGGGCGACCTTGTCGCCACTGAGGTCTGGCTGCGGCGGCTGCTTGCGCGGCGGGGGTCGTGCTGGACCGATCCCGCCACTCCCACTGATCCCCGCGCCCTCTCCTCCGGCGTCCAGCGCCTCTCTCTCTGACCTCGCCTTCTCCTTTTCCCGCCCGCCCACCCGTGCGGGTGTTTTCTTCGTCTGCGGGTGCCGCCTGTGCCTGGGTCGGTGCCGGTCCGGGGCACCTCCTCGAAATGCGGCTACCTGGTCCCGCGTATCCGGTGCCGTTCTTGTCACCGCATTTCTGCGGGGGCACCCCGGCCCGTCCCCTCCCGGTACGTCGGCGTCCGCCCGCCGGTGGGGGTTGCCGGGGAGGTTAGGGGGTCTTTTCGGCGTGCCGCCCTGCGCCGGTGGCCCCTCCCGGTGGGGGGCCCTTCCCCAAGCGCCCCACGACGCCCCTGCGCCCACCCCACTCCGACACCCCTCACCCCTTAGGTCCCGCACCTCCCCCCACCAGGCTGGAGGGGGTGGTGTGAGGCCCCCTTTCGCCCACCCGGCTGGGCGGTCGGGCGATGCAGGTCCCGCACCTCACCCACTCACCCCCTTCCGCCGCCCCGCCGGAGGGGGTGGCGTGAGGGGCCCGACTCCACCCACCCCCTTCCGCCCGCCCCGCCGGGAGGTCGGGGGGCGCAGGGGTCGGGCTCCCACCCACCCCCTGCCCGGCCACCCCAATGGACCGTCTTGCGTACAGGTCCGGCACCCCACCCACCCCCCTTTGCCCACCCACCCCCTCCTCCCGCCCGGCTGGACGGTCGGTCGCGCAGGGCCCGGCCCCCCACCCACCCCTTCCCTCCTCAGCTACAGCGGACAGGCGGGTGCCGGCGGACCGGAGGGGTCGGGGCGGGGTGCCCCCGCAGGGGGACGAACGGGCAAGGGCTGGACGTCTTCGAAGTGGCCGCAGGTTCGTCGCCCGAGGAGGTGCCCCGGGCCGGGACCGACCAGGCACGGGCGGCACCCGCAGACGAAGAAAGCACCCGCACGGGTGGGCGGGTGGGAAGGCCCAGGCACCGCAAAGGCGCCCACCCCTGTCAGTGGGGTGACGCAGAATGGTCCTCGGGGAACCGACGGGGACACGGCGAAGGGAGGTCGACATGACGGTATGGGACGACGTCGTCGGCCAGCAGCGCGTAGTCGCGGAGCTATCAGCGGCGGCGGCAGACGCAAACGCCTTGGTGACGGCCCACGAAGAAGGCCGTCCACAACCCGAGGCGTCAAGAATGACGCACGCCTGGCTGTTCACCGGCCCCCCCGGCTCGGGCCGATCCACCGCCGCCAGAGCCTTCGCCGCCGCACTCCAATGCGTCAGCCCCGACCGAGCCCTCGGCGCCGCCCCCGGCTGCGGCTTCTGCGACGGCTGCCACACCACGGCCGTCGGCACCCACGCCGACGTGGAATTCGTCCGCACGGACCTCCTCTCCATCGGCGTCAAAGAGACCCGTGACCTGGTGCGGCGCGCCGCGCTGTCCCCGGCCGGAGGCCGCTGGCAGGTCATCGTCATGGAGGACGCGGACCGCCTGACGGAAGGCGCGGGCAACGTACTGCTGAAAGCCGTCGAGGAGCCCGCCCCCCGCACGGTGTGGCTGCTGTGCGCGCCGTCGGTGGAGGACGCGCTGCCGACGATCCGTTCGCGGTGCAGGCTGCTGAGCCTGCGTACGCCCTCGGCCGAGGCGGTCGCGGACGTACTGATGCGGCGCGACGGCATCGACCCGGCGCTGGCGGAGCGGGTCGCGCGGGCGACCCAGGGCCACATAGGGCGTGCGAGGCGGCTGGCGACGGACGAGCAGGCACGGTCCCGCCGCGCCGCGGTGCTGCGCGTACCGCTGCGGGTCGCGGACATCGGCGGGTGCCTGCGCGCGGCGCAGGAGTTGGTGGACGCGGCGCAGGAGGACGCGAAGGCGGTCGCGGAGGAGGTCGACGGCAAGGAGACCGAGGAGATGCGGGCGGCCCTCGGCGCGGCGGCGGGCGCGGGCAGCCGGATGCCGCGCGGCACGGCGGGCGCGATGAAAGAGCTGGCGGACCGGCAGAAGCGGCGTTCGACGCGTACGCAGCGCGACACGCTCGACCTCGCGCTCACCGACCTCGCCGGTTTCTACCGCGACGTGCTGTCGTTGCAGCTCGGGTCGGCGGTCGGCATCGCGAACACCGAGGTCCGCGAGGGCATCGAGCAGATCGCGTCGTCGTCCCGGCCGGAGAACAGCCTGCGCAGGATCGAGGCCGTGCTCGCCTGCCGCGACGCCCTGGACCGTAACGTCGCCCCGCTGCTGGCGGTGGAGGCCATGACCCTGGCGCTACGAGCGGGCTGAGGGCCGAGCCGCGGCTCGGGGTCCGTCCGCCGGTAGGCCCCGGCGGCCGGAGGGTTCGTCCGCCGGAAGGGCACCCCGGCGGTCCGGGGCTCATCCGCCGGAAGGGCACCCCCTTGGTCCGTCCGGGTGATCCCGCCCCCGCCCCCGTAACGTCTCCCACCCCACGGCCCGCAGCCGTTGCAAGGTGCAGACAGCGTTCCCGCGCTTCCGCCGCCGTACGGGATCACCAACCGCCCCGGGGGTCATCCCACCCCGAGGACCGACCCGAGGACCTGACCAGGCCCAAGGGTCCGGCCCAAGGCCCCGGTCCAAGGCCAAGGCCCAGGCCCAAGAACCTGGTCCAAGGCCCCGGCCCGAGGACCAGCCCCCGTACCCGGCCGCACCGTCCCAGCGGGAGCGCACCCGCACCCGAGGGGTTCCGCCGTGGCCGACGTCGTCCTGTCCGTCCTGCTGCTCGCGGCGACCGCCGCCGCCGTACTGCTGGCCCACCGCGCCTTGCGGCACTGGTGGTCAGAGCGCGCCGGGCGGCCGTACGAACTGCCCGCCGACCGCCTCGGCACCGCCCTGCGCGCGGGGGCGGCCGGGGTCGCGGCGCTCACCGCCCTGTCGCTCGCCGTGCCGTTGCTCAGCGACTCCCGCGACACCGGCCGCGCCGACCGGGCCCCCGCCGGGGAGTCGGCCGAGTCCACGGCCACCGTGCCGCCCGCCCCCAGCCGTACCCCCGCCCCCGCCCCGCCGGCGCCCGAGATGCGTACGGTCGGCCACCCGGCGGGCGGCACCCTGATGGAACTGCGCGACGGCATCCGCGTCTGGCTGCCGCCGCGTTACGAGTCGACGGGCGCGGCGAGCCTCGCGTACCCCGTCGTCCTCGCGCACCTGCCCGCCACCGGCGCCCCCGACCTCTTCGAGGGCTTCGCCGTACAGGCCAAGCGCGGCCTGGCCAATCCGTTCCTGCTGGTCATGCCGCGCGACTGCGGTCAGGACCCGGTCGCCGTCCTGGCGGAGGCCGCCCGCCACTTCCGCGCGCTGCCCGCGAGCGGCGCGCACGCCGTCATCGGCCTCGGCGCGCAGGCGCCCTGCGCGGTGCACGAGGCGCTGACCCACCCGGGCCGGTACCGCGCCGCCGCCGGGATCTCCGGTACGTATCCGCCGCTCGCCCCGGCCGCGGGCCCGCATCCGGCCCTGCTGCTGGCCGCCACCACCGGCGAACTGGCCCCGCGCGCCTCGGCGTTGCGCCTGCGCGCCGCCCTGCGCCCGCGCGGCGACCAGGTCCGGATCATCGACGGCGTACGGGTGCGGCGCGAGATGTACGCGCTGGTCGCGGGGTATCTGACGGAGAAGCTGGAGGGGCCGAGCCGTAAAGCCGCCTCGGCCGTATCGAAGCCGCGCGCCGCCTCGGCCGTACCGGAGGCGCACGGGACCTCGGCCGTATCGAAGGCGCGCGCCACCTCGGCCGTACCGGAGGCGCCCGGCACCTCGGCCGTATCGAAGGCCGGTCACGCGACAGCCGTACCGGAAGCCCACGCCGCGACCGGGGCGGCGCCCACCCCCACCCCCCTCAAACGCTCATAATCGTGCGTATCACTCGTAAGGGGACAGCTTGAGCGTCTGTCCCCGCCCCCCGGCCGATACGCTCGCAAGCACCCGACGGGAGGATCCGAGCCGCCGATGCACTCCAAGCGCCTGCTCCGCATCCCGGCCACCGTGATCGCGGTGACCGGACTGCTGCTGTCCGCATGCACCTCAGAGGGGGGCGGGCACAAGGCCGCGGCGTCGTCGCCGGTCCCCGCCACCACCTCGCTCACACCGCTGCCGTCCGAGAGTCCCGCGGACCTGGCGCCGTACTACGGACAGAAGCTGTCGTGGCACGACTGCGGCGTCCCCGGCTTCCAGTGCTCGACCATGAAGGTCCCGCTGGACTACGCGCACCCCGTCACCGCCGACGACCTCAAGCTCGCCGTCGCCCGCAAGAAGGCGACAGGCCCCGGCAAACGGCTCGGCTCGCTGCTGGTCAACCCCGGCGGCCCCGGCGGCTCGGCGATCGACTACCTCCAGTACGCGGCCCTCGGCTACCCGACCGCGGTCACCTCCCGGTACGACATGGCCGCCGTCGACCCGCGCGGCGTCGCCCGCAGCGAGCCCGTCGAATGCCTCAGCGACCCGCAGATGGACGCGTTCACGGCCGTCGACACCACGCCCGACGACAACGCCGAGGTCAACAAGCTCGTCACCGCCGACCGCGGCTTCGCCAACGGCTGCGAGAAGCGTTCCGCCAAGATCCTCGGCCACGTCTCGACCGTCGAGTCCGCCCGCGACATGGACATCCTGCGCGCGCTGCTCGGCGACCAGAAACTGACGTACGTCGGAAAGTCGTACGGCACCTTCCTCGGGGCCACCTACGCCGGGCTCTTCCCGCAGCGCGTCGGCCGTCTCGTCCTCGACGGCGCCATGGACCCCTCCGTCGGCGCGCTGGAGAGCAGCCGCGCCCAGGCCGGCGGCTTCGAGGTCGCCTTCAAGGCGTTCGCGGCGGACTGCGTCAAGCGCTCCGACTGCCCGCTCGGCACGACGTCCACCGACGACGCGGGCAAGCACCTCGACGCGTTCTTCGCCTCCCTGGACAGCCACCCGCTCTCCACCGGCACCAGCCGCCCCCTCACCGAGGCCCTCGGCACGACCGGCGTCATCGCCGCGATGTACGACGAGGGCGCCTGGCCGACCCTGCGCGGCGCCCTGGCCAGCGCCCTCAAGGATGACGGCGGCCCGCTGCTCAAGCTCTCCGACAGCTACTACGAGCGCGACGACAAGGGCAAATACAGCAATCTGATGTACGCCAACGCCGCCGTCAACTGCCTCGACCTGCCCCCGGCCCTGTCCTCCCCGGCCGATGTCGAACGCGCCCTCCCCTCCTTCCGCGCCGCCTCCCCGCACTTCGGTACGACCCTGGCCTGGTCCTCCCTCATCTGCGGCTACTGGCCCCTGCCGTCCACCGGCCACGCCCAGCGCATCGAGGCCAAGGGTGCCGCCCCGATCCTCGTCGTCGGCACCATCCGCGACCCCGCCACCCCGTACGCCTGGGCCGTCTCCCTCGCCTCCCAGCTCTCCTCCGGCCACCTCCTCACCTACGACGGCGACGGCCACACCGCCTACGCCCGCGGCTCCGACTGCATCGACACCGCCGTCAACGCCTACCTCCTCGACGACACCGTCCCCCCCAAAGACCAGAAGTGCACCTAACCCCTGACCTGCACCCCCCTTGATCCCCCAACGGTCCGAACCACCCCCCGGAACCCTGTAGACTTGGCGCCGCTGCGCCTGCCACCCTTGGCATCAAGGCGCAGCGCGCCGCCTTAGCTCAGTTGGCCAGAGCAACGCACTCGTAATGCGTAGGTCTCGGGTTCGAATCCCGAAGGCGGCTCCGAAGAACCCCAGGACTCACTCGCCGTGACCTGGGGTTTTTCCTTGTCCGGGGGCCCGCCGCGTCAGGCCGCTCAGACGGCGCTGGACGGCTTGCGTGAGCGATGCGTGAGCGGAGCGCTTTTGGATCTAGGTTTTGGGCTTCTTCCGCTTGGCCTTCTTCTTGGCCCTGGCCTGGGCTTCCTTGGTCTTCTTCGCGGTCTTCCGCGCCTGCTCCGTCTCGGCCTTGCGCTGGAGGGAGACGAGCTTGGCGGTGGCTTCGGCGGCGCTTCTGCCGACCTGGGGGAGGACGCTCTGGTAGATGTCGCGCGTGATGCGGGTGTCGCTGTGCCCGAGGGTGTCGGAGACGACCTTCACGTCGACGCCGGCGGCGAGCATGAGGGTGGCGGCGCCGTGGCGGAGGTCGTGCAGCCGGACCGGTGGCAGGCCGGAGGCGGCCACGGGCCGCTCGAAGAGGTCGGTGACCTTGCCGGGGTGCAGCCAGGAGCCGTCCTCCTGGGTGAAGCTCGGAGGGGTCCACCATGCGGTGGACCCCTCCGAGAGAAGGACTGCTCAGCGGACCTGACCGCAGCCGTTCCATCCGGGCCGGGCGAACCGATGCCAAGTCAAGCCCGGCGACGTCGGTGCCGCGCGCCCCCGGCCCTCACTGGCGAGCGTCCCGGCTCCGGCGGTGGGACTGAACCGGGCTGCGCCGGGCCGTCGGTGAGAAGGATTGCCTGCCAGGCCCGTTCCTGGAGTTCGTGGATGCAGGGTCCGCATGCGTACATCGGTGCCTGGGCTCCGGCGACGTTCGCCGGGCCGATCCACAGGACGCGGGTCCACTGCTGGTCGCAGAACAGCTAGCAGTAGCTGTCGGTCCAGTCGTTGCCGTCGTCTGTCATCGCTGGCTCCGGGAGGCCGCCGCGGGCGAAGGCAGCTATCCCGGGGATGACGCGATGCTGGAGGGAGAGCTCCGTCAGCACGGCTGTGCTCCGGCAATTACTGATGCTGCGAGGCCGCCGCGGGCTCCGCGGTCTTGCTGGCGTCGGCGAAGAGGAGGGTCGGCTCGGCGAGGATGTCGCGGCTGGCCTCGGTCTTGTAGATAGTGTCGACGCTGCCGAAGCGGGCGTTCGCGTAGTCGAGGCCGAGGCGGGCCGCGGCGTCGCGGACGGACGGTTCGTCGGGTCCTTCGATCTCCAGGAAGGTGGGGAGGTCGGGCCAGGTGTCGAAGTCGAAGGCTACGTCGCCGAGCTGCCATTCCTCGCGGAAGTTCTCCTGGTAACGCACCTCGCGCAGACCGAGGTTGGTGAGGATCTCGGCCATGGCGTGGAGGTCGCCGACCTCGGTCTCGATCTCGGTCGTGCCGTGGATGGACGTGGCGTCGGTGACCTGCTTGAGCGTGAGGGTGGTTCGGGTGCCCTCGTTGCGCAGGCGCACCCACTGGGAGCCGTCGAGGACGTCGCCCTCGAAGATCTTCCGCGTGAGCAGGGTGCGGGGAAACGCCTGGACCGCGCCCAGGGCCGCAAGCTTGGCCTGGAGCCCGGCGACGTCAACGGCGAGGAACTTCGCTTCGTACTCGTGCTTCATGATCGCTTCATGCCCTTTCAGGGGTCACAGGGTTGGTGCGGGTCGCCAGGAGCAGGCCCATGCGGTGGGTGTGCGGGTGGGGCTGGCCGATGTGCGGGCCTTCGACGTACTCGCCTGACCGCAGGGTCAGTTGGACGTTCCAGCCGTCGGAGAAGAGCGGGCTGAGTCGTTCGGGAGACGTGTAATGCTCACTCAGGTGCTGTCGGGCGGTGACGGGCATCATGAACTCCGCGCCGAACAGACCATGGACGCGCACCAGGCCCTGCATGCGGGTGATGAAGTCGGCCAGGGGCTGGTGGTGGTTGGCACTGTAATGCCAGGAACAGCTCGTCCAGACGGCGTCGTACTGCGCGTCGGCGGGCAGACCGGCGTCGAGGAAGTCCCCTTCCACGATGTTCACGCGATCGGCCAGTCCTTCCTGCTGAAGCCGCTCGGTCAGGCCGGGGGCGTGGGCCTCGGTGCCGTCGGGCAGGCTGACGAGACCACCCCGAAGAGCGACCGGGTCTCGTTCGACCGCGGTGACACGGTGTCCTGCTGCCGCCAACGGCATCACCAGCCTGCCGTCGCTCGCCCCGATCACCAGCACAGTGGCATCAGGGCCGACGTGTTCCGACAGGGCCGCGCGGAACTGGGGGAAGAAGGTGAGGGTGTGCTCCCACCGGCTCAGGGTCTGCACCGCTGGCTCCTTGGGCAGTGACGTCGAGGATGGCGTGGACGACCTGTTCGGGCGTGCGGCCCGTGGTGTTCACGCGGTGCATCGGGAAGGGGGCGTAGGCGTGGGTGATCTGCTCGGCGACCTCTTCGGCGAGGCCGTCCCAGCGTGAGGTCGGCTTGTGGCGGGCGGCGAGTCTGCGTCGGCGTTCGGTCTCATCGCACACGAGGCTGTACGTGACGGGCTCCGGCAGGTTCGGCGGAAGGGTGATGCCGAGGCGGGAGCCGAAGGCGCGGTGGTTGGCCAGGCAGCGGGCGAAGTAGCTGTCCACGACGACCGGAGTGCCGGCGGACAGGTGCCGGCGGATGTCGTCGGTGGCGGTGAAGAGGGCGGAGAGGTAGAAGGCCATGCGTGCCTCGACGTTGTCCCGCGCGTCGATCTCCCAGCGCAGCGACTGGTAGAGCGCGGGCACGGTGGGGACGAGGGCGGCGCCTCGGGCTGCCGCGAGCAGCGGTGCGACGGTGGATTTCCCGGTGCCGCGTAACCCTTCAAGGCTCTCGAAGAGCGGCTGGTCAGGCACGGGCGTAGATCACGCCGGGCACGGCGAGGGCGAGTTCGTCGGTGGCGGAGGGGCGGTGGACGACGTGCCCGGCTTCCTTGTCGTACCAGAAGGCGTTCGCGTCCTTGCCGACCGCCTTGCAGGACATCGTGAGTGCGCCGCGCGGGTCGGCCTCGATCCGGGGGATGGCGGCGGTGCCGCTGAGCGGTTCGCAGACCTCGGGTGCGCCGTCCTCCGACAGGTCCTCGTCCACGATGACCTCGATGGTGAGGTTTTCGGCGGTGCGGAGCTGCTCGCGCAGGCGGCCGTACGCGGCAGTGCCGCTGATGAGGAGTTCGGGGTGGTGGGCGGCGTTGCCGACCGGCCGCAGGTGGTGGAGCTTCAACTGCCTTGCGCCGTAGTCCTGGAGGGTGCGGGCGAGCGGCAGGACCTCGTCGATGTTCCGGGCGTTGACCGTCATGGTGGCGCCGGTGGGGATGCCCAGGTCGCGGGCGTGAGCCAGGGCGGACAGGGCGCCCTGGTAGCTGCCGAACTTGCGGATGGCGTCGTTGGTGGCGCCGTTGCCCTCCAGCGAGATCCGCAGCAGGTCCAGGTAAGGGACGATCTCGGTGAGGCGGCGCTCGATGCGGTAACCGTTGGTGCAGATCTCCACGTGCAGGCCCAGCTCCTGCTTGGCGTACCGGACGACCTCGGGCAGATCTTTGTAGACGAAGGGCTCGCCGCCGAGGAGGTTGACGGCCTCGGTGCCGTACTCCTTGTGCATCAGCCGCATCAGCGTGATGGCTTCTTCAAGCGTGAACGCGTCGGCGTGCTGGAGGCGTTCGCCGTGGAAGCAGTGCTGGCAGGCGAAGTTGCAGCGGTAGAGCAGTTGCAGGTAGAGCATCCGGATCGTCTTGATGCCAGTGATCTCCGTGATCATGGTGACCTCCCTGGGCGTGGTGCCTGGGTTGAGGCCCTGATCGTGGCCGGGCTGCACGGGACCGCGTCACCGCGTAAAGGGACGCGCCCAGGACGTCCTGGGACGTTTTCAGGCTCGCGCGATGTCCTCCAGGAGGCGAAGGACGCGGTCGGTGTCCGACAGGTCGGGCAGGACGACGGGGGCGCCGGCGGCTTCGAGTGCGGCGGGGCTGTCGACACCGGTGGCCACGGCGATGATGTGCGCACCCGAGGTCAGGGCGGCCTCGACGTCCCGGGGCGTGTCGCCGACCAAGACGACGGGAGCCCCGGCGGGCAGGCCGCGGTCGCGCTGCATGCGGCGGCGGGCGACGTCCACCAAGTGCGGTCGTTCCTCGGCGTCGGCGCCGTACGCCCCCACTGGCAGGTCCAAGAACGCGTCTAGGCCGAAGGCCGAGAGCTTCACCCGCGCGTTGGCGGCGATGTTGCCGGTCAACACCGAGGAGACCCAACCAGGTTGTGCGGCAGCGGCTTTGAGTACGTCCTGCACTCCGGGCAGCGCCGTTCCCCGAGCTTGGAGTGCTCCAAGCCGACCCGCGCCCGCGCGGATCAGCGCGGCTTCGACGTCCGGCCACTCGGGCTCGGCCACACCGTTCCGGCTGAACATGTCCCGCATGATCAGACGGTCCGTACGCCCCTGGGTGACGGCCGCCGCGACCGGACGGTTCCCAGTCACCGCCTCGTACGCGGCGGCGTAAATCTCCTTGCTCACACCGGCGTTGTCGATGAGCGTGTGGTCGATGTCCCACAAGACGATGAGCGCCATACGGCCAGCGTAGGTGCCCCTCGGGAATCACCGGTTCCGCCGACGGCCGCCCCATCGGGCTTGCTCACCTGCCTGGCCCTGCACTTGTATGGCTTCTGTGAACGAGCGACTCCACTCCGTACTCGCCCAGCGTGGCGTCACGCCCGAGTTGCTCGCCGAAGCGTGCGAAGTGGACCCCAAGACCGTCGGCCGCTGGCTCGGCGGACGCATCCCCCACCCTCGGCACCGCCACCGCGTCGCCCAACACCTCCGCGTGGAGGAGACCTTCCTCTGGCCCGCCCCACAGGCCCTGAGCAGGCCAGCGGCTGGCGCCCAGGGCACGGAACTGCTCGGCACGTACCCGAACCGGGCCAGCGTCCCGCGCGAGACCTGGCTCGGCCTGCTCCAACAGGCCCAGGAGCAGATCGACGTGCTCGTCTTTTCCGGAACCTTCTTCGCCCAGAGCAACCCGCACGTCGCCCGTATGCTCGCCGCCCGCGCCGCCGACGGCGTCCGCGTACGGCTGTGCTTCGGCGACCCGAGCGGCCAATCAGTCTCCATCCGGGGCCGCGAAGAAGGCATCGGCGACACCCTGGCCGCCAAAATCCGCGCCTCCCTCACCTACTACCGCTCGCTGTTAACGGTGGCCGGCTGCGAGGTGCGGCTGCACGACACCACGCTCTACACCTCGCTCTTCCGCTACGACGACACCCTGCTGGCCAACCCGCACATCTACGGCCACCCCGCCAGCGCCAACCCCGTCCTCCACCTCAAGTGGGCAGAGACCAACGGCTGGTTCGACACGTACGCTCACAGCTTCGACGCCGTCTGGGCCGGCGCACGCCCCTGGACGCCCGACTGGGAAGAGGCCACCGCGCATGGGCAGGACTGAGTACTACAACGACCCCAACGCCCCCAAGGCCAACACCCTCATCCCCGCCAGCAACCTCCTGGTCGTCGACGACTCCGGCGCGATCCTCCTCCAACGCCGCCGCGACACCGGCCAATGGGCCCTGCCCGGCGGAGCCCAGGACATCGGCGAGACCGCCGCCCAGTGCGCGGTGCGCGAATGCCTCGAAGAGACCGGCATCATCGCCGAAGTCACCGGCTTCCTCGGCGTCTACACCAACCCCAAGCACATCGTCGCCTACACCGACGGCGAGATCCGCCAGCAGTACGAGAACACCTACATCGGCCGCCCGGTCGGCGGCGAGCCGACCATCAACGACGAGGCCGACGGCGTCCGCTGGGTCCAGCCCGACGACCTGGACGCGTACGACATCCACGCCAGCATGCGCCAGCAGATCGGCGACTACTTGGCTGGCACGTACCCCTACCTCGGCTGATCTGCAGAGAGCGCCACCTCGATCCGTGCCACGGCCGCGTAGATTTCCGGCTCCGCACGCCGAATGAACCGCCCCACGATGCTGTCGGCTCCGTACCGTCCGACGATCTCCGCCACCCGCTCCGGCGCGGTCGTCGGCTCCCCGTCAGGCGTCGTCGTCATGTCGCAATACACCAGCGCATCAACCAGCAACTGATCCTCCAGCAGCGGAAACTCCGCCTCCAGCACCTCCCGCAGCCCCCGCTCCTCCGCCTCCAACAACGCGAACGAATGATTCGCCACCAACCGCGTCACCCGCTCATCAACCCCATGCTCATCCCGCAGAAACCGCGCCCCATCCAACGGGTGAAACTCGGTGACCACCAGCCGAGGTGCGTACCCGACGTCATGCAGCACCGCCGCCGAATTGATGAGCGCCGCGCGGTCGCCGACGATCTCGGCTAGCGTCCCAGCGCGTGCTGCAACGCCCTGAGAGTGTGCCCAACGCCTCGGCAGCGGGCCTGCAAGCTCGTGCTGAGCAATTAGCTGTTCCCTGGTCAAGCGAGCCTCCAGCCGTAGCTCTGAACTCATACTGCATCGGGGCACGGCACGACCCCGGGCAATGCAGTCTGCCTGGGGTCTGCTGCAGCGTTGGGTGACAGATTGGGTCACGCGGCCTGAAGGGCCGGTGTGGTCATGACGGTCTCGTATTCGACGGGTGTGAGCCGACCGAGGGCGGCTTGTCCAGGTCACGATCGCGATCCGCAGTTCTTCGCGGGTGGCCCAGGTGCGTCGGTCGAGGACGTTCTTCTGCAGGAGGCTGAAGAAGGACTCCATGGCGGCGTTGTCCCCGGCTGCCCCAACCCTCCCAATCGATCCGGCCATGCGATGCCGATCCAGTGCTCGGACGTATTTCCTGGAACGGAACTGGGATCCTCGGTCGCTGCGGACAACACATCCGGCGACGTTTTCACGTCGGGCCACCGCGTTGTCCAGGGCGGCGACGGCCAGGCGGGTCTTCATCCGTGAGTCGATGGAGTAGCCCACGATCCTCTTGCTGAAGACGTCCTTGACCGCACAGAGATAAAGCTTTCCTTCTCCCGTGGCGTGTTCGGTGATGTCGGTGAGCCAGAGCCGGTTCGGCGCACTTGCGGTGAAGTCGCGGCGGACGAGGTCGTCGTGAACGGGCGGTCCGGCCTTCTTGCCCTTGCCCCGCTTCTTGCCGAACACGCTCCACCAGCGGTTGTCCCGGCAGATCCGCCACGCGGTCCGGTCCGCCATGCCGGCTCCCACGGAACGGGCTTCGTCGGCCAGGAAGCGGTAGCCGAACTCCGGGTCCTCGCGATAGGCATCGAACAGCGCGTTCGCGCGAGCGGCCGTCATGAACTCGGCACCGGTGACCGGTTGGTCAAGCCAGCGGTAGTAGGGCGCTCTGGCGAGCTTCAGGACCCGGCACGTGACCGTGACGGGAACACCGTCTCCGGCCAGCTCCTTCACGAGCGGGTAGATCCTTTTCCCGGCAGATGCGCCTGGGAAAGGTAGGCCGCGGCCCGGCGCAGGACCTCGTTCTCCTGCTCCAGCAGCTTGATACGCCGACGTGCCTCCCGCAGTTCCGCGCTCTCCTGGCTGGACGTTCCGGTTTTTGTCCCCTCGTCGACGTCCGCACGGCGCATCCACTTGAACAGCGTCATCGGATGGACGCCGAAGTCGGTGGCCACCTGCTCGACCGTCACACCCGGACCGCGGTTCCTCGCGACCCGCACGACGTCCTGGCGGAACTCTTCGGAATAAGGCTTGGGCACAGCGACATCCTTCCCACCTGCCCTACAGGACAAGCCAGTTCAGATGTCACCCGATCGTGCAGCAGCCCCCCCCGCCGAACGGGCCAGCCTGTGACCGCGATGCCGGGCCCGCCGTGGCCGGGGTGACGCAGCCGGTTGCGCGGCGCAGCCAGGGTTCAGGACTGCTGGTCGTCGGACTCGCTACCGGGGCGCCGGTCCAGCGCGCGGATCAGGATCTCGGCTCGGATCAGGCGAACGTTGCCTGATGCGGCGCTAGCAGTGGGGCAGACCACCAGGCGACATCCAGAACCTCTGGTCACCATCCACGTACGGCCCGTAGGTCCAGCCGGGGCCCCCGGAGGAGGTATATACATCGAGGTAGGTGCCGTTCACCATGATCCCCGAGGTGCGGTACCAGACGTCGCCGGTGGTGCCGACGGTGCCGCCGGACACCCAGCAGTCCACGTAAGCTTGCTGCCCCGGCGCGAGGATGAGGCCGTCGATCTTCTTGGAGTCCGCCCGGGGGGAGCTGTAGACCCCCGCGTGGTACTGGGTGATCAGCGTGGCCATCTGCGGGTTGGAGTCGTGAACGTTCGGATTCGGATCCGCAGACGCCTGCGAGGACGCGCCGAGGATCGATGCCCCAGCCAACACAAGCGCGCCGAGAGCCTTGATCACACGAGCCATTGAGTGTTTCTCCCAGTCCTCATAGTTGTCAGTATCCGGCGATGGGTGATGCATCCCGCTCGGATGCCGTGCGGGGCCGTGGGCCGGCCACCAGGCGGCCCAGCCGACTGTCACCCTGCTAATCGAGGCTAGGAGCTTCCGTCCTGGATCCGTCCTAGATCCGTCCTTGCGCACTCGTCTGGCGGGGCTGGTGCTGGCGGGCTGCCAGCCGAGGTCCGATAGCGCGAACGGGAAGGTGCCCGCGCGGAGCGCGGGTGTCGCCCGCTGCATCAGCAGCGGGTCGGCGCTGGGGGCGCTGGCGAAGCTCGCGGTGAAGCCGGACGGGCCGATCTCCGGCTACGACCGGATCGCCGACTTCGGCGCGGCGTGGACCGACGGCCAAGGCGCGTCCGACTGCCAAGGCGCGTCCGGCGGCCAAGGCGCGCCCGGCGGCCACAACGGCTGCGAGACGAAGGACGACATCCTGCGGTGTGATCTCACCGAGGTGAAGCTCGAGGGCAGGTGCGAGGTCGAGTCCGGTGTCCTGAAGGACCCCTGCACCGGCCGGACGATCCGCTTCACCCGGGGCCGGAAGACGAGTCCGGCGGTGCGGATCGACCATATGGTGGCGCTCGGCAACGCCTGGCAGACCGGCGCGAAGGCGCTGTCGAAGCCGGTGCGCGAGCAGTTGGCCAACGATCCGCTGAACCTGACCGCCGCGGACGGCCCGGCGAACGACGACAAGGGCGACGACGACGCCAGCGGTTGGCTGCCGCAGGCAGCGGCCGGATTCCGGTGCGAGTACGTGGCACGGCAGGTCGCGGTGAAGACGAAGTACAAGCTGTGGATCACCTCGGCGGAGAAGACCGCGATGAGCAGGATCCTGGGCGGCTCCCGCGGCCGGGTGCTGCCCACCGAGTCCAGCCACGAGGTCGCGCTGAAGTCCTCACCTGCAAGCCCTGGGGCTTCGGTCGACCGGGTCGAGCGCTACGACCCGCCGAAGTCACCGGCCGTCGTCGTGGAACGCGGGCGCGGCGGTCCGGCGCGGCGCCGGTGCCACGTCCGGTTGACGGATCAGGAGCAGGCATCGCTGCGGCGCCGGGGCGGGCTGGCGCCGACCCCCACGGAAAATTCGGTCTGGTGACCGGGGTGCTCGTAGATTCTGCCGCGGCCCCCTCGCCCAGGACGAACCCTCGTGTGCCCTTTGGGAAGGGACGGCAGACTTCCTGCGCGGGCCGGTCGTAGATCCCCACCGACGCCCCGAGCCGCATCTCTTCGCCGTCGAAACCCACGTCGGCGGCGGTCACAATGACGTCGGTGGCGTCGCCGCAGGTGAGCAGGCGCTGAGGTCGGCCCGGGTCGCGGCGTGGACGACCGCGACCCGCTCGCCCGGCAGCCAGCCGCGGGCCAGGGCGTCGCAGACCGCTTCGTCGGCAGCCGCGAACGCGGCCCGCACGTAGCGGGTGTGGCCCACGTCGGGATCTCCTCCCTCGGGTACGCGCGCGAACCAGCATGGGCCGGGGAACCGTCCGCCGAGACTGGGATGCAGGCGGGCGCTGGAATGGTGGTGCGCAGGGGTCGGCCGGCCGGTCAGCGGCCGGGGCGGTCCAGGGTGGCGCGGTGGCCGCGGGCGACGGTCACGCCATGGCGGCCGTCTGCGCCGTGCGCGTCGCTGCTGCTCCCGTAGCCGCCGTGCTCGCCGCCGTCATCGGGTGGGCAGCAGGTCACGGTGTTCGTGACGGTGGCGTGCTGGTGGTGTGCCGTGAGGGTGGTCTCGTACGGCAAGGGCAGGTCCACGGGCGTGCCGTCGATCTCGGTGATTTCGGAGCGGGTGAGCGTGCAGGCGTCGTTGCCCAGGTGGACCTGTTCACCGATCGTCACCTGGTCGCCCACGGTGTAGCCGGGGCGGGCGACGCCCCAAGGCTGCGGTGTCGGTGACGCGGTGTCGGGGCCGGTGAGGGTGAGCTGGGCGTCGAGGCCGTCGGGTTGGGTGCCCTCGGGGTAGAGGTGCCCGTCGACGTCCCACTCCTTGTCGACGGTCAGGTCGGCTTCGCCGTCGTCCTCCGCGGGCCGGTTGTAGACGGTGCAGGTGACCGCGTCCTGGCGGGGAGCGTCGACGGCGAAGCCGGGGCCGGCCGCAGACGCGGTGTTCTCCACCGGTACGCGCCGGCCGGTGTCGAGGTCGGTGCACACCGCGTTCTGGCCGCCCTGGGTGACCAGCTGGTATCCGGGGTGCTGGATCTCGTCCACCGTGACGTCAGCAGAGGGGTTGGCGCCGTAGCCGGGGGTGAAGGTGACCGTGCCGGTGCCGTCGGCGGTGGTGGTCTGGGAGTCGGGCAGGCCGGTGACTCCCGGTGTGGTGGTGGAGGCAGCGAAGGTCCACCCCGGACCGGCCGGAACCGAGCCGGTCACGTCTTCGCCGGTGGTGTCGGCCGGTGTGATCTGCTTGACCACGTTGATCGTGCCGGTGCACTTGTCCACTGCCAGGTCGTGCAGTTGGCGGCCGGCCTGGCCGAAGTCAGCGGTCTGGAAGTAGTCCGCGGCCACGGTGTTGGACCCGTCGAACGCGGTCGGTCCGGAGATCGCCCGCAGGTTCAGCCCGGACACCCCCGCGACGCCGCTGCCCACACCCAGCGCGATCACCCGGGTGTCCTTCGCCTTCACGGAGTTGGCGGAGAAGACGCCGTTCTCCACGTCAATGAAGTGGGTGTTCGACCCGTCGCCCCGGCGTTCGCCGAAACGGGTCGGGTTGCCGTCGGTCAGTACCACGGTCGCGTCGTAGTGCTCCGGTGCCTGCGCCACCGCCCACAGCGCCTGGTCCCAGTTCGTGCCCTTGCCCAGCGTCCAGTCGGCGTACAGGTCCTTGAAGGAGTCCGCTCCGGCCTGCGTGGACACCGAACGCAGCTGCGGATAGTTCACGCCCACGCTGGTGGACGGCGACGCCTCGTCGAAGGAGAACAGCGCCATCCGCGAGGGCGTGCCGGTCAGCGCGTCGGTGAAGGCGTCCGTCGCGGCCTTCAGCGCCGGCAGTTGGCTGCCGACCGACGCCGACAGGTCGAGCACGACCGCGACGTCCAGACCGCACGACGGCGGCAGCGGCGGATTGTCCCGCGAGGACTGCCATACCCCGCCCGACCGTGTGGGCAGCCCGTTGTTCGAGCTGTACATGAACTCGCGCGTCGACCGGTAGGTGTTCCCCGCTTGCAGCGGCGGGGTCTGGAACCGGTAGGGCGAGGCCACCGACCCCGAGCCGCTGCCCGGTCCGGTGCGCAGCACCGGGTTGGTGTACCACCCGGTCGGCGCCGCCGTCTGGCGCACCGTCATCACCGCGGAGTGGTTCGCCTGGCCCGCGGCGGTGTCCGGGACGACGAAGCTGCAGTCCCCCTCGGCGTCGGACGTGCACCGGGCCCACGCCTGTCCGATTGGATCGGTCGCGTCCGGACTCGCGTACAGCGCGAGGCCCACTCCTGCCAGCGGCGCCGCCTCGTCCTCAGAGACCCGGTCTCCCCCGGTCCGCACCGTCACCACGCTGCTGTCCGAACCAGGTGCCGGCACAAAACGCGCGGCCTGTGGGCTCACTGCCGCGGCAGTCACCGGAGCGGCGGCCAGTACCAGCGCGCTCAACGCGATCCAACACAACCTCTGCCTCATCGGCCTCTCCTCGACGACCAGCCACCGCCCACTGCGGCAAACCGGGATCAAAGGCACCCTAGGCACGCCGTCGGTGACCTCCGCCCGGACGCGCCCAGCACACGGGGCACACCAGCCACACGGGTCACACCGGGGACGACGGCTTCCGACTACGCCGGGGGATCCGACCAGCACCGAAGCCCGACTGTCCGCGATCCTGGAGGGCGCCGTGCGCCGGCCGTGATCCGCGCCTCCTGGACCGCCGCCGCACCGGCAGGTGACGGCGCGGCCGCGGCGGTCGTCGATGTGGACCTGGCGGCCGTGGACGTCGCTGCGACCGTCCACATCCACCGCGAGCACCTCCGCCACCGGCGCCTGCTCGCCGAGGCCCGCCGCGATCCCGCCGCGACTCCGCCGCGGCTCCGGCGCGCTCTGGTGCGGAAAATGAGCCGCGTTGCTCGATATGGCCATGTTTCGAGCTATTGTGCTCACGAATGGGACTGGCTAGCCTGCGCTGCGCAGTGATCGGGCCGTCTCAGCGGGGCCCCGCCCGGCCCTGGGATCGGATACTGAAGGCCATGTCCGTTCGACAGCCGCACCATCCAATGCAGCGACTCGACGCTGCTCACCAGGAGGAGCACCATGGCTGAACAAGGGATGCCTCGAAGGCGTTTGCTCGCCGTCGGCGGAGCGGTCGGCGTGTCGGGTGCGCTTTTGACGAGTGGTCAGTCGGCTGCTCGTGGCGAGTCGCGCGCGACCGGGCAGCCGGGGAACGGTGCGACCGGAGCCCCGGCGCCCACGCGGTTCGAGGACACCGTCGACAGCGTCAGACTTATTGTGTCGGCCGCGGCGAAGGCCCCGGGCTACACCGTGGTCGTCACCAAGTCGCCCTTCCAGATCACCACACTGCGCGATCGCAAGGTGGTGTTGCAGACCGACGCGGGCTCGTCCGCGTCGTCGGGGTCCGGCCCCGCGGTCTTCCGCACGGCACAGGGAGCGTGGGCGACCGCCACGTCCGTTACGAGCGCGCGGTGGAGCGACGGTGTGCTCGTACTGACGCTGGCGACCACCGTACCCGGCAGCACCGTGACCTACCGGATCACTCCGGCCGCTGACCGGTACCGGATGACCTGGTCGGTCCAGGGACAGGTGGCCGCGACCAAGGTGGCCAGCCATTATCTGGTCGAGTCTGCCGGTCACTGGTACGGGCAGGGCGAGGCGGTGACCGCGACCGGTGCGCCGTACATCGACCAGCCGTGGCCGTTGGACTCCGGCAAGGTCCGGGACAAGACGATGGCGCCCGCGGAGTATCTGGTCACCGAGCCGTTCTGGTTCACCCAGCGGGGCACCGGCTTGTGGGTCAACACCGAAGACGTCATGGATGTGTCCATCAACGACGCGCAGCAGGGTGTCTTCGGCTACACGCTCACCCAGAGTTCCACGATGGACGCCACCGTCTTCGTGGAACGCAACGCCAGAGACGTCTATGAGAACTACATCGGCATCACCGGCACGCCCGCCAAGAGCGACGCGTCGAGCGCGCAGTTCGCCAAGCCGTTGTGGAACTCGTGGGCGCAGTTCTACTCCGCCGTCTCACAGGACTCGCTGCTGGGCTGGGCCAGGAGTCTGCACGACGCGGGAGTGCCGGGGCACACGGTCCAGATGGACGACGGCTGGATGAGCCATTACGGCGACTTCACCTTCAACAGCAAATTCCCGGCGCCGAAGGCGATGTCCGACGAGATCCACGCGATGGGGTACGACTTCGGGATCTGGGTCACGCTGTGGATCAACACCGACGCCGACAACTTCTCCTATGCCGCCGACCACGGCTACCTCCTGAAATCGAGGACCGACCCGGCCGAACCGGGCCTGGTCAAGTGGTGGAACGGCACCGCCGGCATCGTCGACATCGCCAATCCCGAGGCCCGCGCCTGGTATGTCGGGAACCTTCAGAGCCTGCGGCAGGACTACGGCGTCGACGGGTTCAAATTCGACACCCGCTTCTACGACGAGACCTGTGCGCCGTATCCCGGTCACACCGCACTCGACTACCTCAAGCTCGGCGCGGAACTGTGCGACCAGTTCGACCTGCAAGGCGCCGGCGTACGGATCCACTGGACCGGCTCGCAGCGGTACGGCTTCGTCACCCGGCAGATCGACAAGGGAACAAGCTGGGTCTCGCTGCGCGCGGCGGTGGCGCAGAACCTCTCGATCAGCACCGTCGGCTACCCCTTCGTCGAGACGGACATGATCGGCGGTTCACTGAGCAAGGCCCCGCCTGCCAAGCAGGTGCTCGTGCGGTGGGCGCAGGCGGCGTCGCTGATGCCGCTGATGTACTCCTCCACCTCGCCGCTCGGAGTGTCCAACGCCTACGGCAGCCAGAAGTACGATCAGGAGACGGTCGACCTCTACGTCGCCGCGGTCCAGGCTCACGAACGCCTCGCGCCGTACATCGAGTCGCAGGCCGAGCGGGCGGTGCGCACCGGGGAACCGATCATGAAGCCGCTGTTCTTCAACTACCCGCAGGATGAGGCGGCCTACACGATCGCCGACCAGTGGCTGCTCGGCGACTCGCTGATGGCCGCGCCCGTTCTCACCGATCAGACGCGGCGCGACATCCATGTTCCGCCGGGCCAGTGGTACGACGTCCTGCACCGGAGGACGATCCACGGACCCGCCGAGCTGACGGGCTACGCCGCCGACCTGAGCCGGACCCCGGTGTTCGTCCTGCTGGGCACGCACGACACCGACGCCCTGATGCATGCCGTCTCCCGATGACGCGTCTCCGCGGGGGGCGCTCATCGGCGCAGTGTGGATGAGGGCCGTGCCGATTCACCACTGGGTTTTCGCATGCAGTTGGCCGTCGGCGTGTGTGAGCGGGTGGCCCGGTGCCGCGCCACGGCAATGAGGCCGGCCCGGAGTCGCGGGTGGGGACTTGGGCGACTCCGGGCCGGCTCGTGCGCGGGGGAGGGGGTCAGCCCTTGGCGCCCTTGGGGACTGCCTTCAGGGTGGAGAGGTCGCTGCGCAGGACGTCCTTGCAGTAGGAGACGTTGCCGGTGTTGTCGACGTACTTCGCCGAGACCCAGTTCGAGTTGTCGCGCAGCAGGTACCAGACGTCGTTGCCCGCGATGTTCTGGGCGCGGACCTTGCAGCGCAGGCCGACCTGCTGGTGGTAGCGCAGCGAGCCCTTGACGGACGAGTCCGTGCTCGGGAACTGGCGCTGGACCACGCCGTCACCGGCGACGACCGTGCCGTACGGGCGGGCCGGGGTGGCGGTCGGGGCGGCGGCCTGGGCGGCCGTCGCGCCGAGCAGCGTGGTGCCGAGTACGACGGCGGTGGTCAGCGCGCTGGCGCCGGTGATGATGCGGCCTCGGAGGGAAGGAAGAGCAGCGAATGTCGCCAAGGGACTTCTCCTGTTCCTGATGTGCAATGACACGCATGGGCACCGCTGAAAATACGCCGGACAATCTCCAACAACTAGGATAAATTGCCACGTTGAGCCGAACGTGCGCAGTCCTCACCCGTCTGCGGGTGCCGCCGCCACCCGGACGGCGGCCTGCGCGCGCAGCGGGTCCGCCGCCAGGGGGGCCGGTCCAGAGGTGCTAGAGGCGCTAGAGGTTGTAGCCGCCCGAGACCTCGATGGTCTGGGCGGTGACCCAGCGGGACTCGGGGGAGGTGAGGGCGGCGATCATGGGGCCGATGTCGGCGGGTTCGCCGAGGCGGCCGAGGGCGGTCTTCGCGGCGAGGGCCGGGATGACCTCGGGGAACTGGGTGAAGGCGTCGTTGGCGATGCGGGTGCGGGTGGAGCCGGGGGAGACGGCGTTGACCCGGATGCCGCGCGGGCTGAATTCCTTGGCCATGTAGCGGGTCAGGACGTCGAGGCCGCCCTTCATCGAGGCGTAGACGGAGTAGCCGGGTTCGAGGCCGGCGGACGCGGTCGAGTTGCTGCTCGTGTTGACGATGGCGCCGCCGTCGGCCATCAGGGGGAGCAGCTTCTGCGTCAGGAAGTACGGACCCTTGAGCAGGACGCGCATGAGCCGGTCGAAGGTCTCCTCGGTGGTGTCCTCGATGAGCGAGGTGAGGGAGAGACCGGCGTTGTTGACCAGGTAGTCGAAGGTGTCGCGCTGCCAGGTGTCGTGCAGTACGGCGGCCACGGTGTCGCGGAAGGCGGTGAAGGTGCCGGCCTCGCCGACGTCCAGGGGCAGGGCGACGGCTGTGCCGCCCGCCTTCTCGATGGCGGCGACGGTCTCCCGGCCGCCGGCCGGGTTGTTGGCGTAGGTCAGGATGACGCCGGTTCCGCGTTTGGCGATCTCGATCGCGGCGCTCTGTCCGATGCCGGAGCTGGCCCCGGTGACGATGGCGACGTTCATGGTGGTCCTCCAGATGGGGGTGGGCTTACGCGACCGGGTGGGCCTACGTGACCGGGCCGGATTACGTGACCGGGTGGGCCTACGCGGCCGGGTGGGCTTACGTGACCGGGCCGGATTACGCGACCGGGCGGGATCACCCGGCCGGGCGGGCCTACGCGGACAGGGCGCGGGCGAGCCAGTCGGTGCGGGTCCTGCGAGCGGTGGCCGCGATACGGGCTTGCGGGTACAGCGCGTCGAAGCCGTGGAAGCCGCCCGCCCAGACGTGGAGCTCGGCCTGGCCGCCGGCCGCCCAGATCCGGGTGGCGTAGTCGGTGTCCTCGTCGCGGAAGACCTCGGCGGAACCGGTGTCGATGTAGGCGGTCGGCAGATTCGACAGGTCGTCGGCCAGGGCGGGCGATACGTACGCGGGTACGTCGTCGCCGACGAGGCCGCCGAGCAGGCAGCTCCAGCCGAACTCGTTCATCTCGCGGGTCCATACGCCGGGTTCGTTCGCGTACTGGCGGCTGGAGGCGGTGGTGTTGCGGTGGTCGAGCATGGGGCCGATCAGCACCTGGGCGGCGATGGCCGGGGCCTGCCGGTCGCGGGCCGCCAGCGCCACCCCCGCGGCGAGGCCGCCGCCCGCGCTGGCACCCGCGACGACGATACGGGCGGGGTCGATGCCCAGCTCGGCCGCGTGCTCGGCGACCCAGAGCAGCCCCTGGTAGCAGTCCTCGACGGGGATCGTGCCGCCGGACTCCGGTGCGAGCCGGTACTCGACGGTGACCACGACGGCGCCGCACGCGTCGAGCCACTCCAGCGGAATGTCTATCTGGGAGAAGCGGTCGCCCATGACCATCCCGCCGCCGTGCATCCAGTAGACGCAGGGCGCCGCGGTGGTACGGCCGCCGGTGTCCGCGGGGCTGAAGACCGACAGCGCGATCGGTTCGCCGTCCCGGCTCGGGACGGTCACCTCGCGGCGGTCGATCGCGCGCCCTTCCAGGAGCGGTTCGACGGGCGCCGAGGAGAAGGGGCGGACCTGCGCGAGCACCTCCGGGCTGAGCCCGGACATCAGCGGCAAGTCGGCGAGCAGGTCGTGCAGTTCGGGGTCGAGGCCGGGGCGGGGCGTGGTCATGGGCGGTGCCTTTCTCAAGAGGTGGAGAGGGTGGTGGCGGCGGACTGGCGCATCAGAAAGCGGGAGCCGACGGATGAGCCGGTAAGCGGGAGCCGGCGGATGAGCCGGTAAGCGGGAGCCGGCGGATGGGAGGTCGGAGCAGGCGGATCAGAAAGCGGCCTTGCCCCGCACCGGCACGTAATCCGTGTAGTCGGACTCCTTGGCCAGCAGCGGGCCGATCCGCGCCACGATGGCCTGCGCGGCCTCGCCGGCGAAGACGCGGTGGTGGTCCTCCTCGCTGGTCCAGCCCTCGGTGACGTGGACGACGTCCGGGTCGGAGGCGGAGCGGGAGACGAGGTAGACGACGCAGTGCTCGCTCGCGCCGGGGCTGCCCTCGTCCAGACCGGTCAGCAGCAGCTCGACGAGCTGGTCGCTCATTCCGGCCTTGGCGGTCAGCGTGGCGTTGAAGCCGTAGTTCGCGTTCATGGAATCCTTCTTCTCTCCGTTGGAGTGCGGTGATTCCATTGAACCGCTCTGACCTGCGGAAACGTTAGAACGTTCCTCGCTCGTACTTGCACGATCCTCGCGGCCACGGGAGTCAGGGCGTGGTGGGGTGGTGCAATGGACGTATGACCCGTGAAGAACACCTGGACGAGCTGCGCGCCCTGCTGGCACGGCACGCGCCGCGCTCCGGCTGGACCACCGCCATCGACGGCGTCCTCGTCTCGAAGGTCGACCGCCCCGACCCGCCCGCCCCCTCGATGTCCGGCACGGTCCTGGCGGTCATCGCCCAGGGCGCCAAACGCCTGGCCCTGGGGGAGCGGGTCTTCGAGTACGGGGCCGGGCAGTACCTGATCGCGTCCGTGGATCTGCCGGTCACGGGACAGTTCCTCCAAGCCGACGCCGAGGAACCGGCGTTGGGGTTCGGCCTGGTCCTCGAACCGTCCGCAGTCGCCGAACTGCTGCTCCAGGCCGGGCCCGGCAACTCCCCCCGCACCGGGGGCGGTACGCCGTCGGGCATCGTCGTCAGCGACGCGCCGCCCGCGCTGCTCGACGCGGTCGTCCGGCTGCTGCGCCTGCTCGACGAGCCGCACGACCGGGCCGTCCTCGCGCCCCTCGTCAAGCGCGAGATCCTGTGGCGGCTGATCACCGGCGAACAGGGCGCGGCGGTACGGCAGTTCGGCCTGGCCGACAGCAGCCTCAGCCATGTCTCGCGCGCCGTGCGCTGGATTCGCGAGCACTACGCGCAGCCCTTCCGCGTCGAGGACGTGGCGCGGCAGTCCGGTATGAGCGTGTCCGCCTTCTACCGCAACTTCCAGGCGGTGACCGCGATGAGCCCGATCCAGTTCCAGAAGCAGATCCGGCTCCAGGAGGCCCGGCTGCTGCTCACCACCCACCCGGGCGACGTCACGGGGGTCGGGCAGCGCGTCGGCTACGACAACCCCTCGCAGTTCAGCCGCGAGTACCGGCGCCAGTTCGGCGCGCCCCCCAGCCGGGACGCCGCCCGCCTGCGCCGGACCGTCCGTACCGTCCGCACCCCGGCGGGCGTCCTCCCCTGAGCGGGGAAGCCTCCGGGCCGGGGCGCGGCGGGATGACCCCCGGGTGAGGGCGCTCACCCCAACGGCGGCAGTCAGGGCGCCTGTTGGACCCAGGGCAGCGTGAAGGCGGCGAAGACGATGCCGCCCGTGTCGCCGATTTCGTAGAGGTCGGCGATCGAGCCGCCCTGGAGGACGGCCAGGGTGGAGTAACCGGCGGCCTTGGACTTGATGAGCGCCTGGCGGGGCCAGGTGGCGCCGTCGTCTTGGCTGACGCGGACGGTCAGTTCGGAACGGGCGGTGGAGGCGTTGTTGCTGAGGAGCGCGACCGAGGTGGTCGTGGGGGCTCCGTTCGCGCCGAGTTGGGAGGGCTGGAGGTAGGAGATCTCGTCGGCGTTGCAACCGGGGTCGACCAGGCCGGAGTTCCAGGCCGGGCCGAACGCGCTGGCGACGTCGGTCGCTCCGGCCGGGGAGGCGTCGCCTGCGGTGGCGTACCAGCGGTTGCCGCCCGCGTTGGAGCGGAGGTTCTGGACGACCTTGCCGTTGCCGCGCTGGACGACCTTGCTCTCGTTGACGCCGGTCGCCGCCGCCGGCCCCGCGTGCCAGGTGGCGCCGTGGTCGTCGGAGTAGATGTCGCCCGCGTGGTCCACGCCGTTCTCGCGGTACACGATGGGCTGCACCAGCCGCCCGCTGGCCAGTTGGGTGCCGTGGCCCGAGGAGGCGAAGAGCCCGGCCCAACCGGTGCTCTTGACCTGGGGGTTGAGGTCGACGGGGGCGCTCCAGGTGGCGCCGTTGTCGGTCGAGGCGATGTAGCGGATGTGCATCGCGGTCGTGTCGGTCGCGGAGTTGGAGCCGGCCGCGGAACCGTAGTAGCCGATGCCGGGCGCCGGCGAGTAGTTGATGAAGGCGAACACCTTGCCGTTCGCGCCGACGGACCGGTCGACGAGCAGGCTGCTGTCCCCGTATCCCTCGTGCGTGGTGGGCGCGTGGGCGACGACGGCGGGCGCGGTCCAGGTGGCGCCGCCGTCGGAGCTGCGGCGCAGGGCGACTTGGATGTTGTTGCTCGCGCCGCCGAGGTCGGCGCTGCTGTCGACCCGCGCGTCGGCCATGGCGATGACGGTGCCGTTCCTGGTGACGGCCATGGCCGGGATGCGTACGGAGGCGGCGGTGCCGGTGTACGTCTCGTACGTGCTGCCGTCCGCCGAGAGCCGGTTGAGGCCGCTGATGGGCGTGGCCGGGCTGAACAGCGTCTGGGCGTTCAACCCCGGTGTGCCGGAGGCCAGTCCGCAGGTGGCGGTGCCGGATTCGGTACGGCTGTAGCCGGTCGGCGTGGTCGTGGTGAACGTGTACGGCGTGCCGTTGGCGACCGTCCAGTACAGCGAGTCGTCCGAGGCTCCGGCGGCGACGGTCCTGGTCCAGGGGGAGCCGCCGCGGCCGGACCAGGCGACGGTGAAGGTCTGCTGGACGGGGGAGCGGTTGACCAGCGTCACGCGCAGGGCGTGAGTGGAGGCCGGTGAACCGTCGGCGGCGCGCGGGCAGTCCATGCCGACCTGGGAGCCCAGGGCTCCGTCGCAGTTCAGCGTGCCGGACAGGGTCGTGTCCAGGCCCTGGGGCGTGGTGACGCGGAAGGAGTACGCCGTGCCGCTCGCCTTGGTGAAGAACAGGTCCGAGCGGTCGCCCGCCGCGACGGCCGGCGTCCAGGTGCCGTTCCCCGGCCACGTCACGGTGAAGGTGGTGCTCGCGGCGGTCGGATTGCCGAGGGCGACCCGTATCCGGCTGCTGACGCAGTCCTGGCTGACGACGGCGGTCTGGGCGCCCGGGGTGGCCGGGTACCCGGGCGTCGCCGTGGCCAGCGGTGCGGTCGCCGCCGCGACGACGACCGTCAGAGGGAGCAGCGTCCGGCGGACCGCCCGCGCCGCTCCCCTCCGGGCCGATCCCCTTCGCGCTGATCGGGCATACGGAGACACGGGCGGCACGGGCGGCACGACCGGTACGGACGGCACGGATGCCACGGACGGTACGGGCACTTCGGGGGAGGCGGGCGGCAACGGCGGCGGCACAGGGGACTCCTCAGCTCGCGGCGGACACCGCGCTCGACAGGACGTACCTCAGGTCTGACACCTGACGAATGACATCAGATGTCTGCTGTCGAGGGACCCTAGGGCCGGGGTCCGACCCCGTCAAGATCCGGAGCGCCGCCTCGGCGCGATGACCGCACGCTCCCGTGCCTCCGGCGTCCCCGCCTTCCCCTCCGCCGCCGCCCGCGCCTCGGCGATCCGCCGCCGGACCGGCGCGTAGTGGTCGGAGACGGCCGCGGCGAAGGCCGCCGCGTCCCGGTCGCGCGCGGCCTCCACGATTCGGTGGTGGTGGTGGACGGTCTCCACCTCCTCCGCCCTGCTGATCCCGGTGAGCTGCGGGGCCACGACGATGTAGACGTCCCAGAACGCCGCCGAGAGCTGGCCGATCAGTTCGTTGCCGAGCGGCGCGACCAGAAGGGCGTGGAAGGCCCGGTCGGCCTCGACGAAACCGGTCCCGTCGCCGCTGCCGGACGCGTTCATGTCGTCCACCAGCGCGGCGAGGGCGTCCAGGTCGGCGGAGTCGAGCGCGGCCACGATGCGGTCGGCCATGCCGCGCTCGAACAGCTCGCGCATGTCGGCAAGCTCCAGCATGAGCTGCATGTCGTCGTCGCGGTCGAGCATGCCACGGAACGTGAGGCTTTCCACGAGCGCGGACAGTCCGAGGCGGCCGACGTAGGTGCCGTGCCCCCGGCGCACCTCCACGATGTCGAGGACGTCGAGGGTCTTCACGGCCTCGCGGACGCTGGAGCGGCTGGCGTCCAGGGCCTCGCACAGCTCGTTCTCGGTGGGCAGGACGTCCCCCGGACGGAGCCCATTGTCCAGGATGTAACGTTTGATGCCCTCGCTGACCTCGTGCATCAGCAGGCGACGACCCCGTCCGTTGCCCGCATCGCGAGTTCCGTCCACCTCTTGACCCCTCTCGTTCCAACGACTACGGTCCAACCCTATCAGCCATCAGACATCTTATGTCTGATGTTGCACAGAGTGGTCGTCCCACCGGCGTACTCTGGCCGCCCGCGCCCCACTCCCGCCCGCGGAACCGCCCTCCCGGCGCCCGCGGCGGCCCGGCCGGGCACACACCACCGGCCGGGCATACGACGGCCGGTCCGCAGTCCGCCGGGCCCCGCGACCGGCTTCCGCTTCGCCCGTCTCCACCGTCCACCTCATTCCTGCTCACCCCTGCCCGGAGGTTCCCGTGTCTTCTCGACGGACACCCGCCAGAGTCGATCGCCGCGCATTCCTGCGGTACACCGGCGCGGTCGGCGCTGCCGCCGCCTTCACCGGCACCCTCGCCGCGTGCGGCGGACCCTCCTCGACCAACGCCCCCGACTCCGCGGCCAGCAAGGGGACCGGCGGCGGGACCGGCGGCGCCACCATCACGGCGGGGATCTCGTACGCCCTGTCCACCGGCTTCGACCCGATGACCTCCTCCGGCGCCACCCCGGTCGCGGCCAACTGGCACATCTTCGAGGGTCTGGTGGACCTCAACCCGGTCTCGCTCACCGCCCGCCCCGCCCTCGCCACGGCGCTGCCCGTCCAGGTCGGCCCGACGACGTACCGCGCCACCCTGCGCGACGGGGCCACCTTCCACGACGGCTCCCCGGTCACCGCCGATGACGTGGTCTTCAGCTTCGAGCGCATCCTCGACCCGAAGAACGCCTCCCTGATGGCGCAGTTCCTGCCCTTCCTGCGCTCCGCGCGGGCGGTGGACGCCCACACGGTCGAGTTCGCGCTGAAGTACCCCTTCGCGCTCTTCCCCTCCCGCATATCCGTCGTCAAGATCGTGCCGAAGAAGATCGTCCAGGCCGACGAGAAGGGCTTTGACGCGAAGCCGGTCGGCTCCGGACCGTACGCGCTGGTGTCGGCCACCCGCGAGGACAAGATCGTCTTCAAGAAGTACGCGCGGTACAACGGGCGCTACCCGGCCAAGGCCGAGGCGATGACCTGGAATCTGCTCTCGGACGCCTCCGCGCGGGTCAGCGCCGTGCAGTCCGGCCGGGTCGCGGCCATCGAGGACGTGCCGTACATCGACATGGCCGGCCTCAAGCGCAAGGTCACCGTCGAGTCGGCCGCGTCCTTCGGCAACCTCTTCCTGATGTTCAACTGCGCGAAGAAGCCGTTCGACGACCAGCGGGTGCGCCAGGCCCTGCACTACGCGCTGGACACCGACAAGATCATCGCCACCGCCATGTCGGGCCAGGCCACCCCGGCCAGCGGCTACCTCCAGCCCAGCCACCCCGACTACGTCAAGGCCGCCACGGTCTACGGCCACGACCCCGCCAAGGCCAAGGCGCTGCTCCAGGCCGCGGGCGTCAGCGACCTGAAGGTGACCGTCCTGACCACCGACACCTCCTGGGTGCAGGACATCGCCCCGCTGGTCAAGGAGAGCTGGGACGCCGTCGGCGTCAGGACCACGCTCAGCATCGGCCAGTCCTCCGCCCAGTACGCGAAGATCGACACCGGCGACTTCGACCTCCTCGTCGCCCCGGGCGACCCCTCGGTGTTCGGCAACGACGTCGACCTGCTGATGCGCTGGTTCTACGTCGGGACCTGGCCCGAGACCCGCTACCGCTGGTCGGGCACCGCCCAGGGCAAGCAGGTCGTCTCGCTGCTCGACCAGGCCGCCCGCACCACCGACGACGCGACCCGTACGAAGCTGTGGTCCCAGGTCACCGACATCGTCGCCGAGCAGGCGCCGCTCTACCCGATCCTGCACCGCAAGCTCCCGACCGCGTGGGACGGGCACGCGCTGGCCGGCTTCAGCCCCGTGCCCACCACCGGTCTGTCGTTCCTCGGCGTGTCCCCGGCGTGAGCCGCCAGGACCGGGGCCCGCGCGCCCGGTGCGTGAGCGGCTCGTACCTCCTGCGTACGAGCCGCCCGCGCTCCCCGCGCGGGTCCCGGACCCGCCAGTCGTCCAGGACCTACTGCTAGGAACGCCCGATGTTCGCTTTCCTTCGGCTCGCGCTGCGCCGCGTGGCGATCATGCCGGTGATGATCCTCGGCATCACCTTGCTGGTCTTCGTCGTGCTCCAGTTCTCTCCCGTGGACCCCGCCTACAACGCCCTGGGGGAGAACTCGACGGCCGCCGCCCGCGCGGCGTTCGCGCACGCCAACGGGCTCGACGACCCGCTGCCCGTCCGCTACGCGCACTTTCTGAACCAGTTGCTGCACGGCGACCTCGGCGTGACCGTGCCGCCGAGCCAGCCGGTGGTCGACCGGATCACCGTCGCCTTCCCGCTCACCTTGCAACTGACGCTGCTGGGGCTGCTGATCGCGATCGTGCTCGCCGTCGCGCTCGGCGTGGTCGGCGCGGTGTACCGGGACCGCTGGCCCGACCACGTCTTCCGCGTGGTGTCGATGGCCGGTGTCGCGGTGCCCTCCTTCTGGCTGGGCGTGCTGCTGATCCAGCGGTTCGCCCTGGACAGTTCGCTCTTCCCGACCGGCGGATACGTCAATCCCGGTGACTCCTTCACCGGTTGGCTGCGCTGCATGACGCTCCCGGCGGTCTCGCTCGCGGTCCCGGTCGCGGCCTCGCTCGCCCGGCTCATCCGCACCTCGATGGTCACCGAACTCGACCGCGACTACGTCCGCACGGCCACCGGCAACGGCCTGCCACGGCTGCTGGTCATCCGGTCCGTGCTGCGCAACGCGCTGGTCACCCCGCTCACCGTGCTGGGCGTCAAGGTCGGTTACCTGCTCAGCGGCGCCGTCGTCATCGAGACGATCTTCGACCTTCCCGGCATGGGCAAGCTCATCCTGGAGGGCGTCACCGGCGGCGATGTGGCCCTGGTGCAGGGGACCGTCCTGATGATCGCGCTCGCCTTCCTGGTCGTCAACGTCGTCGTCGACCTGCTCTATCTGCTGGTCAACCCGCGCATCAGGACGGTGTGAGATGTTCCTGTTCACTGGCCCCCAACGCGTCGTCGCCAAGCTGTCGCGTCCCGGCATCCGTTTCCGCGCGCTGCCGCTCGCCGCACGGATCTCGCTCGTCGTCCTGGCCGTCGTGGTCCTGGCCGCGGTGTGCGCGCCGCTGGTCGCGGACAATCCGCTGACCACCGGCATACCCGTCCAACCCCCCGGCTCCCGGCACTGGTTCGGCACCGACCGGATCGGCCGGGACATCTTCGCCCGGGTCGTCTACGGCGCCCGCTACTCGCTGGTGATCGGCCTCGGCTCCACGGCCGTCGCCGTCGTCGTCGGCGCGGTCCTCGGTTCGCTCGCGGCCACCTCGCCCAAGTGGGGCGACGAGTCGGTGATGCGGGTGCTGGACGTCGTCATGTCCTTCCCGCCGATCGCGCTCGCCGCCGTCCTGGTCACCGTCTTCGGCTCCAGCGTGCCCGTCCTGATCTTCACCATCGCCGCGGTGTACGTCCCCTCGCTCGCCCGCGTCGTACGGGCCAACGTCCTCGCGCAGTACGGCGAGGACTACGTCGCCGCGGAGAAGGTCATCGGCGCCCGTCGCGCCTACATCGTGCTGCGGCACGTGGCCGTCAACTGCGCCGCGCCCGTCATGGTCTTCGCCACCGTGCTGGTCGCCGAGGCGATCATCTTCGAGGCGAGCCTGTCCTTCATCGGCGCCGGGGTGAAGGACCCCGAGCCGAGCTGGGGCAACGTGCTCTCGTACGGGCGGCAGATCCTGCTGTCCGGCGGCTGGTGGGCCACCCTCTTCCCCGGCCTGGTGCTGCTCGTCACCGTACTGGCCCTGAACATCCTGTCCGAGGGACTGACCGACGCCTCGGCGGCGCCGGGAGCGGCGGCCGGAGCGGCGCCGGAGGCCGTACCCGCGGCGGCGGCCGTATCGGGGGCGGCCGTACCCGCGGCCGCGGCCGGAGTCGTCCCCGCGGCCACCGCCTCCGGTACGGACCGCCCGGCCGGTGACACCGCGCCCCAGGACACGCCGCTTCCCCGCCGGACGCGGGCGGACGACGACGAACGGGCCGCCGCCGTACAGCGCAGCCTCGTCCTGCTCGCCGAACGCATGACGCGGAATCCGCCGCCGCTCGCGGCGGTGCCCGCCACCGCCGCGGAACTGCTCTCCATCCGGGACCTGTCGATCCGCTTCCCCGACCGCTACGGCGACGTGCCGGTGGTCGACGGCATCTCGCTCACCGTCAGGGAGGGCGAGACCCTCGGTCTGGTCGGGGAGTCCGGCTGCGGCAAGAGCATCACGAGCCTGGCCGTCATGGGCCTGCTGGCCCGCAACGCGCGGGTGAGCGGTGCCATCGACTACCGCGGCGAGGACCTGCTCGGCATGTCGCCCCGCCGCCGCAGGGTGCTGGCGGGGCCCGAGATCGCCATGGTCTACCAGGACGCGATGTCGTCGCTGAACCCGTCGGTCCTCATCGGCCGCCAGCTCAAGCAGCTCACCTCGCGCGGCGGCACGCAGAGCCCGGCGGAACTGCTCGAACTCGTCGGCCTCTCCCCGGACCGCACGCTGCGCAGCTACCCGCACGAGCTGTCCGGCGGCCAGCGGCAGCGCGTACTGATCGCCATGGCGCTGTCCCGCAGCCCCCGGCTGCTCATCGCCGACGAACCCACCACCGCGCTCGACGTCACCGTCCAGGCGCAGGTCGTCGAACTCCTCACCCGGCTGCGCGACGAACTGGGATTCGCGATGATCCTGGTCTCGCACGACCTCGCGCTGGTCAGCGGGCTCGCCCACCGGGTGGCGGTGATGTACGCGGGGCAGGTCGCCGAGACCGGCGACACCCGGGCGCTGCTGTCCGACCCCGCCCACCACTACACCCGCGGCCTGCTCGGCTCGGTCACCTCGCTGGAGGCGGGCGCCGACCGGCTGCACCAGATCAGCGGCGTGGTGCCCGCGCCGCGCCAGTTCGGCGCCGGATGCCGCTTCGCCTCCCGGTGCGGCGCGGCCACCGAGGTGTGCGGGACCCGCGCCCCCGAGCTGACGGGGCGGCCGGCCCCGGCGACGGACCCGCACGCCGCAACCGCCGTGTCCCCCCTGCCCGCCGCGGCGCACGGCGTCGCCTGCCACCACGCGGCCGAACCCGTACTGCTGCAAAGGAGCGGACGATGATCCGCGTCGAAGAGGTCCACGTCAGGCACCGGGCGCGCGGCGGCGGTCTGTTCCGGCACGACGCCGTGCACGCGCTGACCGGGGCGTCGCTGACGGTGGAGCGCGGTGAGATCGTCGGCCTGGTCGGTGAGTCCGGCTGCGGCAAGTCGACGCTGGCGCGGGTGCTGACCGGTCTGCAACGGCCGACCGAGGGCCGGGTCATGTTCCGCGGCGAGGATCTGTGGGAGCTGCCGGCGGCCAGGCGCCGCCAGGAGTTCGGCGCGTCGGTCGGCGTGGTCTTCCAGGACCCGTCCACCGCCCTCAACCCGCGGATGCCGGTCGGCCGCATCCTGCGCGACCCGCTGGACGTGCACCGGCGCGGCACCCCGCGCGCCCGCGAACAGCGGGTGACGGAACTGCTGGAGCTGGTGGGCCTGCCCGGGCACACCCGGCAGGCGCTGCCGGGACAGCTCTCCGGCGGGCAGCGCCAGCGGGTCGCCATCGCCAGGGCGCTCGCGCTGGAACCCGAGCTGATCGTCGCCGACGAACCGACCAGCGCCCTCGACGTCTCGGTCCGCGCGCAGGTGCTCAACCTGCTGATGGACCTGCGGTCCCGGCTCGGCCTCGGCATGGTCTTCATCTCGCACGACATCCAGACGGTGCGCCACCTGTCGGACCGGCTCGCGGTCCTCTACCTCGGGCGGATCGTGGAGGAGGGCCCGGCCGCCCAGGTGTCGGCCGCGCCCGCCCACCCGTACACCCAGGCGCTGTTCTCCGCCACACCGAGCCTGCTGGGGACCACCGAGCGGATCGTGCTCAACGGCCCCGTGCCGTCGGCCACCCACCCGCCCTCCGGCTGTCCGTTCCGCACCCGGTGCTGGAAGGCGGACGACACCTGCGCGACCGCCTTCCCCGCCGCCACGCGGGACGGCGACCACCAATGGCACTGCGTACACCCCAGGACCACCGCGGCGGCGACCGCCGCGCACCACGGCACAAGGAGCACTTCGTGATTGCCCGTACACCCCGGTTCTCCGGCGTCGTCCCGCCCGTCGTCACCCCGCTGACCGACGACGGCGCGGTGGACGTCGCGTCGCTGGAGCGCGTGGTCGGCCACCTCATCGGCGGCGGTGTCGACGGCCTGTTCGCGCTGGGGAGTTCTGGCGAGGTCGCCTATCTCACCGACGAGCAGCAGGAGACGGTGCTCGACGTGGTGGTGAAGACCGCGGGCGGCCAGGTGCCGGTGCTGGCGGGCGCCATCGAGACCACCACCAACAAGGTGCTGGAGCGCGCCCGTACCGCCGTCGCGCGCGGCGCCAGCGCGGTCGTCACGACCGCCCCCTTCTACACCCGCACCCATCCCACCGAGATCGACCGGCACTTCCGGACGGTCGCGGCCTCGATCGACGTGCCGGTACTCGCCTACGACATCCCGGTCTGCGTCCACAGCAAGCTCTCCCGGCAGCTGGTCGGCGCACTGGCCGCCGACGGGGTGCTGGCCGGGGTCAAGGACTCCAGCGGCGACGATGTGACATTCCGTCAACTCATCCTCGACACCAGGGACGTGCCGGACTTCGCGCTGCTCACCGGGCACGAGGTCGTCGTGGACGCGATGCTGCTCGGCGGCGCGCACGGCTCGGTCCCCGGCCTCGGCAACGTCGACCCGCACGGCTACCGGCGGCTGCACGACGCCGCGGCGCGCGGCGACTGGACGGCGGCCCGCGCCGAACAGGACCGGCTGGCCCGGCTCTTCGACATCGTCGCCGTCGCCGACCCGGCCACCGCGTCCGGTACGGCGTCCGGCCTCGGCGCGTTCAAGACCGCGCTGACGCTGCTCGGCGTCATCGCCCGCAACACCGTCAGCCCGCCGATGCGCCCGCTCACCGACGCCGAGACCGGCCGTATCGGCGCGATCCTGGAGCAGGCGGGCCTGCGATGACGCTGCTCGCCGGAGTCGACATCGGCGGGACCAAGACGGCGGCCGCCCTGGTCACCCCCGAGGGCGTGCTGCTCGACCGCGCCACCCTGCCCACCCCGGCGCGGCAGGGCCCGGCCGCCGTGCTGGACACCGCGGCCCGCGCGGTGACCCTGCTCGGCAGGCCCGTGGACGCCGTCGGCGTCGGCAGCGCGGGCGTCATCGACCCCGGTACCGGCCGGGTACGGTCGGCCACGTCCGCGCTCCCCGGCTGGGGCGGCACCGACCTGCGCGGGCTGCTCGCCGCCCGGCTCGGCCTGCCGGTCGGCGTCGACAACGACGTCAACGCCCATGCGCTCGGCGAGTATTGGCGCGGCGCCGCCGCCGGACACGCCTGCGTGCTGCTCCTCACGGTCGGCACCGGCGTCGGCGGCTGCGTCCTGATCGACGGCCGCGTCCACCACGGCGCCGGTGGCGCGGCGGGCGAGGCCGGTCACCTGCCGGTGCCCGCCGCGGCCGGGCTGCCCTGCCCCTGCGGGGGCGTCGGACACGTGGAGGCCGCGGCGTCCGGACCGGCGATGACGGCGGCCTACCGCGAACTGGCGGGCGTGCGGCCCGGATACGGGACGGGCGCCGCGCCCGCGACCCTCCGCCTCGTCAACTCCCGCGCGCAGGACGGCGATCCGACGGCGCTCACCGTCCTGCGCGCAGGCGCCACCGCGCTCGGCGAAGCCGTCGGCGGCCTCGTCAACGTCCTGGCCCCCGACCTCGTCCTCCTCGGCGGCGGGGTGAGCCGCTGCGGACCCGTCTGGTGGGACACCCTGCGGACGACCGTCGCCTCCCACCTGGTCCCGGCCGTCGCCGGGACCCCGCTGCGGGCGGGCTCGCTCGGCGACGACGCCGCGCTGTACGGGGCCGCGCTCCTGGGACGGGAGGCGCTGGCGTGAACGTCCGTGAAGATCAACCGACTTCGGGCGGTCGGCCCACGTCGGGCGCCGACCCCGGCGGCGTCCTGGAACGGCTGCGCGGCCGGCTCGTCGTCTCGTGCCAGGCGTATCCGGGGGAGCCGCTGCGCGACCCACTGATCATGCGTCAGATGGCGCTCGCGGTCAGGGAAGGCGGCGCGGCCGGTATCCGGGCGCAGGGCCTCGACGACCTGCGCGCGATCCGCGCGGTCACCGACGTCCCCCTCATCGGCCTCTGGAAGGACGGCACTTCGGGCGTCTACATCACCCCGACCGAGCGGCACGCCCTCGCTGTCGCCGCGACCGGCGCGGACATCGTCGCGGTCGACGCCACCTTCCGCCCGCGCCCCGGCGGCGAGACCCTGGAACGTACCGTCACGGCCGTGCACCGCGCGGGCCGCCTGCTCATGGCCGACGTCTCCAGCTACGAGGAGGGCGTCGCGGCGGCGGATCTCGGCGCGGACCTGGTCGGCACCACGCTGTCCGGCTATACAGGCAGCGGCCCGCACCCGGACGGTCCCGACCTCGCCCTGGTCGCCCGCCTCAGCGCGGACCTGTCGGTCCCCGTCGTCGCCGAGGGCCGTGTCCACACCCCCGCCCAGGCCCGGTCGGCCCTCGCCGCGGGAGCCTTCACGGTCGTGGTCGGCACCGCGATCACCCACCCGACGACGCTGACCCGGTGGTTCGCCGAAGGGCTCGGAGCACAGCGGCAGTTGGGGTGACGGCCCTCTGCCGCGACGGCCGGGCCGGGTGCCTGGAACGGGTACGAGTTCAGCACCAGCGTCGCCGTGTCCGGCTAGTCGGGGCTGGTGAACACGTCGACATCGGCGATGTTCGCCGCCGGGTCGGCCGCGACGGACGGGGAGCCGATGTGAGCGGGACGGTGTGGCCGGACGGTTCAGCGGGCGGCGCGCGCGGGGCGGGGAAGGCGTTCGTACACCGTCAACCGCCGCCCGTGGACGCGGACATCGGCCACCGGGGTGAAGTACGTCAGCAGGACCCGCATCTTCATCCGGTCCTGCGCCGCCGTCAGAGGGCGGGCGATCCAGGGGACGTCGGTGACCAGCAGGATGCGGTCCCGCGCGAGCATCGCCGTACGGATGCGGGCCGGGGCCGCCTCCAGGCCCTTCAGCGTTCCGGAGCGCTCCGGGGTCTCGGTCAGCGCTATGTCGTGCAGGCCGGAGAAGGCGCCGGGGGAGACGGATTCCGTGTCGCGGCGGGCGGAGGGGATGAAGAGGACGGCGTTGCCGGGGCGCTTGAGCCGCTGGACGTCGGAGGCCACGGCCATGACGTCGTCGACCCGGCTCTTCGGCGAGCGCTCGGCGAGCGACTGCGGGATCAGCGCCACCGTCGCGAGCGCGACCGCCACGGGGACGATCCACGCGGACGCGCGCGGGAAACGGGGCCGGGCGGCGCGCACCGCGGCGCCGATCGCCGCGCCGATGAGCAGCGCGAGGCCCAGCATGCTGAAGAGCACATAGCGGTCGAGGAACAGCGGCTGGAACAACGACACGCAGACCAGGCCGAGTTGCGGCACCGCGAGCAACGGCAGCCCCACGGCGGCGGCGGACAGCCGGTCCGTACGGGGCCCGTCCGTACGAGGCGCGTGCGCATGAGGCCCGTCCGTACGAGGCGCGTCGGACCGAGGTGGGGCGATACGAGGCGTGCCGGTACGAGGTGGGGCGATACGTAAGACGTCCGTACGGGCGCGGCCCGCGATACGGCGGCCGGACACCGCCGCGCAGACGCCGCCGATCAGCACCAGCACCCCGGGCCCGATCAGCATGTGCCAGGTCAGCGGCGGAATCCAGGACACCTGCGCCGACTGGCCCCGGCTGAAGAGGGCCAGCGGAGTGACGGCCAGGACGGCGACGGCGGAGGCGGCCGTCCAGGCGGCCCACGTACGGCGGTCGGCGGCCCGGGACCAGAGCAGCGTGGCCAGGTGCGCGGGGAGGATCAGGAGCGAGAACCAGTTCAGCAGCCCGCAGACGAGGACGGCGCCGCCGTATCCCGCCCAGCGCCACGCGCGGCGGCGCGGTCCGGTGTCCTCCTGGAGCGCGGCGACCAGCAGCAGGGTTGACACCCCGGCCCCGGCGGCGACCAGCGCGTACGGCCGCCCCTCCTGGAGGTAGAACTGCACGGCGGGCAGCAGCCCGAACGCCAGCCCGCCCGCGAGGCCCGCGGCGGGACCGGCGAGCCGCCGCCCGATGAGCGCGACGCAGGTGGCCGCCACCGCGCCTGCCAGCACCGAAGGCAGCCGCAGCGTGGTCGTGTGGGGTCCGAACACGCTGAACAGGGCGTGCATCAGCAGGTAGTAGAGGCCGTGCACGACGTCCACGTGGTGCAGCATGCGCAGGATCTCGGGGGTCGACCGCCCGGCCACCTGCCAGGTGGCCGCCTCGTCACGCCAGACGGTGTGCTGCCGGGAGAGTCCCCAGAGGCCGAGGGCGAGAGTCCACAGCGGCGGAATCAGCCAGATCAGCATCGCCCGACTCGGTAAAGACGCCCGAGAGGCCGTGATGGTTGCTTTGAATCCCGAACGGCTTTGAATCGAACGGGATTTGCTGTCGGTGGACGTCAAAGAGGCACCCGAGGCAGTTTGTTGAATTGTGAACCGCCTGGAGGAAGCGTGATCGACACCCACTGATGGCGGTGACACGCATCCTACTCCGGCGCGCGCGGCGGACTTTCGGAACGTCATTTCTCCGCGCGCGCACCGCTCGAAATGGCCGTCGGTACGGTGGCCGGAACGTTGTTCGGCGCGTTGTTCGGTACGTTGTTCGGCGCGGCGGCCGATGCGGCGGCCGATGCGGGCGCGGGTACGGCCTGCCGGGGGGATGCCGGTGCGGCCCCTGCCCCCGGTGCGGCCCCCGCGCCCCTCCCCACCGCGAACACGTTGTCGCAGCGGTCCCGCACGCCCGCGTCGTGCGTGGCGATCACCACCGCGCACCCCGACCGGCTCAGCTCCCGCAGAATGTCCACCACCACAGCCGAGTTGGCGTCGTCGAGCGCGCCCGTCGGCTCGTCCGCCAGCACCAGCGCCGAGCGCTGGACGAGCACGCGCGCCAGCGCGACCCGCTGCTGCTCACCGCCGCTGAGGTGATGGACCGTCTCCTTGCCGCGCCCCGCGAGGCCGACCCGCTCCAGGGCCTCGGCGATCGCGGGCCCTGCCTTGCCGCGCAGCAACGGCCTCGGCCTGGCCGCGACTTCGAGATTCTGCTCGACGGTCTCGCTCTCTATGAGCGCGTAGTGCTGGAAGAGATATCCGAGGGTGTCGCGGCGGAATTGCCGGATGTCGCGGCGGCCGAACCGCGTGATGTCCTTCCCCTCGTACCGGATGGCACCGGACGTCGGGCGGTCGAGCAGACCGAGGCAGTTGAGGAGGGTCGACTTTCCCGATCCGCTGGGACCGACGAGAGCCAGCATCTCGCCGCGCTCCACGGTGAGGTTGACGTTGTCCCACAACGTGCGGGAACCATAGGACTTCGAAAGACTCTCGATCTCGATCAGCTTCGTCATGACAGGCACACTCCTGCTCGGTGGAGGAATTCCGTGGGCGCGGCCGGCTCAGGTCCCGGTCGCGCCCTCCTTCACGATGCGGCGGTGGAAGTAGGCGAGGGCGAGCAGCACGGCGGCCAGTTCGAAGACGACCAGACCGCTGATGACACCGAGGTCGAGCGCGGTCAGCCGGGTGGGCTCGAAGGTCGCGGGCTCACCGGCGGCGGCCAACTGCCGCAGGTGCTGGCGCTGTTGCCACGCCTGGAACGGCACCCGGGTCGCGAAGATCACCGCGATGGCCACCTCGACGGCCAGGAGGAAGCGGTGCGAGGCGACGTACCGCCAGCCGCTGACGTGCTGGGCGAAGATGCTCTGCGCGTTCTTGCGGGCGTAGATGAGGCAGACGCCGACCGCGGCGATGAGGAGCACCATCGCGGCGATGACCAGGTTGAAGATCTGGACCCGGAGTTCGGTGAGCGCCTTCCTGAGGTCGAGGGCGGTCTTCTCGCCCACCGGACTCATGGAGTTCACGTAGTTCTGGAGGTGCTCCGCGCGGATGCCCGCGGTCACGTCGGCGGGGTGGGGGAAGACGACTCCGGCCTGTGTCGCGATGGCGGTGTAGGCGTCGTCGGTGAGGAAGCGCGATCCGTTGGGGACGACGATGACGACCGGGTCGCGCACCATGGATCGGTCCTCGGCCGCGTCGTGGCCCGAACGGTAGGAGTACTCACCGGTGTTGTAGCCGAAGACGCGCTGGCCGCCGCGGGTCGCCGAGACCTTCATGGGGACGCGCCCGGTGAGGTCGGGGTCGATGATCGCCTCGGCGGCCTTGGTGATCGCGGGGGTGTCCGACGCGAGCGTGTCGGGGATCAGCAGCCGTACCGCGCGGGCGTCCGCGGCCGTCGCGCTCCCGGCCTGCGACGCGTAGCGCCGCCCCGCCGGGTCGACCATCGGCTGCCGTGCCAGATAGGTGTCGTTGACGACGAGGATCTCGCCGGAGGGCAGGTGCTCACCGGGCGCGGACATCTGGAGGTCCCGCCGCCCGGCCACGATCACCTCGCCCCGCGCGTCGGCTCTGCGCAGCCACGGCCCGACGTGCTGGTCCAACTGGTCCATGTGCATGGCGAATGCGCCGCTGAGCCGGATCGACACGGCGTCGCCCACCGCGTGGTACGCGTCCCGGTTGTCCTCACGGGTGAGAACGTCGCGGCTCGCGAGCGTGGCGTTGGTGGCGATGCTGAGCGCGAGCAGCAGCGCCGGGATACGGACCAGGTAGACGCTCAAGGACGCGGCGCGGGACGGGAGTTCGCCCTTGAGCGCGGGCAGGACGCCGACCTTGAACGTCAGCGCGAGCGCCGCCGCGTGCGCGGCCAGGACGACGGCGGCCAGCAGGACGGCGAGGACCGCGGCCACCGCGGCGAACAGGCCGAGCCACGCGAGGCCGTTGTAGAGGCCGAGGAAGGTGAGGACCGCGGCCGCGACGACGGCGGCCGACAGCGGCCAGAAGACTGCGAGCCGCCGCAGGTCGCGCAGCAGGATGCCGGTGAAGGACATGCCCTGCATGCGCAGTACGCCGTACGCCCGCGCGTTGAGCAGCACGCTCGCGCCGGTCATCGTCAGCGCCGCGAGGGCGACGACGTAGAAGGAACGGAAGAGCGAGTCGTTCTTGTACCGGTCGATCAACCCCCGTACGGACAGCGGGTGGCTGACCTCGACCGTCATGCCGAGGTGCGTGAACTCCAGCCGCAGGGCGTCGGCGGCGCCCGCCGGCCCGAAGACGTAGTACGTGCCGCGCGGGTCGAGTTGGCCGACGTCGGCGAGCGGGTGCACGCGGGTGGTGAAGTTCTCGCTGAACGCCGGGTAGCCGTGGTCCAGCCACTTCGCGGTCCGCGTACCGGTGCCGCCGGGCGCGAGGTACAGGTGGCGGACCGTGTCGGGGTTCTTGAGGTCGGGCACCTCGCGCGCGACCCCGACCCCGTGCCGCGCCGCGAACGACTCGACGGCCTGGACGACGTGGGGCGCGCTCGTCGATCCGTCGGAGTCGAGCACGTCGACCATGGCGGAGTTGCCCAGCACCCCGTTCTCGTCGAGTCCGCGCACGAAGAGGAAGGCCAGGACGGCGGAGAAGGCCAGAAGGGCGGCGTGGACGACTCGAATACCGCGATGCAGCATGGTGATTCCTCGGTTGAGGGCGCTCGGGAATTCAGACGGGCGTGACGGCGTGAAGGCGACGTACGGTGTACCGGCTGTTCACGGCTTACGGCTTACCGCTTACGGCTACGGCTCACGGCGGGCGCGGGCGCGGGCGCGGGAGTGGCGAGCGGCCGTGGAGGCGGTGACGTCCCCGCCTCCACAACCGCGCCGGATCACCCGGCCGTTACCACCCGGCGGCTACCGCCCGACCGCTACCGCCCGACCGGTACCGCCCGGCCGGTCAGCCATGACCGGCCCTCTCGCTGACGGAGGGTCAGCAGGACGGGTTGTAGTAGTAGCTGACCGAGTTGCCGTTCAGCCCCGCGGAGGCCAGGGACCATACGCCCTTGGCCGTGCAGCCGCTGCCGAACACGACGGTGCCGATCTTCACCGACGACGCGTGCTTGTTCGTCGGGTGCTTGTAGTTCGACCACGCGGTGTTGGCGCCGTGGTCGTAGCTCCACTTGCCGCCGCCGACGTCGACAGAGGTGGCCAGGGCCGGCGTGGCGGCGGCGAAGCTGAGGGCGACAGCGGCGACGGCGACCTTAATTCCGGTTTTCTTGTTCATGAATGAACTCCGCTTTCTCGTGGGCTTGATCGGACGAGGCAGAACCCTGGCACACATTCAGTTGCACTGGCAACCATGAAATTGCGCTCCGGGAATTGCCTGTCGCGGGCGGGTCGGAACGGTCCGCCCATGCCTGAATCCACCGGCGTCGGCGGGCGGCGACGGCGGTGGTCGGCAGGCGAATGGGAAGTAGGAATTCCGCACCGCGCGATGTCCGGCCGCGGGCCGGATTTCGGGCGGTACGGGGTACGTGGACGCCCGGCGCGGGCGGCCGGGCGCCGGTGCGGACGGCGACGCGTCAGGCGGTCGCCGCTGCGGGCCCGTACCGTCTCACGTGCTGCGCTGCGCCGATGGGCGGTCTTCTGATCCCACGCATGTGTGCTCCCCCGTGCCGGTGCCGGGTGGTCCGCGGCAACCCGGCCGACGATAGGCGCGGATCCGGCCGACCTCGAATCCCGTACCGAGGCTTGGCGCGTTCTCGGCGGTATGCGGCTTGAATCAGATCCGGGAAACGGCCCTCCGGCGCGGAATTCCGGATTCAACTTGATTCACGCTGCAAGTAAGGTGCGGCATTCCGTTTTCCGCGATGTACGGCTATCCGGAACGGCGTTGCGGGAATGTCAGACCGCTCCCGCGAAACGCATTCGGAATCCTCACGGCGCGCTGTGTCGCGGGGGACGAGGCGGGCAGCCTCAGGGCAGGAGGCGGGCGAAGACGACGATGTTGTCGAGGTAGGTGTGGCCGGTGAAACGGCCGCCGCAGGTGATCAGGCGGAGTTGGGGGTCGGGGCGCGGGGCGTAGACGGCCTCGGTGGGGAACGCGTCCTTGGCGTAGCTCCGGACGGACGTCACCTGGAAGCGGACGGTCCGGTTGTCGTCGAGGGTGACGCGGATGACGTCGTTGACCCGCAGGAGTGAGAGACGGGAGAAGACGGCGGGGCCGTCGGGGGAGTCGACGTGGCCGACGAGCACGGCGGGGCCGGGGGCACCGGGGACCGGGCCCGCGTCGAACCAGCCCGCCCGGCTCGGCCGCGAGGGGGTGTCCAGGGCGCCGGAAGGGGTCAGGCCGAGCGGTTCGAGCGGGGTGTCGACGTCGATGGCCGGGATGGCGAGCGCGCGGGGCCGGGCGGCGGTCGCCTCCGTCGGGGCCACGGGCCGGCTGACGACCCGGCCCGGCTCCGGGGCGACCGCCCCGACGGCGGCGCGCGCGTGGCCGGAGCCCGGCCGCGTCCCCAGATTCGCGGCGAGGCCGACGGCGCCGCCCGCGACCGTCACCACTCCGAGGACGGCGAGCGCCCCGGCCGCTCCCCGATGACGCGGCCGGGGCCGTGCGTGTCGCGGCGCCATGACGCCGCTCAGCCGCGCCGCAGTCGGCGTACCGACAGCACCAGCAGGCCGGAGCCGATGACCAAGGCGGCTCCCCAGCCGACCAGTTGGGGCGTACGGGAGCCTTCGGCCGCCGCCTTCCGCTGGTCGAGACCGCCGAAGCCCGCGTCCACGCCGCCGTGGGGCTGACGGCTCGGCCCCGCGGAGTCGGTGAGGTCGAGCAGGCCGGGCGCGGAGCCGGTGGAGGACAGGACGACCAGCGTGTGCGTGCTGCGGCCGGTCAGTTGGACGGTACGGGAGGTCGTCGCGGCCCCGGCCGAGACCCGTACGGTCGTGCTGCCCGCGGACACCGTGCGGTACGGGGTCGAGGCGGGGAAGCGCAGCGAACCCTGGTTCAGCGCGGCCACGTGGACCGCGACGGCGGGCTGGCTCAGCGACGCCTGGATGACCCGTACCGCGGCCTGGCCCTGCGGGGCCGACAACTGGTCGGAGAGCGTGCGCAGTTGCAGCGCCGAGTTCGGGCCGAGCCCGGCGACGGTGTACGCGCGGCCCTGCACGACCCGCACGGTCGAGGAGATGACCGGCGACACCGACGCCGGGTCGCCCGCCTTGCGCATCGCGACCGTGTACTGGCCGGTGGCGACCGACTCGTACGGCGAAGCGTGCCCGTACGACACGCTCTTGAGCACCATCGCGGCCGTCGATCCGCCGAAGGGGTAGAGGTAGACGTCCACCGGCGGCGTACCGGGCGAGAAGTGTGCCAGCCGCAGCCAGCCGCCGGACCAGGCGGGAGCAGCCGACGCACCGGCCGCGGCCGGGCCCGCCAGCACAGCGGCGCTGAGCGTGAGAACGGCGGCGGCGCCGAGCGCGGCGGCCCGCGACGAGGATCTGGACGACGGTCTGGACGACGATCCGGTGCGCGCGGTCGCCCGCGGGAAAAGCCTCATGCGAAGTCCTTCTGACGGGCGGATGCGCCGATTGGTCCGGCGTTCAGGGGCGGGGGCGGGGTCGGGGGCGCGGTCTGGGCGTGTGTCGGTGCGGGGCGGGGCCGGGCCGTCTGACGGGCGGGTGTGCCGGTCGGCTCGGGGTTCGGGGGCGGGGCCTGTGTCGGGGCGGCTCGGGGTCGGGCCGCCCAACGGGGTGTGCCGGTCGGTCCGGCGTTCACGGTCGAGCCGGGGGCCGGTACGGGGTCGGCTTCGGCGTTCACGGTCGAGGTCCGGGTTCGGGCCGGGCCCGGAGGGCTGCCCGTGCGGGGGCGATGCGGCGTTCACGACGGGGAGTTGGCGCTGACGAGGCCGTCGGGCGCGGGCTGGTCGTACAGCACGGTCAGGACGGCGGGGGTTCCGGCGCCGCCGGTACGCGCCGCGGTCCGCAGCGGCCGGTAGGGCGGCTGCTGGGCGTCGACGAGGGCGCGCAGCGCGGCGGCCTGCGGTCCGCTCCCCGTGGCCGGGGCGCCGTCCACGCGCGAGATCGCCACGCCGCCGCGCGGGACGTCGGCACCGGCGCCGGGCGCGGGCGCGTCGAAGGACGCGACGGTGAGGGTGTGACCGCTGCTGAGGACGGCGAGCAACGCGCAGACGCGCAGGTCGACCTGACCACCCGTCAGCAGCGCGCGCGTGCCGCCTTGGAAGGTGATCCGCTGGTTGGTGGCGAGCGCCGCCCCCGAGAAGCGGCGCTCCGCGCGGTCCGCGGCGGCCACGCGCTCGTACGCCGTACGCCCGGCGTGGGCGATCGGCAGCACCTCGGCGCGCTGCGCGTCGGCTGCCGCGTCCGTCCCGCTGCCGCTGCCGGGCCCGTCACCCGACCCGTCCCCCGACCCGGTCCCCGCCCCGGCCCCGTCACCCTCACCCCCGCCGAACACGGCGAGCGGCTGCGGGCCGGTCAGATCCCGTAGCGCGTCCCCCGCCATCGCGCGCAACGGGCCAGTGACGACGGCGACATCGGCGCCGAGCAGCTGCTGCGGAGAGGAGGTGACGGTGAGCGTGGAGCCCGCGGGGAAGCCGTGCGACACGAGCGCGGCGCAGACGGCGACGTCGCAGGCGACGACGTGGGTGGGGCCGATGTGCCCGGCCACCCAGGCCGCGACGGCGTCGCGGATCGGCGGCGGCGTGGACGGGGAGACCGACGCGGAAGACGACGCGGACGACGACCCGGACGCGGACGCCTTCGGATCGACGGCCGCCGTCGGCCGGTCGGAGCCCTCGGTCCTGGACCCGGTCCCGGAGCCGCCGCGGTCGCGCAGAACGACCACGGCCGCCGCGGACACCACCGCCAGGACGAGCACGGTGACCGCGAGCGCCCGGCCCCGGTGCCGCCGGGCGGCCCGTTCGCCGGGCGTGGCCGGCGCCTTCGGCCTCAGCCCGAGGTGGCGCCGGACGAAGGACCGCAGGGTGTTCCAGTAGATCCGGAGCCAGGACGGCTCGTCGGGGCCGCCGGGTCTGGGAGGTTCACCAGGCCCCGACGGCCCCCCGCCCCCGGACGGTCCCGCGGCCTTCCCCTCCCGGGCCGCGGGTTCGAGCCCCGGCACCAGGCCGGGCGGCAGGCCGAGCGCCGGTCCCGGCGGCCGTGGCCGCCGTACCGGTGTGCGGGGCTCGAAGAAGTTCTGCGACATGGACCGCTCACGGGTTGGAAGGGGAACGGCGCCCGCGCGGCGGTGACGACCGCCGCCCGGACGACCGGGACCGGGGCGTCACGGGCTGGTGCCCGCTTCCGCGAAATCGGCCTCCCCCCTGAGGAAGCCGACTCCGCAGCGCCTCGGAGCGAAAGGAATCCAGCCCGAATATCAGCACACTTGAACGAAACTGACAAGCCCTCTCACTTTCCGTTCAATCTCGGACACGGAGTGAATCCCGAATATGCCCGCTGCGATCAAACATGCTGGTCAGCGCGGCGAGAGTGGTGATGATCATTACGGTGATCCTTTTACTCGCGAGTAATTCACTCACGCACCACAAAGCTCATCGGGAGCGTCCCGGTATTCGGGCACGACAAATCCCGGACGCGGGCTGAATGGGCAGAAATTCAGCAGATCCCGCGGTCCGGAAACGACACCTCCACAGCTCAGTGGAGGTAAGCGGCAGGCCCGGTCCTTCCCGTACGACGACCACACGGAGACGCTCTCCTGCCCCGTATTCGGAGCCGCTCCGGCCGCGGATGGGTCGCCGGCCAGGATCAGTCGGGGAGCACGACGGTTCGCCGTGCGGCGGCGATCAGGGCCCGCCCGATGTCGGCCTCCGGCTCGCTCGCGGCGGTGAACCGGCCGGTCTGGACGCCGTGTACGGCCAGGAACACCGTGTCCACGTGCGGCGACTCGATCGTGGCGAGCGGCAGCGCCCCGCCGTGCACGCGCCGCAGCACCCCCCCGCTCGTGGAGCGAACGCGAACTGCGCCGCCTGTGCCTGCGCCTCCCCGAGATCCTGGCCTCCACGCTCGCCGACGAGGGCGTGGCCCTGGGCGCCCTGCGCCTGGCCCTGGACGAGGTCGACCACCGCCTGTTCGGTACGGGCCTGTCCGCCCCCCTTCCGCCGCGCCGCCACTGACCCCCGGAACCCCGGCTCGTGTTGGTCCGAGCCGGGGTCCCCCCGGAGGTCTCGCGCGCCGAAGGTCAGACGCGGTCGGCGACGATCATCAGGTACTGGAAGCTGCCGTTCTTGTACGCGGTCAGGAAGGCGTCCTCGACTCCGGTGACCAAGTGGTCGGCGGATTTGCGCAGTTCCCAGTACGGGATGGTCGCGGCCGTCAGGTCCTCGACGTGGGTGGGCACCAGCCGGTGCTTGGCCATCGCCTGGAAGTACGCCGAGCGCGGGTGGATGTCGCAGATGTAGTGGGCGTTGATCAGGGACACCTCGCGGGACGCGCGCCCGTACGAGTCGTTGTAGCAGCCGGTGATGACGACGTAGCGACCGCCGCGGCGCAGCAGCCGGGCGTGCTCGGCGAAGAGCAGGTCCAACTCCACGTACATCGTCGACTCGTTGTTCCACGACGCGGCGTAACCACCGGTCTGGAAGCCGGTGTCGAGCATGTTGCGGTGGTGGTAGCGGACCTTGCCGTCGATACCGCGCGCCCGCGCCTGCTCATTGGCGAAGTCGGCCTGCTTGGTGGAGAGCGTGACGCCGTCGGCGTGGCACTGGTAGCGCAGATTCGCGGTGACGCTGCCGCCGCCGCGCCCGCAGCCGGCGTCGAAGACCCGGTCCTCGGGGCTCAGCGGGCCCAGGTGCTTGGCGAGGAGTTCGGCCTGGGCGTGTTCGAGCCGGTGCAGTTCCGTGGTGATCAGGTCCCGGCGCCTGGCGGGGTCCGTCTCGTCGAGTACGGACCAGTCCACGTCGCCGACACCGTAGTGGTGGTGGTACAGGTCGTCGATCCTGCCGAGTTCGAGGTTGACCGGATTCTGTTCGGCGTTCCAGTAGTCCGCGACGCGGGTCTGGTACGTGGACTGGGCCGGAACCGGTGCCTTGGCGACGCCGGGGTGCGAAATGGTCAACGCTGACTCCTCTTGGTACTGGGATCGGTCATCGTGCCGTGGAGCGGGTGAAGCAGCCTGCGCCTACCAGTAGTTGGGCAGGCGGTATCGGTGGGTGTTGGTCGCGTGCCATTCGTGGTTGCCGGCCACCCAGTCCGACAGCCCGCGTGCGTACCGCGCGACCAGCGGTGACGTCGCCGACGCGGCGGCGGCCTCCTCCTCGAAGGTGCCCATGATCCGGTTGTGGATCTCGACGCTCTCCAGATAGGCCGCCTTGAGGCCGCATCCCTCGTTGGCGGCCACGACCTGCGGCAGATTGAGGTGCGTCGGGTCGCCCTCCAGCTCCTTGGTGAAGGAGTAGAGGTCGTTGACGATGGTCGTCGCGTTGCAGGCCAGCGCCGTGATCCGCTGGATCTCCGGCCGCGCGTAGACGGCCTCGGGCAGCTCGTACCCGTCGACCGCGTCGATGATCGACAGGCAGGGGCGGAAGTTGTTGAACTGCCGCATCACCAGGTATTCCCACACCTGCGGGACGAAACGCTTCTCCGCCCAGGCCGCTTCGGCGAGATAGCCCAGGTGCAGCCGGGCGATGTCGTGCATGAAGCGGGTGGTCTGGCTCGGGGTGGCGAACTCCGCGTAGTCCCTCATCGCCCAGTGGTACGAGCGCAGGGGCCCGTCCGCCTGCATGCCGAGCCGCCACTGGGCCTCGGACTCGGGCGTGCCGTGGTGCGGGTCGATCGCCGACTGGGCCATGAGCAGCGGCCCGCCGAGGCCCTGGTGGGAACCGCCTCTTCCTTCCTCCTCCTCGCAGTAGCAGGAGTCCACCAGGTTCTCGGCGAGCAGCAACTCGCCCGCGACGGTGAGCCGTTCGAGGTCGGCGGCGCCCGGATGCTGGAGCACCACGGCCCGGCCGAACTGGAATCCCGCGAAGTCCCCGTTCCACGCGGGCGGGAACAGGTCGAGGCCGCGCGCCCACTCCTCGAGCCGCCGGTCCACCTCGTCGACCTTCGCCTGGTCCACGGGCGGCGCGGGCTGGTACCTGAGACCGGGAACGGCCCCGGTGCGCCGGGCCTTGAGCGTCCGGGTGAGATTCTGCGGACCGGGCAGTTGCCGGGGGACGGTCGGGGTGGCGGCGGCCACCGTGGTGGCCGCCGCCCGCGACACGTCCGTGTCCGGGGGCGCGCCCGTCGCGTGGTCCACGCTCGGCCCGGTCACTCGACGGTCCTGCCGAGCTGGACGTTCTCCAGGATGCCGACCGCGTCGGGCACGAGGATCGCCATCGAGTAGTAGGCGGTGACCAGATAGCTGATGACCGCCGTCGTGCTCACCCCCATGTGGCGCATGTTCAGGCCCGGTTGGAGCTGATCCGGCAGCGCGGTCGGGAGCAGGCCGACCACGCCCTGGTCGTCCTCACCGGTACGCAGCGCGATGATGCTGCTGGTGTGGTGCCCGGTGACCGGGATCTTGCCGCAGGGCAGCAGCGGCACACCGCGCCAGGCGGGCACCGCGTGCCCGTTGACGTCGGCGAGGCCCGGCATCAGACCGCGCTTGCTCACCTGCCGGAAGAAGGCGGTGATCGCCTTCGGGTGGGCGATGAGGAAGCGGGTGCCGCGCCGCATGGACAGCAGTTCGTCCAGGTCGTCCGGTGTCGGCGGCCCGCTGAAGGTGCTGATCCGCTGGTCGTACTCGGTGTTGTGCAGCAGCCCGAAGTCACGGTTGTTGACCAGCTCCCACTCCTGGCGTTCGCGGATCTCCTCGATGGTCAGCTTGAGCTGCTGCTGGGTCTGGTCCATCGGGTCGTTGTAGAGGTCCCCGACCCTGCTGTGCACGCGCAGCGCGGTCTGGGTCAGCGACAACTCGTACTCGCGCGGGGCCAGTTCGTAGTCCACGTAGCCGCTGGGGATCGACGGCTCGCCGCGGTGCCCCGCCTGCGTCGGGACGTCCGCCTCGCCGCGCCGGTTCGTCGGCCGCCGCTGCCGCTCGGCGTACGCGGCCAGGTGCGCGGCGAAGGAGGGGACGCGGTCGGCGACTTCGGCGACGACGGTCCAGGGGACGGTGAGCAGGACGGCCGCGGTGTCGGCCCGCGCGGAGGACGTCCACCGCGGCTCGTCCTGGCCGATGGCCTCGTTCCCCAACTGGCCGCCGTCGGTGACGACTCCGGTGACCGCCTCCTCCCCGTACTTGCCCTCGGTGTACCGGGTCAGCCGTCCGTGGACGACGAGGTAGGTGTCGGTGATCGGCTGCCCTGCCGTGAACAGCGCTTCTCCGGCGCGCACTTGGCGGACCTCGTAGCGGCCGGCCAGTTCCCGCAGCACGTCGGTGTCCTGGTAGCCGCGCAGCGCCGGGAGTTCGGTCAGCGTCTCCGGGATCACCCGGACGTCGTCGGCGCCGTTCTGGTCGAAGCTCACCCTGCCCTGGCCGACGTGGAGTTGGAGCCTGCGGTTGACGCGGTAGGTGCCGCTCGGGACGTCCACCCAGGGCAGCATCCTGAGCAGCCAGCGCGAGCTGATCCCGCGCATCTGCGGTTCTGACTTGGTGGTGGTGGCGAGTTGCCGCGCCCCCAGGGTGCTGAGGCTGGTGAGCCGCGCGCCGTCGCCGGGTGCGGCGGGCGGCGGCTCGTCGGTCGTGGGGCTGATGGTGCTTTCCGAAGCGGGCACTTTGCCTCCGGGACGGGGAACAGAGCTGTGCGCACAGGCCAGTTGCGGACCGGACGGCCCGCGGGACCGAACGGCCCCGGGACCGGACGGCCCACCGCACGGGAACCAGCGAAACAGCCCGGGGCGCCGTCCCGGTACGGCGCGCGGGGGGCGACTTCGCGCCGCGAGTGGTGCAAACCTGCCGGCCGAGGCGGGAAGGGGCGCGCGCCCCCGCGATCACCTCAGCCCGCCGCCACAACGCCGCCGCCAGGCGTTTTCCCCACCCTTCACGGGTTCGGGTGATCCCCCCGTCGCAAGGTTTCACCCCGGCGCGCCCCCTGCCCGCGCGCCGTTCGCGGGAGGCGGGAAGGGCCCCCGAGGGACACGTCTCAGACGGTGTGGACCGTGACTCCGGCCGCCGCGAGGGCTTCCGTCTCCTCGGCGGGGGCCGCTCCGTCCGTGACGACGGCGTCGAGGGCGGTCGGCGCGGCGACGAACGCCAGCGCCGTACGGGAGAACTTGGCCGCGTCGGCGACGGCGATGACCCTGCGGGCGGCGGAGATCGCGGCGCGCTTGACGGCGGCGTCGGCGAGGTCGTAGGCGGTGAGGCCGTCGGCCGCGGTCAGGCCGCAGCAGCCGATGACGGCGGTGTCGAAGCGCAGGGAGGCGAGCGACGCCTCGGTGAGCGGTCCGGTGAGGGCGAGTTCGCCGGGGCGGGGCTCGCCTCCCGGCAGCAGCAGCTTGACGTGGGCGGCGCCGGTGAGGGCGTTGGCCGCGTGGAGGGACAGCGGCATGACGGTCAGGCGCCGGTGTTCCAGGGCGCGCGCGACCTCAAGACATGTGGTGCCGCTGTCGAGCACGACGGACTCGCCGTCGGTGAGCATCTGCGCGACGGCGGCGGCGATCCGCCGCTTCGCGTCGCTCCCGTCCTGCGCGCGCAGCGCGAACGGCGGCTCCTCGCCGCGCAGCAGCAGGCTCCGGGCGCCGCCCCGGTAGCGCTCGATGACGCCCTGCTCGGCCAGCGCCTCCAGGTCGCGGCGGATCGTCATCTCGGAGGTGTCGGTGAGTTCCGCCAGGTCCGCGACGCTCATCCGGCCCGCCTCGCGCACGGCCTCCGCGATCCGCCGCAGCCGTTCCGCCGCCCCGGCGTGCGCCGCGCCGCCCGTTCCCTCAGTACCGCCCGCCGTACTCGCCATGACGCAATCGAACACCCGAGATGTTCGGATTGCAACTTTACAAACAGAGAATCTGTTCGTTACGTTCGAACCATGGAGAGATCCCTGCGGGCCGGACGGCTGGCCACCTTCGCCTTCTTCGCTCTCAACGGCTTCGTCCTGGGCATGTGGATCGTGCACATTCCCGCCATCGAACACCGCGTGGGCATCAGCCACGCCGTGCTCGGCTGGCTCCTTCTGCTGCTCGGCGGGGGCGCCTTCATCGGCATGCAGCTCGCCGGGCCCCTCACCGACCGGATCGGCTCCCGCAAGGTCGTACCCGCGAGCGCCACGCTGTGCGCCGCGGCCGTCGTCCTGCCGGGCCTGGCCACCAACCCGTGGGCGCTGGCCGCCGCCCTGTTCGTCTTCGGCTTCGGCAACGGCTCCCTCGACGTCAGCATGAACACCCACGCCGTCCAGGTCGAGCACGGATACGCCCGGCCCATCATGTCCGCCTTCCACGCCGTCTTCTCGGTCGGCGGCGTCATCGCCTCCCTGCTCGGCGCGCTCACCTTGAAGCTCGGCTGGAGCCCGGCGGTCACCCTCGGCGCCGCGGCCCTGGTCGGCCTCGCCGTCATGGCCCTGGCCGCCCCGGCGCTGCTCCCCAAGGAAGTGGCCGAGCGGGCGGACGCGAGCGCGGCCACGGATACGGCCACGGGCGCGGCGACAGATACGGCCACGGCCACGGATACGCCCAAGGCGGCGGCCAAGTCCGCGCGCAAGACCCCCTCCCGTATCTGGATCCTCGCCGCCCTCGCCCTGATGCTCATGCTCAGCGAAGGCGTCGCCAACGACTGGAGCGTGCTCCACCTGCGCGACGTCCTCGACGCCCCGCAGGCCACCGCCGCCCTCGCGTACGGCGCGTTCGCCACCGCGATGACCGTCGGCCGCTTCCTGACCGACTCGGTCGCCGCCCGCGTCGGCACGGTCGCGGTCCTGCGGTACGGCTCCGCCCTCGGCGCCGTCGGTCTCGCCACTGCCGCGCTGTCCAACAGCGTCCCGCTGGCCCTCATCGGCTGGACGGTCTTCGGTATCGGCCTGTCCGGCTGCATCCCGCAGCTCTTCAGCGCCGCCGGCCACGCGGACAAGGACGCGGCGGGCGCCAACGTCTCCCGCGTGGCGGGCCTCGGTTACCTCGGCATGCTCGCGGGCCCGGCCGTCATCGGCCCGCTCACCCACTTCATGCCGCTGAACGCCACCTTCGCCCTGCCGGTCGCCTTCTGTGTCATCGCGAGCGTCGCGGCGGGCACCCTGAAGCCGGACGCGGAGCCTGACGCGGCGGTCGAGCCTGACGCGGCGGCCGGGACAGGCGCGGCGGCCGAGACGGACACGATGACGGAGACGGACGCCGCCAGTGCGCCGCACGGGGCCTGAGTGTCAGGCGGGGCTGACGAGTCCTCTGCGTTCTTGGACACGATCCGGTCACAATGAGCTGCCCCGCAAAGCAGCATCAAATCGGGCATAGAGGACCGATTTAAGCCGTCTTGTTTGCGCTGCGTGTGACCTCGGGTAGGCGGCGACGCGGAGTCGGAAGGTTCGGCTCCGCTCTGTCCCCTGCCCCGAAAGGCCACCGTGACACAGCTCGTCGTCGAGCACGTAAGCAAGATCTTCGGCAGAAGGCCGAAGGAAGGAGTACGTCGGCTTCAGGAAGGCGCCGACCGCGAGAAACTGAGGGAGGAAGGGACGACCGCTGCGGTCGTCGACGCCTCCTTCACCGTGGAACCCGGCGAGATATTCGTCGTGATGGGCCTGTCGGGATCGGGCAAGTCCACCCTGCTGCGCATGCTGAACGGTCTGCTGGAGCCCACCTCGGGCAGGGTGCTGTTCGACGGGCGGGACCTCACGGCCCTGTCCGCGAAGGCCCTGCGCGACCTGCGCTCCCGCAGGATCAGCATGGTCTTCCAGCACTTCGCGCTCTTCCCGCACCGCAGCGTGCTGGAGAACGCCGCCTACGGCCTCGAAGTCCAGGGCCGCCCGCGCGAGGAGCGCGAGGCCAAGGCCGCCGAGGCGCTGGCGATGACCGGCCTCAGCGGCTGGGAGAAGTCCTGGCCCGACGAGCTGTCCGGCGGTATGCAGCAGCGCGTCGGCCTGGCCCGCGCGCTGGCCACCGACGCCGAACTGCTGCTGATGGACGAGTCGTTCTCCGCGCTGGACCCGTTGATCCGCCGCGACATGCAGGACCAGCTCCTCGAACTCCAGCAGCGGCTGCGCAAGACCATCGTCTTCATCACCCACGACCTGAACGAGGCCATGCGGCTCGGCGACCGTATCGCCGTCATGCGCGACGGCCGGATCGTCCAGATCGGCACCGCGCAGGACATCCTCACCGAACCGGCCGACGACTACGTGGCCAGCTTCGTGCAGGACGTCGACCGCTCCCGTGTGCTCACCGCCGCCTCGATCATGGAGGAACCGCGCGTGATGGTCAGCCCGGACGACGGGCCGCGCGCCGCGATGAGCGTCCTGCGCGACGACCACGCGTCCGCCGCCTTCGTCGTCGAGGGCGGGGCCGAGGGCGGTCGCAAGCTGGTCGGCACGGTCACCGAGGTCAGCTGCACGCAGGCTGACAACGATGGCACCGTGCGCGACCTCATGGACACCGACTGCGTGACGACCCAGGCCGACACCCCGCTGTCCGGCCTGCTCACGCCCGCCTCGCGGACGAAGCTGCCGCTGGCCGTCGTGGACGACGACGGGCGGCTCACCGGAGTGATCCCGCGCGTCGCGCTGCTCGCGGCGCTCGGCGACCACGAGGACGAGACCGCGCCCGATTCCGGCTCCGTCGATTCCGGCTCCGTCGAATCCGGGTCCTTCGAAGGGAAGGAGGCCGCCCGTGCCTAGGATTCACCTCGGTAACTGGGCGGAGGACGCCGTCAATTGGCTGACGGACCACCTCTCCTGGCTCTTCGACGCGATCAGCAGCGTCGTCAACCACATGTACGACGGCGTGGAATGGGTGCTCGGCGGCCCGCCGCCGCTGCTCATGGCGGCCATCCTCGCGGTGATCGCGCTGTGGATGCGCGGCCTCCCGGCGGGCGTACTCGCCTTCCTCGGCTTCGCGTTGATCGACTCCATCGCGCAGTGGGACGAGGCGATGCAGTCGCTGTCCCTGGTCGTCGTCTCCGGTGTCGTGGCCCTGTTGCTCGCGGTGCCGCTGGGCATCTGGGCGGCACGCAGCCGGACCGCGAGCATGGTCGTCCGGCCGGTGCTCGACGTCATGCAGACGCTGCCCGCCTTCGTGTACCTGATCCCGGCGATCATCTTCTTCAGCCTCGGCACGGTCCCGGCCGTCATCGCCTGCATCGTCTTCGCGATGCCGGTCGGCGTCCGGATGACCGAGCTGGGCATCCGGCAGGTGGACGAGGAACTGGTCGAGGCCGCCGACGCGTTCGGTACGTCGCCGGGCCGCACGCTGATGCGCGTGCAGTTGCCGCTGGCGCTGCCGACCATCATGGCGGGCGTCAACCAGGTCATCATGCTGACGCTGTCGATGGTCGTCATCGGCGGCATGGTCGGCGCCGAAGGGCTCGGCTCGACCGTCTTCGGCGCGATCAGCCAGGTCAACATCGGCCTCGGCTTCGAGGGCGGCATCGCGGTGGTCATCCTGGCCATCTACCTCGACCGGATCACCGGCGCGCTCGGCGACCAGGTCTCGCCGCTGGGCCGCCGCGCCCTGGCGCTGGCCCGCGCGAAGCTCCCGACGCGCGGCCTGAGCGTGCTGCGCTACCGCCCGCGCCCCGCCGTCGGCCTGTCCGCCGTCGTCGCGCTCGCCCTGATCGCCTGCGGCACCGGCATCTTCGGCGGCGACTCCGACGACGGCCCCGCGACGGCCGGTTCGGCGGACGTCGGCAAGGGCCGGACGGTCAAGATCGGCTCCTTCAACTGGGACGAGTCCATCGCGTCGGCCAACCTGTGGAAGGAGGTCCTGGACTCGCGCGGCTACAAGGCCCAGGTCAACACCTACGACCCCGGCGCCGCCTTCACCGGCCTGTCCACCGGCAACTTCGACTACCTCACCGACGCCTGGCTGCCCACCACGCACGCGTCCTACCTCCAGCAGTACGGCAAGGACTACGCCGACCTCGGCAAGTGGTACGACCAGACGTCCCTGGAGGTCTCCGTCCCGTCCTACGTCAAGGGCGTCTCGTCCATGGCCGATCTCAAGGGCCGGGGCAAGGAGTTCGGCGGCAAGATCATCGGCATCGAGCCGGGCGCGGGCGAGATGAAGCTGCTCAACTCCACGGTGCTCAAGGGCTACGGCCTCGACAGCGAGTACCAGGTCGTCAGCAGCTCCACCTCCGCCATGCTCGCCGAGCTGAAGCGGGACTACGCGCAGCACAAGCCGGTCGCCGTCGTCCTGTGGTCCCCGCACTGGGCTTACAGCACGTACGAGCTGACCAAGCTCGCCGACCCCAAGGGCCTGTGGGGCAAGGCCGACTCCATCCACAATCTGGCCAACAAGGGCCGGGCGGACAAGCTGCCGCAGGTCACCGCCTGGATGAAGGACTTCCACCTCACCGAGGAGCAGCTCAGCTCCCTGGAGGCCGACATCCAGTCCGCCGGCCAGGACAACACGGCGGCGGGCGTCAAGAAGTGGCTCGCGAAGAATCCGGGGATCGCCGACAAGATGGCGCCGGTGACCGCCACCGGCTGACCTTCCGTCACGCCGGCGACGCGGAAGAGGGGTTCGCGGAATCCGTACCGCATCGCGCCCGGACAGCCGGGGGCGCTCCGGCCGGGCGCGGAGCCGGTCGACCGGGCGGACGGCCCGGCGGGACGACCGTACGGGTACTCCGCTGTCCACCGCACGGTGGACGGGGAGCCCGCGGCGTCGTCCCGCCGGGCGGTCAACGAGCCCTAGGGAAGCGCCAGATGGACGAACGCGCCGTCGTGGTGGATCAACGGCCGGGCGGGGGAGGGGACGTGGGTGGCCTCGACGACCCGGCCGATGGCCAGGGCGTGGTCGCCGACCGGCACGAGCTGGACGAGGGAGACGATCAGCGCGGCGAGGACATCGTCCAGCACGGGCAGGCCGCGCGGCCCCCGGTGCCAGGCGGTGGCCGCCCCGAATTTCGCGGCCCCGCCGTGGGCGAAGCGCCGGGCGGTGTCCTCCTGGCCCTCGGCGAGCAGGTGGACGGCGACATGGCGGGCGCTCTCCACAGCGGTGAAGGACGCCGCGTGCAGGCCGACGGTGAAGGAGACCAGCGGCGGGTCGAGGGAGACCGACGTCAGCGAGGTGGCGCAGAAGCCGACCGGCGGCCCGGCGTCCTCGCCCGCGGTGATGACGGCGACGCCCTTCGCGTGCTGCCGCATCACCGCCCGGTAGAGCCCGGGCCCCACACCCGCCTCCAACTCCGGTACGGAGGCGGGCGCCTCGGCGGACGCGGTCACGCCGCGCCCTCCCGGCCGCTCGGTACCGACTCCCGGCCGCCCGCTGCCGACTCCCCGTCGCCCGGCACGAACTCCCGCATCCGCTCGGCGATCTCCTCCACGAAGGGCGACGCCTCGCCCTCCCCGTAGGCCGCCAGGTGGTCGCGCCAGTCGGCGAAGGCGCCGTCCGTCTCGCCGAGCGCGAGGCGTACGGCGCCGCGCCGGTAGAGCAGGTCGGGGTCCTCGTCGGCGAGCGCCGGGATCGCGATGTCCAGGTCGGCCAGGGCCCGTTCGTACGCGCCCAGGTCGTACAGCGCCAGCGCCCGGTTGCCGCGCAGCACCGGATCGTCGGCCAGCTCGATCGCGTGGTCCAGGTCGTCCACGGCCTCCGGCAGCCGCCCGGCGGAGTACGACAGCACGGCCCGGTTGACCCAGGCGGCCACGAACGACGGGTCGGACTCCAGGGCGGCGGTGAAACTGGTGAAGGCCGCGTCGACGTGCTCGGACTCGGCGAGCAGAGTCCCCTGCGCGCACAGCAGGTTGGCGTTCTTGGAGTCCAGCGCGAGGCCCGCCTCGACGTCCGCCGTCGCCTGCTCGATCTCCCCGAGCGCCATCAGCAGGTCGGCCCGGTTGACGAGGGTGTCGACGTGGCCGGGGTCGAGGATCGCCGCGTAGTCCAGATCGCGCAGCGCGGCTTCCTCGTCGCCCAACTCCCGCAGCAGATCGGCCCGGTTGAAGTGCGCCTCGTGGAACGGCGGGCTGAGCCGGATCGCCTCGGCGTAGTCGGCGAGCGCCGCGTCGAACTGCCCGTTGGCGCGCCGCCCTCCGGCCCGCTCGAAGTAGTAGTCGCCGTAGTCGGGGTCGCGGCTGATCACCAGGTCGTAGTCGGCGAGCGAGCCCTCGTGGTCGCCGCGCGCGGCCAGGATCTGCGCGCGGTTGTAGCGCAGCACCGAGCGGTGCAGAAGCTGCTCGTCCGGGCCGAGATCCTCGTCCGTCATCGCGATGGCGTCGTTGACCAGCGCCAGCGCCGCGTCCAGGTCGGCGCGGTGCAGCTCGACCAGCGCCTTCGCGTTCCGCATGAAAGCGCCCACGAAGACCCGGCGGTGCGGGTCCGGGTTCCAGTCCGCGATGGCGATCGCGGTGTTGACCCACTCCAGCGCCCGCATCTCGTCGTGCATGCCCTTGGGCAGGTGGCGGGTGTAGAGCATCGCCATCATGTAGCAGCTATTCATGTGGATCTCGGGCTCGGTGCTGCCCGACCGCAGCTCGGCGAAGTACGAGAAGCCCTTCTCGCCGCGCCGCAGATACGACAGGCACGCGCCGATCTTGTTGGTGAGGTTCCAGTACGGCTTGGGCCGCGCGTCGCCGAACAGCGCCCGCCCGCGCTGCGAGATCTCCAGCGCCGCCTCGTAGAAGCCGCTGTCGAAGCAGGACTCGCAGGCGTCCACGAAGGCGGTGCCCGCCCCGGCCGCCGGGTCGGTGCCGTGCTCCAGGTGGTACAGGTGCGCGCCCAACGACACACCCGGCTCGGCGCGTTCGGCCAGCAGCTCCGCGCGGGCGCTGTGCCGGGCGGCCCGCTCGGCCGGGTCCAACGCCTCGTAGGCGGCGATCAGTCGCGGGTCCTTGCTGGTGCCGTCCGCGTCGATGAAGAGCTGCGCGAGATCGGCGCCCTCCAGGTGCTCGTCCGGCAGCTCGGCAGGCCGCTCGGCAGGCCGCTCGTCCGGGGTCCCGGCCGCTTCCGGCGCGGCCCGGTCGGCGTACGTGCGCAGCGCCTGCCCCAACTCGTCGTCGGCGAGACCGTCCGTCTCCACCACCAGCCGCAGGACGGCCGGGTCGCAGCGCCGCAGCAGGACGGAGACCAGCTCACGGTCGGTGGGGTCGGCGTCGTCCAGCTCACGGAAGCGGATCACCGTACCGCCGGGGCGGACGGTACGCGCCCAGTCCGTCAGCAGCTCGGCGACGCCGTGCGAGACGCGCAGCGTACGGGCGACGGAGTAGAAGCGGGTGCGCTCGGCGCGGCTGGCGAGCGCGGTCAGCGTCTGCGGCGCGATCGGCACCCGGGGTGCCAGGTCGGGTGCGAGCGAGATCACCTCGGTGGCCCGCGCGGCAATGAACTCGTCGTGCTCGCCCGCCAGTTCGGGGATCACCGCGCGCAGCAGGGCCCCGCCCCCGGTGTACGGGCCCCGCAGCCGGCGGTGACAGCGCACGTCGATATCGGGCTCGGGCGTGGGCGGGAGGTCGCCGTACGTGACGGAACCGGCCGGGTCGGCGGGGTCGGCGGCGGTGCCGGTGGCGGCGACCCAGCAGTGCCGAGGCGGGGACGAGGTCATGAAGTGCTCCTTGTGGTCCTGGAGTTCCTGGGAGTTCCTGAGGTTCGTGGGGTTCATGCGAGCCGAGCGGGGCGAGCGAGCAAAGCGGGGCGAGCGAACAAAGCGGGGGAAGCGAGCCGAGCGCTCCAAGAGGAAAGACGTGCTTTAAGCGACGCCTGCGATTTCCGGCTCCTGGCCGTTCGGGCCCTCCTCTTCCCGTTCCGAATCCCCACGGGATTCCTTCGCGGCGCGCCGGTCCCGTACTGTCACGTAAAGCAGCAGACCGAACTGGAGTGCGGTGAGGCCGACGAAGCTGATCGCGTCGAGAATCCCGCTGGTGGCCGTCCCGGAATCGCTGAAGCGGTTGTTGATCTGCGACCAGAAGTGCACGGTGGTCGGAATCCCCGCCCACAGCAGGCTGCCGAGCGAGAATCCGTAACCGACCACCAGCATCGGCGCGTACCAGCGCGCCATCCGCCGGTCGCGGTCGGACCATTCGGCGTCGGGGTCGGCCACCGGGGGCGGCCTGCGCGTCCAGCGGCGGAAGAGCGTACGCACCTGGAAGCGGGCGGCGTTCTGGAGGTCGGAGCAGCGCAGGGCGTTGGTGAGGACGTAGTAGAGGTCGGTCTCCAGGTAGAACATGAACTGCCACAGCAGCCGCATCACACACGTGAAGGAGATCGCCAGCATCAGGGCGGAGATCCACGCGGGGCCGTGTCCGCGCAGCGCCACGGCCAGCAGCGTCAGGCCCGAGATCAGCACGGCGTCGGCCAGCATCCCGGCCACGAACGGCAGATAGCGCCGCTTGCGCTCCACGCTGAACAGCGAGTCCAGCCGGGTCTCGGCGACCAGGTAGTACAGCCGGCGGCTGATCGTGAGCGTGGACGGCAGCCCCAACCGCCGCCCGGACAGGGCGTGATAGCCCTCGTGCACGAGGATGCAGGGGATCTGAACGACCGTCAGGGCAATGGGGATCAGCGCGAGATGGTCGGTGAAGAACACGTCGTGGTACGAGGGCCGCAGCGACGAGTCCCTGATCATCCAGGCGGCGGCGGTCACCATCAGCGCGAGGTAGACCAGCCAGGCGGGCCAGGAGAACGTCCAGGCGCCGAGCCGCTGCCAGCGCACCGGGCCGGCCGGCTCGTCCTCGCCGTTCCCGCGCAGGAACCCCAGATCGGCCAGGACGTCGAGGAAGTCGTCCACGTCCAGCGGCTCGCCGCAGGTCCGTTCGTACCAGGCGGCCACCTCGGCCACCGGCACCCCGGCCTCCAGCATCCGCAGCGCCTCAGCGCCCTCCTCGGGGAAGACGGCGTACGAGGCGGTGTCCGGACGGCCGACCATCACGCCGTCGTCCTCGGGGATCATCGTGAGCTTGTGCAGCAGGACCGCGCCGCCGCCGCCGTCCGGCGCGGTCGTGGTGCCGTCCGACGAGGTCACGGTCATGCGGGGTGCCTCTCTACGGGGAAGTCGGTGACCGGAGCCGGTCACCGGAGCCGGGGCCTGCGCGAAGTGGTCAACAGGGCCCGGCTCCGGCGGTGTTGCTAGAGGGCCGAGCAGCAGTAGTACGCGGAGCTGGTCAGGCGGATGGTGCCGGCCTTGCGGATCGACATCTTCTTCATGGGGTTTCCTCCTCCCGGTTCCGTCGAGCGGTCTTCGGCCGCGGCTGGCCGCCGGGCCGAACCGGGCCAACTATGCGGTGGTAAAGCGCTCGCGCACGTCTGCAACATGACGTAGGCGCGTATGTGGGAATTGACTAGATGTACTCGTCCACGACCGCCGGGTGACCCCTTTTCGGCGTATACCCGTGTACGGCCGGGGACTTCACGGATTTCTGTTTGCGACAGATACGAGACCGCCGCCGGGGCGCGGCGCGGGGAATTGCGCCGGATTCCCGCCGCGTCCGGTGAGCGAACACCGTCCGCCACCAGGCACCAAACCTTCACGCGGCCTTTGCGGAACGCCCGTACCGGCCACGATGAAAATGGGCCGGTTTCGCTCCGCCCCCGATGGCAGCTTCTTCGCTTCGCCGTCGACACACCGCTGCCGCGTGCTCACACTGCGCACATGACCAAGTCAGCGCCCTTCGTCGGGCGGTACCCCGAGAAGCGCGCCGCCGTCGCCGCTTTCGACCGCGCGGCGGCCGGCCAGGCCCAACTCCTCCTCGTCACCGGCGAGGCGGGTCTCGGCAAGACCCGCCTCGTCCAAGAGCTCGCCACCCTCGTCACCACCGCCCCCCGCCACGCCCACCTCCGCACCGGCGACTCCGTCCCCCTCACCGGCCCCACCCTCGCCTACGGCCCCTTCATCGCCGCCCTCCGCGACCTCTTCGCCTCCGGCGCGGCCCCCCACCCCGCCCCCGGTGCCGCTCCCCACGAGCGCGAACCCTCGCCGGACGGCGGCGCGCGTTCGCCGGGGAGCTTCGGGGGTGCGGCCGGTCCGTCGGACGGCGGCCCGGTGGCGGACGGTGTGGGCGGTGGGCGCGGCCGTTCCGGCGCGGGGAGGGGGTCCGGCGATGCGGGGGGTGGCCCCGCGCCCGCAGCCGGGGGTGCTGCGCGCGGGCGCGGGGGCTTTGACGGGTGGGCTGAGACCGGGCCGGCTGGTGGACGGGGCGCGGCGTACGCGTTCGGTGGGGGGCGGCCGGCCACGCGGCAGCGGGTGTTCGAGCGGGTGCTGGGGGTGCTGGGGGAGATGTCGGCGCGTACGACGCTGGTGCTGGTGCTGGAGGACCTGCACTGGGCGGACGCGTCCACGCGCGATCTGCTGGCGTTTCTGGTGGTGCGGCTGAGACGACAGCCGGTGCTGATCGTGGCCACGGTGAGGGAGGAGGAGCTGACGGCGGACGCGCGGCGCTGGTTCGCGGAGCTGGGCCGATGTCCGAGGGTGACGCGGCTGCGGCTGAGCGGCTTGGCGGACGCGGAGGTCGCCGAGCTGGTGACCGCGCTGCTCCCGGCCGACGCGGACGCCGCCGACGTGGCGGGGGCCGTATCGGCGGCGGAGGGAAACCCGCTGTACGCACAGGAGTTGGCGCGGGCGGCCCGCCCCTGGCCGCCCGCGTCCATCGCGGAAGTGGTCCTCGCCCGCGTGAGCTGCGTGGACGCCGACGTCCGCGAGGTCATCGACCAGATATCCGTGACCGACGACGGCATGACACATGAACTCCTCGCCGCCACCGTCCCCTTACCCGAGCGAACGCTGCTGGCCGCCGTGCGCCGGGCCGTCGAGCAGCGCCTGCTCACCTCCACCGAGGACGGTTACGCCCTCCCGCACGGCCTGATCCGCCAGATCCTGTACGCCGATCTGCTCCCGGGCGAGCGCCGCCGCCTGCACCGCCGTTACGCGCACGCCCTCGCCGCCCGTACCGCCTCGGACCCCGCCCTCCTGGCCCGGCACTGGCACCTCGCCGACTGCCCCGCCCGCGCGGCCACTTCGGCCCTGACGGCCGCCCGCCTCGCCGTCAACGCCCGCGCGTACCCCGAGGCCCACCGCCTCTACGCCCTCGCCGTCACCCTCTCCGACCACCTCTCCGAGGCCGCCGCCACCTCTCTCTGGCCGGAGGCCGCCCGCGCGGCCAGCTACGCGGGCGAGCCCCAGAGCGCCACGGAGTACGTCACCCGCGCGCTGGCCCTGTCGGCGGGCGGCGGCCCGGCCACCCTCAACACACCACGTCACGGCCCGCGTTCGGCCGAGGCGTACCGCGCCGACGGAAGCCACGCGGCAGCCGCCGTACAAGGGCAGGCACACGCACAAGCACACGCAGAAGCGCAGGCACAGGCACACGCACAAGACCGCGCCCGCCTGCTCGAACGCCTCGGCGCCTACCGCCGCGAGGCCGGAGACCCCTGGGGCGCCATCGCCGCACTGGAAGAGGCGCAAGGGCTCCTGGCCACGGCGCCCGAGGCGACCGGCGCCCTCGAAGCCAGAGTCCTGGCGGCGGCGGCCGACATGCGCGTCCAGGTCGGCGACCCGGACGGCGCGCTGCCGCTGGCGCAACGGGCCTTACGGATGGCCGAGCGCATCGGCGCCCTCGCCGAGCACGCCCACGCCCTCACCACCCTCGGCATCGTCCGCGCCCAGCGCGGCGACCTGGAGGCGGGCCTCGAAGCCCTGTGCGCCGCACGCGACTTGGCCCGCCGTACGGACTCCGTCGAGGACGTCCTGCGCGCGGCCAGCAACCACATGTACCTGCTCTGTACGGGGGGCCGCTTCGCGGAGGCGCGCGAAGTGGCCCTGACCGGACGCCGCGCGGCCAGCGAACTCGGCGCGCCGCCCCCGCTCACCGCCGTCCTGGACTTCAACACGGCCGCGGTCCTCGTCGCCACCGGCCGCTGGCCGGAGGCCGACCAGCTCCTGGCCGAACTCGTCGGCCAGTCCAGCGCCCACATCACCCGCTATCTGCACCTGCTCCAACTGGAGTTGGCCGTCGCCCGCGGCGACCGCCGCCGCACCGCGGAACTCACCGCCGTACTCGCCGAAGCCCCCGACGACCCCCGCCTGCTCGGCCCCTGCCACGCCTGCCAGGCCGAACAGGCGCTGGACGCGGGGGAGTTGGCGACAGCCGCCGACCACGTCCTGCACGGCCTGCGGGCCGTCGGCGGCGGCGCCCTCGCCGAGGAGGAGATCCGGCTGCTCGCCGACGGCGCCCGCCTCGCCGCCGAACTCGCCCTGCTGCCGGGCCCGGTACGCCCCCACGGCCTGCCCGCCGCCTGGGACGGCTCCGCCGTGACCTTCGCCGAACGCGCCGCCGCCATCGCCGCCCGCCACTGCGGCGAACCCGTCGTCGCCGCCTTCGGCGCCCTCGCCGCGGCCGAACACTCCCGCGCCGACGGCTCCGACGACCGGGCGACCTGGCGGCAGGTCGCCGACGCCTGGCGCGCCGCCGACCAGCCCTACCGCGAGGCGTACGCACGCCTGCGCGAGGCCGGGACCGCGATCCGCGCGGGCCGCCGCGAACAGGCGGGCCGCGCCCTGGCCGCCTGCCTCGGCCTGGCCGAACCCCTGTCCGCAGCACCGCTGTTGCGCCTCGCCCACGAACTGGCCACCCGCGGCCGTCTCACCCGGCCGCCCGACCCCACGACCCGGTCCGTCGCCGCCCAGGCCCGCCTCGACCTCACCGAACGCGAGGCCCAGGTCCTCGCCCTGCTCTCCCGCGGCGAGAGCAACCGCCAGATCGCCCGCTCCCTCTACATCAGCGACCGCACCGTCGCCGTCCACGTCTCCCACATCCTGGAGAAGCTCGGCGTCCGCAACCGCACCGAAGCCGCCCTGGTCTACGCGCGTACGGACCGCCCCCGCCCCGAGCCCGCCCCGTAACCAATCGCGCCCGGAACAAACACACCTTCGCTCGATCGAGTCAAAAACCGACGACATCGCTCCGCTTGCCGCATTTGCCAGAGGCATCACACCAAGATCGGCGGCGGGCCGCCGTCCGGCCCGAAGAAGCGAGCGAGCCGGGCCGGGTGCCGGGCTCCGTGTGAAGGGGATTTGCGTGATCTCGAAAGCCAAGAAGGTCATCGGCTCGATGACCATGGCGCTGGCCGCCGCCGCCGCGCTGACCGTCGCCGTGCCGAGCGGCCCCGCCTTCGCCATCGACCACGTCGAGTGCGTCGGCGGCGCGGACTACCTGAAGATCTACTCGCACCTCAACGGCCGTGACAGCGTGGACTGTTACGCGAATTCGGGCCGGACCGACTTCGGCGGCTGGTGGGTCGACCGGATCGTCACGGGCAACAACGACCTGATCTACTACGACGTCAACGGCGACTCGGTGCGGATCAACCGCTGGACCGACATCACGTTCCCGAACCGCCCCCCGCGGGTCAAGAGCATCCAGATCCTCTGAGCCCGCGAGTTCGCGGGCCCGCGAGCGCGCGAGGGTACGAACCGGCGGCCGGGCGACGTACGGCGCCCGGCCGGGGTACCGGCTCCTCGGATCAGCCCGCGCGGACGCCGTCGAGGATCGCCAAGGCCCGCTCCACGGACTGGTCGACGCCCGCGTCGCTGTACATCGTGTCGACCATCACATGGTCGATGCCGGTACGTTCGCCCGCGGCCTTGATCACCGTCACCACCTGCTCCGTGGACGTGCCCGCCTCGATGTTGACGCGCAAGACCGCGTCGATGACGCGCGGATCGCGGCCCGCCGTCCGCGCCGCCTCGTCCACCCGCGCCCGCTGCCGGACGATGCCGTCGAAGTCCACGAAGCCCGGCACCACGCACACCGGCAGCCAGCCGTCGGCGCGTTCCCCGATCCGGCGCAGCGCCCGCCCCGAGCGCGCGCCCAGGTACACGGGCGGCCGGGGCCGCCGCGCGGGCTTCAGCGGCGCGTGGTGCAGCGGCACCGACAACCGCGCCCCGCTGTACCCGGCCGGGTCCTTCGTCCAGATCTCTTCGAGTACGTCCAGCGTCTCGTCCATCCTGGCGCCCCGCGTGGCGAAGTCCACGCCCGCGGCCTCGTACTCCTCCGGCGACCAGCCCACGCCGAACCCCGCGAGCAGGCGTCCCCCGCTGATCAGGTCAACGGTCGTGAGCGACCTGGCCAGTTGGACCGGCGGATACAGCGGCGCCACCAGTACGTGGCTGCCGAGCAGGACACGCTCGGTGGCGCTCGCGGCCACGCCGAGCAGGACGAACGGATCGGCCGCCGCGTTCAACTCCGGCGGAATCGTGCTCCCGCCGCCGTACCCGACGCTCGGATCGACGGCGGCCAGATTCCGGTCGCCCACCCACAGGCTGGCTCCGCCCGCCGACTCGATCCCGCGCGCGAACTCGGCGGCCCGCGCGACCTCGAAAGCCTGCTTGTTGAACTGCGGCAGTGCGAATCCGACCTTCATGGCCTCCTCCTACCCCGCCAGCCTCAGAGTTGGCTCGCAAAGCTCAGGAAGTCCGCCCACTGGGCGGGGGAGAAGGCGAGTTGGGGCCCTTCCTTGTCCTTCGAGTCCCGCACGTGGACGGTGCTCGGGCAGGCCGAGACCTCTACGCAGTTGTCGCCCTGAGATCCGCTGTGGCTGGACTTGTGCCAGGTGGCGGCCACTTCGATGCAATCGCCTTCGCTGCCGCTGCTGTAGCTGCTCTTGAACCAGGCCAGATCCGATGTGTTCATAGGGCTCCTCGCATTCGCTCCAGCAGGCCCCGCGAGTCTTCGGGGGTCAGAGCCTGCGAGCGAAGTTTTGCATACCGCTGTTGGAGCTCGCTGATCTCTTTGAGGTCTCCGATCAGCCGACCGTTCTTCTGCCCCTCGGAGTATCCGAACCACCTGTTCTGGCGCGTCTCCAGCAGTTGCAAGGGACCGTCTACGCCAGCATGCGAGGGGCATCGCAGCGGCATGATCTGCAACTCAACGTTCCAGTGCCGCGCAGTGAGATCCAGCAAGTGGTCGAGCAGGTCACGCGTGATGTCCTCGCCACCTGTGTGCCGCTCCAAGAGGGCCTGTTCGATGATGAAACTGAACGCACAGGGCGGTTCACGCTTGGTAGACAGCAACTCTTGCCGCTTGAGTCGCGCTGCGACCCGCTCGGCGACGGCCTTCTCACTGGCGAGCGGCGGGACGCTCTCCGACACGGCACGGGCGTACGCCGCCGTCTGCAACAGCCCTGGGATGAGGCGGCATTCGTACGTGTACAGGCTGATCGCCGTCTTCTCCAGGCGCGCCCACTGGTGGAACCAGGCCGCGAGGCCGGGCTGCCGCCCGACATGGTCGAGCGCCTTGCGTAAAGCTCCGGTGTTGCCGAGAACCGGTTCGGCGCGGTCCACGAAGTCGGCGTCGGGCATGCGTCGCCCCTGCTCGATCGAGGCGATCGTGTGTTTGGAGAAGCGCACCTGGTTGCCGAACTCCTCGCGGCTGAGGCGCGCGTGTTCCCGGAGCGCCTGGACAAACGCACCGAAGGTGCGCAAGCTGTCCGAGGTCTCGGGCTCGCTGCCGGGAGTGCCGGCACCCGTACCGGCGGAAGTTTCCGCCTCTCCCGCACCGTCCATGCCATCGGCCATCCTTGGCCACCTCCCGCGCGCCCGCTCGTTTGACCACATCGAGTCGGACAATGCTCACAGGGGGTGACGGGTACTGTCTACGTTTTGTGCGCGTACGCTGGCGCAGCGTACGCGGCGGGACCCTGGTGGGAGGGGCGGGGCCGGGGTCACATTGGGCGGTATGACAGCACCAACGATGCACGAACTCCCCGTGACCGAACGTGAGTTCAGCCAGCGGTTCAGCGCCACGCGGCGCGGGGCCCGGCTGGCGCGGCACGCGGCGTCGAACGAGCTCCACCTGTGGGGTGTCGCGCACGGCACCGAACTGGCCGAGACGGCCGCCCTGTTGGTGGCCGAGCTGGCGACCAACGCCGCCACCCACGGCCGCGTGGCCGGGCGCGACTTCGAGCTCCGTATCCGCCTCACGGCGACCCTGCTCCGTATCGACGTCTCCGACGCCCGCGGGGAACGCCGTCCCCCGGACCCCGGCCAGCTCCGTCCCGCCTCCCCGCTCTCCGACTCCGGCCGGGGGCTCCTCCTGGTCGAAGCCCTCGCCACCCGCTGGTCGGTCCTCCCCCGCGACCCCGTCGGCAAGACGCTCCGCGCCGAACTCGACCTCCCCCTTCCCCTGGAAGCGGCCCCGTAGCGAGAGCGTGCCAAAGTGGGTGTGATGACGGCTGACGCAACAGACGTAACAGCGGATGAGGTCGAGGAGTTGTCGGCGGACGCGCTGCGCTGGCTGCTCGGGAACGCGCGGGAGGGCGAGGACGGCGGGCTCGCCTGGACCACCACGCCCTCGGACGACGAGCCGAACGCCTCGCTCTACAGCGGTACGGCCGGTGTGATCCCCGTACTCCTCGAAGCGCGGCGGCACTTCGGGGACGACCGGTACGGCGACGCGGCCGTGCGCGCCGCCCGTAGTGTTTCCGCCGCCGTCGACGGCTGGGACGGCAGCTCGCTGTACTTCGGCCTGACCGGCATGGCGTTCGCGCTGCGGGCCGTCCACGACGAACTGGGCGCCCCGGAGGCCGCGGCAGGCGCCGCGCGGGCCCTGGACCTGGTGCGCTCCCGTTTCGACGGGACGCGCTGGGGCGTGCTGTTCGAACTGCTCGGCGGCAACGCCGGTATCGGCCTGGGCGCGTTGGCGATGGGCGACGCCGACCTGGCCGTGCTCGCCGTGGAGCCGTATCTGCGGACGGCCGAGGAGACCCCGGCGGGCGTCCACTGGGAGGTGCGCACCGACGCGGCCCCGCGCCTGCACCACATCTCGCACGGCACGCTCGGCATCGTGTACGCGCTGGCCCGCGTCGGCTCGGCGACCGGCCGCACCGACCTGGTCGAGCTGGCGCGGGCGGGCGCCGCCGACGTCGTGGCGCGCGACGAGGACGGGCCGGACGGTTTCCTCGTACCCCACTCCGACCCGCAGGACCGGCCCGAACTCATCGAGCGCTACAGCTACGGCTGGTGTCACGGACCGGCCGGTGACGCCCAGGTCTTCCGGCTGCTCCGGGACGTCCTCGACGAGCCCGCCGCCTGGCAGGCGCTCGCCGACCGCTGCTGGCACACCGTGACCCACTCCGGCCTGCCCCGCCGCCTGCGGCCCCGCTTCTGGGACAACAACGGCCGCTGCTGCGGCACCGCGGGCGTCCTCGCCCTCGCCTGCGACCGGCTGGCGGAACAGGGCGACCCCCCGGACTTCGCCCGCCTCCTCGCCGCCGACCTCTCCTCCCGCGCCACCCGCGACCGCGAGGGCGCCCGCTGGTCCAACATCGAGCACCGCGCCACCCCCAGCACCCTCGAACCCCACCCCGGCTGGGCCATGGGCACCGCCGGCATCGTCCGCGAACTCCTCCGCTTCACCCGCCTCACCCGCCCCGCCACCCCCACCTCCGCCTACGCCCTCCCCTGGCCCGACCACCACCCCACCACCCCGGCCCACTGAGGCGGGGGTTATGTCGGGGGGTGGAAGCCGCCGGTCAGTGGTTCGAGCAGTTCGGCCAGGCGCAGCGGGGTGCGGTCCTCGAACATCGGGCCGACGAGCTGGACGCCCACCGGCAGGCCCTCGGGGGACCGGCCCGCCGGAATCGCGGTGGCGGGCAGGCCGGGCATGGTGGGCAGACCGGCCCAGACGAGCTGGTCGAAGTACGGGTACCCGGCGCCGTCGATGTCGATCCGGCGTCGCCTCGGATCGGGGCCGTGGTCGTGCGGGAAGGCGGGGGTGGGCGTGATCGGGCAGACCACGGCGTCGAATTCGGCGAAGAACCGCCGCCAGCCGTGCCGGTGGAGCTCGCGGCGGCCGTTCGCGCCGAGCCAGTCGCGGTGGCTCAACACCATGGCGCGCAGCCGCGTCGCCTCCAGACTCTGGTCGTCCGGGCTCAATTCGGCGGCGAGGGCCCGTAGTTGCTCCTGCGCCTCGACCGGGAAGTGCGCCGTGGAACTCGACATCAGGAGCTGTGTGTAGACCACCGCGGCTTCGGCCAGATCGGGCAGCAGCGGGCTGTGCCGTTCGACGCGGGCGCCGCCGTCGGCCAGGGCGTCGGCCACCCGGCCCACGGCCGCCCGTACCGCGGCCCCGGTCGGAATGTGCGGGTGCTGGTCGAGGACCAGGACCCGGAAGTCGCCGAGCCGCTCGTGGCGCGCGGGCGGCAGCCTCACCTCATACGCCACACCGGACGTCAGCGGGTCGGGCCCTGCCATGACGTCGAGCAGGAGCGTGAGGTCGCGCGCGGAGCGCGCCATCGGGCCGACGACGGCGAGGTCGAGGTCGACCGGCAGCGCCGGTGCGGGCGGCTGGGCCATGCCGCGGTTCGCCGCCAGCCCGAGCGTCGGCTTGTGCGCGTAGATCCCGCAGAAATGCGCGGGGGTGCGCAGCGAACCGGCGATGTCCGAGCCGATGGACAGCGCGCCGAAGCCGGACGCGAGGGCCGCCGCCGATCCGCCGGAGGAGCCACCCGACGTGCGGCCGTGGTCCCACGGGTTGTTGGTGGTGCCGTAGATCTCGTTGAAGCTCTGGATGTCCTGGAGCCCGACCGGCACATTGGTCTTGCCGAGCACCACCGCGCCCGCGGCCCTGAGCCGCGACACCTGCACCGCGTCCTCGGCCGGCAGGTGGTTCCGGTGCTGCGGCATGCCCCAGGTCGTGGGGAGCCCGGCCACGTCGTACGACTCCTTGACCGTCACGGGAATGCCGAGCAGCGGCCGGTCCTCGCCGCGGGCCCGCGCCGCGTCGGCCTCCCGCGCGGCGGCCCGCGCACGGTCGAAGTCCGGCACGCAGATCGCGTTGACCGCCTCGTCGTCCCGCTCGATACGGGCTATCGCCTCGTCGGTCAGTTCCGCCGAGGTCACGTCACCGGCGCGCAGGGCGGCACGGAGTTCTTCCGCCGTCTGAAAGCTTCTGTCCATGCCAGGGACCGTACGGGCGGTCCGCTGGAGCCACGAAATGTCGATTCGGGCAAGGGAAAGTCGCCCCGATCTCCGGGGTCCGGGGGCCACTTCGCGGCCGGCCCCGGCGCGCCCGGAGCCGTAGCCTCCGCAATTGTCGCAGCGCTGTTATATTAGCGCTGTGACAACTTCTGATCCCACCGCGCTCCCCGACCCCTGGCACACCCTGCACGAGCTGCTGGCGGCCATGGACGCCGAGATCGAGCAGCTCTACGTCGAGCGCGGCATCACGGGCGTACGGCCCCGGTTCGCGTATCCGCTGATCCGGCTCGCGCACACCGGGCCGCTGACCATCCGCGAGCTGGCGAAGTCCCTGAACCGCTCGCACTCCGCGATCAGCCAGACCGTCGCCGCCATGCGCAAGGAGGACCTGGTCACCTCGGAGCCCGGCCCCGACGCCCGCACCCGGCGGATCGACCTGACCGAACGCGGCCGGTCGCTCGTACCGTTCCTGGAGGCGGAGTGGCGCGCCACCCACGAGACCGTCGCCGAACTGGACGCCGAGGTGCCGTACGCCATGACCGCCGTCGTCGAGGAGGTGCGGCGCGCGCTGGAACACCGGTCGATGCGGCAGCGCATCCTCAACCGCCTTGTCGAGCCGCCGAAGTGAGCGGACGGATACGCGTCCGGTTCCTCGACACCCGTCCGCTGCGCGGCAGTCAGCCCTTCCGCGACCTGTGGATCGGCACGTCCGTCTCCCAACTCGGCGGCCAGATAGGCAATGTGGCCGTCCTCGCCCAGGTCTGGGACCTCACCGGCAGCCCGGTCGGCACCGGCGCGATCGGGCTCGCCACCGGGTTGCCGATGCTGCTCTTCGGGCTGCTCGGCGGCGCGTTGGCCGACACCGTCGACCGCCGCGCGCTCGTACGCGCCACCACCACGGGCCAACTCCTGGTCGCCGCCGCCCTGTGCGCCCAGGCCCTGGCCCACAACAGGAACGTCCTGCTCCTGCTCGCCCTCGTCGCCCTGGCCACCGTCTTCAGCGCGCTCGGCGCTCCCGCCCGGCGCACCTTTCCCGTCCGGCTGCTGCCCGGCGACCAGGTCGCGGCCGGTCTCGCCCTCACCAACGTCTCCTTCCAGGCCGCGATGCTGGCCGGGCCCGCCGCGGCCGGACTGATCATCGCCCGCTGGGATTTCCCCGCCGCGTACGGGATTCAGGCCGTGGCCATGGCGGTCTCGATGCTCGCGGTGATTCGCCTGCCGGCGATGCGGCCGGAGGGAGGTGAGGGGACGGCGTCCGAGGGGGGCGGTGGCTGGCGTCGGCGCGCGAAGGGCGGCGTGTTTGGGCTTGGGCCCGCGAAGGGCGGTGGGCTTGGGCGCGCGAAGGGCGGTGGGCGCGCACTCGCGAAGGTCAGCGCGGCGGGGCCTTTGCGGGGCGGACGGCGGGGTCCTGAACGCGGCGGGCGGCGGCGTGCCGAGCGCGGCGGGTGGCGGATCGTCCTGCGCCGACCCACCCTCTGGGGCTCGATGGCCACCGACCTGGCCGCGACGCTCCTCGCCATGCCCGTGGCGCTCTTCCCCCTCGTCAACGAGATCCGTTTCGGCGGCAACCCGCGGACCCTCGGCCTGTTCCTCTCGGCCGTCGCGGTCGGGGGCATCACGGCCGGTCTGCTCTCCGGCACGGTGACCCGCTGGCGGCGCGGCGGCCTCGTACAGCTCTCCGCAGCCGTGGTCTGGGGCCTGGCGCTGGCCGGGTTCGGGCTGGCGGGGCCTTTGTGGCTGGCGCTCGGCTGCCTGGCCGCGGCGGGGGCCGCCGACACCGTGTCCGTCGTCACGCGCAGCGCCCTGGTCCAGTGGGAGACGCCGGACGCGTACCGGGGGCGGGTCTCCTCCGTGGAGCACGTGATCGGTGTCGCGGGGCCCGAACTCGGCAATTTCCGGGGCGGCCTGCTGGCCTCGGCCACCTCCGCCCCGTTCTCGCTGGTCCTCGGCGGGGTGTCCGCCGTCCTGGCGGTGCTGGCCGTGGCCGCGACGAACGCGCCGCTCCGGGCGTACCGCACGCCGTCCCACGGCGGTGCGGACACCGACGCCGGGCCGGTCCCGGACGCCGACCTGGCGGTGGCCTCCGGCCAGGTCCCGTGAATTCTCCGAATCCGATCCGGCCGCCGTGTCGATCCGCTCCCGCGCCGTTCGACCTTGGGGGTGAGAGGGTCGGAAAACGGGCCCCGGAGCGCGTCAGCGCTGAACGCACGGAACAGAACAGAGTGGAGACAGCCGTCATGGCGAAGTACATGCTGATCATGCGTGGTACGGACGAGTCCGTCGCGAAGATGATGGAGACCCCGTTCGACGAGATGCTGGAGACGGTCGGCCGGTTCAACGAAGAGCTGATCCGGGCCGGGGTCCTGGTGGCGGCGGAGGGGCTCGACGACCCGGGCCAGGGGGTCGTGGTCGACTTCAGCGGTGAGGCGCCGGTGGTCACCGACGGCCCGTACGGCGAGACGAAGGAGCTGTTCGGCGGCTTCTACCTGATCGACGTGGCCTCGAAGGAGGAAGCGGTCGAGTGGGCGAAGCGGCTGCCCGCCGTCGCCGGTTCGAAGTGCGAGGTGCGCCGGGTGCCGAGCATCGAGGAGTTCCCGCAGGACAACGAGTGGATCACCAAGGAGCGGGCGTGGCGCGAGCGGACGGGCCAGATCTGAGCGGGCCGGATCTGAGCGGACCGGTTCCTGACGAGGTGGCTCGGGGCGGACCGGCCCCCGGCGGGTCGGCTCCCGACGGACCGGCTCCCCGCAGTACGGAGGCCGCGCGCCGCGCCGTCGAGGCCGTCTGGCGGATCGAGTCGGCCCGCGTCGTCGCGGCCCTGGCCCGTTACACCGGGGACTTCGAACTGGCCGAGGACGTGGCGCAGGAGGCCCTGGCCGAGGCGCTGGTCGGCTGGTCACGCGACGGCACACCGGCGAACCCGGTGGGCTGGCTGCTCGCGACCGGGCGGCGGCGGGCGATCGACGCCTTCCGCCGCCGCTCGGCGCTGGACCAGCGGTACGCGCTGCTCGCTGGGGAGGCGGCCGAGGACGCGGGTACGGGCGTGGCCACGGGAAGGGCCGCGGGCCCGGATACGGGTGTGGGCTCGGCGGCCGACGCCGACCTGCCCTGGGACCCGGACCGTATCGACGACGACATCCTGGCCCTGATGTTCATCTCCTGCCATCCGGTCCTCTCGCCCGAGGCCCGCGTGGCCCTGACCCTGCGCGCGGTCGGCGGCCTGGCCAGCGAGGAGATCGCGCGCGCCTTCCTGGTGCCGGTGCCGACCGTCCAGGCGCGGATCACCCGTGCGAAACGTACGATCGCCGCCGCCGAGGTCCCGTTCGCCCTGCCCCCGGCCGAGGAACGGCGGGAACGGCTCGGCGGCGTCCTCAGCGTGCTCTACGTCATCTTCACCGAGGGGTCGACCGCGACGTCCGGCGACGACCTCCTCCGCCCCGACCTGGCCTACGAGGCGATCCGGCTCACCCGCGTACTGGCCGCCCTGCTGCCGCGCGAGCCCGAGGTGCACGGTCTGCTCGCCCTCTGCGAACTGACCGCCGCCCGCTTCCCCGCCCGCACCGGCCCCGACGGCGAGGCCGTACTCCTGGAGGACCAGAACCGGCGCCTGTGGGACCGCTCGGCGATCCGCCGTGGCCGGGCGGCTCTCGAACGCGCCTCCACCGTCGGGCGCGGCCTCGGCCCGTACGGCCTCCAGGCGGCCATCGCGGCCTGCCACGCCGCTGCGCCCTCCGTCGCCGCGACCGACTGGGAACGGATCGTCGTGCTCTACGAAGCCCTCGGCCGTATCGCCCCCTCGCCGGTCGTGGACCTCAACCGCGCGGTCGCCGTCGCGATGGCCCACGGGCCGCAGCCCGCCCTCGACCTCGTCGACGAACTCGCCGCCGCCGGTCACCTCTCCCATTCCCATCTCCTCCCCACCGTGCGCGGTGAACTCCTCGCCCGCCTCGGCCGCACCGCCGAAGCCCGCGCCGCACTCCACCTCGCAGCCCGCCACTGCCCCAACACCCGCGAACGCGCCTTGCTGCTCCGCAAGGCCGATGCCCTGCCGATGCCGTGACCCCGTCCGGGCGTCAGCGGTGCGTCGGTGCCGGGGCCGGGGTCGAGGGGCGGTGCCGGTGCCGGACCGGCCGGGCCCGTACTCGACCGGGGCGGCGGGCGCGTCACGCCGTGAGGACGACCTTCCCGGCGACCGTCCCCGACTCGGCCAGCCGGACCGCCTCCGCCACGCGTGCCAGCGGCAGTTGGGCCGCGACCCGGGCGGTGACGTCGCCGCGCTGGAGCGCGGCGAAGACCTCGGTGAGGTCGGCGCGCAGCCGGGCCCGGAAGCGGTCCTTGGCCAGGGCCTTTCCGGCCCAGAGGTTGTAGAAGTAGGCGCGGCGGCCGTTGGGCAGCGTGTTCCAGACCCAGACGCGGGCGATGATCTTGAGCACGGGCCACTGCTTGGAGCCCTCGTCGTTGAGCGTGGACGCGGTGCCGTAGGAGACGAGCGTGCCGCCGGGCGCGAGCAGCCGCCACGAGTCGACGACGCCCCGGCCGCCGACGTGGTCGAAGACGGCGTCCACCCCGCCGGGCGCGAGGGCGCGGACCTGGGCGGCGACGTCGCCCGCGCGGTAGTCGACCGGTGTGACGCCGCGCTCCCTGAGCGCGTCGTGGTGCCGTACGGACGCCGTGCCGATCACCTTGACGCCCGCGACCCGCGCCAGTTCGACCAGGACGGAGCCGACGCCGCCGTTCGCGCCGAGCACGAGGACGGTCTGTCCTGCGCGGACGCGCGCCTTGCGGTGCAGCATCTGCCAGGCGGTGGCGCCGTTGACCACCATCGCCTCGGCCTCCGCCGCGCCGACCCCCTCGGGCACCGGGACGGTGTCGGCGGCGTCGACCACCACGTGGCTGGCCCAGCCGCCGGTCTTGGTGAGCGCGGCGACCCGCGTGCCGACCAGGTCCGTGCCGACGTCCTCGCCCGCCGCCTGCACGGTGCCGACCAGGTCGTAACCCGGCACGAAGGGGAACGGGGGCTGGTCGTAGTAGCGGCCCCTGCGCATCTGCTGCTCGGCGAAGGAGACGCCGGTGGCCTCCATCCGCACCACGACCTGGCCGGGGCCCGGCGTGGGGACGGCGCCGTGCCTGACCTGGAGGCCCTCCGGCTCGACCTTGCCGGGCAGGACGACCTCGGTGAGTTCTTCGGTGGTGTTCATGGCGGCCTCCGCTGCGAGCTGCTCGTTACTGACGTTTGCGTTCGTTAGAAGTTCTAACACCTCACGATCGGGAGTGTCAATAGCGTTCGTGATAGCCTCTAACTAAAGGGAACGCGGACACGACGTACGGGCACGACGTACGGGAAGGAGGCAAGGCCAGTGGCTGAACCGGGTACGACCACCAGCACCCCGCGCGAGCGGTACCGGGCCCAGGTCCGCGAGGAGGTCAAGAAACACGCGTGGGAGCAGATCGCGACGGCGGGCGCCTCAGCGCTCTCCCTCAACGCCATCGCCAAACAGATGGGCATGAGCGGCCCCGCGCTCTACCGCTACTTCGCCGGGCGCGACGAACTCATCACCGAACTGGTCAGGGACGGCTACCGCAGCCTCGCCGACACCTTCCTCAGCGTCCACGCCGCCGCCTCGGCCTACGACTCCCGGCCCGAGCTGGTCGCCCTCGCCCACGCCCTGCGCGGCTGGGCCCTGGAGGACCCGCACCGCTACTTCCTCCTCTACGGCACACCCGTCCCCGGCTACCACGCCCCCGACGACATCACCGGCATCGCGTCCGAGATCATGGCCGTCCTCCTGGACGCCTGCGTCGCCCTCGACCCCGACGCCACCGCCCCCGTCACCCCCTTCGACACCCACCTCGCCACCCACCGCGCATGGGCCGACCCCCACCCCGCCCCCACCACCGCCCTCCACCGCGCCCTCACCTGCTGGACCCGCCTCCACGGCGTCCTCTCCCTCGAAGCCGCCGGCCACTTCACCGGCATGTCCCTCGACCCCGCCCAGCTCTACGAAGCCGAACTCCACGCCCTCCTCAAACCCTGAGCTCACCGCCGCGCCAGGGCAGTTGGACCTATTCTGGGAATCGGCAGAGGCGCGACACGAAGACGCGATACGGACGGGGGGCCGGATGTCTTTTCTGCGGTTCGCGGGCGACGAGGTCAAGGACATGGCACGCAAGCTGGAGACCAGCGGCGACCAGATGAAGAGCGCTTCGAAGGAGATGAAGCACGCCAACACCAAGGAGATCGGCCACTCCGGTCTGGAATCGGCGTGTGACGACTTTGCCGACTCCTGGGACTACGGATTCGGCCAGCTCTCCAAACTCACCCGGGGCGTCTCGGAGTTCGCGAATCAGGCCGCCGAGGAGTTCGCCAAGATCGATCAGAAGCTCCTCGACGAACTCAAGAAGGCGGGCGAAGGCGGCGGCGAGTAATCCGTCCGCCGCTCGCCCCGCGGGCCCACTCCCCGCGCCTCGGCCTCAACCGTCGTGCTCCTGGGACGGATTGAAGGTGAACGTCCGCCCGATGTGTGCGAGCCGCCCGCTGTAGGAGTCCAGCAGGAAGAGCGACGGCGTCGAGATCGTCACGTAGACGCAGTAGTCGCGGGGCGCCGGGACGATCAGTTGCAGCGCCGCCACGGGCAGCGTCGGCCGTATTGTCGCCGCGGCGCCGGTAGGATCCTCGACTCCGGCCGCGGCGGCCATGCCCGCGGGGAGCGTCAGCAGCCGCAGCGAGGTCGACATCACGCCGGGCCCCGCGGGCAGCTTCGCGGCGATCAGGATGTCCTGCCTGCCCTGCACACCCTTGCCCAGAGGGAAGTTCAGCTCTTGAAGCCGGCCCTCGCGTGCGAAGAGCTTGCGCTGCTCCGCCTGGAAGATCGCCTCGGCGGCGAGCAGTCGGTCCCGGTGCGTGCTGGGCCGTACCGTCACGGCCAGCAGGCCCATCGACAGGCGTTCGTCACCCTCCACGTCCTCCGTACCCAGGCACATCGCGGTAAGGACGACGGTGTCCCCGCTGCCCGCGGCCAGACCCGGCAGACTGGCACGCATCTGCGCTCCCGCAGCAGCCAGTTGCTCCTCGTCGGCGTCGGGCATCAACGTGGCCAGCGCCTCGTGCCAGCCTTCGGACTCAGTGGGTTCCGGCAGCCGGATGAACTCGTCGGGTACCTGGTATCCGAACGCGTACGGGATCTCCCGCCCCGCGCCCTTTGCCGTGCCTTGGGCAGTCGGGCCGCTCACGCCGCTGTCCCGTACTGCCCCTGCTCCAGCCCCTTGGCGAAGCTGTTGCCCGCTGACGTCAAGGTCGTGGGCCCGTCGAACGTCGGGCCGAGCGGGCCGGGCGCCATGACCGTGGGATTGTTGTCGGGCGCCTTGTAGTTGACGAATCCGGCGATCGGCCCGACTACGGGGATGTCGGAGATGTTCCAGTCGCCGTCGGTCCACCGGCCGTCGTTCGCGTTGGACCCGAGCGCGAAGCCCGCGCCGGTGACGGTGCCCACGAAGTCGAACACCTTGCCCGTGGCCACATACGTCCAGCCCTGCCCTGCCATGCTGAAACCGCGCAGGGTGTTGGCGACACCGCTGGGTATCTTGGCGATGTTGCCCAGAGCGCCGGGCCGGATCTTGCCGAGCGTCGCCACGATGCCTTCCGCGACCCGCAGTTCACGCCCCGCCTGTACCATCGCGCGCCCGGCCTTCATCATGCTGCCGCCCGCCAGACCGATACCGCCCGCGATCACACCCGCGGCGTCCCAGGCCAGAGTCTGCCAGGTCACACCTTCGGCGCCGCCGATCATCGCGGCGCTGTGCGCGGCGAGCGCGCCCACGCCGACGATGAAGCCGATCAGGCCGAGCGCCCCCACTCCGGTGCCGAGAGCGAGGGCGACCAGGCAGATCACGCCGATGACCATCGCGATGTCGGCGAGTATGTCGCCGACCAGTTTCCAGAGGTTCGGATCGGACAGGACGTTCCACGCGTCGGCGAGGAAGTCGGTGACGCTGTCGACCAGATTGTCGAACCAACCCGGCTTCGGCGGGGCGTCGTCGGTGGCGTCCTTCAGCGCGCGCGCCGTCGAGTCGGCCGCGGTGGTGTACTCGACGTGCAGAGTACGGGCGCGCCCCCGGACCGACTCCAGTTCGCCGTGCGCCGTGTCGTACGCCTGCTGCTTGCCCTTCTTGTCCCGCTCGTGCGCTTCCTTCTCCGTGTCGGACATCGTGGAGGTGTCCGCGGGAAGACCGGTCAAGGAACTCTTGGTCGAGTCGACCTTCCGCGCCGCGGCAGCCGCCTCTTCCTCCAGCCCGCGGGCCCGCGACTGGAAGCCGTCCAGACTGGTCTCCCAGCCCGCCAGGGCCCGGTGCGCCGAATTCACCGCGTCGAGGGCCTTCTTGAGATATGGCGGAATCTTTTCCACGGACTCCGTGAAGGCATCGGCGGACTTCCCCACCCATACACCGTCCGAGGTTCCGATCTTGCTCAGTTGGCTCTGGGCGCTGCCGCTATTGTGGGCCACTTGCCCCACCGCGGAGACCATCAGACGGACGGTTTCCAGATCCCCCGGAGCCGGATCGAAGCCAAGGTTCGGATACTTCAACGAGCCCACGCTCGCCCCCCATCCGCATGACGAACTCATGCCGCTTCGTTCAGAGATGACTTTTTCTTGACCAAGCTATAAGAAGATCCTTGCGGTATGGATGGTTCCGCCGAGTCCCGGATGCGGGCCCGGCGGCGGGGACCGGACAGAAGGTCATGCCAGACCACGGAGGCCGGAGGTCGTGATGTTCGTGGAGGCTCAGCTCAAGGCGCTGATGCGGGACGGGGCGCGGGGGGCGGCGCGGCATGAGGCGCGGAATCTGGTGGGGTCGTGGCGGAGATTCGCGGCGTTCGCCTTTGTCGCCGAGCAGTACGGCTACCGGTACGAGGGGATGGCGGCGACATCGCCGAAGGGGAGTCCGAATCCGTATTTCGGGTTCCGGCGGGAGGCGGACGCGGCGGAACGGGCGACCCTGGCCGCCGCGCGGTATCCCGAGGGACTGCGCGGCGGCCAGTTGCCGGGAATGCGGCCGGGACGGCGGCGGCTGCGGCCGTCGCCGGAGGTGCGAGAAGAGGTCGAGCTGCTGCACGCGCGTATTCAGGTGGACTACGCGCGAGGCCATCGCAGGCGCGGCCTGATCCAAGTAGTGGTGCTGCCGCTGGCGTTGCTGATCCCGCTGTCCCAGTTCGGGTTCACGGCGGGGCCGTTGCTCGTCTGCGGCGGTGTCTGGGCGTTCTTCGTCGGGTTGTGGGGGCTGGGGGTGCTGCTGTCCCGGCGGCGGTTGGTGAAGTACGGCGCCGTGTTGCGGGCCGCTGACCGGGCCTAGGAGGTGGGGGCGGGGAGGGCTATGCGGGTGGTGGCGGGGGTGTGGGGGAGGGGGTGGCGGCCGGTCAGGACGGGGAGGCCGGTGGGGTCGGCGTACAGCTCGTAGCGGTAGAAGGCGACGGCGTACGCGGTGAGGGCGTCCTGCTGGTGGGCGGGGGTCAACTCCTGCGCCGGGCAGGTGCTGTCATCCTCGCCGAGCGAGGCCGGCGGGGTCCAGGACCGGTTGTAGTAGTTGTGGTTGGCGTGCTGGAGAGAGACGGAGAAGTCCGTCACGGTGTTCAGGCCCGCGATGTCGTCCAGATACTCCTGGCCCTGCTCGTGGACGGCTCCGTCACAGGTACTGGTGACGACCGCGAACGGCACCTTCGTGTCGAGGGTGTCGCTGTTCTCGCCCTCCGGGTAGTCGAACTTGACCGGCGCCAGCGCGAGAACGGCCCTCACCCGTACGCCCGTCGGCCACTCGGCGCGGTGCTTGTCGGACGCCTGCCACATGGCGCCCTTGCCGCCGCGCGAGTGCCCCAGGGTGCCGACGCGCGTCATGTCGACGTGGCCGGTGAACGCGGGCGCGACCGCGCGGCCGGTCGCCGGGTCGGTGAAGCGGCCCTTCAGGGCGCCGCCGCCATTGGCCAAGTCCCGCCACAGCCGCAGGTGTTCATTGATCAGGCGGGCGCGGTCGCCGTAGTCGAAGGACGTCATGTTGATGGCGTCGGCGCTGAGCGAGACCACGACGAAGCCGCGCTCGGCCAGCGCGCGGCCGAGGTAGTCGTAGCCCCGGTAGCTCGGGTACGGGTGCGAGCCCGCCGGGCACGGCCAGGTCTGCGCGTCCGCGTCGTCGCAGGCGTACCAGGAGCCGTGCGACATGACGACCAGCGGCAGCCGCCCGGTCAGATGACGCGGGTAGTGCACCACGGCCCGCACCTCGCTGACCGTGCCGGACTCCGGATCGGTGAACGCCGTGTCCCCGAGGTCGTATTCGGCGGTCCCGACGCCGGCGGCGGTCGTGGCGGCGGTCTCGGCGGTCGCATGCGGTACGGCGGCGACGGCCGGTGTCTGCGTGCCCGCCGCCAGGAGCCCGGCGGCCAGCAGCAGCGAGGCCGCCGCCGTGCGGACGGTGGATCGAAGAGGAGATCTCATACTCCGGTCAACACGCTGGAGCACCGCCCGAGTTGCCTCACCGGTCCCAGGCGTGTCAAAGACGATCACCAGAGCCCTACTTGCCCTTCAGAATCTTCGCCAGCGACCGGTCGAGGGAGTCGGCGAGCGGCCCCGGATCGATGGACGAGCCGCCCCCGCTGAACGGACCGGTGTCGGAGATCCAGTCGTGCAACTGCGCCTGGAGAAGCTGCGTGAGAGCGCCGTAGTACGGGGTGCGGGGGCGCTGCACCGCCTGGGTCAGCGCGGGCAGCAGCGTGGAAGCGGCGTACGCGGGGCGGCCGTCGGCGTCGCGCGGCATGTCGAGCGACTCCGACGACGCCGAGGCCCCCGGACTCGGAGAGCCGCCGGAACCCCCGGCACCCCCGGAACCGCCGGAACGCCCGGACCCCTTCGTGCCCGGCGCGAGCGTGCACCGCACCTTCGCGTCCTTGTACGCCGACTCCCGCGTCGCCGCGAATCCGGCGTCCAGCAGGCACCGCTCCGACTGCGCGTCCGTCAGGTACTTGACCAGGTCCAGCGCGTACTTCGCGCGCGGCGACCCCGCCGCCACGGCCAGATTCTGCCCGCCGAGCACGGCCTTCCCCGGCAGCCGCGCCACCTGCATCCGCGACGGGCCGAAGGTCCGCGACAGCGCGCCGTACGCGTACGGCCAATGCCGCAGGAAGACGGTGTGCCCGGCCGCGAAGTCGCCGAGCGATGTCGACTCGTCGGAGGTGAGCGCCTCGGGCAGCGTCTCGTCATGGCCCGCGCGGGACTTCAACTCGCTCAAAGCTGCCCGCAGTTTCGCCGGGTCGGCCGTGTAATGACCTTCGGCGTCCGCGAGTTGGACCCCCACCGAGGCGAACGCCTCGATGGCGTTGACCGTCAGCCCCTCGTACGCGCCGAGTTGGCTCGTCCACCCCGCCATGTAGCCCTTGGGCTGGTGGTCCTTGTCGGCGTCGACATCGCTGATGAGCGTCTGGAGCTCCTGCCAGGTGGTGTCGGCCTTCGGGAAGCTCGCCGGATCGATGCCGATGGCCTTGATGGTGTCGGCGCGGTAATAGAGCAGCCCCACATCGCTGTTGAAGGGCGCCGCGTAGGTGTGGCCGTCCCACCGTGCGGTGCCCGCGACGGACGGGATGACGTCCCCGTCGTCGAGATTCATCTGGTGGTCGAGCGGGCTGATCAGCCCGGCCTGCGCGAACTCCGGCACCCAGGTGACGTCCAGATTCACCACGTCGTACGCGGAACTGCCGGACTGGAGCGCGCCGAGCAACTGGCTGCGCTGCTGGTCGGCCTCGCCGGGCAGCTCGACCAGCCGCGCCGGGTGCCGCCTGCCCTCCGGCGTCCCGTTCCACTGCTCGATGAGCTGCTGGCGCACCCCGTCGCTGCCGGTCACGTCCAGACCGCTGGCCACGATGATCTCGCCGCCGCCGGTCGTCGTGGGCTGCGCGGCACGGCCCCCGCCGCCCCCGCCGGTGCACGCGGCGGCGGCGAGCGCGAGCAGGCACAGGGCGGCGGCGGTCGCCGCGCGACGCCGCCTCACCGGGCGTTCCCCGTTCCCGCGCGGGCGACGTCGTCGCGCAGCTCCGAGACCTGGCTGCTCGACGCGTTCAGACAGCGCCCGCCGCTGGTCCTGGCGATCTGCGCGCCGACCGAACCGGCAGCGCAGCCGCCGCCCGGCGCCAGGGACACCCACTCCACCGGTACGGGACGGGCGGCGATCCGCGCCAGCAGATCGGGGAGATCCCGGCCCTTGAAGTGCTCGTCGTCCTCGTCGTCGGTGATGTAGACAATCAACTGCGCACCGCCCGTGGCCTTCTGGCGCTCCGTCATCTCGGTGAGCGCGGCGTCCAGCGCGGGTCCCGGGTAGGACTCCTCGTCCACCAGCTTCGTCGCCTTGACCTCGCGGCGGATACCGGCGAGGTCGGAATGCCTGCCCAGCGGCACCAGTTGCTGCGTCGGCGGCTTGTCGACCACCGTCCACACGCCGTACGCGTCGTCCGGCCCGAAGGTGTCGAGCGACTGCGACAGCAGGTCGAGGGCGCCCGCGGAATTGCTCCAGTAGGTGTCCATCGAGCTGGACTTGTCCAGCAGATACAGCACCCGGCCGGGGCCGAGCGCGTGCCGGTAGCGGTCCAGCGCACTGCCCACGGCGGCGGCGTACCTCGCCAGCCACTGGGCGTCGGGCGGGTAGGTGCCGGGCATGACCGTACTGCCGGGAACGACGGCCCCGGAGCCCGTGTCCGTCGCCGTGCCGCTCGCGGAACCGCTGGTGGTGCCGGTCGCGCCCCCGACCGTCCGGTAGCCGTCGTCGGTGAAGACCTTCTGCCCGGCCGCGCCGGTCAGCCAGGTGTGGAAACGGTCGACGGCGTCCTTCCTGGCCGTCGCGTCGCGGTCCGCGCCCTTCCATGTGACGTGCACGAACGGCAGGTCGAGCGGCGCGACATCGGCCGGATACTGGGGCGCGCGGGGATGGAGCCTGTTGTTGTCGCAGCCCACCCGCGCCTTGGCGTCCGCGTGGCTGTTGAACTGCGTCATCACCTGCTCGGGCACCAACACCGCCGCGTTGTCCTTCAGTTCGGGGTCCGCCCCGGCCAGCGCGCACATCAGCGCGTACGAGTCGGGCTGCGCGGGCCGCAGTTGGGCCGCCTGCCGCTCGAACTGCCCCACGACCGCGTCGCTCACGGGCGCGACGCCGTTCTGCCCGTACACCCCGACCGTCGCGAGCTGCGCCGAATCCGTGGACTCGGGATCGGCGCGGAGCACCGGCACCGACTTGGGGTTGTTGCGCTTGAGCTGGTCGAGGAGCTGACCGAGCGGAGTGCCCGTGACCGAGGCCGGGGTACTGGCCAGGGTCGTCGGGATGGCCAGCACGACCGGGGTGTACGCGACCGGGCCGAGCGAGCCGAGCTCCACGTCGTCGCCTTTGCCGACAAGGGACTTGGCGCGGGCCAGGGTGACGTCGGAGCCCGGTATCCAGATGTCCGGCTGCGCGCCGATGTCGCGCTGCGGGCGCAGTTCACCGGTCGAGCGCGGCGTACGCCAGTCGGCCGCGTGTTGGAAACCGGTCACCGCGTCGGCGGACTTGGGGTCGACCAGGCTGATCCCGGAGCGGCGGCAGCCGCTCCCCGTGTGGTTGGCACCCGAGGTCAGATACGCGGCCACGGCCTTCTTCACGGTCGGCGCCGCGTCCGGGTCGGTGAGCAGCCGCAGTTCGACCGGCGGCGCGCAGGCCGTACTCCCGCCGACCCAGGTGTAGACGCCGTAGCCGCCTCCGGCGAGGAGCACCGCGAAGGCGGTGAACAGCGGGATCAGGACCTTGAGGTTGTGGCCCTTGCCGGGACCGGCTGTGCCCGAACTCTCTTTACGGGGACGGCCCTTGCGCTGCTCGCGCTCCCCAGGACGGCCGCGCTCCCCACGGCTTCCCCGCTCCCCGCGACCACCCCGGTCTCCACGGCTTCCGCGCTCTCCGCGACGGCCCCGCCCCGTACGCCCCTCGCCCGCGCCGATCCCGGCCGCCGCGAGCGCCGCCCGCCACCAGGCCGCCCGGCCCGCGGCGTTCCGCCGGTCGATCTCCTCCAGCAGCCGCGGCGAGAGCCCGAGCAGCACGTCCTGCCGGGACTCGGCGGCGTGGTGACGCGGCACCCACGGATCGTCGCCGCCTTCCGTGAACTTGTGCCGCATCGCCTCGTACAGCGCGGCCGACAGCGGGATCAGCTCGATCCGCGCGGCCTCTTCCGGCCCGACGTCCTCATCGGTCCTCGGCAGCCCGTCGCGCAGCAGCCGGATGAGCTGTTTGGTGTACGGCGTCGGCTCGTGCCCGTTGCCCCCCGGTATCCGGCGGTTGATCTGGACGGCGGTCAGCACCGAGATACGGTCCCTGCCGCGGTGCAGCGTGCCCGGCTTGAATTCGAGCAGCGCGTTGCCCGCGTAGCAGCAGTCCAGGATCACCACGATCCGGTCGACCAGCCGGCGTTCGGCGATGTCCCTGAGCCTGGGCAGCACATGGCTGCTCCAGGACACCGCCTCCGCGTAGTCGTCGCGGCCGATCCTGCGGGACTCGCCGACCAGCAGGTGGAAGTTGTCGCCGTTGCGGTCCACTCCGCCGTGTCCGGCGAAGTAGAGCAGGAACAGGCCCTTGGCGGCCTTGGCCTCGTTCTCCAGGTGCGAGAGGAATTCGAGCTGGGTCCTGGGGAGCACCTGCCGGACCTCGTTGGCCCCGAACACCCCTCCGGCCATCAGGGTTTCGACCAACTGGCCGAGGTTGTGCCGCACGCCCGGCAGGTCGTCCAAGTGGTCGTACCGGTACACCCCGAAGAGCAGTGCGCGATTGGCCTTGCCGCGTGGGTCGTAAGCATGCGAGGACACGATGGCTAGGTGTTCCTTCCGCCTTCGTCGTCCTCCGGCTCCTCGTCGGCGTCGTCCGTGTCGTCCGCCCCGTTGCCCCCGTCGGCTGCGCCGTCCCCGTCCCCGTCCCCGGCCCCGTCGCCGCCGTCGACCCCGTCGCCCGCGCCGTCCGCCTGGACGTCGGTCACCATGGGGTGGTCGTCGCTGCTGCTGTTGGCCGCCCACGCGTGGGCGGCGACCTTCGCGCGGTTGTAGAGGTCCTCGAAGACCGGGGTGATGGCCGCGCCCGCGATCACCAGCACCAGTTCGACGAGGCCGCCGCTCATCGGCGGGCCGTCCCGCCGCTCCTCCGGGTCATGCCGCCCGCCGTCGTACTCGCGGACCTCCGCCGTGAGCTGATGCGCGGCCTCGGCCTGCGCGAACCAGTCCTCCAGGCTCAGCCAGCGGTACAGCGCTTCCAGATCCTGCGCGTCGTCGCCAGTGACCCGAATCCGGATCCTGCGGCCCGGCTCCCCGTCCCCATGAGTCATAACTCACTACTCTTGCACGGACGCTGACACTCCGTCACTACCTTGCGCCGACGCGCCCCCACGGGTGATCCGCCGGCCCCCACGGGTCGCCCGCCGGCCCCCGCGGGGCCGGTGCCCTGGGCGCGACGGCGAGCCGGCCCTTTCGGGGGCGAGGGGAACCGCGCGCTCAGCCACGGTGTTCGCGCAGGTCACCACTGGCCCCAGCGGGGTAGTCCGGCTGTCGTCGGGCCACCGGCCCGGCGGTGGGCTGCTCGCGCGGTTCCCCGCGCTCCTTCGGGGCGCGCGCGGCCGTGACGCTTCCCGGCCGTCGGCCGGAGGGGGCGGAGCCGCGGCCAAGGGCGGCCGAGGTCACGGCCAGCGCCAGCGCCGCCGCGGCGAGGGCCGCGCCGAGCCAGTTCGGGGCGGTGTAGCCGAGCCCGGCCGAGAGAAGGAGCCCGCCGAGCCACGCGGCCAGCGCGTTGCCGAGGTTGAAGGCGCCGATGTTGACGGCGGAGGCGAGCGTCGGGGCGCCGGACGCCTGGTCGAGGACCCGCTTCTGGAGCGGCGGGACGGTCGCGAAGCCGAGCGCGCCGATCAGGAAGACGGTCACGGCGGCGGCCACCTTGTTGTGCGCGGTGACGGTGAAGAGCGCGAGGACGAGCGAGAGCCCGCCGAGCGTGGCGTAGAGCATCGGCATGAGCCGCCGGTCGGCGTACCGGCCGCCGAGCAGATTCCCGCCGACCATGCCGAGCCCGAAGAGCACCAGCAGCCAGGTGACGGACGAGTCCGCGTAACCGGTCACGTTCGTCATCATCGGCGCGAGATACGTGATCGCGGCGAAGACGCCGCCGAAGCCGAGCACGGTCATGGCCATGGCGAGCAGCACCTGGACGTTGCGGAAGGCGGCCAGCTCGTGCCGGAGGCGTACGCCCTCGGGCCGGGGGATCTCGGGGACGAGCTTCGCGATGCCCGCGAGGCCGAGGACGCCGAAACCGGCGACGACGAAGAAGGTGACGCGCCACCCGGCGGACTGCCCGACGAAGGTGCCCAGCGGTACGCCGACCACGTTGGCCACGGTCAGGCCGGTGAACATCATCGCGATGGCCCCGGCCTTCTTCTCCGCGGCGACCAGACCGGCCGCGACGACCGAGCCGATGCCGAAGAAGGCGCCGTGCGCGAGGGAGGCCACGATGCGGCCCGCCAGCATGAGGGCGAAGGTGGGCGCGACCGCGGAGACGAGGTTCCCGGCGATGAAGAGCCCCATCAGGAGCATCAGCATCCGCTTGCGGGAGGTCTTGGTGCCGAGCACGGTCATGAGCGGCGCGCCGACGACGACGCCGAGCGCGTAGCCGGTCACCAGGAAGCCCGCGGTCGGGATGGACACCCCGAAGTCCCCGGCGATGTCGGGCAGCAGCCCGATGATCACGAATTCGGTCGTGCCGATGCCGAAGGCCCCGAGGGCCAGGGCGAGCAGCGCGAGCGGCATGGGAAACACCTTCCGGAGGAGAGGGGACGGAACCGGCGGTACGGACGGGTACGGGACCGGTGCGCGGTTAACCAGCGCCCACAATAATTGCAGACGCGGGATAAGTGCAAACGCCGCCTATTGCGGAAGCGGGCTATCCTGAAGGCGCGGCCGACGACGACCGCGGGACCGACCGGCGCGAACCGGCCGGTCGGGGACGAGGGTGGTGCGAGCCGCCGCGAGGCCGGTGGAGGAGCCGAGGATGACCGAGACCGTGGCGCTGGCCCAGGGCTGGTGCGCGCTGTCCCTGCTGCACGGCAGGATCGAGGCGCACATCGAGCGCGCGCTCCAGGCGGGGCACGAGCTGAGCGTGCGCGAGTTCTCGCTGCTCGACGTGCTCAGCAAGCAGCACAACGGCCCCGGCGGCCACCTCCAGATGAAGAACGTCGCCGACGCGGTCGTGCTCAGCCAGAGCGCCACGACCCGGCTGGTCAGCCGCCTGGAGGACCGCGGCCTGCTGGTCCGCTACCTCTGCGACACCGACCGCCGCGGCATCTACACCGACGTCACGGAGACCGGGCTCGCCCTGCTCGCCGAGGCCCGCCCCACCAACGACCGCGCCCTGCGCGAAGCCCTCGACGAGGCCGCCCGCGAGCCCGAACTCGCGCCGCTGGTCCGTACGGTGGAGGCGCTCGGCGCCCGCTGAGCCCCGCCTGCCTGACGCGTACGGCCGGGGCGACGAGCCACCAGCCGGGCCGGGCCGAGGCCGTGCGCCCCGGCCACCCCTCGCCCGCACCCCCCGCCCGTGATCCGCCGGGTCCCGGGCCGGGCCGCCCCCGCCCGCACCCCCGCCCGCGCCGCCGCTGGCACCCCTGCCCCGCGATTCGGTGAGGAAATCGGCGAGGAACGCCCTTGGGCGGTCGTCGCAAGGGTCCGGCGGGGGGCGGCAGGGCGATATGAGGAGATATGTACGCCATCCGAGTGGCCTGAGTGGTATCAGGCGATTTACGCTGTGTGAGGATGCGGCAGCTTCGGGGCGGAGACCCGAAGGACATCCGGTGGTAGAAGCGACTGCACTCAGCAAAGGAGGTGGCTGGAATGGCCACCGAATCGACCAACCCGACGACGGGAATCGATACCCACCCGGACCTGATGGCCCTTCGGGGCCGGTACGAGGAAGCGGCGGCGAAGCCATGGGCCGGTCTCGTTGAAGGTCTGGCCCTGCTGGCCGGGCTTTACCTGGCGATCTCGCCGTGGGTGGCCGGATTCACCGGCTTCCACGCTCTCACCGTGACCAACCTGATCCTCGGCATCGCCCTGGCCGTCCTGGCCCTGGGCTTCGGCTCCGTCCTGGAACGTACGCACGGACTGGGCTGGGCCGCCGTGGTGATCGGCGCGTTCACGATCGTCGCACCCTGGGTGGTGTCCGGTAGCCCCCACGTGCACAAGACCATCCTCAGCAACGTGATCACCGGAGCGGTGATCTGCCTGGTCGGACTCGCCACGATGGGCATGGGCATGCTCGGCCGTAGCCGGTCCAGGAGCCGTGGGCTCCCGGCCGGCGGCGGCCGGATGGGCTCGGACCGCGCGGAGCGCGGCTTCAGCTCGGACCGCGCGATGAGCACGGACCGCGGTGCGCGTTCCGACCGTGGGCTGGGCGCCGAGCGGAGGATCGACCCCGAGCGAAGGATCGATCCCGAGCGCTGATCCGGTACTGAGTCCGGAGCACCGACTCCGGAACCCGGTGGTACGGACGACCGCGAGGCCGCCCGTACCACCTTCACGTACCATCCGCCCCACCTACCACTCCTGAGCGCTGTTGTGAAGGGCTCGGGGAACTGAGATGCCGTGCGCTGTCCGTATGAGTGACAATGCGCCGTATGAAGATCGGCACCGACGGTGAACTCCCCGCCCCCGAGCGGGATTTGGGCTCGGACCCGGCTGTCTCGGACCCGGCTGTCTCAGGCCCGGCCGCCCCGGACCCGGCCGCCTCGGACTCGGCCCCGGACGTGATCGTGCGCCGCGCGACGGCCGCCGACGCGGACGCCCTCGTACGCCTCAGAGCCGTGATGCTCGACGCGATGGGCACGCGGGTCGGCGGGGACGACGCGCCGTGGCGGGCGCGGGCCCGTACGTGGTTCACCGAACGCCTCGCCGCCACGGGCGAGTTCGCCGCCTTCGTCGTGGACGACCCCGAACTGGGCGTGGTGAGCAACGCGGTGGGCGCCTGCGACCGGCACGCGCCGGGCCCGACCAACCTCAGCGGTCTGCACGGCCACATCTCCAACGTCTGCACCGACCCGCGCCGCCTGCGCCGCGGTTACGCGCGGGCCTGCATGGAGGCGGTGCTCGACTGGTTCGCCGACGAGACCCAGGCGCGGGTGATCAACCTCAACGCGACCGCGGACGGCGCCGGTCTCTACACCGGCCTCGGCTTCGCGACCCCGCCGCACCCCGCCCTCCAGGTCCGCCTCGACGGCACCATCGCGCCGGTCCCTGTCATTCGTCAGGAGCGGACCGGGCCCGGCGTCTCCTAGCGTCAGGCGGTGACGGCGGCCGGCGGGACCCGGCCGCCGACACGACGGCCGGCGGGGGTCCGGCCGCGGACGGAGGGACATCACCATGCGCAGGATCACGCGGGGCGCCGCCGCGCTCGCCATCGCCGCCGCGGCCGTGGCCGCGCTCGGCACCGGCCCGGCCCACGCCAGCGACAAGCCCGCGTACGGCTGCCCGGGCGGCGCGGTCTGCGTTTACGCGCAGAACGCGGACTACACGGCCGGTCACCCGACCGACATCTTCTACAGCTACGGCGCCCACAATCTGAGCGGCCAGATCGGCTGCCACACCGTGCTCAACAACCAGTACGGCAGCGCCAACGCCACCGCCCAGCTCTGCTGGCAGTACAACGGCGGCGACTGCCGGATCACCCTGGAGCTGAACGACCACTGGTCGTACAACCTCACCCCGGTCAACTCGATCGTCTTGAACCGGCCCTGACCTGGGGCGGCGTGGCCTCGGCCGTCACCGCCCGCGTCGCGGGTCCACCGCGCAGCAGCGACGCGGTGGCGGCCAGCAGGCCCATCCCGGCCGCCGTCGCGAAGACGATCACCAGCCCGTGGTGGAAGGGCGCGGAGATCAGGTGCGGGAAGAACTCCTTCCCGGTCAGCACCGCCCTGTTGTGCGCGGGCAGTGTGTCCAGCACACCGGTCGGCCCGAGCAGCGTCTGTACGGGGTTGACCCCGAGGAAGGCCGAGAAGACCGTCGAGACCGGCGGCAGCGACGCCGCGTGGTGGGCCACGTCCGGCGGCACGCCCTGCGCCCGCAGCCCGCTGTCCAGCGCCGACGGCAGCCGGTCGGCCAGGCCCGCGATCAGCAGCGAGAAGAACACCCCGATCGACAGCGACATCCCGGAGTTCTGGAACGTCGAGCGCATCCCGGACGCCGCGCCGCGGTCGGTGGAGGGCACGCTGCTCATGATCGCCGAGGTGTTCGGCGCGGAGAACATCCCCGAGCCGATCCCGTTGCACATGATCAGCAGCGCGAACGCCCAGTACGAGAACGTGATCGGCAGCAGGAGCAGGCCGACGAAGCTGAGCGAGAAGACCAGCAGACCGCCGGTGGTGAACGCCCGTACGCCGTACCGGTCGGACAGCCACCCGCACAGCGGCCCCGCGATCAGGAACCCGGCGGTCAGCGGCAGCAGGAAGATCCCGGCCCACAGCGGCGCGTCGTCGAACGCGTAGCCGTGCAGCGGCAGCCAGATGCCCTGGAGCCAGATGATCAGCATGAACTGGAGGCCGCCGCGGGCGACCGCCGCCAGCAGCGAGGCCGCGTTCCCCGCGGCGAAGGCGCGGCTGCGGAACAGCGCGAGCCGGAACATCGGCTGCGCCACGCGCGTCTCGACGACCACGAAGACGATGAGCAGCACGACGCCGGAGATCAGCCCGGTCAGCACCTTCGGGCTCAGCCAGCCCATGGTGTGGCCGCCGTAGGGCTGGATGCCGTAGGTGATGGAGACCAGCAGCAGACCGAGGCCGACGGCGAAGGTGAGATTGCCCCACCAGTCGATACGGGACTGCCTGCGCGTGGAGGTCTCGCGCAGCGAGCGGTAGGCCCACACGGTGCCGAGGATGCCGAACGGCAGATTGACCCAGAACACCGCCCGCCAGTCCCACGCCGACAGCAGCCCGCCCAGCACCAGGCCGACGAACTGGCCGGACAGCGCCGAGATCTGGTTGATGCCCAGCGCCATGCCGCGCTGCTCGGCGGGGAAGGCGTCGGTGATGATCGCGGCGGAGTTCGCCATCAGCATGGAGCCGCCCACGGCCTGGACGATCCGCCAGCAGATCAGCCACATCGCGCCCGCGCCGCCGTGCGCGGGGTCGAAGGAGAGCGCGACCGAGGCGAGGGTGAAGACGACGAAGCCGAGGTTGTAGATCCGCACCCGGCCGACGATGTCGCCGAGCCGCCCGAGGGTGACCACCAGGACCGCGGTGACCAGCAGATACCCCATGATCATCCACAGCAGGTAGCTGATGTTCCCGGCCGCGAACGGGTCCAGGTGGATGCCGCGGAAGATCGCGGGCATCGAGATGATCACGATCGAGGAGTCCACGGTCGCCATGAACATCCCGAGGCTGGTGTTCGACAGCGCGATCCACTTGTAGCGGTCGGGGCGGGGGCCCGCGGGGCCGGGGCCTGGCGGGGCGGCGCGGGCGGGTATGTCCGAGGGGTCGGGCTCCGCGGGGTCAGACACGGCGGGTGATCCTCTCCAGCAGGGGAATCGCGTCGGCCAGCAGCCGCTGCTCCTCGGGGGTCAGCTCCTCGTCGATCGCGCGGGCCAGGCGGCGGGCGCGCTCGGCGCGGGCGCCGTGCAGGCCGTCGAGACCGGCCTGGCTGAGGGAGACGACGATGCGGCGGCCGTCGGAGGGGTCGGGGTCGCGGACGACCAGGCCGCGCTCCTGGAGCACGCCGATGATCGTGCACATCGACTGCGGCCTGATGCCCTCGCCCGCGGCCAGCTCCGTCGCGGTGGCCGGGCCCTCCCGGTCCAGCCGGACCATGGCCGAGATCTGCGAGAAGGTCAGCTCCCCGTCCGGCTTCACCTGCCGCAGCCGCCGCACCAGCGGGCTCAGCGCCACGCGCAGGTCCACCGCGATGCGTCCGGCCTCGGCCGGACTGCCCGGACCGGCCGGACTGTTCGCCGATGCGGACGCGCCGCCCGCCGCGCGGAGGCCGGGGCTCGCGCTCGCCGCCGGACCGGCCGGGCCCGGCGCCGTACCGGTCGCGTCGGCCGCGGTGCCAGCCGCGTCGCTGCTGGTCGTCATGATGATCAGTATAAACTTATCAGTCCAGGCTTATGGTATAGCTGGCGCATGACTGTTTCCCCCAGCGGTTCGCTGACCGCCACCACCGTCACGATCACCGGCCACGGCGGCGACGAGATCGAGGCGTACGTGGCCCGACCGGAGGGCGACCACCGCCGCGGCGGTGTCGTCGTCATCCACCACCTGCCCGGATACGACCGCCCGACCAAGGAGATGACGCGGCGGTTCGCCGAGATGGGCTACGACGCCGTCTGCCCCAACCTCTTCCACCGCGAGGCCCCCGGCGCGGCCCCCGACGACGCCGCCGCGGTCGGCCGCGCCAACGGCGGGGTCCCGGACGAGCGGCTGGTCGGCGACGTCGAGGGCGCGGTCGCGTACCTGCGCGCCCTGCCCACCTCCAACGGCAAGGCCGGCGTCATCGGCCACTGCTCGGGCGGCCGTCAGGCCGTGCTCAGCGCCTGCCACCTCGACGTGGACGCCGCCGTCGACTGCTACGGCGCCTTCGTCACCGGCACCGTCCCCGAGGGCTTCGTCCTGCGGATCACCAACCTCGTCGACCAGCTCCCCAGCCTCGGCGCCCCGCTGCTCGGCCTGTTCGGCGCCGCCGACAGCCACCCGAGCCCCGCCGAGGTCGCCGAGCTGGAGCGCATCCTCACCGACCTCGGCAAGGAGTACGAGTTCCACAGCTACGAGGGCGCCGGGCACGGCTTCTTCGCCGTCGACCGCCCCAACTACAACGTGCCCGCCGTCCAGGACGGCTGGGAGCGCATCGCGGACTTCTACGGCAAGCACCTGGAGGGCTGACCATGTGCACGTACTCCACCGTCAAGGCCGAGGTCGAGGGCAGCGCCAAGGGGCCGGGCGGCTCCTGGTTCCACGTCACCGACGTGACCGTCTACTTCGACCACCCCGTGCACGCGCTGGCCGAGCACACCCTGAACATCGACTTCGCCGCCCCCGCCAAGGGGCCCTCGGCCCGCGTCGCCCTGGAACTGACCGCGGACTCCGCGCGGGCGCTGATCACCGCGATCCAGGACGCGCTGGCGGCGGTGCCGCGCGAGATGGCCGTCTGACCACCGGGCCGGGGCCCAAGGCCCTTGCCGCGCGGCGGAGTTCGGGCCGGGCACCCGGCCCCGCTGCTACGCGACCCCGTCCTCGCTCTGCCGCACGCACGCCGACTCGCACGCGTCCAGTCGCGCCAGGCCCGCCAGTATCGTCCGCGCCTTCGCCTCCAGGCGGTAGGTGCGGGCGAGTTCCAGGGCCCGGTCCCAGTGCTTGCGGGCGGAGGCGGGGTCGCCGCGCTCGAAGTGCGTACGGGCCAGCACCTCCAGGGTGTCGGCCGCCGTACCGCGGTCCCCGAGCCGGTCCAGGATCGCGACCGTCTCCTCCAGCGCCGCGACCGCCTCGTCGTACCGGCCCACCGTGCGCAGCGCCTCGCCGAGGCTGGTGAGGCTGCGCGCCGTGCTGGTCAGCAGCCCGCGCTCGCGCCACATCCCCAACGCCCGCCGGTAGCAGGCGATCGCGGCGGCCGGGTCGCCCGCGCCCAGATGCGCGTCACCGAGATTGCCCAGCACGGTCGCGACCCGGTCGGCGTCGCCCACCGCGTAATGCAGGTCGAGCGACTGCCTGCCGTACTCCAGCGCGAGATCGTGGTCGCCCAGCGCGTGGTGCAGCCCCGAGAGGTTGTTGAGGATCGCCGCCTGCCCCTGGAGGTCGCCCGCCGCCTCGAAGTACCGCCGGGCGACGCCCAGATGCTCAAGGCACGGGTCCACCCGGTCGGCCATGCCGTGCGCGACGCCGAGCCTGCTGTGCATCCACGCCCTGCCCTGGACGTCCCCGGTCTCCTCCACGCAGGCCATCGCCTCCTGGAGGCACAGGTCCCACTCACCGGTCCACCAGTACGCCTGCGCGTAGCCGAACAGACCCGCCGCCAGCCGCCACGCCACGTCGGGCCAGCGGCGCGCCGCCGCCAGCCGTATCGCCTCCTTGATCGCGGGCAGCTCCTTGACGCACCACCGCAGCGCGGCCTCCTCGCTGTCGAACTCCAGCGGGGGCACGGCCGGTTGCTCGTGCAGCGGCGGTATCGGATGGCCCTCGGGCGCGAGCAGGGCCGCGGTCCCGGCGACCGTGACCGTGTACCAGACCAGCAGGCGGCGCAGGCCGTTCTCGCGGACCCGCGGCGGCACCTCCTCGGCGGCGCGGGTCGCCGCGTACTCGCCCAGCAGGTCGTGGAAGGAGTAGTGGCCGGCCCGCGGAGTCTGCAACAGGTGCGTGTCGACCAGCGCTTCGAGCAGGTCCTCGGCCGGGGCGGGGTCGCGGCCGATCAGCGCGGCGGCCGGGACGAGGTCCAGCGGGTGGCCCGGCCACAGGCCCAACAGCCGGAAGGCGCGGGCCGCTTCGCGCTCGGCGGCCTGCGGGCTGTCGCGCATCGCGAGATAGCTCATCGCGAAGGTGTCCTGCACGGCCAGGCCGCCCGCGGACAGCGCGTGCAGCCGGTCGCCCGCGCCGTCCAGCCGCTCCGCCAGCGCGGTCAGCGGCCAGTTGGGGCGGGCCGCCAGCCGGGCGCCGGCTATGCGCAGCGCCAGCGGCAGTCCGCCGCAGGCCGCCAACACCCCGGCCGCCGCCGCCGGTTCGGCCGCCACCCGCTGCTGCCCGCACACCGCGACCAGCAGCCGGTGCTGCTCCTCCGCGCCCAGCGGCTCCAGCGGCAGCCGTACCGCTCCGGGCAGATCCGCCAGCGTCCTGCGGCTCGTCACGATCACCGCGCTGTCGCCGCGGCCCGGCAGCAGCGGCACCACCTGCGCCGCGTCGCCCGCGTTGTCCAGCACCAGCAGCACCCGGCGGCCGTGCAGCGCCTGCCGCAGCAGCGCCGACAGGTCGTCCGGGTCGTCCGGCAGCGGCAACGCGCCGCCGGTGCCCGGCGCGCCGCCGTCGGCCAGATCGCCCAGGAACCGGGCCAGCAGGTCGCGCGGGCGGCGCGCGTCACCCGCGCCGAAGCCGCGCAGGTCGGCGTAGAGCACGCCGTCGGGGAAGTCGCAGCGCGCCCGGTGCGCCGCGTGCACCGCGAGCGCCGTCTTGCCTATGCCGCCCATGCCGGTGACGACCGCCACGCGCGGGGCGTCCGGGTCGCAGGGGCGTATCACCCCGAGCAGCGCGGCCAGTTCGTCCGTACGGCCGGTGAAGTCGCCGGTGTCGGCCGGGAGTTGGGCCGGGGGAGTGGACGGCTGGGATTCCTGCGGGGCCGCTTCGTCCTCGGGGGCCGCCAGGATCTCGCGGTACGCGGCCTGCACCGAGGGGCCCGGCTCCACGCCCAACTCGTCGACCAGTGTGCGGCGCAGGTCGTGGAAGGCGGCAAGTGCCTCCGCCTGCCGGTGCGTTCGGTGCAGGGCCAGCATCCACTGGCGGTGGAACGGCTCGCGCAGCGGATGCGCCGCCGTCAGCGCCGCCAATTCCGCCGCCATTCCCTGATGGCGGCCCAGCGCCAACTCCGCGTCGAACCGCCACTCCAGGGTCTGGAGCCGGGCCTCCGCCAAATGCGCCGCGTACGCCCGCAGCGGGTCCGACAGCGCCGGTACGTCCGCCAGCGGGTCGCCGCGCCACAGCGCCAGCGCCGCCCGGCACTCGGCCAGCACCGCCGGCCAGTCCCCGTCCCGGTGCGCCGCCCGCGCCGCCGCGTGATGCCGTACGAACACCTCGGCGTCCAGCTCGCCGACCGCCACGTCCAGTACGTAGCCCTGCGGGACCGCCCGCAGGCGCGAACCCGGGCGGTCGTCCTCGGCCAACAGCCGTCGTAGCCGGGCCACATGATTGTGCAGCGACGCCGTCGCCGTCGGCGGGGGCTCCTCGCCCCACATCGCCGCCTTCAGGGCCTCCGGGCGCACCGCCCGGCCCGGACTGCTCAACAGCGCGGCCAGCAGTGCCCGCGCCTTCGCCGAGCCGACGCCGCCACCCTCCACGGTCACAGCTCCGAGCAGCTCGAACCGCATCCGTGGCCCTCTCTGGCCGTTCCCCCGAACGGCGCGTTAGCCCCATGTTAGCGGCCGGTTGGCGCCCCCCTCCATGCTTGACCTCCGGGTCCGGCCCGGCGGCGCGGGTGGGTCCATCCACCGCCGCAACGGGGGCGCGGCACGCCGCGGCCGGACCCGACCACTTCGCCCCCTCCCGCCCTCCGGGCGCGGGAAGACCGCCTCGCCTCTCCGCAAGGCCGTGCCCCTGCGCACGCCGCAGATGCGGTTGTTTTCGGGCTGGCAGCCCGGTGGGGGCGGGCCGCGCAGTTCCCCGCGCCCCTGGTGGGGCGGACCGTTTTTTGCCCAGGGCGGCACGCCGATCTTTTAGGGGCGCGGGGAACTGCGCACTCAGCCACGGCGGTGGCGCGGGTGAAGAACCGGCCCCGGTGGGGCAGATGCGGTTGTTTTCGGGCTGGCAGCCCGGTGGGGGTGGGCCGCGCAGTTCCCCGCGCCCCTGGTGGGGCGGACCGTTTTTTGTACGGGGGGCAGGCACGGGCTTTTAGGGGCGCGGGGCTGTGTTTGATGTGCGGCTGCCGCCGCGTGGGCGCACTCAGCCACGGCGGTGGCGCGGGTGAAGAACCGGCCCCAGTGGGGCAGATGCGGTTGTTTTCGGGCTGGCAGCCCGGTGGGGGCTTGTCGCGCAGTTCCCCGCGCCCCTCAAAAGATCGGCGTGCCGCCCTGGGCAAAGGGCGCTGTCCGGAGGCGCGGGCTGGGAAGGATCGGGGGCCGTCCTCAGAAAAAGGGTGTCGTCCGGGGGCGCGGGCCGGGAAAGATCGGGGGCCCACAGCGGGAGCGTGTCAGTGGGGTGTGGGCGGCGTGTCAGTGGGCGGGGGGAGGGTGGGGGCATGGAGAAGACGGTGGGCGGGGAGAGAGCGGCAGCGAAGGCGGCGGCGTTCGGGAAATTCGTGGTGTGCGGCGGAGGCGTCGGCCTGCTGTCGAGCGCCGTGCTGGTGGCGGCGGCGGGCCACGCCCCGTTCGCGTTGGTGAACGCGGTGGTCACCGTGGTGTCGACGCTGCTGGCGACGGAGCTGCACCACCGGATCACGTTCAGGTCCGCCGAAGGCGGATGGGCGGGGTGGCGGGTGCACAGCAAGTCGGCGCTGACGCTGCTCGGGGCATACCTGTTCACGACGGCGGCCGTCCTGACGCTGGACCACGCGCACCCGCACCCGGGCGCCCTGCTGGCGCAGGCCGTGTACCTGGGGGCCTCCGCCCTGGCGGGCATCGCCCGCTTCGCGACGCTGCGCCTGCTGGTCTTCCCCACCCGGAACCCGGCCCGCGAGGCCGCCCGCGAGGGCACCCGCGAGGCCGCGAAGCCGCTGGACCGGGACGGTGTGGCGGCAGCCGCGTAACGGCCCGGAGATGTCCCCGGGCGCCCCGTAACATTCCCCGTCCCCCGCCGCGTCGAAGAGGTGAAGGGTCGGACGGGGGAAGGGGAGCGGGATGCGAGAGGGGGAGACGGCGGCGTATCTGGAGTTCGCGGCGGTCCGCGCGAGCCACCTGTACCGGTCGGCCTGTCTGCTCGCCAGCGGCGACACGCACCTGGCGGAGGACCTGGTCCAGGAGACGCTGGGCCGGATGTTCGTCGTCTGGGGCCGGATGGCGAAGGTGGGGAATCCGGCCGCGTACGCCCAGACGGTTCTGGTCCGCGCCTTCCTGACCCACCAGCGGCGGCGCAGCAGCAAGGAACGCCCGAGCGCGGAGCTGCCGGACAGCCCCACGCGGCACGGCGACGACGCGACGCTCAGGATCACGCTGCTCGACGCGCTCGGCCGGCTCTCGCCGAAGGACCGGGCGGTCCTGGTGCTGCGGTACTGGGAGGACCGCAGCATCGAGGAGACCGCCGAGGCCCTGCGCTCCACACCGGGAGCCATAAGGACCCGCACGGTACGCGCGCTCGCCCGGCTCAGGGCGGACCTCGGCGGCAGCCTCGCCGATCTCATCGCCCGCTGAGCCGCGTCGGCTGAGCCCCCCCCGCAACCGATAGCCGCCGAACGACCGACCGAACGAACGACAGACAGACCAACCGGCCGCACCCGTGGCCGTCCCCCCCACGTAGACCGCATCCGTACACACCAAACCGAGACGGTGGTTCCGCCATGCCCATCGAACCGATCGAATTCGAAGACGAGCTGGGCGACGCGCTGCGCCGCACCGCCGACACGTTCCAGCCGGACGACTCCCGCGGCCTGGTCGCGGAGGGGCACGCGCACGGCCGCAGACTGCGCCGCAGGCGTACGGCCGCGATCACCGCGGGCGTCGCGGCCTTCGCCCTGGTCGGGGTGGGCGGCGCGCTGGTCGGCGGCCTGGCCAAGGGCGACGGGGGCAGCGGGGTCGCGTCGGCGCCCACCAAGCCCGCGGTGTCGTCCGCGGCCTCGGACAAGGCGAGTTCCGCGGCGAAGCCGGCCAGGCCCGCGATGACGGCCAAGCAGGTGATGGACCTGTTCCTGGCGACGCTGCCCAAGGGTCATGTCACGAAGTCCACCTGGCCCAGCCGCGGCACCGAGGAGGGCATTCCGCTGGCGGCGGTCGTCTTCAACAAGGGGCTGGTGACGCTCGGCATCGGATTGGGCGAGGCGGTGCCGTCGTGCCCGGACTTCCCCTCGCAGGACCCGGACACCTCGTGCACGTCGACGCACGTGCACGGCGGCACGCTGACGATCTCCAAGGGCTTCGAATACTCCGACCACCGGGCCGAGACCAAGGAGTGGTACGCGACCCTCGTCACACCCTCCGGCGCCGTGATCAGCCTGAGCGAGTGGAATTCCAGGGACGAGAAGGACGCCCCGATCTCACGTCCGAATCCGCCGCTCAGCTCGGCCCAGCTCGCCAAGATCGTCACCGACCCGCGCTGGCAGCGGGTGATCGACGCGCTGCCCGACCCGGACAAGGCGACCTGGGACAACGCGGCCACGGACCCGTCGGCGAAGGACAAGGCGTCCGCCCGCCTGGCGGGCACGTACGGCGGCTGACACCGCCCCCGGCCCGGACGTCCCCCCGGCACGTCCACCGGCCCGTCCCCCGGTGCCTCGCAGGGCCTTCCCCCCGCCCCCTCCTCCGGTCCGCCGCCGACCGGACCGGGGGAAGGGGGGCTTCCCGTTCACAAGCTTTTTGCGCATGCTTTGAGTACCCGGGTGCCGTCGGCGACGGCTTTCGGGTGACAATGCGACAGTCGAAGCTGAAGTATTCGGCACAGTTGGCCCCCTGAAAGAAGCGAGGATCTCCATGTTGCGAAACGGGCTGGAGCCGTGGCACCTGATCGTGGTGGCGATCGTCGTCATCGTGCTGTTCGGTTCCAAGAAGCTGCCGGAGGCGGCCCGCGGACTCGGTAAGTCGATGCGCATCCTCAAGTCCGAGGCGAAGGCGATGAAGAGCGACGACACGGGGCCCGCGAGCCCCGAGCCGACCGCCACCGCCACCCCGGCGCCCGAGGCCATCACCCCGAGCGACGTCGTGACCGCGAGCGAGACGACCCCGACTCCGCAGCCGACGACCACGGCCAAGTAGCCGCCCCGCGCGCGGCGTTCACCGCCGCGTCCGCCGGGTATCCGGCCGAATCACCGCGAAGCGCCCGTCGGCCCCCCGCCGGACGCCGCTGGGACGCGGCCTGCCCCCGCCCCCCGTTTCCGGGATCCGGCAGCCTTGATACGTTCCTGATGTCCAGGAACCGGAAGGCCGGATCCGGTGGAGTGACGGGGGGCCAGGGGTGACCACGGGTACGGGCAGCGCCGCGGAAGCCGTACCGCCGGAGTTTCTGACCGGTTTTCCCGAAACGCTCGCCGAGGTATCCCGCAGTTGCCGCCCGCTCAGCCGCGCCGAGCGCGAGAGCCGCCGCGCGCTGGGCGAGCAGGCCGCGGACTCCGGCATAGCCCTGCCGTCGCTGATCGGCACCCACCTCACCGCCGTCCGCGAGACCTGGCCCGTACTGCCCGGCGTGGCGGACGCCAGGAGCACCGCCGAGCTGCGGCAGGTCGGCGCCGCCGTCCTGGCCGCCCTGGAGACCGGTGTCGCCGCCCTCGCCGAGGGCCACAGCCGGGCGCAGCGGCACTCGGTACGCCGCGCGGCCCTCGCCCGCCGCGCCTTCGTCGACGACCTGCTCTACGGCCGCAGCGACCCCGGCCGCCTCGCGGAACAGGCCGAGGGCTTCGGACTGCGGCTCGCGGGCCAGCACGTCGTGGCCGTCGCCGCGGCGCCCGAGGACGGGCCCTACGACGAGACGCACCCCGCGCTCCGCCGGGTCGAGCGCGAACTGGCGGGCCGCTTCGGCGACCACGACGCGCTGGTCGCGCCCAAGGACGGCCGGATGGTCTGCGTCGTGCCCGGCACGCAGCGCCAGGTGCTCGACGCCTTCGTGAAGACCGTCGCCGCGCCCAGGACCGCCGTCGGGCGCTCGCACAGCGGCGCCTCCGGCGTGGTCCGCTCGTACGAGGAAGCGCTCAGCGCCCTGGACCTCGCCGACCGGCTCGGCCTGGAGGCGACCGTGCTCAACGCGGCCGACCTGCTGGTCTTCCCGGTGCTCATGCGCGACCGCGCGGCGATGCTCGACCTGGTCAAGACGGTGCTCGGCCCGCTGGAGGAGGCGCGCGGCGGGGCGCTGCCGCTGCTGGAGACGATCACCGCGTACGCCGCCGCCGGGTACGTGAACGCCGAGGCCGCCCGGCGGCTCGACCTGAGCGTGCGCGCGCTGTCCTACCGGCTGGAACGTATCGCCGCCGTGACCGGCTTCGACCCGGACGACGCCTTGCAGCGCTACACCCTGGAGACGGCCGCGATGGGCGCGAGGCTGCTGGACTGGCCGACCAAACCGCTGTGAGCCGCGCGCCGACGCGGCGCGTGCGCTGACGTGGACGGGCGCGCCCGAGCCAGGGTCCTGCCCACGCGGCGGGCGGGCGGGACGGTTCGGCGGGTGCGCTGACGTGGCTGGTGTGCCGACGCGGCGGCCGGGGCTACGCGGCCGGCGGGGGCGGTGTCGCGCCGGTGGGTATCGCGGCCGCTCCGGCGGCGCGGGCGGCGGCCACTTCGGCGGCTTCCGCCTCCTGCGTCGGGCAGCTCCGGTCCTCCTCCGAGCGGGCCTCCTCGCACTCCGTCTTGAGCCCGGCGCTGATCGCCCGGCCCGCGTCGCGCAGCGTGGCCAGCTGCTCGGGGGTCAGGACGTCGAAAAGGTGCTCGCGGACGGCCGTCACATGCCCGGGGGCCGCCGCTTCCAGCGCGGCGAACCCGGCGTCGGTGAGCGTCGCCACCCAGCCGCGCCGGTCGCAGTCGGCGGGGCTGCGTACCACCCAGCCCTGTTTCTCCAGCGCGGACACCGCGTGCGAGAGGCGGCTGCGCGAGGACTGCGAGGCTTCCGCCAGCTCGCTCATCCGCAGGCTGCGCCCGGACGCCTCCGAGAGCCGCACCAGAATCTCGTAGTAGGCCATGGGCATGCCGGACTCGCGGCGGAGCTGGCGGTCGATATACGCCGAGAACTCCACGCTCGCGGTCATATACGCACGCCAGATCTCCTGCTCGTCGTCGCTCAGCCAGCGCACATCGTCCATGCCGACCAGCATACGGGTGGTTGAACTCTCAACACCATGGCGTTATGGTGGGTGAGCGCTCAACCAAATACCCCGGTTCACCGCTCAAGGAGCCCCACATGTCCTCCCAGACCGAAGTGATCGACGGCTACGTCGCCGGCAAGTGGACGATCGACGCGGTCCACTCCGATGTCTCCTTCTACGTCCGTCACCTCGGTGTCTCCAAGGTCCGCGGCAGCTTCGACAGCTTCGAGGGCACCATCGAGACCGCCGAGAACCCGGTGGACTCGAAGGTCTCCGCGGTGATCAAGACCACCTCGGTGAGCACCAACAACGAGATGCGCGACAACCACGTCCGCAGCGCGGACTTCCTGGACGTGGAGAAGTTCCCGGAGCTGACCTTCACCTCCACCGCGATCCGCCCCAAGACCTCCGAGCTGTTCGAGGTCGACGGCGACCTGACGCTGCACGGCGTCACCAAGACCGTCACCCTCCAGCTCGAACTGAACGGCTTCGGCACGGCCCCCCAGGGCCACGCCATCGCCGGTTTCTCGGCCGCCACCGAGATCAGCCGCAGCGACTTCGGCGTGACCGGCGGCGCCGCCGGCGCGGCCGTCAGCGACAAGATCCGCATCGCGCTGGAGATCGAGGCCGCCCAGGGCTGAGGCCCCCGCGCCCCGTCCTGCCACGGCACGGCAGATCACGCGTTCTCCCGCCTTCGCGCGGCGTATTCCACGGCTCCGGCCGCCCTCCGTACGGGTCACTCCGCGCGGACGGCGGCCGGAGCCGTTTCGGTTGCGGTCGGTTCAGGACGTGTAGACGCGGTGAAGACTGCCGGGAACCGGCAATGCGACAAAGGTTCCCGGACTGCGACAATCATCGCGGGGCGGGGGAGAGCCGCACAGGGGGGAGGTGTTGGGGATGGGGGAGTTCACCAGCATCGTTCTCGGCTTTCCGACCGTCCTGTTCGGCGGGGCCCTGGTGGTCGTGGTCTGCTTCTGGCTCGTTGTGCTCCTCGGGGGGGCCGATGCCAACGGACCCGGACACCACGGCCCCGACGCCGACTTCGGGGGCGCCGGACACGGCGGTCACGGCGGACTCGACGCGCACGCGCACGACGCCCCGGACGGCGGCCACGAGGGCCACGGCGGACTCGGCGGCCTGCTGGCCGCCACGGGACTGGACGGCGTGCCCGTCACCGTCGTCTTCTCGCTGCTCACCGCGCTCGCCTGGTTCCTGAGCCTGGCCGGCTCCGCGGCGCTCGACGGCGCCGGCCCGCCGGGCCTGGTGCGCACGCTGCTGTCCTTCGCCGTCCTGTGCGGCGCCGTGATCGGCTCCTGGTCGCTGACCTGGGTGCTGGTCCGCCCGCTGCGACGGCTCTTCCCGCACGAACGCCCGCCCTCACGCGAGGACTTCGTCGGGCAGCCCTGCGTGATCCGCACCGGACGCGTCACCGGCGCCTTCGGCCAGGCCGAGGTCACCTCGCCGGACGGCTCCACCGCGGTGGTCCAGGTCCGGCAGAGCGGCGAGGACAGGTACGCGGCGGGCAGCACCGCGCTGATCTACGCGTACGAGCCCGACGGCGAGTTCTTCTGGGTCGCGCCGTTCGACCCTTACGAACGCATCGGCCCCGCGACGGTCTGAGCGGTTCAACCCCTGAAGGCCGCGACGCCCGAAGGCTTCACCGCCTCGGGGCCGCGACGCCTCGCCGCGCCCGCCCGTCCGCACCCCCACTGAACGTCCCCGCCGGCCGGACCACTCCGGCCGGTCCGCCTCGCCGCGCGGCACCAACCCGCCGTACGGCGGCACATCGTCCCCGCACCACCAGACCCGTAGAACCTGAGGATCTGCCATGGATGCCACCGCCATCGGAATCGGCGTGCTCTTCGGAGTGCTTCTGCTCATCGCCCTCGGAACGCTGTTCACCGTGAGCCGGCTGTTCCGAAAAGTCGCCCAGGGCCAGGCGTTGATCATCTCCAAGGCGAAGCATGTCGACGTCACCTTCACCGGCGCCGTCGTGCTGCCCGTCCTGCACAAGTCCGAGCAGATGGACATCTCGGTGAAGACCATCGAGATCCAGCGGACCGGCCGCGAGGGCCTGATCTGCCAGGACAACATCCGCGCCGACATCCACCTGACCTTCTTCGTCCGCGTCAACAAGACGAAGGAGGACGTGATCAAGGTCGCGCAGGCGATCGGCACCGAACGGGCCAGCCACCAGGGGACGTTGCAGACGCTGTTCAACGCGAAGTTCTCCGAGGCGCTGAAGACCGTCGGCAAGCAGCTCGACTTCGTCGACCTCTACACCCACCGCGAGAACTTCCGCGACCGGATCATCCAGGTCATCGGCACCGACCTCAACGGTTACCACCTGGAAGACTGCGCGATCGACTTCCTCGAGCAGACCCCGATGACGCAGCTCGACCCGGCCAACATCCTGGACGCGCAGGGCATCCGGAAGATCACCGAGCTGACGGCGATCGAGCACGTGCGCACCAACGAGTTCCAGCGCACCGAGCAGAAGGAGATCACCCGGCAGAACGTCGACGCGCGCGAGACCATCCTGGAGCTCGAACGCCGTCAGGCCGAGGCCGAGATCAAGCAGCGCCGCGAGGTCGAGACGCTGCGCGCCAAGGAAGAGGCGGCCACCGCCCGCGTGCAGGAGGAGGAACGCCTGGGCGCGCAGGGCGCGTTCATCCGCACCGAGGAAGTGCTCGGCGTCCAGCGCGAGAACCAGCAGCGCGAGATAGCGGTCGCGCAGAAGAACCGCGAGCGGGTCATCGCCGTGGAGAACGAGCGGATCGAGAAGGACCGCGTCCTCGAAGTCATCGCCCGCGAGCGGGAGACGGAGCTGTCCCGGATCTCCAAGGAGAAGGAGGTCGAGTCCGAGCGCCGCGAGGTCGCCGACGTCATCCGGGAGCGGATCGCGGTCGACCGCACGGTGGCCGAGCAGGAGGAGTCGATCAAGGCGCTGCGGCTGGTGCAGGAGGCCGAGCGCGAGCGGCAGGCGCTCATCATCACCGCGGAGGCGCAGGCGCAGGAGCAGCTCGTCAAGGACATCAAGGCGGCGGAGGCGTCCGAGCAGGCCGCGCACCACAAGGCACGCGAGTCGCTGACCATGGCCGAGGCCCGCAAGCAGGCCGCCGAGCTGGACGCCGCCGCCAAGATCCGGCTGGCCGAGGGCATCCGGGCGGAGGCCGCGGCGGCCGGGCTCGCCGACGTCGAGGTGCGCGAGCGCAGCGCGGAGGCGATCACCAAGGTCGGTCACGCCGAGGCCGAGGCCACCGAGGCCCGGCTCAAGGCGGAGGCGGAGGGCTCGCGGCTGCTGGCGCTCGCCAACGCCGAGGGCACGACCGCGCAGGCGAAGGCCGACGCGGCGATGATCGGCGAGAAGCTGAAGGCGGAGGCCGAGGGCCTGACGGAGAAGGCCGCCGCGATGGCGGCGCTCGACGACGCCTCGCGCGGCCACGAGGAGTACCGGCTGCGGCTCGCCGCGGAGAAGGACATCCGGATGGCCGGGCTCGACACGCAGCGCTCCATCGCGGAGGCGCAGGCGACGGTGCTGGCCACCGGCCTGGAGCACGCCGACATCCAGATCGTCGGCGGCGACAGCGTCTTCTTCGACAAGCTGCTCGGCGCGGTCTCGGCCGGGCGCAGCGTCGACAACTTCGTGGCGAACTCCGACACCGTCAAGACGCTCGCGGGCACCTGGCTCGACGGTTCGGGCAACAGCTTCACCGAGGACGCCACGCGCGTGCTGTCCTCGCTCGGGTCCGGTGACGTAGCCAACCTCACCGTCTCCGCGGTGCTCGGCCGCCTGATCGCCGAGGGCGGTCCCCAAACGGGTTCGCTGAACAAACTCCTCGACCAGGCACGGTCGTTGGGCCTGGCCGACGCGCCGCTGAGCGCTCTGCGCGGTGCCGCGCCCGACGCCCAGCCCGCGGCCTCCTCGGCCAACGGTCTCGTCAAGAAGTGAGGGGGCCGGGCGTGAGCGGGGCGCAGGAGTCGCGGGGCACGGCACCCGAGGGTTCGCCGGGCGCGGCCTCAGGGGGGCCGCGCCCGGCGGGCGGGTCAGCCGCGGGCGGGCTGGACGGGGACGCGTACGAGGTGCTGCGCGCACGGCTCACCGCGTCCGCGCGGCTGCTCGCGGACCGGGCGGGGGCGCTCAACTCCCGTCGCCAGGAGGTGTTCGGCACCACCGAGCTGCGCCTGGACGGCACCGAGCGGCTGCGCACCGCCCACCCCGCGCAGGCGGCGGACGTGGCCGCCGTCGGCCCGTATCTGCTCTTCGCCTCGAACCCGCCGGAGGTCACCTCGGTCGGCGACGTCTTCCAGGCGCTCCCGGCGGCGTCGGTCGGCGAGGCCGGTGGGGGCGGGCAGGGCAGTGCGGGCGGCGAGGGCGGTGCGGGCGGCGAGGGCGGTGCGGGCGGCGGCGACGCGGGTCCCGCCGGGCTGCTCGACGACCCCGTGTTCGTACGGGAGTTCGGCGAGCTGTACCGCTACTACCGGCAGACGCGGCTGCTGCGGCTGCGCGTCGCCGAGGGGCGGCTGCTCGCGGTCTTCAGCACCGGGCCCGGCGTCGGCGACGTCCGCGTGGTCGGCTGGCGGGTCGCGCCCGACGGGAGCTGCGCGTACGAGGGGACCGCGCGCGAGGAGTGGGCCGACTCCGACGGCGGCGTCTACACCGTCACCTGGGCGGCCGTCACCCGCGAGGACCAGGTGGCGGGGCGCGACCCGCACCTCGCGCTGACCGCGGCCGACGGCGGCACCGTCACCGTCGCCACCTCCGGCGGCACGCTCGCCATCGGCGCCGACGAGGCGTCGTACGAGGAGCCGGTCGAGGACGCGCTCCAGGCCCTCGCGGACGCCGACGTCGCCTACGCCACCGTCGGCCCGCTGGTGCTGCTGCGTGTCCGGCCGTACCGCGAGAACGCCGACCGGCACTTCGCGGTCAACACCAGGACCGGCGAGATCGAACGGCTCGACGCCCTCGGCCAGGCGTGCCTGCGGCTCCCCGACGACCAGGGCGTGGTCTTCCCCGGCGGCTACGCGCTCGCCACCGGCGGCACCCGCGCGTACGAAACCGGTCCGGAGGAGCTGGAGTTCGAGCGGATCGTGCGGTCCGCGAACGGCGAGGACGTGCTGTACGTCTTCCTCGCCGCCGACGGCCGCCGCCTGCTGCTGCCGTACAACCTCATCCGCAAGGAGGCCGCGGCGCCGCTGCACGTCCAGGGCGCCGCGCTCTACGAGGACGGCACGCTGCTGACGCTGCGCCCGGCCGACGGCGGCGAGGCGGCCCGGGTGCACATGGTGCAGCGCTGGGAGACGCCGTTCCTGTCCGACGCCTACGCCGCCGCGCAGCCGGTCGGCGGCGGACCGCTGGAGCGGATCGGCAACCCGGACCTGGTGCGGGCCGTCGCGGACACGCTGTCGGTGGCCCGTACCGCCCTGGCCCTGGAGGCCGCGCCCGCGCTGCCGGGCTACGAGGCGCTGGTCGGCGAGTGCGAGCGGGTGCTCGACCGCTACCACTGGCTCGGCGACATCGAGGAGGACGCCGCTTCGACAGACGCGGCCTCCGGCGACCTGGTCGCGCCGCTGGCCCAGGTCCGCGACACCGGACGGCAGGTGCTCGCCGAGTACGCGCGGGTACGCGACCTGACCGCGCGCGCCGCGACCGCCGTCGACGAGAGCGCCGCCCGTATCGCCGCCCTCGTCCGGCAGGCGCGCGGCGAGGCCGTGAAGTCCGCGGACGAGTGGGTCGAACGGCTCACCGAACTGCGGCGCGCACAGGGCCACTTGATGTCCCTGCGCGAGATGCGGTACGTCGACGCCGAGCGCCTGGACGCGCTCACCGCGAGCCTGGCCAAGGACCTGGCGGACGCCGCGCGCCGCGCGGCGGGGTACTTCGCCGACGAGCACGCCTTCGACGGCTACCGGGACCGGGTCGCCGCGACCGCCGCCGACGCCGAGGCCATCGGGGCCGCGGCGGACGCGGCCGAGGTCGCCGCCGTCCTGGACGAGCAGGCCACCGGGCTCGCCACCGTCACCGAGATCGTCGGCACCCTGGAGATCGACGACGCGACCGTCCGCACCCGCATCCTGGCCGCCGTCGCCGACGTGCTCGGCGCCGTCAACCAGGCGCGGGCCGTGCTCGACGGCCGCCGCAGGGAGCTGGCCGCCGCCGAGTCCGAGGGCGAATTCGCCGCCGAGAGCGCGCTGTTGGCGCAGAGCGTCAGCGGGGCGCTGGCCGCCGCCGACACCCCGGAGAGCTGCGAGGAACAGCTCGGCCGGCTGCTGGTCAGGATCGAGAACCTGACCACGCGCTTCGCCGCCGACGACACCCGGCTCGCGGCCCTGGACGAGCGTCGCGAGGAGATCCACCAGACCTTCGCCGCCCGCAAGCAGGCGCTCGCCGACGAACGCGCCCAGCGGGCCCAGCGGTTGGCGGCCTCCGCCGAGCGTGTCCTGGCCGGGGTGCGCCGCCGCGCCGCCGCGCTGCCCAGCCTTGACGACGTCAACACCTACTTCGCGTCCGACCCGATGGCCGCCCAGCACCGGCGGATCGCCGCGCAGTTGCGGGACCTCGGCGACCCGGCGCGGGCCGCGGAGGCCGAGGCGGCACTGGCCGCGGCCCGGCAGGACGCGGGCCGCTCGCTGCGCGACCGGCTCGACCTCTACGACGCGGACGGCACGGTGATCCGGCTCGGCCGCCACCGCTTCGCCGTCAACACCCAGCCGCTGGAACTCGCCCTCGTCCCGCACGCGGACGGCCTCGCCTTCACCATCTCGGGCACCGACTACCTCGTGCCGGTCGCCGACCCCGCCTTCGCGGCCACCCGCCGCTTCTGGGACCGCCCGGTCGTCTCGGAGTCGCCCGACCTGTACCGCGCCGAATACCTCGCCGCGACCCTGCTGCTCGACGCCCCCGGCGCTCTGACCGACATCCCCGCGCTGGTCAAGGAGGCCGCCGCGGCCCGGCTCGACGAGGGTTACGAGCGCGGTGTCCACGACCACGACGCGACGCTGCTGCTGACCGCGCTGCACGAGCTGGACACGGCCGCGGGCCTGCTCCGCCACCCCGCGGCCGACCGCGCCCTGGCCCAGCTCTTCTGGACCCATGGCGCCGCCCCGGCCGCCCGGCCGGCCTGGACCACCAGGGCCCGCTCGCTGAGCAGGGCCGCGTCCGCCTTCGGGGACTCCGCCGCCGCCGTGCCCGCGCTGACCGAGCTGGCCGCCGAACTCGACTTCGCCGTACGGGACTTCGCCGCCCGTGCCGGACTCGGGCCGATCGGCGCGGTGGGCGAGGGGACGCCCGTCGGCGACTACCTGGTGGCCGAACTGGCCGCCGACCGGACCGGTTTCGTCGGCGGCGCCGAGGCGCGGGCGCTGCGGGAGCGGTTCGTCTCCGCGCTCGGCGGCGCGCAGGGCGTGCCGTACAAGGAGTTCCTCGACGACCTCGGGGCGCTCGGCGACGACCTGGGCGCGCGCTGGCAGCTCGTGACGGGCTGGCTCGGCGCGCATGCCACGAGCTCCTCGGTGTCTTCGGCCTCTTCCGTCTCTTCCGTCTCTACCGCGGACGGTGAACTCGCCGAGGCCGCCGCCGCGTTCGTCTGCGGTCCCGACCTCGCTGTCTACGCCTCCGAGGCCGCCGTCGGCACCACCGTGACCGGGCTGCTGGGCACCCACCCCCGGATCACCGCCCGGCGGATGGCCGTACGCCTGGACGAAACCCTCACCCGCGTACGGCGGTTCAGGGCCGAGGACGTCCCCGCCTACCGCACCTACCAGCGGCACCGCACCTCCGTGGTGGCCGCCGAGCGCGACCGCCTCGACCTGGACGCCTACCGCCCGCGGCCGTTGACCGGCTTCGTCCGCAACCGGCTGCTCGACGAGGTGTCGCTGCCGCTCATCGGCGACAACCTCGCCCGCCAATTCGGCCCGTCCGGCGGCCTGTTGATGCTGATGTCGCCGCCCGGCTACGGCAAGACCTCGCTCGTGCAGTACGTGGCCGCCCGGCTCGGCCTCGCCCTGGTGACCATCGACGGGCCCGCGCTCGGCACCGGCGTCACCTCGCTCGACCCCGAGCGCGCCCCCGACGCCACCTCGCGCCGCGAGGTCGAGAAGATCAACTTCGCGCTGGAGCTGGGCTCCAACGTGCTGCTCTACCTGGACGACATCCAGCACACCTCGCCCGAGCTCCTTCAGAAATTCATCACGCTGTGCGACGCGCAGCGCCGCGTCGAGGGCGCGGCGGGCACGTACGACCTGCGGGGCAAGCGGTTCGCGGTCTGCATGGCGGGCAACCCGTACACCGAGTCCGGCCGCCTCTTCCGCGTCCCGGACATGCTCGCCAACCGCGCCGACGTCTGGAACCTCGGTGACGTCCTGACCGGCAGGGAGGCGCTCTTCGCGCTGAGCTACGTGGAGAACGCGCTCACCGCCAACGAGACGCTCGCGCCGCTGGCCGGGCGCGAGCGCGGCGACCTCGAACTCCTCATCCGGCTCGCCGAGGACGACCCCACCGCCCGCGCGGACGACCTCGCCCACCCCTATCCGGCCGCCGAGCGCGAGGACATCGTGGCCGTCCTGCGCCATCTGCTGCGCGCCCGCGCCACCGTGCTGGCCGTCAACGCCGCCTATATCGCGTCCGCGGCCCGCACCGACGCCTCGCGCACCGAGCCGCCGTTCCTCCTCCAGGGCTCCTACCGCACGATGTCCCGCCTCGCCGCCCGTATCCAACCCGCCATGAACGAGGCCGAGTTGGAGGCCGTCATCGACGACCACTACCGCGCGGAGGCGCAGACCCTCGCCTCCGGCGCCGAATCCGCCCTCCTCCACCTCGCCGCCCTCCGCGACCGCCTCACCCCCGCCGAGGCGGCCCGGTGGTCCGCCATCAGGTCCGCCTACGCGGGGGGCGGTACGGCCGTGGGGTAGCGGGACACGGCCGGCCGCGTCGGCCCACGCGGCAAATCCGGTGACGCCGGGGCCCTCCCCCCGGATACTGCCGCCCATGGACGAGGTCAATGTGGTGGTCGCCCACTCCGAGCGCGCGACCCTGCGCGTCGGCGACGTGTTCTTGAAGGTGGACGCCGATCAGGCGCGTATCGACGTCGAGGTCGAGGCGATGGCCCTGGCGCCGGTCCCGACCCCGGAGATCCTGTGGCGCGAGCCGCCCGTGCTCGCGCTCGCCGCGGTCCGGGGCACGGCGCTCGGCCGCCTCGGTGAGCCGTCGCCCGCGTCCCCGGCGGCGTGGGCCGCGGCGGGCGCCGCCGTCCGGCGGCTGCACGACGCGCCGTTGCCGCCCTGGCCCGGCCGGCGCCGCCGCGACCCCGGCGAGTTGGCGGGGGAACTCGACGGCGAGTGCGAGGCGCTGGTGACCAGCGGCGTCCTGCCCGCCGCCCTGGTCACCCGCAACCGCCGGGTCGCCGAGGCCGCGCTCCGGGCGTGGACCCCGGTGTTCGCGCACGGCGACCTCCAGATCGATCACGTCTTCGTCGACGGCGCCGAGGTCACCGGCATCATCGACTGGTCGGAGGCGGGCCGGGGCGATGCCCTCTTCGACCTCGCCACCTTGACCCTCGGCCACGAGGAGCGCCTCGGCGACCTCCTCACCGGCTACGGCGCCGACGTCGACCTCGACGCCCTGCGCGCCTGGTGGTCCCTGCGCGCCCTCCTGGGCGTCCGCTGGCTGACCGAACACGGCTTCGACCCGTTCGCCCCGGGCTGCGAGGTCGACGTCCTGAAATCCCGCATGTAGCCCCGTACGCAGACCCGTACGCAGACCCCCGAGCCCCGAGCCCCGAGCCCCGAGCCCCGGGCCGCGCCACAGCGCGGCGCGGTCAACCGACCGGGGCCGTACCCCGGAAGGCTATTCGGCGGCGGGACGCAGGGCGTGGACCAGGGGGCGGAGTCTGGTGGCGCGGAGGCGGTCGACGGCGGGGGCGGCGCGGGGAGCCAGGAGGGAGACGGGCCAGGCGACGAGGGCGCCGACGAGGAGGCCGACGACGACGTCGTGCGGGTAGTGGACGCCGATCCAGACGCGGGAGGCGGCCATGAGGAGGGCGAGGGGGACGGCGAGGCGCAGTCCCAGGCGCCGGTCGGCGAAGAGCAGGCCGACGGCGGCGGCCGCGGCGATGGCGGAGTGGTTGCTGGGGAAGGACCAGTCGCCGAGCGCCGGACACGTCTCGACCGTGACGGTGTGCATCGTCTGACAGGGCCGCTGCTCGTCGAAGACCGCCTTGACCCCGTCGTTGACGAGGAAGGCGACCACGACGGTGAACGGCACGGCCAGCGCCGCCGCCATCGCGGCGGACCCGGCGGGGCGGGCCCGCCACCAGACGATCAGCATCAGGACGGCGAAGAGGCCGAGCCCGTAGTCGCTGAAGAAGCGGACGGTGTCGTCCACGGGCTGCGGGGTGCGCCCCGCGAGGTCGGTGATCCAGCGGTACAGGCCCGCGTCGAATTGCGAGGTCACGGGCGCTCCGGGTCAGAGGCGGCGGGGGTCGTCACGGCGGGGGCGGACGCGGCGGGTACGGGCTCGGCGTCGGCCGCCTTCGCGCCGTCGCGGCGGCTGCGCCGTACCTCCAGGACCAGCGGCGCCAGCGAGACGACCACGATCACCGCGACGATCGGCAGCAGGTACGTGTCCACGTGCGGGATCGACGAGCCGAGCCCGTAGCCGCCGAGCACCAGGCCGACGGTCCAGACGGCGCCGCCCGCGATCTGCCAGACGGTGAAGGTGCGGACCGGCACGTTCAGCGTCCCGGCGAGCGGGTTGAGCACCGTGCGCACGATGGGGATGAAGCGGGCCAGGACGACGGCCTTGGCGTGGCCGTACCGTTCGAGGAGTTCCGCGGCTCTGGCCGCGCCCTGGTGCAGCTTGGCGTTCTTCGTGCGGTTCAGCAGCGCGGGGCCGCCGCGCCGTCCGATCACGTAACCGGTCTGCGCCCCCAGCAGCGCCCCGGCCACGGCGGCGAGCAGCACCTGCCACAGCGAGAGATGCACCACATCGGAGGCGCCGGGCACGCACAGCAGCCCGGCGGTGAAGAGCAGCGAGTCGCCGGGCAGGAAGAAGCCGATGAGCAGGCCGGTTTCGGCGAACATGATGACCGCGATGCCGATGGCCCCGAAGGACGACAGCAGGGAGGTCGCGTCCAGGACGTTCACGGCCTGATCGAGCGCGGGCAGGGGCATGACGGTGGGGCCCTCCCATAATGGGTCCTGGGGTGCCGCGCGGCACCCTCCCCGACTACAGTCGTGTAGTCGGTCTACAGAACTGTAGACGAACGAGCCGGAAGGGGCGATCCATGACGGAGGCCAACGCGTCGGCCCGGCGGCCTTCGGGTGAACTCGAGGCGAGCGTGCTGGCCGCGCTGTGGGCGGCCGACGGCCGCGCCCTGACCCCCGCCGACGTCCAGCGCGACCTGGGCACCGCCCTCGCGCGCACCACCGTCACCACGATCCTCGCGCGCCTCTACGAGAAGGGGTCCGTCAGCCGCACCCGTTCGGGGCGCGGCTACGCCTACCTGCCGGTCCAGGACTCGCCGGGCCTGGCCGCCCGCCGCATGCGCACCGAGCTGGACAAGTCCGGTGAGGACGACCGCGGTACGGTCCTGGCCCGCTTCGTCTCCCAGCTCGACCCGGACGACGAACGGCTGCTGCGCGAGCTGCTGGTCCAGGCGGAGGACGACGGGCCGTCCCCTGCCCCCGGCCCCGCCGGCCCCGCCTCGGAGGGCCGCCGCCCGTGAACCTCGCCGTCTGGGCGCCGCTGCTGCTCCCGCTGCTCGCCGTGCCCGCCGCGCGGCGGCTGGCGGACGCGCTGCCGCCGCGCGCCGCGGCCTGGCTGCTCGCCGGGTCCGCCGTCGCGCTCGCCGCGTGCAGCACCACCGCGCTGCTGCTGCTCGCCGGGGCGGGCGCCCTGCGGCTCCCGCCGGTCGCCGCCTTCGCGCACTTCGTGCTGCCGGTGGTCGGCGACCAGGTGACGGTGGCCGCCGCGTGCGTCGCCGCCGTGCTGCTGGCCGCCGTCGTCACGGCGCTGGTCCGCACCTCGCGCCGCCACCTCGTGCTCGCCGCGCGGGCCCGCAGGCGCGCCGTCGCGGCCGGTACGGCGGCCGGTGACCTCACCGTCCTCCAGGACCCCGGCCCCGACGCGTACGCGCTGCCCGGACGGCCCGGCCGGATCGTCGTCACCACCGGCATGCTGCGCGCCCTCGGTCCCGCCGAGCGCGAGGCGCTGCTCGCCCACGAGCGGGCCCACCTCGCCGGGCGCCACCACCTCTTCCTCGCCGCCTTCGCCCTCGCCTCCTCCTGCCACCCCGCCCTGCGCGGCCTGCGCGGGCCGCTGTCCTACGCCCTCGAACGCTGGGCCGACGAGTCCGCCGCCCTCGCCGTCGGCGACCGCCGCCTCGCCGCCCGCGCCATCGGGCGCGCCGCCCTCGCCTCCCGGCCCGGCGTCCGGCCGCACGCCGCGCTCCCGGCCGCCACCGGGCCCGTGCCGCGCCGCGTCGCCGCCCTCCTGGCCCACCCCCCGACCACCCCCCACCTCCGCGCCCGCGCCCCCCGCGCCATAGCCCTCGTCCTGGCCTCCTGCCTCGCCCTGTCCGCCGCCAGCGCCCTCCAGGCCGCCCACGACCTCCACGGCTCCATCGAGGTCGCCCAGGGCGAACGCTGACCCCGTCGCCCGTCGCCCGTCGCCCGTCGCCCGTCGCCCGTCGCCCGTCGCCCGTCGCCCGTCGCCCGTCGCCCGAGGCCCCCGGCCCCGGGAGGGGGCCGATGTCGCGCGGCGCCGGCGCGCGGTGACCCATGCCTTCCGCGTTCACGCGAACGGCACCCCGGCCGGTGGAGCGCGACCGGGGTGCCGTACCGGGATCGCGGGTGCTGCCGCTGTCCGGTCAGGGCGTGCCGAGGGTCAGGAGACCAGGGCCTGCCAGGTGTTCGGGCCGACGATCCCGTCGGCGGTGAGGCCGTGGGCGGACTGGAAGGAGCGGACGGCGGTGTTGGTGCCCGCGCCGAAGGCGCCGTCCACGGCCAGGGACGAACCGTGCGCGTTGAGCTGGCTCTGCGCGGCCTGGACCGCGGCGCCCGACGAGCCCTGCTGCACGGTGACGATCAGGGCCTGCCAGGTGTTGGGGCCGACGACGCCGTCGGCGGTGAGGCCGTGGGCGGACTGGAAGGAGCGGACGGCGGTGTTCGTACCCGCGCCGAAGGCACCGTCCACCGCCAAGGACGAACCGTGCGCGTTGAGCAGGTACTGGACCGTCTTGACCCGCTCGCCGCTCGCGCCCTGCTGGACGGTCGGCCAGCTCGTGGTCGGCGGCGGGTTGTAGCCGCTGCCCTTGGCGAAGTTCTGGAGGTCGGTGAGGGTGCCGTTGAAGGTGTCCTGGTCACCGGGGAAGGTGCCGGAGTCGGCGTACTGCCAGATCGTCTGGGCCGACCAGCCGGCCGGCAGCGTGCCGGGGCCGCTGCTGTAACGGGCCACCCACAGCGGGTTGGTGGCGCCGAAACCGCTGTTGTTGCCGGTGCACGACGTCCACCAGTCGGTGGTGGTGTAGATCGTCGGGTAGCGCCCGGTCCTGGTGCGCACCTCGTTGCTGAAGTCCCGGATCCAGCTCACCATCGCGCTCTGGCTCAGCCCGTAGCAGGTGGCCCCGTACGGGTTGTACTCGATGTCCAGGGCGGGCGGCAGCGTCTTCCCGTCGGCGCTCCAGCCGCCTCCGTGGCCGACGAACCAGTCGGCCTGCGCCGTACCGCTCGAATTGTTCGGCAGCGCGAAGTGGTAGGCGCCGCGGACCAGCCCGGCGTTGTAGGAGCCGCTGTACTGCTGGGAGAAGTTCGGGCTCGTGTACGTGGTGCCTTCGGTGGCCTTGACGTAGGCGAAGGCGGCGCCCTTGCTCTTGACGGACGCCCAGTCGACGTTGCCCTGGTAACCGCTGACGTCGAGACCGGCCGGGCCCGTGCCGACGGCCGCCCGCGCCGCGGCCGACAGCGTTCCCGCGCCCTGGCTCCCGAGCCCCGATCCGGCGTGGTCCTGATCCGGGTGCGTCATACGGGTCGGGGTGCCGCGGCCGTCGGCGGCGGCGGTCGACGCGGAGGCGGTGCCGGGCAGGACCAGCAGGGTCACGGCGGCGGCCAGCAGCCCGGCCGCGCAGGCCGTCTTCCGGCCCGAGCCCGTACCGCGGGTGGCTGGCCTGAACCGCGAGGGGGTGGTTGCGGACATGATGCTCCCAGGGGTGTGTGGAGGGGGACACGCTCTGACGCGCTGAGCCGGGGGGTGTAGCGGTGCGGTCGTCGGCGGTGGGAGTCGGGGTGCGGGTGCCGGGACTGTGAGCGGCCGGTGAGCCCGGTCGGGGCGGCGTCACCAGAGCACGGACAGCACATCAACTCCTCTGCGCGCAGGCTGTGTCGACGCGCGTCAACCTAAGGGACGGATTGACATGGCCGCAACACGTTCCGGCTCTCGGGGCCCGTGCGGGGGACCGCGTAGGCGCTCGGCCCGCGGGGGCCGGCGAGCGGCGCGCGCCGCGTCGGCGACCATGGATCCGTGGACGAGTTCGAGCGGGCGTATGCGGCGGCGGTGGTCTCCGGCGCGGGGGCGACGGCGGAGGAAGCCGCCGTGGACGCGGCGGCGTCGGTGCTGGCCGCCGCGGGTGAGAGGTGGGAGGGCGCGGCCGGGAAGCTGGCCGGGCGGGTGGTGCGGGAGTGCGGGGCGCGCGGGTGGGAGCTTCGGGACCTCGTACGGATGGCGGGGCGGGAACTCGACGCGCGGCACGAGCGGTTGGCGCGGGCCGCGGGGGACGGCGAGGAACCCTTCCTCGCGGAGTTCGCCCGCAGCGAGCGGCTCGACCGCTTCAGTACGGCGACGGCCCTCGTGGAACTGCTCTGCCTGTACGGGCGGCTGCCCCGCATCACCCCTCTGACGCCGGGCCCCGCGTCGGCGGCCCCGGCCACCGGCCCGCACTCCAAGATGCTCGCCCGCATCCGGGCGCTGCTGGCGAAGGCCGAGTCCACCGGCTTCCCCGAGGAGGCCGAGGCGCTGTCGGCGAAGGCCCAGCACCTGATGGCCAGGCACAGCATCGACGAGGCGCTGGTCGCGGCCACGGGAGCGCCCGGGGCGCCGGGCCGGGGCCCCGGCGCGTGCCGGATCGGGGTGGACCGCCCGTACGAGGGCGCGAAGGCCCTGCTGCTGGACGCCGTCGCGGCGGCGAACCGCTGCCAGGCGGTGTGGGCGGCCGATTTCGGCTTCTCGACGGTGGTCGGTTTCGCGACCGACCTGGAGGCCGTCGAACTCCTCTACACCTCGCTGCTCGTCCAGGCCGACCACGCCCTGCGCGGCGGCACCTCGCGCTCGCGCGACTTCCGCGAGTCCTTCCTGATCGGTTACGCGGGCCGCGTCCGCGAACGCCTGGCCGCCGCCACCCGGGAGGCCCAGGCCGAGACCGCCACCCCGCCCGCCGACCTGCTGCCCGTCCTCGCCGCCCGCGAGGTCGACGTACGCGACGCGACCCGCCGCATGTTCCCGTCCACCACCACCTCGCGGCTCAAGGGCCGCGACGCCGAGGGCTGGCGCCACGGCGAGGCGGCGGCCGACCGCGCCCGCTTCTGAACCCCGGCCCCACCGCTCGTCCGAGGAGAGCCCGCGCCCGGCCCCCACGGTCGCGTCCGCGTGGACGCCCTCTCACCGCCGGTGACCGCGTCCGCTCGCCGTCCGCTCGCTGATCGGCGGTGTTCAGCCGACGGGGCCTGTCGCCGCGCGCGGCCCCACCGCCGGTTCGAGGAGCGACAACGTCCGCCGTCGCGCGTCGAGGCCGACGCGAATGCCGACCGGCATCGGCAGATTCGGACCGGCGTGCCCGAACTCGACATTGCCCAGGACCGGGATGTCACGGTCGCCGAGGACGTCGAGGACCAGCTCGGGCAGGGTCGGGGACGCGCCGGGCTCAAGTCCGCCGATCCCGCCCGGAACGCCCACGACCATGCCGGAGATCCGGTCGAGGACGCCGGAGTGCCGCAGCACTTGCAGATAGCTCCACACGTGCGAGGCCAGGCCGCCCGTCTCCTCCCAGAACAGCACCGCGCCGTCGAACCGTTCGAGCGGCAGCGCGAACCGCGTCGCCTGCGCCAGCACGACGCGGTTGATCACCCCTCCGATCAGACGGCCTTCGGCACGGCCGGGACGCCAGCACTCCCACGACGGGCTCGCGGGCAGCGCGCCGATCGCCTCGGTACAGGTCAGCAGCCTGGAGTAGAGCTTCTCGAGTTCCGCCTGGCGCGCAGCGGGCGCGGACCGCCAGTGCCCGCCGAAGCCGGGGACGGCCATGTCGGCGTGGAACCCGACCAGGCCCGTGCGTGCGTGGAGCACCAGATGCAGCAGCGAGATGTCGCTGTAGCCGAGGATCGGCTTGGGGTCGGCCCTGATCGCCTCGACGTCGATCAGGTCGAGGTAGCCGAGCGCCGTCTGGCCGCCGTCACTCGCGACGATCGCGCGCACCTCGGGATCACGCAGAAGGCCGTTGAGCTCTGCGGCGATCTCCGCCGGTGCGGCCGCGCTCCACCAATGGCTTCGGCCCGCTTCGAGCAGCGGAGCCCGGCGCACGCGGAATCCCATCCGTTCGAGCACCGCCACCGTCCGCTCGACATGGGGCTCGTGCGCGGCGGACAGCGGACCGGACAGCGCCGCGAGGACCACGAGATCCCCGGGCCCCAGCGCGCGCGGTCGAAGCGGGTGAGGCGGTGCGGAACCGGTCATGGCGTCAGTCTCGCCGCTGCCCCTGGAGGCGGTCACGCGATTTACGCCGGTCGTCCGCCCGAGGCGGCCACTGCTCGGCGCGGTCGACACCGGGCGCCGCTCAGGACGACCGGCCGGGGCGGCGCGGGGACACCGCGTACGCCACCGCGCCGACCGCCGTCACGCCGAGACCGGCCAGCACCGAGGCCGGGGGGAGGCGCGCGGCCAGCACCGCGCAGCCGGTCAGGCCGACGACCGGAACGGCCGGGTGCGGCCGGTGCTCGTCCGCGCCCAGCCGCAGGGCGCTGGCGTTGGCGACGGCGTAGTAGACGAGGACGCCGAAGGACGAGAAGCCGATCGCCCCGGTCAGATCGGTGGTCGCGGTGAGCGCCACGACCAGGGCGCCGACCGCCGCCTCCGCCCTGACCGGGGTCCCGTGGCGCGGATGGACGGCGGCGAGCGCGTACGGGAAGTGCCGGTCGCGTGCCATCGCCAGGGTGGTACGGGAGACGCCGAGGATCAGCGCCAGCAGGGAGCCGAGGGCGGCCACGGCCGCGCCGACGCGGACCACCGGGGCCAGACCCGGCACCCCGGCCGTACGGACGGCGTCGGTGAGGGGCGCGGCCGAGCGGGCCAGGGCGTCGGGACCGAGAACGGTCAGCAGGGCGACGGCGACGGCCGCGTAGACCACGAGGGTCACGCCGAGCGCCAGCGGGATCGCGCGGGGGACGGTCCGCGCCGGGTCCTTCACCTCCTCGCCGAGCGTGGCGATCCTGGCGTACCCCGCGAAGGCGAAGAAGAGCAGACCGGCGGCCTGGAGCAGGCCGTGCGGGCCGGAGGCGGCACCGTCCCACGCCAGCCGTCCCGCGTCGGCCCGCGTACTGGTCAGGCACGCGGTGACCGCCGCCGCGAGGACCGCGAGGGTCACCGCCACGATCAGCCGGGTCAGCCAGGCGGCCTTCCGTACGCCCAGGCAGTTCACAGCCGTCAGGGCCACCACGGCCGCGACCGCCACCGCGCGGCGGTGCTCGGGCCACGCGTACGCCCCCACCGTCAGCGCCATCGCCGCGCACGAGGCCGTCTTGCCCGCCACGAAGCTCCACCCGGCCAGGTAGCCCCAGAGGGGGCCGAGCCGCTCCGTGCCGTACACATACGTCCCGCCGGAGCGCGGGTGGCGGGCCGCCAGACGCGCCGAGGACGTCGCGTTGCAGTACGCCACGACGGCAGCGACCGCCAGGGCCGCGAGGAGCGCGGTGCCCGCGGCGCGGGCCGCGGGAGCGAACGCCGCGAAGACCCCGGCGCCGATCATCGCCCCGAGGCCGATCACCACGGCGTCCCCCACACCGAGGCGCCGCCTCAACTCTCCCGCCGCCGCACCCGTCACGCCCGCATGCTCCCAGCCCCCGGGCGCCCCCCGCGATCCCCGCCGACCACATTTCCGCCCCCGGCCACGCCGTGTTCACCTCCGGCGGCCGCGGCGGCGGGAGCCGCGAGGACCCGCGCCGGTCAGTGGCGAGCGGCGGGCCCGGCTGCTGCAACTGGCGGGAGGTCGGGGGGCGTCCTGGGGGGAGAGGGCGGGTGGGAACACCGGGGGGGTGGCATGGGCCGACGGGTGCCGGACGGGGTGGCGGACTGGCTGCGGGCGAGGGACCCGGCGCCGGGCGGGCCGAGGACGACGGAGCCGAAACCGTGGCTGCGGGCCGACGTACCGGGAGCGTGTCCCGTACCGGACAGGGAGCGGGCCTGGACCGAGCGGTGGCTGCGGTGGTGCGCCGAGGAGTTCGGGCCCGCGACCGCGCACCGCGAGATCGCGCTGCCGGGCTTCGTCCCCGCGGACTTCAGCGGCACGCGGGAGCGGGTCGAGCCGCTGGTGCGGCGGATCGGCGCGGTGATGGGCGCGGACGTCTCCGGCGTCCGTGTGCTGCTGGTGGACTCCCCGGAGCAGGTCCCGGGCAAGAGGCACCAGGTCGCTGAATACCGCAAGGTGCTCGGCCGGGCGGTGATCGAACTGGACCGCGGTGTGGCCGCGCGGCCCGACGCGTTCGCGGGGCTCGTCGCCCACGAGCTGGCGCACGCCCGGCTGGTCGGCGAGCGGCGGGTGGCCGGGCTGGGCATCTCCCGCGCGCAGGAGGAGCGCCTCACCGACCTGGTGACCGTCCACCTCGGCATGGGCGTCCTGACGGCCAACGCCGCGGACGACTACGTGAAGGCGGCCGGGTACTCGGTGGTGCCGGTCGGCGATCTCACCGACCGGATGCTCACCGGCCGCGGGGACGAGCCCTGGTACCGGATGGGGTACCTGAGCCCGGCGGAGTACGGCTACGCCCTCGCCTGCTGGAGCACGGCGCGCGGCGAGACCGACCCGCCCTGGGCCCGGCAGCTGAGGGCGAGCGTGCGGGACGCCTTCGTACGGGGCCTGGCGTACCGGGCCGCGCGCTGAAGGCGCGTCCTGGGAGGGCACCCGCCGTGGGGGGAGGGTGCCCTCGGACGGCCCTGGGTGTAGGGACCCGGAGGGTTGTCGACGCGGGTGACGGGGGGCTGGTGGTCAATACGCCTAGACCGTCAGGGGGTCGAGGACCATGGGGCGGACCCGGCCCTCGATCATGGCGCCGAGGCCCTGGACGGCGACGGTGTCGGGGCGGGGGGCGATGTGGACGGGCATGCCGGTGGCCTGGCCGAGCATGAGGTCGAGGCCGGGCATGAGGGCGCTGCCGCCCGCCAGCATGATGCCCCGGTCGGCGAGGTCGGCGACCAGGTCGGGCGGGCAGGCGCGCAGCACGGTGGTGATGGCGTCGAGCACGGAGGTGAGCGGGGTGCGCATCGCGTGGCGCACGCCCTCGGTCTCGACGAGGACGGAGCGGGCGAGGCCGCTGACGACGTCGCGGCCGTGGACCTCGGTGGTGACCGTCCCGCCGGTGCCGGGGGAGCCGAGCATCTGGTGCAGCGGCCGTACCGACTGGCTGGGCAGCATCAACTCGTGGTGGTTGCGCAGGTGCTGCACGACCGCGCGGTCGATGGCGTCACCGCCGACCGGCACCGTCTCCGCGGCCACGATGGACCCCAGCGACAGCACGGCGACCTGCGTCGTACCGGCGCCGCACACCACGATCATCGTGGCCTCGGGGTGCTCGACGGGCAGCCCGCAGCCGACCGCCGCGGCGATCAGCGTGTCCACCAGCTCGACCTTGCGCGCGCCGAGCCCGTACAGCGTCTCGATGGCCGCGCGCCGCGCGATCGGCTCGCTGCCGTGCGGCATGCACACCGCGGCGCGCAGCACCGGCATGCGCCGCCACCGCTTGCCGAGCTTGTCGCCGAGCACGTGCTTGAGCATGCGCCGCGCCATCTCGATGTCGACGACCGCGCCGCCCGCGACCGGCCTGGCCACCCGGATGTGCCCGGGGGTGCGCCCGGCCATCTGCTCGGCGCGCTCGCCGACCGCGATCAGCGCGCCGGTGCGTACGTCGACCGCGGCCACGCTCGGCTCGTCGGCGACGACGCCGACGTTGCGGACGTAGACGCGGGTACGGGCGGCGCCGATGTCGACGGCGACCGTGCAGCGGCGGAGCTGTTCCAGTGTGGGGCTCGTGTACGTCACAGCCGGCCCCCGGCGCCCGGGGCGGAGGTGCCGTGCCGCCCGCCGTGCGAGCCGCCGTGCGACCCGTGACCGTGCCCGGCCGGTTCGTACGTGGCCAGCGCCCAGATGATGAAGACGTCGATGGCGATCATGACCACGGCCCAGACCGGCTGATACGGCAGGAACATGAAGTTCGCCACCAGGTTGAGCCCGGCGATCAGGATGCCGCCCCAGCGCGCCCAGGCGGAACCGGCCAGCAGGCCGAAGCCGACGAGGACGGCGACCACGCCGAGCGCCAGGTGGATCCAGCCCCAGGACGTGACGTCGAACTTGTAGACGTAGTCCCGCGTGGAGACGTACACCGAGTTCTTCCTGATGCCGACGATCCCCTCCAGGATCGCCAGCGCGCCGCCGAACACCAGCATCATCCCGGCGAAGACGGTGCCACCTGCGGCCCACGCGGACTCGCGGGGCGTGGGCGGCGGGGGTGTGTACCCCGGCGGGGGCGGCGGGGTGGGCGTCTCCTGGCTCATACGGGCTCCCGAGAGTGCGTCAGCGTCCACGGCGGGGCCGAATCCGGCTATGACCCGCCTTAATGACAAAAGGATCTGACGCCCTGTCGGATACGGCGACCGGTGATACGCCGAACGGGGGCCGGGCCGCGCCGAGCGGGTGACGCCGTACGGCCGACCGGGGCGGTGCCGCACCGCCCGTCGCGGGCCCGGCGCCCCTGACGGGGCGCACCCCGTGCGGCGGGCGCTACCCGGCGGAGCCGTCCGTGTCCTCCAGACGGAACCCCACCTTCAGCCCCACCTGGTAGTGCTCGACCTCGCCGTCCACGATGTGCCCGCGGACCTCGGTGATCTGGAACCAGTCGAGACCGCGCAGCGTTTGCGCGGCCCGCTTGACGCCGTTCCTGACGGCGGCGTCCACGCCTTCGTGCGAGGTGCCGACGATCTCGGTGACCCGATAGGTGTGCTCGGCCATGACGGACCTTTCCTTCGGAGGTCCCTCCACCGTGCCGCAGACGGGCGCGGCCCGCATCACCGCGGGACGCATCCGTCCCGTTCCGTCCCGGACGGCTCCGCCGGGGCATCCCCTTCACCCCGAATCGGGCATATTATCCTCAAGTGGACGATGTGCGGACTGTGACCCCTTGGCCCACCGCCATGATGCGCTGGGTCCCGGCCGCCATGATCGTCGGCGGACTGGTCTTCGACCTCGTCACGCCCAATCCCTACACCGGCGACACGATGCTGGCCGGAGCCTGTGTCCTGGCCGGCGCGATCCAGTCCGCCCGCATCGCGGTCCTCACCTGTCTGGCGTCGCTGGTGGGCGTCTTCGTGCTCACCGTCCACGGCGGCATCATCCGCGAGGGCGTCGGCGTGGCCGAGATCCTGAACGTGGTGCTCTCCGCCGTCATCGGCCTCGCCGTCAACCGGGCGCTGACCCGTTCGGGGCGGCGGCTCGCCACCGTGCGGGACGTCGCCGAGTCGGCCCAGCGCGCCCTGCTGCCCGACCCGCCGCCCCGGATCGGCCCGCTGGCCATAGCCGCCCGGTACGAGGCCGCCCAGAGCGGGGCGCGGATCGGCGGTGATGTCTACGCGGCCGAGCAGACCCGCTACGGCGTACGGCTGCTGATCGGGGACGTGCGCGGCAAGGGGATGGGCGCGGTCGCCAGCGTCGCGGTGCTGCTCGGCGCCTTCCGCGAGGCGGCCGACGAGGAACCCGACCTGCCGGGCCTCGCGCGGCGCCTGGACCGGGCGCTGGACCGGGACCGGGAGCGGCGCGGCGGCGGCAGCGGCGAGGAGTACCTGGAGGGCTTCACCACCGGGCTGCTGGCCGAATTCGTCCACCGCCCCGAGGACCCCGAGGAGGTGTGCGACACCCTGCGGCTGCTCAACCGCGGCCACCCGCCGCCGTACCTGCTCGACGGCGGCACCGTACGTACCCTCGAAGCCGCCGCCCCCGACGTGCCGTTCGGCATGAGCGACCTCGGCGGAGTCCGTACGGTGCCCGAAGAGCTGTCCTTCCCGCCGGGCGCCACACTGCTGCTGGTCACCGACGGCGTGACCGAGACCCGCGACCGCGAAGGCGTCTTCTACGACCCCGAGATCCGGCTCTCCGGCCTCGGCCCGGTGACCGGCCCGCAGCACGCCATCGACGTCCTGCTGCGGGACCTGGTCACCTGGACGGGCGGCGCGCCCGTCGCCGACGACCGCGCGGTGCTGGCGGTGAGCCTCAGCCAGCCGTGAGACCCCCGGACAGCTAGTGGTGGAAGGCGGTCGCCACGTTCTCCGGGCGGTTCAGCGGGTGCGGCTGGCGGCGCAGCTCCGGCAGCAGGCGGCCCAGGTCCTCCATCAGCAGGTCCGCCAGGTCCTCGGAGAAGCCGTTGCGGCAGACGATGCGCAGCACCGCGAGATCGGTGCGGTCGGCCGGATAGGTGTACGCCGGGACCAGCCAGCCGCGTTCGCGCAGCCGCCGCGACACGTCGAAGACGTCGTAGTTCTCCACCCCCGGCGCGGTGGTGAAGGCGAAGACCGGCAACTGGTCACCCGCGCTGACCAGCGTGAAGTCCTCCAGTTTCGCGATCCGCGCCGCCAGCGACATCGCCACGTCCCGGCTGGCCTGCTGCACCGCGCGGTAGCCGTCCCAGCCCAGCCGCAGGAAGGAGTAGTACTGCGCCACGACCTGCGCGCCCGGCCGCGAGAAGTTCAGCGCGAAGGTCGGCATGTCACCGCCGAGGTAGTTCACCCGGAAGACCAGCTCCTCCGGCAGTGCCTCCGTGTCCCGCCACAGGGCCCAGCCCACGCCCGGGTACACCAGGCCGTACTTGTGGCCCGAGGTGTTGATCGACGCCACCCGCGGCAGCCGGAAGTCCCACACCAGGTCCTCGTCGAGGAACGGCGCGATCATGGCGCCGGACGCGCCGTCGACATGCACCGGGATGTGCGTACCGGTCCGCTCCTCGTACGCGTCCAGCGCCGCGCAGATCTCCGCGACCGGCTCGTACGACCCGTCGAAGGTCGAGCCCAGCACGGCCACCACACCGATGGTGTTCTCGTCGCACAGGGCGAGCGCCGACTCCGCGTCCAGGTGCAGCCGGTCGCCCTCCATCGGCGCCAGCCGCGCCTCGACCTCCCAGAAGGCGCAGAACTTCTCCCAGCACACCTGCACGTTCGCGCCCATCACCAGATTGGGCCGCGCGGTCGCCGGATAGCCGGGCGTGCGCCGCATCCAGCGGCGCTTGAGGGCCATCCCCGCGAGCATGCACGCCTCGGACGAGCCGGTGGTCGAACAGCCCACCACCGAGCTGGGGTCCGGCGCGTTCCACAGGTCGGCGAGGATCGCCACGCAGCGGCGCTCCAGCTCCGCCGTACGCGGGTACTCGTCCTTGTCGATCATGTTCTTGTCGGCGCACTCCGCCATCAGCACACTGGCCTGCGGCTCCATCCACGTCGTGACGAACGTCGCCAGATTCAGCCGCGAATTGCCGTCCAGCATCAGCTCGTCGTGCACGATCTGGTACGCGGTGTGCGGCGGCATGGGTCCGTCCGCCAGCTTGTGCTTGGGCGGAGCCGTCATCCGGCCGTCGACCGGGTCCGCCTCACCGAAGAACGGGTTGACGGCGATGTTGCGGGCGGAGTCCGTGCCTTTGTGCAGTGACATGTCAGCCTTCCGTGGCGAGCCCGGCAGCGCGTGCGCGGGCGTCTTTCCCGACCCGCCCAGCCTGCACCCGCCCGCCGCCCCGCGCCCGCTCCCGCCCCGGAACTTCCCCCAGGAGACTGGGCCGCGCGTCCGGCTCAGGACTCGGTGAGCACGAGCCACTTCCTGCCGTCGATCAGCTCACGGACGGCGTCCAGGTGACCCGCGTGGCAGGCCGTCTCCACCGTGACGTGCAGGATCGCCTCGCGCAGGTCCCGAATGCCGCCGTCGGGCCCGAAGAGTTCGGTCGGCCACCAGGCCGGGGCGGCGCTCGGCGCCGTCGAGGTGATCACGGCGTCCGCGAGCGCCGTCTCCTGGCGGTAGAGGTCGAGCACGCCCTTGGCCGAAACCTCCGGGCCCACCTTCCAGGCATCGTCGGGGCCGGTCAGCGCCGCGTCGATCACGGCCTTCTCCCCGGCCACCACCCCGCGGAACCAGAAGCGCTCCACGTCCAGCGCGAGGTGCCGCACCAGCCCCGCGCAGCTCCACCCCGACGGCAGCACCGGCCGGTGCAGCGCCTCCTCGTCCAGCCCCTCCAGAATCCCCAGCACGTGACGCCGCTGGGCGTCCAGGTACGACAGCAGCATCGTGGTCTCGGGGTCCGGGGACGAGGTGTCCTGCATGGCATCCTCCTTGAGGTCGGCGACGCCCAGCATTCCACCGGGGTACGACAAGACCCCGGACCGGGCGCCGCCCCTCAGGTGCCCCGGACCTCATGCGCCCCGCGCGGCGGCTACTCGCGGGCGAGGACCACGGCGGTGCCGTACGCGCAGACCTCGGTGCCGAGGTCCGCGGCGTCGGTGACGTCGAAGCGCATCATGAGGACGGCGTTGGCGCCGCGCGCCTTGGCCTGTTCGACGAGGCGCTCCATGGCCTGGTTACGGGTCTGCACCAGTGTCTTCGTCAGGCCCTTGAGCTCGCCGCCGATCATGGACTTCAGCCCGGCGCCGATCTGACTGCCCAGGTGCCGCGAGCGGACGGTGAGGCCGAAGACCTCACCGATGACCCGCTCGACCCGGAAGCCGGGCACGTCGTTCGTCGTGACGACAATGATCTCGGCGCCCTGCTCCTGGCCGCCGCCGTACTCTTCGATTCCCATATCGGCAGCCTGCCCCGCACCTCCCCGCTCCGCACCCGCGAATACGCCGACGCGGCTATTCCAGGCGGGGGGCCTGGACCGGGGCGGGACAGATGCGCTGGCCCTCGTGGTCGAAGACGTACAGGTGGGCGAGGTCCACCAGCAGGGGCACGCGGTCACCGCGGCGGACGCGGATGTCGGGGCCGGTGCGGACCACGAGGTCGCCGGTCTGGGTCTCGGGCGCGCCCAGGGGGCGGTCCATCACCGTCACCGGAGCGCGGCCGGGCGCGTGGTTCGGCCGCGGCGGGACGCCGCCGTTGGAGCCGCCGTCCCGCGCCGGCACCGACGCCTGGATGCGCCGCGCGGCCTTCTGCGCGAGCTTGCCGAGGCTGGTGCCCGAGCCGTTCGCCGCGCGCCGGTTGCCCGAGCGGGACGGCGCCTGCGCGGGCCGCGGGGCCTCCAGCTCGGGGACGACGGCGGGCCGCGACCCGGTGTTGAGGTGCACCAGGGATTCGTGGCCCTGGTACTCCACGTGCTCGACGATCCCGCTCAGCACGACCTCGCCCGCGTGCGCCTGGCTCGGCTGCGCGATGCGGACGGCCTCCGAGCGCAGCCCGACGATGATGCGGCGCCCCTGCTGGATGCGGAGCATCTGGTGGTCGAGGCTGAGCGGTTCCGGCATGCCGAGCCGCTGGCGGCCGAAGTCGATCCACATGCCGCCGCCGAGCGGCGCCAGGACCGTCGCCTGGAGGAGATTGATCCGGGGCGTGCCGACGAAAGCAGCGACGAACACGTTCTCCGGCAGGTGATACGCCTCACGCGGCGTGCTGATCTGCTGGAGGACACCGCTGCGCATGATCGCGACGCGGTCGCCCAGCGACATGGCCTCGGCCTGGTCGTGCGTCACGTACACCGTCGTGACGCCCATGCCGTGGGTCAGCCGGGCGATCTCGGCGCGCAGGTGCGCGCGCAGCTTCGCGTCGAGGTTGGACAGCGGCTCGTCCATGAGGAAGACCGAGGGGTGCCGGGAGATCGCCCGGCCCATCGCGACCCGCTGCCGCTCGCCGCCGGAGAGCTGTCCGGGGTAGCGGTCCAGGATCTCCTCGATGCCGAGGATGCGGGCGGTCTCGTCGACCCGGGGCCCGTGCTCCTCACCGGGCATCTCGAAGCGCAGCGGGAAGCCGATGTTCTCCCGGCTGGTCATGCTGGGGTACAGCGCGAAGTTCTGGAACACCATCGCCATCCGGCGGTCGCCGGGTGCGAGGTCGTTGGAGTACTCCCCGTCGAGCAGCAGCTCGCCGGTGGTGATGTCCTCCAGACCCGCGATCATGCGCAGGACCGTGGACTTGCCGCAGCCGGACGGGCCGAGCAGCACCAGGAACTCTCCGGGTGCGATGTCGAGCGAGAACCGGTCCACAGCAGGCGACGGCTGCTTCGGGTAGTACTTGGAAACTTCGTGCAGTGCGATGGCGCGAGTCATAACGGGAGCCGCCAGGTGGTCGGACGCGGTGACGGGGCACGTGGGGGGAGAGATGCCAGACTTGCGAAACTTAGGGTGGTGCGTGGATGACGCTGCGGAGAAGGTAGTGCACCAACCGCAGGTTGCGGAACGTTTGTATCAACACTGGATTGATAGTTTTGGTCCGTGACGACCATCGCGCTCGGCCCGAGCTGGCTCGACCCGGACCATCTGATCAACACGTACGGCCTGTGGGGCGTACTGCTGATCGTGTTCGCCGAGTCCGGGCTCCTCATCGGCTTCTTCCTGCCCGGAGACTCACTGCTGTTCACGACCGGTCTGCTGGTGGCGACCGGCACGCTGCACCAGCCGCTCGCGCTGGTGGCCGCGCTGATCGCGGTGGCGGCGGTGCTCGGCGAACAGGCGGGATATCTGTTCGGCCGCAAGGTCGGACCCTCGCTGTTCCGCAGGCCCGACTCACGCTTGTTCAAGATGGAGAATATCGAGAAGGCACATGCCTTTTTCGAGCGCCATGGACCCAAGGCGATCGTGATGGCCTGCTTCGTGCCCATCGTACGAACGTTCACCCCAATCGTCGCAGGCGTCAGCCGAATGAACTACCGCACCTTTGTCACCTTCAACCTCATCGGCGCGACACTGTGGGGTGCGGGTGTCACCGTACTCGGATACTGGCTCGGCCAGATCGAATTCGTGCACAAGAACATCGAAGCGATGCTCGTCCTGGTCGTGCTGCTCTCGGTGGTGCCGATCGGCATCGAATACCTGCGGTCGCGCGGCAAGGCGAAAAAGGAGGCCGTGATTCCGGGGGCGGGCGCCGGTGCGGGCCCGGCGGCGGGTGGCCCCGAGCCGGTTCCCGCCGCGCCGCGCACCCCCGGCCGGCACCGCGCGCAAAAGCGCTGACCTGCGGGAACCGACGCCGTAACGGGGGAACGGGGGCGTCGGCGGGATTCCCGTGATTCACAGGATTCACAGAAACGCGGATTGCGGAAAGGAGAGCACGACCGGTGTCCGACGACGGAAAACCTGAGTCGGACGAGGTCCGCTCCGAATTCACACCCCCCACAGGCACCACATTCCCCCCGGTCGTCACGGGCAGCGCATTCGCCCCGCCCGGCGGAACGGCGGGAACAGCGGGAACAGCGGGAACGCCCGGAGCAACAGGAGCACCGGGAACAGCCGGAGCTTCCGGAACAACGGGTACGACGGGCCCGACAAGCCTCACCAGCACCACCGGGAGCATTCCGATGGTCGTCCTGCCGCCCACCGACGCGCGGTGGCAGGACCGGATGCGGGCCATGGTCCGCATCCCCGTCACCGAGCGCCCCGCACCCGAGACCCCCGCGGACCGCCAGGAAACCGCGCACCTGGTCCCCGTACCGCGCGTCCTCGACCTGACCCTGCGCATCGGCGAACTGCTGCTCGCGGGCGGCGAGGGCGCCGAGGACGTCGAGGCGGCGATGCTCGGCGTCAGCTACGCGTACGGACTGGCCCGCGTCGAGCCGAACGTCACCTTCACGCTGCTGGGCATCTCCTTCCAGCCCTCGCTCACCGACCCGCCGCTGACCATGAGCCGCACGGTGCGCCGCCGCGGCACCGACTACACCCGGCTCGCCGCGGTCTTCCAGCTCGTCGAGGAGATCACCGCGCACGAGGCGACGCTGGAGGACGCGTACCGCCGGCTCGCCGAGATCCGCCGCAACCGGCACCCGTACAGCTCCTGGGCGCTCACCGGCGCCGCCGGGCTGCTCGCGGGCGCGGCCAGCGTCCTGGTCGGCGGCGGCCCGGTCATCTTCGCCGCCGCCGCGCTGGCCGCGATGCTCGGCGACCGGCTCGCGTGGCTGCTCGCCGGGCGCGGGCTGCCGGAGTTCTACCAGTTCGCGGCGGCGGCGATGCCCGCCGCCGCGATGGGCGTCCTCATCGACCGGTACGCGCACTGGATCCCCGGCGCCAACGGCGTCCAGGCGTCGGCGGTGATCACCGGCGGGCTCTTCGCGCTGCTGCCGGGCCGCGCGCTGGTCGCCGCCGTCCAGGACGGCCTCACCGGCTTCTACATCACCGCCTCCGCCCGGCTGCTGGAGGTGATGTACCTCGTCGTCGGCATCGTCATCGGCGTCACCGTCATCCTCTACGCGGGCTTCACCACCCTCGGCGCCGACCTCAACCCCGACCAGGCGCTGCGCGCGTACGACCACCCGTGGGTGCAGCTGCTGGCCGCGATGGTGCTGACCCTCGCCTTCGCGGTGCTGCTCCAGTGCGAGCGCGGCGTCCTGCCGCTGGTCACCCTCAACGGCGGCATCGCCTGGACGGTCTACGGCGTCCTGCACCAGCAGGCGGGCGGCAACCAGGTCGCGGCCACCGCCGCCGCGGCCGGACTCGTCGGCCTCTTCGGCCAGTTGATGGCCCGCTACCGGTACGTGTCCGTGCTGCCGTACGTCACCGCCGCCATCGGCCCGCTGCTGCCCGGATCCGCCACGTACTTCGGGCTGCTCGCCCTCACCAACAACCACTCCGACCAGGCGTTCACCCTGCTCACCCGGGCCGCCGCCCTCGCCCTGGCCATCGCCATCGGCGTCAACCTCGGCGGCGAGCTGGCCCGCCTGGTCCTCAAGCCGCCGGGCCCCGCCGCCCCGCGCGGCGCGGCCAAACGCACCCGCGGCTTCTGACCCCGCTCGGGCACGGAAACGCCGGGCGGCCGACACGTCGCTGATGACGTGTCGGCCGCCCGGCGTTCAGGTGCGGCGGGGCTTCAGTGGCCCGGGCCCTGCTCCTTCAGACGGCGGAAGGACTCCTCGATCTCCGTCTCGGCCTCGGTGCGGCCGACCCAGTTGGCGCCCTCGACGGACTTGCCGGGCTCGAGGTCCTTGTAGACCTCGAAGAAGTGCTGGATCTCCAGCCGGTCGAACTCGCTGACGTGGTGAATGTCACGCAGGTGCTCCACGCGCGGGTCCGACGCGGGCACGCACAGCACCTTGTCGTCGCCGCCGGCCTCGTCCGTCATGCGGAACATGCCGATCGCCCGGCACGTGATGAGGCAGCCGGGGAAGGTCGGCTCGTCCAGGATGACCAGCGCGTCCAGCGGGTCGCCGTCCTGGCCGAGGGTGTTCTCGATGAAGCCGTAGTCGGCCGGGTAACTGGTCGAGGTGAAGAGCCTGCGGTCCAGGCGGATACGACCGGTCTCGTGGTCCACCTCGTACTTGTTCCGCGAACCCTTCGGGATCTCGATCGTGACGTCGAACTCCAAGGCCCTACTCCTCCATGATCAGCGCATACTGCGGGTGATTAAGTGTCTCCCACGCATGTGGGTGGTCGCGAAAGGGGCTGGTCGGGGGTGCCGCACGGCAAGACGTGGCAGGTCGTGGCGGGGTCGGCCGCGATAGGTCTGGCGGTGGCGGCCGGGGCGGTGGCCGCGGCAGGCCCGTGGGACGCAGGCCAGCGTACGGCCGAGCGCGAGCACGCGGCCGACCGGGACCACGTCGTGGCCTCGGGACCGCGCACCGCCGTGCCCACGCCCCGGATCACCCCGCCCGCGCCCTCCGCCGCCCCCGTACTGGCCCCGGTGCCCGCCGCCGCGCCCGGTACGGGCAAGGGCTCGTCCGCCGGTACGCCGCCGGACCCGGCCGCCCTCAAGGCCCTCCTCGACCCGCTGATGAACGCCGACGGGCTCGGCACCGTACGCACCGGGACCGTCATCGACGTGGCCACCGGGACCGTCGTGTACGACCACCGGGCCGGTACGCCGTCCACCCCCGCCTCCACCACCAAGCTCGCCACCGCGACGGCCGCGCTCGGCACGCTCGGGCCCGGCCGCCGCCTCACCACGACCGTGGTGGTCACCGCGGTCGGCCGGGTCGTCCTGGTCGGCGGCGGCGACCCGACCCTCGAACTCGGCGGGCTCGCCGACGACACCGCCGCCGCGCTCAAGGCGCGCGGCACCACGTCCGTACGGCTCGGCTACGACACGTCCCTGTTCAGCGGCACCGCGCTCCACCCCATCGGGCCCAACGAGAACCTCGCGCCGGTCACCGCGCTCATGGTCCGCGAGGGGCGGCTCGACCACAGTTCGAGCGGGCCCGCACAACGCGCCGACGATCCGGCCGAGTCGGCCGCCGACGCCTTCGCGGACCTGCTGCGGGACCGGGGGATCAGGGTCAAGGGCGAGGCGGCGCCCGCCAGCGGGCACGGGGGTACGCGGCTGGCGGCCCATCAGTCCGCGCCGCTGTCGGAGCTGGTGGAGCGGATGCTGACCGACAGCGACAACGACGTGGCCGAGGCGCTGGCCCGGCATGTGGCCCGCGCGCTCGGGCGGCCCGCCAGTTTCGCCGGGGCGGCGAGCGCCATTCCCGACGCCCTGCGGCGGCTCGGGGTGCCGCTCGCCGGCGCCGCCTTCCACGACGGGAGCGGGCTCGACGGGGACGACGCGCTGTCGGCCACCACGCTGGCCCGGATTCTCGCGCTCGCGGCGAGTCCCGCGCATCCCGAGATGCGGTCGGTCCTGACCGGGCTGCCGGTCGCCGGTTTCACCGGCACGCTCGCCGACCGCTTCCGGGGCGGCGGGGGCGCCGGGGTGGTCCACGCCAAGACCGGGACGCTCACCGGGACCAACACGATCGCCGGCACCGCCGTGTCCCCCGCGGGGCGCCTCCTCGCCTTCGCGTTCCTCACCCACGGCACGGATTCGCCTGGCGGCGCGCAGAAAGCCCTCGACCACCTGGCCGCCGCCCTCACCACCCACCCCTAGCCCGCGTCCCCGATGTCCTCAATCGCCGGACGGGCTCGAAGAAACGGGCGCGGGCCACGGGCCGGTGTCCTCAATCGCCGGACGGGCTCGAAGAAGCGGGGTTGGGGCACGGGCCGGTGTCCTCAATCGCCGGACGGGCTGAACCGTTGCTTCTGGCGCGCCCGCCAGGCCCTGGCTTCGTCCGCGAACGCCGGTCGGGCTGAAACATTGCTTCTGGCGCGCCCGCCAGGCGCTGGCTTTGGCCTTGAACGACGTCTCCGGCTGGGGTGCCCCCCCGGCAGGGGGAAGGGCGGGTGGGTGGGGGGAACAGCCCCGCCGGCGTTTGAGGCGGCGTTAGCCGGAGGGGCTGAAGCCGTATTTCGGGGGGCGGCCGGAGGGGGAACCTGTTGGCGGGGGAGCCCAAAGGGGGAGCGGCAACGTACCGTGAAGGCATGACGAGCATCGGTGGAAGCGAGATGGTCGACTGGAACCTCGCCGTGGCGACCGCGCAGCGGTTGACGCGGCCGGGGCCTGAGGTGAGCCGGGACGAGGCTCGGGCCATCGTGGCGGAGCTGCGGGCGCACGCGCAGGAGTCGGAGGCGCACGTCAGGGAGTTCACCCGGATGTACGGGGACGCGGAGGTGCCACCGCACGGCACCCCGGTGCTCATCGTGGACCGGGCGGGCTGGGTGAAGGCCAACGTGGCCGGGTTCCGGGAGGTGATGAAGCCCCTGCTCGGAAAGATGCAGGCGCGCCGCCCCGGCGGCCCCGGCGGAGTCGTGCTCGGCACGGTCGGCGGCAAGGTGACCGGCGTCGAGGTCGGCATGCTGCTGAGCTTCCTGTCCTCGCGGGTGCTCGGCCAGTACGAGACCTTCGCGCCGCCGAGCCGCGACATGCCCGCGGGACCGGTCAAGCCGGGCCCCGGCGAGTCCCGCGCCGGACGGCTGCTGCTGGTCGCGCCGAACATCGTGCACGTCGAGCGCGAGCTGGACGTCGACCCGCACGACTTCCGCCTGTGGGTGTGCCTGCACGAGGAGACGCACCGTACCCAGTTCTCCGCGGTGCCGTGGCTGCGCGACCACATCGAGGGCGAGATCCAGGCGTTCCTCGGCGAGACCGAACTGGACGCCTCGACGGTGATCGAGCGGGTCAGGGAGGCCGTGCAGTCCTTCACCGGCTCCGGCGGCGGCAAGGAAGAAGACGCCGACAAGGACCGGGACGAGGACCGCAGCCTGGTCGACCTGGTGCAGACCCCCTCCCAGCGGGAGATCCTGGCCCGGCTGACCGCCGTGATGTCGCTGCTCGAAGGCCACGCGGACTTCGTGATGGACGGCGTGGGACCCGAGGTCGTGGCGACCGTCGCCGAGATCCGGGAGAAGTTCAGCCAGCGCAGGGCCAGCGGCGCGGGCCGCCTGGACCAGGCGCTGCGCAAGCTCCTCGGCCTGGACGCCAAGCTCCGCCAGTACCGCGACGGCGAGCGCTTCGTCCGGGCGGTCGTCGACGAGGTCGGCATGGACGGCTTCAACCGGGTGTGGACCTCGCCCAACACGCTGCCCACCAAGGCGGAGATCGCCAAACCCGCCGAGTGGGTCGCGCGGGTGCACAGCCGTAGCGAATCGTGAGGGCGTAACCGCTCATGAAGGCCGTGTCCGCCCTCGGGTTCACCCGTCCGAGGGACCGTAGGCGCAGGGTAGCGCGTGCGATGCTCGGGTAAGCCCCGAGCTTCTGTCACCATCTGGATACCCTGCGTCACTTCGGCGCTTTCCTCATAGCCTCCTCAGGAGGGAAACCGGACATGGGACCCCACCCCACGGTCGCGGCGATACGCCTGGCGGTCCGCCGCGTCCTGCACGACGTCCTCACCGCGTCCACCGACCCGCACCCGTTGGTGCTCGCCGCGTGCAGCGGCGGAGCCGACTCCATGGCGCTGGCCGCCGCCCTCGCTTTCGAAGCACCCCGGCTCGGCGTGCGCGCCGGAGCCGTCACCGTCGACCACGGCCTCCAGGCGGGCTCCGCCGGCCGCGCCCAAGAGGTCGCCGGGCGGCTGCGCGGCCTCGGCCTCGACCCGGTCGACGCGATCGGCGTCACCGTCGGCCGCCAGGGTGGTCCCGAAGCCGCCGCCAGAGACGCCCGGTACGCGGCGCTCGACTCCGCCGCCGAATCGCACGGCGCCGCCGCCGTCCTGCTCGGCCACACACGTGACGACCAGGCAGAAACGGTGCTCCTGGGCCTCGCCCGCGGCTCCGGCACCCGCTCGCTGGCCGGAATGGCCGCGGTCTCCGGTACCGGCGGCCGGTACCGGCGCCCCTTCCTGCTGCTGGACCGCGACACCGTACGCAAGGGCTGTCTCGCCCAGGGCATCACCGTGTGGGAGGACCCGCACAACCACGACCCCGCGTACACCCGCTCCCGTGTCAGACACGAAGCCCTGCCCGTCCTGGAGAAGTCCCTCGGCAAAGGCGTCGTCGAGGCGCTGGCCCGCACCGCGCAGCTCTCCAGGGACGACGCCGACGCGCTGGACCAGTGGGCCGCGGACGCCGAGGCCGACGCGGCGGGCGACGACGGCAGCCTGGACGCGCTGCGGCTGCACGGCCTGCCCGCCGCCGTACGCCGCCGCGTCCTGCGCCGCGCCGCCATCGCCGCCGGCTCGCCCCCCGGCTTCCTCTTCGCCCGGCACATCGAGGAGGTCGACCGGCTGGTCACCGGCTGGCACGGACAGAAAGCCCTCAACCTGCCGGGCGGCGTCGCCGTTCTCAGGGCCAATGGCAGACTGGTGTTCTCGCCGTCGTAGAGCTGCCGTCGCCCAGCGACCCGGGAGCCGACTACTTGAGGGACATACCGCGCAGTGAACGAGAACGACATGGGCGCCGATCTTGAGAAAGTGCTCATCTCCAAGCCAGAGATCGACGCGAAGCTCAGCGAGCTCGCCGCGCAGATCGACCGGGACTACGCGGGCAAGGACCTGCTGATCGTCGGTGTCCTCAAGGGCGCCGTGATGGTGATGGCGGACCTCGCACGGGCGCTGTCGAGCAACGTGACGATGGACTGGATGGCGGTGTCCTCCTACGGCGCCGGCACCAAGTCCTCGGGTGTGGTGCGCATCCTCAAGGACCTGGACACCGACATCGCGGGCCGTGACGTCCTGATCGTCGAGGACATCATCGACTCCGGGCTGACGCTGTCCTGGCTGATCAGCAACCTGGGCTCGCGCGGCCCCGCCTCCCTGGAGGTCTGCACGCTGCTGCGCAAGCCCGAGGCGGCCAAGGTCCAGCTCGACGTGAAGTACACCGGGTTCGACATCCCCAACGAGTTCGTGGTCGGATACGGCCTGGACTATGCGGAGAAGTACCGCAATCTCCCGTTCGTGGGCACACTCGCCCCGCACGTATACGGTGGCTGACTCCCGTCGGCCCGCCGCCGGCGGTCCGGCGCGGCACAGTCATGACGTCGGCCACACCCCGTTCGGCCCCGGGAACCCCAGTCGGTTTCCCGCCGTTGGAGCAGGGGAAGGCGGGATTGTTAACGGTCGGCGGCAACCTCGGGTGACAATGCTGGGGTACCGTCCGAAGGTCGGGTCATACACCGGCATGCACGCGCGGCCAGCAGGCGGCGGTGCCTCACTGTGGCAGGAGGGACGGGGCGACTTCGCCCCGCATGGATGGACGTGAAGCGCTATTTCCGTGGGCCAGTCATGTGGATCGTGCTGGCTGTCCTCGCCGTGGTCGTGTTGATGCAGGTCGTCGGGTCCGGCGGCGGCTACAAGACGGTGGATACCGGCGAGGTTCTACATGCGATCGAATCAAACCAGGCCAAGTCCGCCGAGCTGACGACAGGCGACGACAACTCCATCAAGATCCAGCTCAGGGACGGATCCAAGGTCGAGGGCAGTTCCAAGGTCCGCGCCAGCTACATCGGCAACCAGGGCTCGGCCATCGCCGCGGAGCTGCAGAACATCGTCGACGGCAAGGTGAAGGGGACCACCCTTCCCGACGGTTACACCGTCTCGCCGTCGAAGCAGAACGCTTTCGTCGGCATTCTGCTGTCGCTGCTCCCGTTCGTCCTCATCGTCGTGGTCTTCCTGTTCCTGATGAACCAGATGCAGGGCGGCGGCTCGCGCGTCATGCAGTTCGGCAAGTCCAAGGCGAAGCTGATCACCAAGGACACGCCGAAGACGACGTTCTCCGACGTGGCCGGCTGCGACGAGGCGGTGGAGGAGCTCCAGGAGATCAAGGAATTCCTCCAGGAGCCCGCGAAGTTCCAGGCCGTCGGCGCCAAGATCCCCAAGGGCGTGCTGCTGTACGGCCGTCCGGGTACCGGCAAGACCCTGCTGGCCCGCGCTGTCGCGGGTGAGGCGGGCGTGCCGTTCTACTCGATCTCCGGCTCCGACTTCGTCGAGATGTTCGTGGGTGTCGGCGCCAGCCGCGTCCGCGACCTGTTCGAGCAGGCCAAGGCGAACGCCCCGGCCATCGTCTTCGTCGACGAGATCGACGCCGTCGGCCGGCACCGCGGTGCGGGTCTGGGCGGCGGTCACGACGAGCGCGAGCAGACCCTCAACCAGCTCCTGGTCGAGATGGACGGCTTCGACGTGAAGGGCGGCGTGATCCTCATCGCCGCCACGAACCGGCCCGACATCCTGGACCCGGCGCTGCTGCGTCCCGGCCGTTTCGACCGGCAGATCGCGGTCGACCCGCCGGACCTCCAGGGGCGCGTGGAGATCCTCAGCGTGCACCAGAAGGGCAAGCCGGTCGCACCGGACGTCGACCTCATGGCCGTCGCCCGCCGCACCCCCGGCTTCACCGGCGCCGACCTGAGCAATGTGCTCAACGAGGCGGCGCTGCTGACCGCGCGCAGCAACAAGAAGGTCATCGACAACGCCACGCTGGACGAGGCGATCGACCGCGTCGTGGCCGGTCCGCAGAAGCGCACCCGGATCATGTCGGACAAGGAGAAGAAGATCACCGCGTACCACGAGGGCGGACACGCCCTGGTCGCGGCGGCCTCGCCGAACTCCGACCCGGTCCACAAGGTGACGATCCTGTCCCGCGGCCGCGCGCTGGGCTACACGATGGTGCTGCCCGACGAGGACAAGTACTCCACGACGCGCAACGAGATGCTCGATCAGCTCGCCTACATGATGGGCGGCCGGGCGGCGGAGGAACTGGTCTTCCACGACCCGACCACCGGCGCGTCGAACGACATCGAGAAGGCCACCGCGACCGCCCGTGCCATGGTCACGCAGTACGGCATGACCGAGCGGCTGGGCGCGATCAAGTTCGGTTCCAGCGACTCGGAGCCGTTCCTCGGCCGTGAGATGGGTCACCAGCGCGACTACTCGGAAGAGGTCGCCGGGCTGGTGGACGAGGAAGTCAAGAAGCTCATCGAGACGGCGCACAACGAGGCGTGGGAGATCCTGGTCGAGAACCGGGACGTCCTGGACAACCTCGTTCTGAACCTGCTGGAGAAGGAGACCCTGAACAAGGAGCAGATCGCCGAGATCTTCGCTCCGATCGTCAGGCGTCCCCCGCGTCCGGCCTGGACGGGCTCCGCCCGTCGTACGCCGTCCACCCGCCCGCCGGTGCTCTCTCCCAAGGAGCTGGCACTGACCAACGGCTCGCAGCCGGCCAACGGCATCACGACGGGTTCGGTCAGCACGACCAAGCCCGTCGCGGAGCCGGTCGACCGTCCCGAGGACGGCACGCCGGAGAGCTGACCGGCGCGAGCCGGTCAGGCACGAGAACAGGCAGTCCGGGCCGGACCCGGAATGCAGGCAGTGGCCCCAGGGTTTTAACCTTGGGGCCATTGCCGTTTTTGGGCCAGCTTTCCCACTTCGCCGAACTTCGGAGGAACGAGGCATCATGACCGACCCCGTGACGATCGACGGCGAGGGTTCGATCGGCGAGTTCGACGAGAAGCGGGCCGAGGCCGCGGTGCGCGAGCTGCTGTACGCGGTCGGCGAGGACCCCGACCGGGAGGGCCTGCGGGAGACCCCGGCGCGGGTGGCGCGCGCGTACAAGGAGATATTCGCCGGGCTCTGGCAGACGCCGGAGGACGTGCTGACCACCACCTTCGACCTCGGGCACGACGAGATGGTGCTGGTGAAGGACATCGAGGTGATGTCGTCCTGCGAGCACCACCTGGTGCCGTTCGTCGGCGTCGCGCACGTCGGCTACATCCCGGCCGTCAGCGGCAAGATCACCGGCCTGTCCAAGCTGGCCCGGCTGGTCGACGTGTACGCCCGCCGCCCACAGGTGCAGGAGCGGCTGACCACGCAGGTCGCCGACGCCCTGATGCGCATCCTGGAACCGCGCGGGGTGATCGTGGTCATCGAGTGCGAGCACATGTGCATGACGATGCGCGGGGTCCGCAAGCAGGGCGCGAAGACCATCACCTCTGCCGTACGCGGCCAGCTCCGCGACCCCGCGACCCGCGCGGAGGCGATGAGCCTGATCCTCGGGCGCGGCTGACCGGGCACGGGCTGCCTCCGGGCACGGGCTGCCTCCGGGCATGGGCCTGCTCGGGCACGGGCCTGGCGGCCCCGGTAGGCACGGTGCGGTACCGGGCCGCCGTAGCCGTTACGTAGACGCGCCGTAGCTGTCACAGTTGCGTTGCCCGCGAAGGAACCCACAGACAGGGTTTCGCGTCCTACTGGGCGCCACTCACTCGCTCGTACTGGACCCTGGTGAAGCATGTCCGCTGACCGTGCCTGTGCCCCGCGTTCGCGCCGCTGGCGGCTGCGACCCTCCGCCGTCCCGGGGATCATCGGCAGCGCCGCCGCGGTCATCGGGCTGCTGGACGTGGTCTCCGCGGTCTTCCCGGCCTTCCGCAACGGCCGGATGCACCACATGGCCGCGGTCTTCCCCGGCACCGTCAGCTCGCTCGCCGCCGCCACCGCGGTCGTCACCGGCGTCCTGCTGCTGATGCTCGCGCACGCGCTCAAGCGCGGGAAGGTCCGCGCCTGGTGGGCGGCCGTCGTGCTGCTGCCGGTCGGCGCGGCCACCCAGCTCGTCTACCGGCACTCGATCTTCGGGGCCCTGGTCTCGCTCGGCCTGCTGTGGGTGCTGATCTCCTACCGCGACGAGTTCACCGCGCTGTCCGACCCGCGCACCCGCTGGCGGGCCCTGCTGAACTTCGTCGGCCTCAGCACCGTCGCCTTCTCCCTCGGCCTGGTCATCACCAGCGCCCACCCGTCCTCCGAGCGCGGCAACCCCGGCTTCCTCGACCGCTGCGAGCACGTCCTGCTCGGCCTGTTCGGCTTCGAGGGACCCGTCACGTACACCAGCGACCGGGTCAACGACCTGGTCGGCTACTCGCTGGGCGGCCTCGGCCTGCTCATCGCGATCTCCACCGCCTTCCTCGCGCTGCGCCCCGGACGCCCGGTCGCCGAGCTGAGCGAGGCCGACGAGGACCGGCTGCGCGCCCTGCTGGCCCGGCACGGCGCCCGCGACTCGCTCGGCCACTTCGCGCTGCGCCGCGACAAGTCCGTGGTCTTCTCGCCCAGCGGCAAGGCCGCCGTCTGCTACCGCGTGGTGTCCGGCGTCATGCTCGCCAGCGGCGACCCGATCGGCGACGTCGAGGCGTGGCCCGGCGCCATCGAGCAGTACATGGAGCTGGCCCGCGCGCACGCCTGGCTGCCCGCCGTCGTCGGGTGCAGCGAGACCGGCGGCGAGGTGTGGACCCGCGAGACCGGCCTGGACGCCCTGGAGCTGGGCGACGAGGCGATCGTCACCACCTCCGCCTTCACCCTCCAGGGCCGCGCCATGCGCAATGTCCGCCAGATGGTCAAGCGCATCGAGCGGTCCGGATACGTGTGCCGGGTACGCCGGGTGCGGGACCTCAGCGAGGACGAGAAGCACCGCGTACGGCTGGCCGCGGACGCCTGGCGCGGCACCGACACCGAGCGCGGCTTCTCCATGGCGCTCGGCCGCTTCGGCGAGGATCTGGACGGGGACTGCGTGGTCGTCACCGCGCACAAGGACCGCGAGCCCGGCGCCCCGCACCCCGAACTGGGCGACCTGCGGGCCGTGCTGCACTTCGTGCCCTGGGGCGCGGACGGCATGTCCCTGGAGCTGATGCGCCGCGACCGGGCCGCCGACCCCGGCCTGAACGAACTGCTGATCGTCGCCGCGCTCCAGGAGGCGCCCGCCCTCGGGATCGCCCGCGTGTCGCTGAACTTCGCGATGTTCCGCTCCGCGCTGGCCCGCGGCGAGCGGATCGGCGCGGGCCCGGTGCTGCGCGGCTGGCGCGGTCTGCTGGTGTTCCTGTCCCGCTGGTTCCAGATCGAGTCGCTGTACAAGTTCAACGCGAAGTTCCAGCCCGAGTGGGTGCCGCGCTTCCTGGTCTTCCCCAACTCCCGTGACCTGCCCAGGATCGGCTTCGCCATCATGCAGGCCGAGGGCTTCGTCACGCTGTCCCTTCCGCTGCCCGACGCCGTCCAGCGTTTCCTGCCCGGGCGCGCCACCCGCCCCCCGCACCGGCACAAGCCCGGCTACGCGACGTCGGTGGACGCGACCGAGCGGAGTGCGGTGGCGTAGGGCGTAGCCCCTACGCTGGGCGCATGAGTACGTTGCTGGGCCGCGTCAGGCCCGTCGGACTGCCGGAGTGGGACCGCTGCGCGGTCATGGGCGTGGTGAACGTCACGCCCGACTCGTTCTCCGACGGCGGGCGGTGGTTCGACCCGGAGCTGGCCGTCAAGCACGGCCTCGATCTCGTGGCGCAGGGCGCCGACATGGTGGACGTGGGCGGCGAGTCCACCCGGCCCGGCGCCAAGCGGGTCGACGAGGCGGAGGAGTTGCGCCGGGTCGTGCCGGTGGTGCGGGAGCTGGCCGCGGCCGGGGTGCTGGTCAGCGTCGACACGATGCGCGGCTCGGTCGCCGAGCAGGCGGTCGCCGCGGGCGCCCGGCTGGTCAACGACGTGAGCGGCGGCCTCGCCGACCCCGCGATGGTCCCCGCGGTCGCCGCCGCCGGGGTGCCGTTCGTCGTCATGCACTGGCGCGGCCAGAGCATCGACATGAACAACCGGGCCGTCTACACCGACGTGCTCGGCGAGGTCGTCACCGAACTGCGCGCGGGCCTGGACCGGGCGGTGGCCGGCGGCATCGACCCCGGCCTGGTGATCCTCGACCCGGGCCTGGGCTTCGCGAAGACCGCGGACCACGACCTGACGCTGCTGGCCCACCTGAGCGCGCTGCGCGAACTGGGCCGTCCGCTGCTGGTCGCCGCCTCCCGCAAGCGGTTCCTCGGCCGCATCCTGGCCGGTGACAACGGCGAACCGCCGCCCGCCAGGGAACGCGACGCGGCCACCGCGGCCGTCACCGCCATCGCCGCCCGCGAGGGCGCCTGGGCGGTCCGCGTCCACGAGGTGCACGCCAGCGCCGACGCCGTCCGCGTCGCCCGCGCCATCGAGATCGGGGGGGTCCGCGCATGACGCCGCGCACCGCGGAGGCCCGCGCCGTCGAGCGGGCCAACCAGGCGTTCTACGACGCCGTGGAGACCTCGGACCTGGACGCGCTGGAGTCGGTGGTCCTGGACGGGCCGCTGGCCGAGTCGGTGGCCGTCGTGCACCCCGGCTGGCCGGTGCTGCGCGGACGCCGCGAGGTCATGCGGTCGTACGCGCTGATCATGGCCAACACGGACTACATCCAGTTCTTCCTGACCGACGTGGAGGTCGCCGTCGACGGCGACAGCGCGGTGGTCACCTGCACCGAGAACATCCTGACCGGCGGCCCGGCCGAGGAGGACGGCTCCGCGGGCTCGCTCGTCGGCGGCCTGGTGGTGGCCACCAACGTCTTCCGACGCACCGCCGACGGCTGGCGGATGTGGGTCCACCACGGCTCGCCGGTGCTGGCCGAGGACGACGACGAGGACGACGAGGACGGCGAGGGCCCCGGCGGATCCGGCGGTCCCGGCGACGATCTGCTGGACGACGAGGGCTTCGACGGGACGGCGGGAGCGTGACCGCGGGCCGCCCGTGACCGGCTCTGTCGGTGACCGACGGTAGATTCGGAGCAGACGACGGGGCGGACCGCCCCGTCCGCCGCCGGCCGGGGCACCCCGGACGGCGGCCGTCCGACCGACCGGCGGGAGAGAGTTCGTGGATCGTGTCACGCTGCGGGGCCTGAAGGCCCTGGGCCACCACGGTGTGTTCGAGCACGAGCGCGAGGACGGCCAGGTCTTCGTCGTGGACCTCGTGCTGGGCCTCGACACGGCCCCCGCGGCGGCCGATGACGACCTCACCAGAACCGTGCATTACGGTGTGGTCGCCGAAGAGGTCACGGCCGTCGTCTCCGGCGAACCGGTCGACCTCATCGAAACCCTCGCCCAGCGCATCGCCGACACGTGCCTGGCGCACGACGTCGTGCAAGAGGTCGAGGTGACCGTGCACAAACCGGACGCGCCGATCACCGTGCCCTTCGACGACGTGACCGTGACCATCACCCGGAGGCGCCCGTGAACTCCCCCCGTCGGGAGCACGCCCACAAGCCCGCGTTCGACCCGACCGTGCAGCCCGTACCGGCCTCCGTGGTCGCGCAGGTCGACGCGGCGGACTTCACCCTGAACAACCCCAAGACCGCGGTGATCGCCCTCGGCGGCAACCTCGGCAACCGGCTGGAGACCCTGCAAGGCGCGGTCGACGCGCTGGAGGACACCCCCGGCGTCCGGGTCAAGGCCGTCTCGCACGTGTACGAGACCGAGCCCTGGGGCGTGCCCGAGGGCTCCCAGGCCACGTACTTCAACGCGGTGGCGCTGGTGCGCACCACGCTGCCGCCCGAGTCGCTGCTGGAGCGCGCCCAGGCCATCGAGGAGGCGTTCCTGCGGGTGCGCACCGAGCGCTGGGGGCCGCGCACCATCGACGTCGACATCATCGCGTACCAGGACGTGGCCTCCGACGACCCGGCGCTGACACTTCCGCACCCGCGCGCCCACGAGCGTGCCTTCGTGCTCGTGCCGTGGTACGACGTGGACCCGGCGGCCGAACTGCCGGGGCACGGCCCGGTCGCGGAACTGATCGGGGCGGTCGGCTCCGCGGGGGTGCGACGGCGCACGGACGTGGAACTCCGGCTGCCCGAATAATCGTTGGGACCTGCGTACCGCGCATCCGCCACGGGCGGGCGCGGGCGGACGAGCGCACACAGGCGCGCGGACGGCGCACTGCACAGAAAGTGGAGGCGGGCACTCGGTGAGGACGCTGCGGATCAGGACGCTGGCGGGGCTCTTCGCGGTGGCGGGCGTGCTCTCATGGGCCGCCGCGCGGCTGTGGGACCACGTCGGGACGCTGCCGGGCGTGCCGGTCGCCGCGCCGATCGTGCTCGCGCTGATCGCCGTCGCGCTCCTGGCCACCGCGCTGTCGCTGCGCGCCCGGCTCAAGGCGCAGCGCGAACGGCACCCGGGCGCCAAGGGCGTCGACCCGCTGGCCGCCGCCCGCGCGGTCGTCTTCGGCCAGGCCAGCGCCCTCGTCGCGGCCCTCGTCGTCGGCATGTACGCGGGCACCGGGCTCTACCTGGTGATGTACGACCTCGACATGGACCCGCGCCGCCAGCAGGCCATCTACGCGGGCCTGGCCGTCGTCGCCGGGATCGCGGTGATCGCCGCCGCGATCTTCCTGGAGCGGGTCTGCCGCCTCCCCGAGGACGACGACACGGTGCCGCACGGCACGACCCCGCACCGCCGCTGACCCGCGCCCGAGGTGCCCGCGTCCCGGCCGCACCTCCCGCCCCGGGGTACGTATCCCGCATCCTGAGACGTATCCGACACCCGTGGTCCCCGCCGTTGCGGGGCCGACGCCACCACTCGGACGTCCGGCTTGACCGGCGGGCGGGTGGCGTGGTTCAGTCCGCTACGTGAGCGAACCCGGATGGCATCTGCACCGGAAGGTCCACCTGGACCTCGTCCGGTACGCGGGCTGCATCTGTACGACCGCGCGCTGACGCGCGCCTCCGACGTCCTTCGTTCATCTTTCGCGTCGTAGCCGCAGCCCCGGCCTGATTTTCGTACGAACCCGGCACGCTTCATTCTCAAGGGATCTCTCGTACGCACGCCCCCGCTGCCCGCCGACGCGGCGTATCCCCGGGTGGTGTCCCTTGAATTCCGCTGCTCCCTCGTCCGAACCCGCCGCCGCTTCCGCCTCCGCCGTGTCCACTGTCTCCACCGCGCCCTCGACCGCTCCCGCCGCGCCCACCGCCGCCGATCTCCTCGACTTCGCCCGCAAGGTGGCCGCCGACCCCGCCGTCGTCGGCGATCTGCCGCTCGACCCCGAAGGCCGCACCTGGGTACGGCTGGAGGGCCCCGGCGGCGCGGAGGCGTGGCTGATCGGCTGGCCGCCCGGCGCCGAGACCGGCTGGCACGACCACGGCGGCTCGTACGGCGTCTTCGTCACCGCCGCCGGTGAGCTGACCGAGCAGTCGCTGTCCGTGCCGCTGCCCTCCGAGGGCTGGCGCTCCCTGGAACTGGCCGAGGGCCTGGACCGCAGGCGCGTGCTGCCGGAAGGCGTCGGCCGCGCCTTCGGCCGCAACCACGTCCACCAGGTCACCAACAGCTCCCCGTCCTCGCACGCCGTCTCGGTGCACGCCTACTACCCGCCGCTGCCGCTGATCCGCCGCTACAGCCGCAAGGGCAGCACGCTGCGCCTGGAGCTGGTCGAGCGCCCGGAGGAGTGGTGACCGCGCTCGACGCGCGCCTGGCGGCCGTACGGGCCCGGCTGGACCGGCTGGGCCCCGAGGCCGCCGCCCGCGCCGCGGAACACGACGGCGCCCTGCTGGTCGACATCCGCTACGGCGCGCTGCGCGACCGCGACGGCACGATCCCCGGCGCCGTCATCGTCGAGCGCAACGAACTCGAATGGCGGCTGGACCCCGAGGGCACCCACCGCCTCCCGCAGGCGACGGGCCCCGGCCTGACCGTCGTCGTGATCTGCAACGAGGGGTACGCGTCCTCGCTCGCCGCCGCCTCCCTCCAGGACCTCGGACTGCGCGCGGCCACCGACCTGGACGGCGGTTTCCAGGCGTGGCGCGCGGCGGGCCTGCCGGTCACCGCGCCGGACGGCACCCCGACGGTCCCCACCGCGCACATCGCGGCACAGGCCGAAGGCGCTTTCTGATCCGCTACTGATCCCGCTACCGATCGCGACTCTGATCGCGGCACTGATCGCGGCTCTGATCCCGTCGCGGGGAAGCTCAAGATCAAATTCCCGGAGTGCGTCGGGGAATACCCCAACAACCCCTTCCGTGAACCGGAGTTGACGTCGGACCCAGGTCGCCGAACCTGGGTATCGGCGCCGCCGTAATCGCCCGCGCGGGCCCGGCACCGGACCCCGCGCCGGGCCCAACGGGGGCGGCCCCGGGGCCCGGTGGGGCGGCGCGGACGGCCCTCGGCGCCGCCGCGGCGGCACATGAGGACGGCATTGGCCGACGGCACATGGGGGGACACATCGTGCAGCGCCGAATGCCCTCCGTATTCGCCGGACGAATCGCCGTGAGAATCCGCCCAGATATTCGGGACCCGCCTCCCCACGATCCCTTCACACACGCTAAATTTCTGGCCATGCCCCGTGGACGTCACCGCCATTCGCAGCCGCTGCACCGGATGCTGCCGCCGCTGACCGTCGTCGGCAGCGCCGCGGTCCTCGCCGCCGCCGCCCTGTTCTCCGGCGATACGGGCGTGATCCGGGTGCTCACCGTCGCCACCGCGCTGACCGCGTGCGCGGGCGCCGCCCTCGCCCGCACCTGGGACCGCTCCGCCGGCCGTACGGTCGCCGAACTCGAAGCGGCGCGCGTCCGCGAGGAGTGGCGGACCGACGAGCGGGCCGCCGAGTTGGAGACGGACCTGGAGGAGTCCCGCGAGATACGCGGGCGCCTGGAGCAGAAACTCCGGGCCAAGCGCGGGGAATTGGCCAGGCTCCGCACCGAGCACGCCGACCTGCTCCGCCGGTACGCCACCGCCGAGAGCGAGCGCGCCCAGGTGCTGGAGAGCCGCCGTCAGCTCCAACTGGACTCCGCCCCGCGGCAGCTCGCCCTCACCGGCGGTGCCTCGCCGGTCGGCCCCGCCGCCTTCCTCAAGGCCGATCAGGCGCTGCGGGACCTCGGCCGCAACGCCGCCCGCCAGCAGGCCAGGCGCACCGTCGAGGACGCCCGCCGCCGCGACACCGCGGGCCCCGAGGACGAGCCGCAGGGCCGCCACGCGGCGGAGGCCGAGAGCCACACCCGGACCGCCGCGCCCGCCACGTCACCGGCCGGACTGCCGGTCCGCGAACACCGCCTCGTCCCGGCCGTCGCCGCCGCCGTCCTGCCCTACGCGCAGCCCCAGCGCTCGCCGGGCGCCCCCGGCGGCAACGGCAGCCGGGCCATCGGCGGCTTCGACTTCTTCGGCACGCAGAAGCCCGCGGCCGGTGCGGACCCGGAGGACGTCTCCGGGGTGGACGCGCTGGACGACGTGGCCGACCTGGACGACGTCGTGGGGGACGAGGCCGTCGCGGAACACGCCCAGGCCGTCGCGGAGTCGGGCCCCGAGGTCATCGACCTCACGGCCCACGACGAGACCGAACAGCTCGACATGTCGGAACTGCGCGCCCAGGCCTGACGGCGCGGGGGATTCACGCCAGCGGGCGCACGTCCAGCGCGGCCAGCCGCCCCGGCTCGGTGACGATGTCGACGGCCGTGATCCGCCCGTCCGCCGCCGAGACCGCGAAGGTCAGGACCCGCGCGTCGGCGGTGTCCAGGTCCACCGCCGCCGCCAGGAGCCCGTCGACCAGCACCAGCCGCGCCGTGGAGGCCATCGCGGCGTAACTGACCGCGCCGCGCGCGACGTTGGCCGCGCCCCGGCGGGTGGAGGTGACGCCGGGCCGCCCGGGGACGTCTGAGCGGACGGTGACCTCGGGGTCCAGGACCGCGAGGAGCGCGTCGAAGTCCCCGTCGCGCGCCGCGGCGAGGAACGCCTCGACGGCCGCGCGCCGCAGCGCCGGGTCGGGGTCGGAGACCTCGGTGCCGCCCTGGACGCGGCGCCGGGCGCGGCTGGCGAGCTGGCGGGCGGCGGCGGGGGTGCGCTCCACGATGGGCGCGATGTCGTCGAAGGGCACGGCGAACATGTCGTGCAGCACGAAGGCGAGCCGTTCGGCCGGGTCCAGGGTCTCCAGGACGACGAGCAGGGCGAGCCCCACCGAGTCGGCCAGCAGGGCCTGTTGCTCGGGCCCCGGCGCGGGCAGCGTCACCGCGCCCACGTACCCGTACTCGTATCCGTCCGGCGCGGTGATCGGCTCCTCGCGGCGGGTGCGGCGCGAGCGCAGCATGTCCAGGCAGATCCGGCCGACCACCGTGGTCAGCCAGCCGCCGAGGTTGCGGACCTCGGCGGCGTCGGTGCGGTTCAGCCGCAGCCACGCCTCCTGGACGGCGTCGTCCGCCTCGTCGGCCGAGCCGAGCATCCGGTAGGCCACGGCCCGCAGATGGGCGCGGTTCGCCTCGAACCGCGCCGCCAGCAGCTCTCTGTCGTCCTTGCCGTCGTCCCTGCCGTCTTCAAGGCCGTCGGGCACGCCGTCGTGCCCACCGTCGTCCAAGCCGTCGTCCATGGGTGCGTCCATCGGTCGGTCCTCCGTCACATGCCGTCACTCTCCTGACGGACCAGTGACCCCGAATGTGACGCGCGGACCGCCCGGCGGCGCTACTTGTCGACGTCGCCGACCACGAAGAACATCGACCCGAGGATCGCGACCATGTCCGACACCAGCGTGCCCGGCAGCAGCACCGCCAGCGCCTGGATGTTGTTGTACGACGCGGAGCGCAGCTTCAGCCGGTACGGCGTCTTCTCGCCCTTCGACACCAGGTAGTAGCCGTTGATGCCGAGCGGATTCTCGGTCCACGCGTAGGTGTGCCCCTCGGGGGCCTTGAGCACCTTCGGCAGCCGCTGGTTGATCGGCCCCGGCGGCAGCTCCGCCAGCCGGTCCAGGCACGCGTCCGCGAGGTCCAGCGCGTTGTGCGTCTGCTCCAGCAGCACCTCGAAGCGCGCCAGGCAGTCGCCCTCGGTCCTGGTGACCACCCTCAGGGTGTCGCCCAGCTCCCCGTACGCCAGATACGGCTCGTCGCGCCGCAGGTCGAAGTCGACGCCGGAGCCGCGCGCGATCGGCCCGCTGACGCCGTACGCGTGCACGGCCTCGCGGGACAGGACGCCGACACCGCGGGTCCTGCCGCGGAAGATCTCGTTGCCGAGCACCAGGTCGTCGAAGCGGCCCATCCGCGACCGCACCCCGGCGACCGCCTGGCGCACCCGCCCCTGCCAGCCGTTGGGCAGGTCCTCCTTCAGGCCGCCGACCCGGTTGAACATGTAGTGCATCCGGCCGCCGGAGACCTCCTCCATCACGTGCTGGAGGTTCTCCCGCTCGGAGAAGGCGTAGAAGATCGGCGTGATCCCGCCCAGCTCCAGCGGGTACGAGCCCAGGAACATCAGGTGGTTCAGCACCCGGTTCAGCTCCGCGAGCAGCGTCCGCGTCCACACCGCGCGCTCCGGCACCTCCATGCCGAGCATCCGCTCGACCGACAGCACCACACCCAGCTCGTTCGCGAACGCCGACAGCCAGTCGTGCCGGTTCGCCAGCATCACGATCTGCCGGTAGTCCCGCGCCTCGAACAGCTTCTCCGCGCCCCGGTGCATGTATCCGACGATCGGCTCCGCGCTGCGGATCCGCTCCCCGTCCAGCACCAGCCGCAAGCGCAGCACCCCATGCGTGGACGGGTGCTGCGGCCCGATGTTCAGCACCATGTCGGTGCCCTCGGCCGCCCCGCCCACTCCGATCGTGGTCTCCGTCATGCCGCCATCCTCTCAGGACTCCCCACCCGTATCCCACGGGCGGTGCCGGGCCCGCGGGCTCAGCGCGCCCGCGGCGACCGCCGTGCGTCCGCCGAGTCCTGAACCGCCGCCAGGACGCCGGTCACGCCGACCTCCGTCACCAGCCAGGTGAAGTCGCCGAGGCCGCCGCGGGCGGTCAGTTCGGCGGCCTCGCCCGCGGCGGCGAGGCCGCGGACGTAGGCGGCCGGGTCGGTGGCGGCCAGGGCGAGCGGGGGGCGGGCGGCGGAGAGGCCGAGGGAGCGCAGGGCGGCGCGTTGGGGGAGCGCCGTGCCCGGCAGGGCGTCGAGGGCGACATGGGCGGTGAGGTCGCGGGAGCCGTCGGGGACGGGCTCCACCTGGCGGCCGTCGCGGTAGCCGGTGAGCGTGCCGTACGGGGGCCGCGCCGCGCGCGTGTGGGCGTAGTCGACGGCGACGGCCGCCCCGGCGTCCAGCGAGCCGACCGCCTCGGCCCAGGCGGCCTCGCGCGGCAGCCCGATCTCGGCGCGGGCGCCGGGCTCCGGCGACGGCGGCCACCACCGCTCCAGCCACCGCGCGTCGGCGCCGCGCACCGGCTCACCGAGGCGCTCCGCGCCGTCGGCCGGGCGGACCAGCACCTGGCGGGGCACGCCCGCCCCGTCCGTCTCGGCGACGTCGAGCGGCACATTGTCCAGCCACTCGTTGGCGAAGAGCAGGCCGCGCACACCGCGCGGCGGCCGGTCGCTCCAGGTGATCCGCGGGTCGAGGCCCGGCGGGCGCGGCGCGCGTTCGACGGCGTGGACGCGTACGCGGCCGGCGACCGGCGCGGGGAGCGCGGCCAGCACCCCGGAGCACAGCTCCGCGCGGCCCGCGCCCATGTCGGTGAAGGCCAGCGCGGCCGGGTGCCCGAGGGCCGCGTCGACCCGGACCAGCAGCTCGGCGACGGCCCCCGCGAAGAGCGCGGAGGCGTGCACGGAGGTACGGAAATGCGCCGCGGGCCGCTCCCGCACGAAGAAGCCCTCGGGGCCGTACAGGGCGCGGTCCATGGCCTCCCGCCAGGGCACCCACCGCTCCCGCCACTCGCTGTCCACGGGGTTAACGGTACGTGTCCGGTGAAGTGTGCCTGCTCACAGGGGAACCTTCCTGACCTGGAGATGCGTCGAAGGCTTGAGCGGGGTGTCTCTCGGGGCCGGTAGTGTTCCGGAGATACCACAGGCGCCGCGACGGCGTGTGCAGCGTGTGTGCAGTGCAGTGAGGGAGTGGACAGCGGATGACTGCCGGAAACGACGGCGCCCCTGAGAACGACGACCCGTTCGGTTATCTCTACCGGTCGGAGGGGGGCGAGCAGCAGCCCGAGCAGGCCCCGGTGCAGCAGCCGGGCATGCCGCGTACCTCGCACCACCAGATCCAGCGGGTCGGTGAGCGTCGTCCGCAGCCGCCGCAGACACCCTCGGGCTACGGCTACCCGCAGCAGCAGTCGCCCTCCGGTTACGGCTATCCGCAGCAGACCCAGCAGCAGACGCAGGCGTACGGCCAGCAGCCCGGCCAGCAGCAGTACGGCGGCCAGCAAGGGCAGCAGGGCCAGCAGGGATATCCGGGTCAGCAGGGTTATCCCGGTCAGCAGCCTCCCGCGCAGCCCCCGCACACCCGTCGCGCGGGCGGCGGCGGCCAGCAGGGCGGCGGCGCGCCCAACCGCAAGGGCCTGCTGATCGCGGCGGTCGCCGTGGTCGCGGCCGTGGCCATCGGCATCGCCTTCGCGATGACCAACGGCTCGGGCGACGGCGACAAGAAGGCCAGCGACAAGCCCTCCAGCCCGGCGGTCACCTCGGCCGCGCCCACGGAGACGACGCCGTCGGCCTCCGCGGAGCCGACCCCGTACGACTCGAAGAAGACCGACGCCTCGACGCTCGTCCTGACGGGCGGCGCGCAGACGAGCACCGAGCACCCGGGCGCGAGCGCGGCGGGCGGCACCTATGTCGACCACCTGACGCAGGTCGGCGCGACCGTGACGTGGACGGTGACGGTGCCGAAGGACGGCCCGTACACGCTCTTCACGTACTACGGGAACGCGGGCGACGACGCGACGCTCACCCTCGGGGTGAACGGCAAGGCGCGCAGCGGCCCCGTCAATCTGAAGAACTACGGCCACTACACGGACTGGGCGAAGGCGTGGAACAACCACACCTACTCCTGGATCGACCTCAAGGAGGGCTCCAACACCGTGACGCTGAGCTGCCAGCAGGGCAATCAGTGCGCGGTCAACCTGGACCAGTTCGAACTCAAGCAGGGCCAGGTCACCGAGTAGCCGCCGCCGGGGCCCGCCCTCACACCGCCGCGCCGGGCTCCGCGGGCACCACCGTCACCTGGGGCAGCAGCTCCGCGTAGACGGCCGCGTCGAATTCGCCCGCCGCGGGCGCCGCGACCGTGGCCGCCGACAGCGCGACCGCCCGCGCCAGCCGCCGCGGCCACGTCAGGCCCTCCGCGAGCCCGGACAGCAGCCCCGCCACCGCCGAGTCGCCCGCGCCCGTCGGATTGCCCGCCAGGCGCGCGGGCGGCAGCGCCTGCCAGCCGCCCTCCTCGGTCAGCGCCAGCATCCCGTCCTCGCCGAGCGAGGCGGCCACCGCGCGGGCGCCGCGCCGCCGGGCGTCACCGGCCGCGCGGGCGGGCTCGGAGAAGCCGGTCAGGCCGGTCAGCTCCACCGCGTTCGGCTTGATCAGGTCGGGGCGCGCGGCCAGCCCGCGGCGCAGCGGCTCCCCGCTGGTGTCCAGCAGCACGAACACCCCGGCGGCCCGCGCCTCGCGCACCAGCTCCGCGTACGCGCCCACCGGCAGCCCCGGCGGCAGGCTGCCGCACAGCGCCACGGCCGTCGCGCGGCCGTCGGCGAGCAGCGCGCGGTAGCGCTCCAGGAACCCGCCCCACTCGCGCGGGGTGACCGTGGGCCCCGGTTCGTTGAACATCGTCGTGTCGCCGGTCGTGTCGTCCACGACGCCCACCGTGCGGCGGGTGGTGCCCGCGATGGGCACCAGCGCGTCGGTCAGCAGCCCGTCGTCGTACTCGGCGGCCCGCTCGGCGAGCCGTTCGCGCAGCTCGGCGCCGACCGGGCCGCCGACGAAGCCGGTGACGACGGCGGGGCGGCCGAGCGCGGCCAGCACGCGGGCGACGTTGAGTCCCTTGCCGCCGGGGCGTTCCGCGGTGTGGGTGACCCGGTGGGTGGAGTGCGGTCGGAGCGACGGGACCCGGTAGGTCACATCGAGGGCGGCGTTCAGCGTGACGGTGATGATCACCTGACGATGATGACAAAAGTACGGCGGTCGGCCCAGTGCGCGCCGACCGCCGTTACGCAGCTTTTAGCGAGAATCCGCGAAAATCGGGTGAACTCACCGCCCGGACGCCCCCGCACTCACCGCCCGGACACCCCCGCACACGCCTGCCGGACGCCCCCGGACACACCTGCCGGGCGCACCCTCCGGCGACGGCTAGTCGGGCCGGACGACCCACTCGCCCTTGCGCATGACGCCCACCAGGTCGTACGCCGCGTCCAGCACCACCAGGTCCGCGTCCTTGCCGGGCTCCAGCGTGCCGATGCGGTCGTCCAGGCCGAGCAGCCGCGCCGGGTTGGTGGAGATGGCGCGTACGGCGTCGGTCAGCGACAGCCCGTCCAGCGTGACGGCCCGCTTGAAGGCGGTGTCCAGGGTGAGCGTCGACCCGGCGATCGAGCCGCCCTCGACCAGCCGCGCGACCCCGTCGAGCACCTCGACCTTCATCGGGCCCAGGTCGTAGTGGCCGTCGCCGAAACCGGCCGCGTCCATCGCGTCGGTGATGAAGGCGACCCGCCCGGCGCCCGCGCTCCCGAAGGCCAGTTCCAGGACGGCCGGGTGCAGATGCGTACCGTCGTTGATCAGCTCGACGGTCACCCGCTCGTCCTCCAGCAGCGCCGCGATCGGGCCGGGCGCGCGGTGCTGGAGCGGCGGCATCGCGTTGAACAGGTGGGTGGCCACGGTCGCGCCCGCGTCGATGGCCTCCAGCGTCTGCTCGTACGTGGCGTCGGTGTGGCCGATCGCCGCGATCACGCCGAGGTCGGCCAGCAGCCGTACGGAATCGATTCCGCCGGGCAGTTCGGCCGCCAGGGTGACCATCCGGACGGCCCCGCGGCCCGCCTCGACCAGCTTGCGCACATCGGCCGGGTCGGGGTCGCGCAGCAGCGCCTCGTCGTGCGCGCCCTTGCGGCACGGCGAGATGAACGGGCCCTCGTAGTGGATTCCGGCGAGGTCGCCCTGCTCCACCAGCTCGGCCAGCAGCCCGGCCTGCTTGGCCAGGACGTCCAGCGCGTTGGTGACGGTCGAGGCGACCACCGTGGTCGTGCCGTGCGCGCGGTGGGTGCGCACACCGGTGAGGATGTCGTCGGCGGTGCCCGAGGTGAAGGACGCGCCGCCGCCGCCGTGGTTGTGGATGTCCACGAAGCCGGGCACGACGGTGTGGCCCGCGAGGTCCACGGTGGCCGTCGAGACGTGCTCGTCGGCCTCGTTCGCCGCGATCCGGGTGCCCTCGACGGTCAGCCGGCCGCCTTCCACCACACCTGACGGCAGGACCACACGGGCACCCGCCAGCACCGTGCGCTGCGTTGTCGTTACGGGGGCCATCAGGCGGTTACCTCCACGGAGAGTAGATCCCAGGCGAGCAGGCCGGCGCCCAGGCATCCAGCGGTGTCCCCCAGCGCGGCGGGGACGATGAGGGGGAGTTTCTGGAAGGTGATACGTGCCTCCACGGCCGCGCGCAGCGGCCCGAAGAGGGTGTCCCCGGCCTCCGCGAGCCCGCCGCCGATGATCAGCACGCGCGGGTCCAGAAGGGTGAGCCCGGTGACCAGGCCGTCGGCCAGCGCGCCGATCGCCTCGCCCCACACCGCGAGCGCCCGCGGGTCGCCGGTCTCGACGGCGCGCGCGCAGTCCGCGGCGTCCGCGTCCGGGTCGCCGCTCGCCTCGGCCCAGGCGCGCGAGACCGCGCCCGCCGAGGCCAGCGCCTCGAGACAGCCGCGCTGCCCGCAGCCGCACTCCGGGCCGCCGGGGCGGACCACGATGTGCCCGATCTCGCCCGCGTAGCCGTGCGCGCCCGCCTCGATCCGGCCCTCGATGCCGATGGCGCCCGCGATGCCGGTGCCCAGCGGGAGGAAGAGGAAGCGGTCGGCGCCGTTGCCCGCGCCGATCCGGCCCTCGGCGAGGCCGCCGGTGCGGACGTCGTGGCCGAGCGCCACCGGTACGCCGTCCAGCCGCTCGGACATCAACGCCCGCAGCGGGACGTCCTTCCAGCGGAGGTTCGCGGCGTAGACGGCGATCCCGTTGACGTCGTCGACGATGCCGGGCACCGCGACCCCGGCCGCGGCGGCGGGTTCGCCGTACTCGCGCACGCCGTGGTCGCGCAGTTCGGCCGCGAAGTCGAGGATCGCGGCGACCACGGCGTCGGGGCCGCGTTCTCTGCCGGTCGGACGGCGCGCCTGGTGCAGGAGCGTTCCGTCCGCGCCGACCAGCGCGGCCTTCATTCCGGTGCCGCCCACATCGAGAGCGATGACATGTCTCACGGGGACAGTGTCGCGGCTAACACCTAAAAAGGTCTAGTCCACTCCGCGAGGAAAGATCACGCGTCAGGCGGCGTTTGCGGAGCAACGGGACACTCGGGCGCGCCGCGACGGGACATCCGGGGGACACACGACGGACGCCCGCCGGACGTACGCCGGTTCCGTGCCGCTTTCCGTGCCGCTTTCCGGGCCGGTCCCGCGCAGGTCGCGTGCCGCTCTCCCGCCGGTCCCGGAGCGCGCCCGTCGCCGGTCCGCGCGCGGACCCGTCGCCGGTCCGCGCGCGGACCCGTTGCGCAAGCGATACCACTCATGGTGTAGACCTTGGGCAAAGGTGTGGGGAAGACTCGACGCTTCCGTAGCGGTACGCGAGCAAGTGTGCAAGAAGGCGGTAGGAACGGTGCAGCGGCGACGACTTCACGGCTTGGCGGCGATCGGCATCACGTCGGCCCTGGCGATCACCACTCTTACGGCGTGCGGCAACAGTTCACCGCTGAACAGCGACGTCACCCTGCACTTCGTCGCCGCCGACTACGGCGACCCGAAGACGAACAACAGCTCCAAGACGTACTGGGACGACCTCGCGCGCTCCTTCGAGGCGCGCAACCCGCACATCAAGATCAACGTCGAGATCATCGACTGGGACCACGTGGACGACAAGGTCGCCCAGATGGTCAAGGCGAACAAGGCCCCCGACGTCGCGCAGATCGGCTCCTACGCGGCCTACGCCGCCGGCAAGCAGCTCTACAGCGCCGACGAGCTGTTCCCGATCAGCATGCAGTCGGACTTCATCCCCTCGATGGTCAACGCCGGTTCCGTGGACCGCACCCAGTACGGCATACCCTTCGTCTCCAGCTCGCGCATGTTCTTCTACAACAAGAAGCTCTTCAAGAGCGCGGGCATCAAGCACGCCCCCGAGACCTGGGACGAGCTCAAGGCCGATGCGGTCAAGCTCAAGGCCGACGGCGTGAAGGTGCCCTACGGACTGCCGCTGGCCCCCGAGGAGGCGCAGGCCGAGTCCCTGATGTGGATGCTCGGCGCGCAGGGCGGCTACACCGACACCGTCGGCAGCTACACCTTCGACTCCGCGCCCAACGTCGAGGCGTTCGCCTGGGTCAAGAAGAACCTCGTCCAGACCGGCCTGGTCGGCCCGACCGACCCCGCCAAGACCAACCGCCGCGACACCTTCGCCGCCTTCCTGGCCGGCAAGGCGGGCATGGTCATGGGCCACCCCACCCTGCTCACCCAGGCCAAGGCCGCCGGTATCGACGTCGGCGTCGTCCCGCTGCCCGGCCAGAGCGGCCCCAGCAGCGACACCCTCGGCGTCGCCGACTGGATGATGGCGTTCAAGCAGAACGGCAACCGGGACGCGGACGGCAAATTCCTCCAGTTCGTCTTCAACGAGCAGAATTCGCTGAAGTTCCTCAACCAGTACGGGCTGCTGCCGGTGACCATCACCGCGTCCCAGGCGATGCGGAAGAACCCGGCCAACAAGGACCTGGTCCAGTTCCTGAACCTGCTGCCCGACGCCGTGTTCTACCCGGTCAACAAGACCTCGTGGGGCCCGGTCAGCGACGAGGTCAAGAAGAACATCGGCCAGGCCGTGCACGGCGACCCGAAGACGGTCCTGTCCGACCTCCAGCGCTTCGCGCTCACGACGGACTCCGGCAAGTAGCGGCCCGCGGCGGTACGGTGACGGCCGTCGGGTACGCCGACGGCCCGACCGCACCGACAGGGGAGAGGGGCGCCATGACACGGGAAGAACCGCTCTCCGCGCGCGACATCGCCGTCCTGGCCATCGCCGCCCGCACCTGGACCGGACCGGGACCGCGCGAACGGGCCATACGCGAACGCCTCGGCATGTCCCCGACCGCGTACTTCCAGCTCCTCAACGCCCTGCTGGACGACCCCCGGGCCGTCGCCCACGACCCGGTGACGGTCAACCGGCTGCGCAAGGAGCGCGACGCCCGCCGCGACCTGCGCTGACGGCCCGCGGGGGGCGCGCGTGCCACCGTACGCCGGGCATGCGCCCGGGGGACGCGGGTAGGGTCGGCTGCATGGCCTCCGCCGACATCCCCGCCCCCACCACGCCCGAGGGAAAGGAAGGTCTCGCGGCGCTGCTCGCGCGGCCGGAACGCGCCGTCGTCGCCCTTGACTTCGACGGCACCCTCGCCCCGATCGTGCCCGACCCCGAGCAGGCCCGCGCCCACCCCGGCGCCGTCCCCGCCCTCGTCAGGCTCGCCCCGCACCTCGCCGCCGTCGCCGTCGTCACCGGCCGCCCGGCGGGCGTCGCCGTACGCTACGGCGGCTTCGCCGGGGTCGCGGGACTCGAACACCTCGTCGTGCTCGGCCACTACGGCGCCGAGCGCTGGGACGCGCCCACCGGCTCCGTCCACACCCCCGGCGACCACCCCGGCGTCACCTCGGTCCGCGCCGAGCTGCCCGGCTTCCTCGACCGCAACGGCGCCTGGCGCGGCACCTGGGTCGAGGACAAGGGCCGCGCGGTCGCCGTCCACACCCGCCGCGCCGAGGACCCCGACGCCGCCTTCGAGGCGCTGCGCGGTCCGCTGGCCGAACTCGCCGCCAGGCACGGCCTCATGGTCGAGCCCGGCCGCTTCGTCCTCGAACTGCGCCCGCCCGGCGTGGACAAGGGCGTCGCCCTGGCCGCCTACCTCCGCGAGGTCGGCGCCGGCTCGGTGCTCTACGCGGGCGACGACCTCGGCGACCTCGCCGCCTTCGCCGCCGTCCAGGCCCTGCGCGAGGACGGCCTGCCCGGCCTGCTCGTCGCCAGCGCCGCGCCCGAGACGCCCGAGGAAGTCCTCCGCGCCGCCGACCTCGCCGTCCCCGGCCCCGAGGGCGTCGTCTCCCTCCTCGACGCCCTCGCGGACGCCCTGGACTGAGCCCGGACCCTGTGCTCAGCCGTCCAGGGCGTGCAGCTGGTCCAGGAACCAGCGGGACGGGGGGAGCGCGGTGGCCGCGTCGGCGAGGCGCTTGGTGCGCTCGGCGCGGTCCGCCTCCGGGAGGGTGAGGGCCGTGTGCAGGGCGGCGGCGGTCTCGCGGATGTCGTACGGGTTGACGACGATCGCGTCGTCGCCCAGCTCGGCGAAGGCGCCCGCCTCGCGGGACAGCACCAGGGCCACCCCGTTGTCGGAGACGACGGGGACCTCCTTGGCGACGAGGTTCATGCCGTCCCTGATCGGGTTGACCAGGGCCACGTCGGCGAGCCGGTAGGCGGCCAGGGAGCGGGCGAAGTCGTCGTCGACCTTGAGCAGCACCGGCTGCCAGTCGGGCGTGCCGAATTCGGCGTTGATCTCCTCGGCCAGCCGGGCGACCCCCTCGGTGTACTCGCGGTAGACCGCGAGATCCTGCCGGGAGGGGTAGGCGAAGGCGACGTGGACGACCCGGCTGAGCCATTCGGGGTGCTCCTGGAGGAGCTGCCGGTAGGCGAGCAGGCCGCGCACGATGTTCTTGGACAGTTCCGTACGGTCCACGCGCACGATCAGCTTGCGGTCGGCACCCGTCTCCGACCGCAGCCGCGTGATGCGCTCGGCGACGTCCGGGCGGTGCGAGCGCTCGCGCAGGAAGTCGCCGTCGGCGCCGAGGCCGTGCACGCCGAGCCGGGTCGTACGGCCGCGGTGGGTGACCGCCCGGCCGTCGTCGCCGAGCGTGGCGCCCAGCACGCTGACGCAGCACGCGGCGAAGGCGTCGGCCCAGCGGCGGGTCAGGAACGCGGCGCGGTCCGCGCCGAGGATGCCTTCGAGCAGTTCTGCGGCGATGTCGTCGGGCAGCAGCCGGAAGTAGTCCGGCGGCGCCCACGGGGTGTGCGTGAAGTGGCCGATCCGCAGGTCGGGGCGGCGGGCCCGGAGCAGCGCCGGGACCAGCGACAGGTGGTAGTCCTGCACCAGGACGTGCGCGCCGTCCGCCGCCTCCTCCGCCAGCGCCTCGGCGAACGCCTCGTTGTACGCCTGGTACGCCGCCCACTGGCCGCGGAAGTCCTCGTCGAAGAGCGGCTCGAACGGCGTCTGGTAGAGCAGGTGGTGGACGAACCACAGCACCGAGTTGGCGATGTCGTTGTACGCGGCCTCGAAGACGCTCTCCTCGACGGCGATCATCCGGGCGCCCGGCTCGCCGACCCCGCGCCGTACCGCCTCACGGTCGCCCTCGCCCAGGGCCGCGCACACCCACACCGCGTCCGCCTCGGGTCCGATCGCGCTCAGGCCCGACACCAGGCCGCCGCCGCCGCGTCTGCTGCTCAGCTCCCCGTCGTCCCCCAGCGCATACGAAACCGGCCCCCGATTCGAAGCGACCAGAATCCGTGCCGCACGCGTTTCGACCATGCCGCCAGCCTAGCCGCGCGGGCTCCGCCCCAAACGTCGTGGACCCTCCTGCTCCGTAGGAGACCGCGCCGGTCAGCCCCGCGGCCCCGGCGGCGCGGGCGCCTGGAGGGGGAGCCGTCAGGCGGCGCGGCGGGCGAGGTATTCGGGCAGGTGGGCCATGGGCGGACGTTCGTCGACGTCGACGGGGTGGGTGAGCGGGGTGAACCCCCCGGAGGGGTCCCGGTGGAACTGGGTGAGGCGGGGGCGGACCAGGGGCGCCCGGGACAGCCGCAGGCTCGCCGTGCGATAGATGGCGGCCGACATCCGCCCGAGCGCCTGCCCGTCCTGATGCCGGTGGTGCCGGACGCCCACGTCCACCTGCCCGAGCGCGTCGAGCCCCGCCAGGGACAGGGCGTCGATGAGCATGCCCAGCTCCACGCCGTACCCGACGGGGAACGGCAGCCGCTCCAGCAGCGAGCGCCGCGCCGCGTACTCCCCGCCCAGCGGCTGGACGAAGCCCGCCAGCCGAGGCCAGTGCAGATTGAGCAGCGGCCGGGCGACCAGCTCGGTGACCCGCCCGCCGCCCGCCGGCACCACCGCGCCGCCGGTCTCCAGCGGCCGGTCGTACATCGCCTTGACCAGCTCCACGTCCGGCTCGGTGAGCAGCGGCCCGACGATCCCCGACACGAAGCGCGAGTCGAACGAGCGCAGGTCCGCGTCCACGAAACAGACGATCTCGCCGCGGGTGACCAGCAGCGACCGCCACAGCACCTCGCCCTTGCCGGGCAGCGCGGGCAGCCGCGGCAGGATCGCGTCGCGCTGCACCACCCGCGCCCCGGCCCGCGCCGCGACCTGCGCCGTACGGTCGCGGGAGCCGGAGTCGACCACGACCAGCTCGTCGACCAGCGGCACCTCGTCGGTCATCAGGTCGCGGCGGATCGCCGCGACGATCTCGCCGACCGTCGCCTCCTCGTCGAGCGCGGGCAGCACCACGCTGACCGTGCCCTGCGGCCCCGCGGCCCGCTTCGCGGCGAGCAGCAGGTCGAGCGGCCGGTCGGCGGCGGACCAGGACCGCCGCTCCAGCCACCGCTCCACCTCATCGAGCACGATCCCGTCCCCTTTTCGTACGGTGGGAGCCCTCAGAAACCAGCCGGACGGCCGCCCCAGCGGCCATCTCGCCGTTCGGACGACTATCTCAACTGTCACGCTTGTCGGTTACAGTCTTGAACAACGCGTATGACCGCCGCATGCCGGGGGTCGTAGCGCGGGACAAACGCGTCGCCGCCGCACAGAAGGCGGGCAGGCGCCATACCGCTCATCCAGAGGGGCAGAGGGAACGGCCCGTTGAAGCCCCGGCAACCCTCCCGCCGACCGCGAGGTCACACGGTGGGGAAGGTGCCAATTCCGTCTTGTGGCGACGTACGTCACAAGGAAGATGAGGAGAAAGGGCCTCGCCATCATGGCTGTGCAGACCGTCGCCAGCACCCACGACAGCACCAGCACTCCCCCCTTCGGACCGGCCTCCGCGCTGTCCTGCCGGGAGTGCGGCACCCGCTTCCCGCTGAGCCCGGTCTTCGCCTGCGAGGAGTGTTTCGGGCCCCTCGAAGTCGCGTACGACCTGCCGCTCGGCGACCCCGAGTCGCTGCGCAAGCGGATCGAGGCGGGACCCACCAGCATCTGGCGGTACGCGCCGCTGCTGCCGGTCCCCGCCGACGTCACCGACAAGCCCAACCTCCACCCGGGCTGGACCAAGCTCGTCAAGGCCGACAACCTCGCCCGTGAACTGGGCATCACCGGCGGCCTGCACATCAAGGACGACTCCGGCAACCCGACGCACTCCTTCAAGGACCGCGTCGTCGCCATCGCCCTGGAGGCCGCCCGCACCTTCGGCCTCACCACGCTCTCCTGCTCCTCCACCGGCAACCTCGCGGGCGCCGTCGGCGCCGCCGCCGCGCGCGCCGGTTTCCGCTCCTGCGTGTTCATCCCGCACGACCTGGAGGCGGGCAAGGTCGTCATGGCCGCGGTCTACGGCGGCGAACTGGTCGGCATCGAGGGCTCGTACGACGACGTGAACCGCTTCTGCTCCGAGCTGATCGGCGACCCGATCGGCGAGGGCTGGGGCTTCGTCAACGTCAATCTGCGGCCCTACTACGGCGAGGGCTCCAAGACCCTGGCGTACGAGATCTGCGAACAGCTCGGCTGGCGCATCCCCGACAACCTGGTGATCCCGATCGCGTCCGGCTCCCAGCTCACCAAGATCGACAAGGGCCTGCGCGAGCTGATCGCGCTCGGCCTGGTCGAGGACAAGCCGTACAAGATCTACGGCGCCCAGGCCGAGGGCTGCTCGCCGGTCTCGGCGGCGTTCAAGGCGGGGCACGACGTGGTGCGGCCGGTGAAGCCGGACACCATCGCCAAGTCGCTGGCGATCGGCAACCCGGCGGACGGCCCGTACGTGCTGGACATCGCCCGGCGGACCGGCGGCGCGGTCGACGACGTGAACGACGAGCAGGTCGTGGACGCGATCAAGCTGCTCGCGCGCACCGAGGGGATCTTCGCGGAGACCGCGGGCGGGGTGACCGTGGGGGTGCTGAAGAAGCTGATCGAGACCGGGCAGCTCGACCCGGCCGCCGAGACCGTCGTCCTCAACACCGGCGACGGACTGAAGACTTTGGACGCGGTGGCACCGACCACCGGCCCGACCGCCACCATCCGCCCGACCCTTGACGCGTTCCGAGAGGCTGGCCTCGCATGAGTGCTTCTGTTCGTATCCCCACCATTCTCCGCACCTACACCGGCGGCCAGGCCGAGGTTCCGGCCGAGGGCGGCACGCTGGCCGAGGTGATCGACTCGCTGGAGAAGAATCACGCGGGCATTTCGGCGCGCGTTCTCGACGACACCGGAAAACTCCGTCGTTTCGTGAACGTCTATGTCAACGACGACGATGTTCGCTTTTCCGACGGTCTCGCCACCGCTGTCCCCGACGGCGCGAGCGTTTCGATCATTCCGGCGGTAGCGGGCGGCTGATCAACTTCCCGTAACGGCCCGGCTACACCTGCCGTTTTGTGCCCCATTCACCCTTTTGCGGTGGATGGGGCACAGTGCTGTAGGGGGGCCGGACCGGGCCGAACGGCCGTGTCCGGGGCGGTAGTTGAAAGGTTGTACTGTTGCCACGGGCAAGTTGCCGCCGCGAACGGTCAGTGCGGCGATTTATCGCCAAATTCACGTGTGGATTGTCGCATAGGCGACGTATGTCCGGTCCGAGATGCCCCGCCATAGCGCCCTATTCTGGTGTATTTCCGATCGGTCGCTCCCCGAATTCTCGTCCGATTGACCTGTTGCAGAGGGCATCCGTGCAGATACATTCAGCCGCGGTCGACGCGTTCCGGCGCACACCACCAGGGATCCCCTGTCGCTCAGACAACGGCTTCCCCGGCGGTGAGGTCTGACCCGGACCCGCGGAGTGCGGGGCCGCGATAGGGCCAGTAATAGGGGAGTTAGGAATGGCTCAGGGCACCGTCAAGTGGTTCAACGCGGAGAAGGGCTACGGCTTCATCGCGGTCGACGGTGGTGCGGATGTCTTCGTCCACTACAGCGCGATTCAGATGGACGGTTACCGCACCCTCGAAGAAGGCCAGCGGGTCGAGTTCGAGATCTCGCAGGGTCAGAAGGGGCCGCAGGCGGACATGGTCCGGCTGGCCACCGCCTGACGGCCCGGCGCGCTCGGCGACCGACACGACGCACTCACGCACCAAGGGTCCGTACCTCTTAGGGGGGACGGGCCCTTCGTGCGTGGCCCGGAGTTGTCCACAGGCGCTTGCACTCGATGGGGTCGAGTGCTAATCATTGGCGTTAGCACTCTCCTAGTGAGAGTGCTGAAGGACCGGGTCGGTGAGGCCCGCCCGGCCGCCGGGAAGGAACCGGCGACCAGGTCGGCCGTCCGTCGCGGGCACCACACGGTCCGAGCCGTCGCCCCCTGCTCCGGTGGGGGAACCCCAGTCCGCGGAGGACACTTCACATGGCAAAGATCATCGCGTTCGACGAGGAGGCACGGCGCGGTCTCGAGCGCGGGATGAACCAGCTCGCCGACGCCGTCAAGGTCACCCTCGGCCCGAAGGGCCGCAACGTCGTCCTCGAGAAGAAGTGGGGCGCCCCCACGATCACCAACGATGGTGTGTCCATCGCCAAGGAGATCGAGCTCGAGGACCCGTACGAGAAGATCGGCGCCGAGCTGGTCAAGGAGGTCGCGAAGAAGACCGACGACGTCGCGGGTGACGGCACCACCACCGCGACCGTCCTGGCCCAGGCCCTGGTCAAGGAAGGGCTGCGCAACGTCGCGGCCGGCGCCAACCCGATGGCCCTCAAGCGCGGCATCGAGAAGGCCGTCGAGGCCGTCTCCGCCGCTCTGCTGGAGCAGGCCAAGGACGTGGAGACCAAGGAGCAGATCGCTTCGACCGCCTCCATCTCCGCCGCCGACACCCAGATCGGCGAGCTGATCGCCGAGGCCATGGACAAGGTCGGCAAGGAAGGCGTCATCACCGTCGAGGAGTCGCAGACCTTCGGGCTCGAGCTCGAGCTCACCGAGGGCATGCGCTTCGACAAGGGCTTCATCTCCGCCTACTTCGCGACCGACCTGGAGCGTATGGAGGCGTCGCTCGACGACCCGTACATCCTGATCGTCAACTCCAAGATCTCCTCGGTGAAGGACCTGCTCCCGCTGCTGGAGAAGGTCATGCAGTCCGGCAAGCCGCTGCTGATCATCGCCGAGGACGTCGAGGGCGAGGCCCTGTCGACCCTGGTGGTCAACAAGATCCGCGGCACCTTCAAGTCCGTCGCCGTCAAGGCGCCCGGCTTCGGTGACCGTCGCAAGGCCATGCTCGGCGACATCGCCATCCTCACCGGTGGCACCGTCATCTCCGAAGAGGTCGGCCTCAAGCTGGAGAACGCGGGCCTGGACCTGCTCGGCCGCGCCCGTACCGTCGTCATCACCAAGGACGAGACCACCATCGTCGACGGTGCCGGTGACAGCGACCAGGTCGCCGGGCGGGTCAACCAGATCCGCGCCGAGATCGACAACAGCGACTCGGACTACGACCGCGAGAAGCTCCAGGAGCGCCTGGCGAAGCTGGCCGGCGGCGTGGCCGTCATCAAGGCCGGTGCCGCCACCGAGGTCGAGCTCAAGGAGCGCAAGCACCGCATCGAGGACGCGGTGCGCAACGCGAAGGCCGCCGTGGAAGAGGGCATCGTCGCCGGTGGCGGCGTGGCCCTGCTCCAGGCGACCGCGGTCTTCGAGAAGCTGGAGCTCGAGGGCGACGAGGCGACCGGTGCCAACGCCGTGAAGCTCGCGCTGGAGGCCCCGCTGAAGCAGATCGCCGTCAACGGTGGTCTCGAAGGCGGCGTCATCGTCGAGAAGGTGCGCAACCTGCCCGTCGGCCACGGCCTCAACGCCGCGACCGGTGAGTACGTCGACATGATCGCCGAGGGCATCATCGACCCGGCGAAGGTCACGCGCTCCGCGCTCCAGAACGCGGCCTCCATCGCCGCGCTGTTCCTCACCACCGAGGCCGTCATCGCCGACAAGCCGGAGAAGGCCGCCCCCGGCGGCGCTCCGGGCGGCATGCCCGGCGGTGACATGGACTTCTGATCCACGGGGCGCGAGCCCGGATCAGCAGGACCGCACGACGGCACCCCCCGGTCACCCGGGGGGTGCCGTCTTTGTGTCCGGCGCATTGTTCGGAACAACTCACCAAGACTGTCCCAAAACGGGGCAATTTTGAATTACCGTCAGATGCCGGTAGCAGGACAAGTACGGGGGGTACCGGGGTCAAACCTGCTGCTAGGCTCTCATTGCTTGGCAAGTGTCATGCGCAAGTGTTCCGCATTTTTGTTCGGATTTGAAAGAGATTCCGCAAATGGCGGCCCCTCGCCTGAAGAGAGCCTCATGACGTCCTACTTACATGATCCAGCACTTTGGGGCCTGATCGCAGGTACTCCTGTCGCCGCGACCGCGATTGCGCTCAGCCGGAAAACTAATGCGAAGCTCCGTGCCGCGCTCGCCGAGCAGTCGGCGCGCCGCGCCTCCCTGGAAGTCGGCCGCGAGCAGATCGTGGATGAGGCCAGACGCCGGGCCGAGGAGGGCACCAAGAGCGTGCTCAAGGCCGCCATGCGCACCCTCCAGGGTCTGGCGGGCGAGCAGCAGGTCGCCATCGCGAAGCTCCAGCGGGAGAACGGCGAGCACGCGGCGCTCCAGGGCCTGTTGGACGTGGACCACGGCAACGCGCAGTTCACCCGGCGCGCCCAGTCCATAGCCGTGCTCTGCGACGGCTGGCTCGGCCGCCGCAAGAACGCGGCGTCGGTCTACGACGTGGTCCGCAGCGCCAAGGGGCGCATCCGGCATTTCACGCGCGTGGAAATCCGTTCGCAGAGCAATTTCGCGGTGGTGAGCCGCGCGGTCGAACCGGTCGCACTCGCTCTTTCCGAACTGCTCGACAACGCCACGAGTTATTCGGCCCCTGAAACGTCCATCGAAATCAATATCCAGCCCGTGCCCAAGGGCGTCTGCATCGTCGTCGACGACGCGGGTGTCGGCATGAGCGACGAAGAGAAGACGCTGGCGGGAGAACTCCTCACCGGCCAGCGCACTCCGGGTGTCTCCGGCCTCGGAAATCCGCCGCAATTCGGTTTCGCGGTGATCGGCGTACTCGCCAACCGTTACGGATTCAGCGTCTCGGTGGATTCCACCTCGCCGTACGGCGGAGTGCGCGCCGTGCTGCTGCTCCCCGACGAACTCCTCACCACCACCATCGAGCCCGAGGAGACTCCCGTCGTGGGTGAAGCGTCCGAGCCGGTGGAGCAGAGCGCGCCCGAGCCGGTGGTGCCCGCCACCACCTTCGGCGGCCTGCCCAAGCGGCGGCGCTTCCGGCACCCGATCTCGATAGTGCCCACGGCCGAGGAGCGGTCCGACGACAGAACCGGTGACAGAGCCGGGGACAGAGTCGAGCGGGCGCCCGAGCCGGTGCGCGACAGCCACGAAGTCGCCTCCCGCATGGGCGCGTTCCAGCGGGGCACTCAGTCCGGCCGCCGTTCCATCGGCGCGAGCAGCGAAGGGCAGGACGCCCAATGAGCCCAATGATCGGAAGAGATCTGTCGTGGATGCTCGACAGCGCCCTTGAGGTGCCCGAGGCCCGGCACGCGATCCTGGTGTCGGCCGACGGTCTGCTGATGGCCCGCTCCAACGAGGTCGGCAGGGACCACGCCGACACCGTCGCGGCGGCGATGAGCGGCATGCAGTCGCTGAGCCGTACGGTGTCCGACTTCGTCGGCGGCGACGACCGCCGCCAGGAGTGGCGGCAGACCCTGGTGGAGTTCGACCACGGCTGGGTCTTCCTCATCTCGGCAGGTGAAGGCGCCTATCTCGCGGTCTCCGCGTCCCCGGACGCGGACCTCGCGGAGATCACCTTCCGGATGCAGCAGCTCGTCGGCCAACTCGGCAAGGTGCTGACCACACCTCCTCGCGAGAACGCTGACGTCAATTGACGGGCGAACCGGAGCTGGAGTTAGAAGCCACGGAATTAGTACGCCCGTATGTGATCACCAACGGTCGCGAGCTTCCGGTCGACGGCGGCTTCACGATGATCACACTGGTCGCCGTATCCGAAAACGCGCCCCGGACAAGGGTTCTTGATCCCGAGAAGCTGCGGGTGATGGAACTGTGCTCGGGCGGTTATCTCGCGGTCGCGGAGATCGCCGCGCACACCGGGCTGCCGATGGGCGTGGTCAAGATCCTTCTGTCGGATCTGGTGGAGGACGGGTATCTGCTCGCGCGGGCACCCGTTCCCCGCGCGCAGTTGGTCGAGAGGGAACTGCTGGAGGAGGTGCTGCATGGGCTCCGGGCTCGCTTCGGATAGGGACAGTGCTCCCCAGACGCCGCGCGAGAACGTCTATCTGCCCAGTTCGGTACGGACGGTCGCCAAGATCCTCGTGGTCGGGCACTTCGCCGTGGGCAAGACGACGTTCATCGGCACCATGTCGGAGATCCCGCCGCTGCGCACCGAGGAAGTGATGACGCAGGCCAGCGCGGACATCGACGACCTCAGGGGCGCGCCCAACAAGACCACCACCACGGTCGCGATGGACTTCGGCCGGCTGACCCTCAGCGACGAACTGGTGCTGTACATGTTCGGTACGCCGGGCCAGCAGCGGTTCGTGCGGCTGTGGGAGGACCTGTCGCGCGGCGCGCTCGGCGCGCTCGTGCTGGTCGACCCGCTGCGGCTCCAGGAGTCCTTCCCCGTGATGGACCTCGTGGAGCGGCACGGTCTGCCGTACGCCATCGCCGTGAACCGCTTCGACGGTGCGCCCCCGCACTCGCTCGAAGAGGTGCGCGAGGCGCTGGATCTGCTTCCCGAGACCCCCGTGGTCTCGTGCGACGCACGCGACGAGCGGTCATCGGCGGGTTCACTGATCGCTCTGGTGCAGTATTTGCAGTCTCGCCTCAACTAGTAGGTCACCGCAGGTAGTTCAGGTAGCTCAGGTATTTCAACGAGGAGCACAGGCATGCAGACCCCTCCGGACTTCCAGGCCCCGCCGCCCGGCTGCCCCGCGCACGACAGCGGCCAGAGTGTGCCGCTGTACGGCCCGGAGTTCGCCGCCGCTCCGGAGGCGTTCTACTCCTACATGCGGCAGTTCGGCCCGAGCGCTCCGGTGGAGCTGGCGCCGGGCGTGGAGGCCGAACTCGTCACGGACTACACCGAGGCGCTGCGGGTCCTCCAGAACCCGGGCACCTTCGCCCGCGACTCGCGCCGCTGGCGCGCGATGAACGAGGGTCAGATACCGGCGGACAGCCCGGTGATGGGGATGATGGCCTACCGGCCGAATCTGCTGTTCTCCGACGGCGCCGAGCACATGCGGCTGCGGCAGGCGGCGACCGACAGCCTGGCCATGGTCGACTCGCACCGGCTGAGCCGGCACGTCGACCAGGTCGCCTCGTATCTGATCAGCCAGTTCAGCGCCAAGGGGCGGGCCGACCTGGTCGCCGACTACGCGCAGCAGGTGCCGCTGCTGGTCTTCAACGACCTCTTCGGCTGCACCGAGGACATCGGCAACCGGCTGGTGTTCGGGATCTCCGGCATCTTCGATGGCATCGATGTCGAGAAGTCGCTGGAGGTGCTGACCGGGGCGCTGGTCGAACTGGTCGAGCTGAAGCGGACCACGCCGGGCGAGGACATCACCTCCTGGATGATGCAGCACCGCTCCGCGCTGACCACCGAGGAGATGATCCACCAGCTCTTCCCGATGATCGCCGCGGGTACCGAGCCGGTGCAGAACATGATCTCCAGCGCGCTGCGGCTGCTGCTGTCCGACGACAAGTACGCCGACAGCCAGCACATGGCGGGCCTGCTGGTCGAGGACGCGCTCAACGACGTGCTGTGGAACTACCCGCCGATGGCCAACTACGGCGTGCACTACCCGGTGCACGACGTGGACCTCGCCGGGATCACGCTGCGCGCGGGCGACCCCGTGGTGATCAGTTACGCGGCGGCCAACACCGACCCGAGCCTGGGCGGCGGCGGCCAGACGATGAGCAAGCGGGCGCACCTGGGCTGGGGCGCGGGTCCCCATGTCTGCCCGGCCAAGGACCCGGCCACGCTGATCTCGCTGCGGGCCATCGAGAAGCTGCTCAACACGCTGCCGGACATCGACCTGGCGGTGCCGGTGGAGAGCCTGACCTGGCGTCCGGGCCCCTTCCACCGCGCGCTCACCTCGCTGCCCGCCCGGTTCACCCCGGCGCGGCAGCCGGTGCGCTCGCAGGAGAGCCAGTCGGCTCAGGCTCCGGCCGACCACACGCAGGGCAAGCCGAAGGCGGCCAGCCGCTGGAGCTCGTTCCTCAACTGGCTCAAGGCGTAACACGCGGCGACGCACAAGTCGAAAACCGGCCGACCGCGGCTTCGCGGTCGGCCGGTTTCGATAAAGAACGGACCTGGCCGGAAATCATCGCCGACGGTGTGACGCTTGCCACAATTACGAGCAGTGTCCGATCGGATACGCATCTCGTGCCCGGGGTATGCAGGACAGGTCAATCCGGCCTGGCATTGAGGACCAAGGAGAAATGCCGCCATGGTCACACCGTATTCGGTCGCCCCCACCGACCGGCGAAGAGTTGTATCACTTTTTTCCCGACTCCGTAAGCCCGGCGGACAGGAAAGTCCGCTGCCTCTTTACGACGAGCTTCGCTCGATGGGGGATGTCGTCCCAGCGCCCTGGGGCGGCCACCTGATCACGTCGTTCGGCCTCAGCGACCAGGTGCTGAGGGACCGGGCCTGGCGTGTGACCGACAACGAATGGGCCGCCAGGCAAGGCCAGGGAACGCGCTGGAGCGCGCCTTCCTCACGGCAGATCGGTCAGACTCTGGTCCGGCTCAATCCACCGCATCACACATTGATGCGCCGCTCGGTCGGAAATATGTTCGACCGGAGGGCGCTCGGTGACATTCGGATATCGGTGGAAAAGACAACGGACCGCCTGGTCGGCCGGCTCGCGGAACGCCTGCGCGACGGAGTGGCCGATTTTGTCTCACTGGTGAGCGAGGAGCTGCCGGTGCGCGCGATAGGGGAGTGGATGGGTTTGCCCTCCGCTGACTTCCCCCTTTTGCGGGACTTGACCCACGCCCAGGTGTTCACCCAGGAGCTGCTGCCCACCCCGAGCCAGCTCGCGATCTCCGACGAAGCCACCGTGACACTGCACCAGTACTTCGCCGCGCTGGTGCGCGAAAGGCGCAGGTCACCGGGGGACGACCCGGTCTCGCAGTGGCTGCGCACCTGGGACGGGCTGGAGCCGGACCGCGACCGCGCCGACGAGGCCGTCTACTACCTCGCGCTGCTGGTGGTGCTCGCCGCCCTGGAGACCACCTCCAATCTGCTGTCCACCATGACGTGGCTGATCGCCGAGCACCCCCGCCAGATGGGCTGGCTGCGCGCCCACCCGCAGGACATCCCCGGCGCCGTCGAGGAGGTGCTGCGCTACGACCCGCCGATACACGTCGTGACGCGGGTCGCGGGCGACGACATGACGCTCGCGGGCATCGAGGTGCCCAAGGACGAGACCGTCCACCTGATGCTCGCCGCCGCCAACCACGACCCCGCGCAGTACGCCGACCCGCACATCTTCGACATCCGCCGCAAGGTCAGCCACCTCAGCTTCGGCGGCGGCATCCACTACTGCGTCGGCGCCCCGCTGGCCAGGATGGAGGCCACCGCGCTGCTGACCGCGCTGCTCAGGAAGCTGCCGGGACTGAGCGTCCACCGCGACCCCGAGTGGGCGCCGCGGGTCGCCTTCCGGCGGATGACGACACTGACGGTGTCCGACTCCGCGTCCGCCCGCGTCCCCGAACAGGCGGGCCCCAGAGACCTGTAGGCCGCACACGGCACGACCGTACGAGAGAACCGGTGGCGAACGACAGCATGATGAACTACTTCAAGGTCCTGCGCGTCAGCCAGGAAGGAGCGCTGCTGCGCGTACGGCTGAACACCCCGGAGACCGGGAACGCCGTCACCGGCCCGGTCCTGGACGAACTGCTGGCCGTACTGCGCTCGGTGCAGGACCACCCCGGCATACGGGTGCTCGAACTCTCCGGCGCCGGCGAGCACTTCTGCCTCGGCGGCGACCGCAGGGAATTCGCCGAGTCGCTGGCCGCCGACCCCACGGGGTCCGGCCTGCGCACCATGGGCAACAAGGCGCGGCAGGTGTGCGAGGCGCTCGCCACGCTCGGCGCCGTCACCGTCGCGCGGGTGCACGGCGACGTGATCGGCGCGGGCGTGGCGCTCGCGATGTTCTGCGACCTGCGGGTCGGCGCCGACACCAGCCGGTTCCGGCTGCCCGAGCTGGCGTTGGGCCTGCCGCCCGCCTGGGGCGGCATCCTGCCCCGGCTGCTCAACGAGGTGGGAGCCGCCCGCATCCGCGAACTCGTCCTCACCGGCGAGGCGTTCGACGCGGCCAGGGCCGTCGAGCTGTCCGTCCTGCACAAGGCCGTGCCGGAGGCCGGGCTGGACGCCGCCGTCGACCAGTGGGCGCGGCCGATGCTCCGCCGCTCCCCGGCCGCGCTGCGCGCCGCCAAGACGATGCTCAACGCGTACGGCGGCGCCCACCGCCTGGCGGACGCCACCCTCTTCGACGGCGAATGGCTGGCCTCGGTGCTGATGGCGGCCGAGTCCGCCAAGCGCCAGTGAACTCCCGCTCCCGCGCGGCTACTTCGGCGCGGCCTCCAGCGCCTGCCGCAGGTGGCCGCCCGACTCCGTCAGCAGCCGGGCCGCCGTGGCCGCGTCCACATGGGCGAGCAGCGTCAAGATCGCGTGCTTGACCTCGCCGTCGGTGGCGGTCAGCGCGTCCTCGATCGCCTCCTCGTCCGCGCCGGTGGCCAGCGCGACGATCCGCCGCGAGCGCGCCCGCAGCTTCTCGTTGGAGGCCCGCACGTCGACCATGAGGTTCCCGTAGGTCTTGCCGAGCCGGATCATCGTGATGGTCGAGAGCATGTTGAGCACGAGCTTCTGCGCGGTGCCGGACTTCAACCGGGTGGAACCGGCGATCAGTTCGGGCCCGACGACGACCTCGATGCCGTGGTCGGCCGCCGCCGCGAGCGGCGAGTCAGCGTTGCAGGACAGGCCCACGGTGAGCGCCCCCGTGGCGCGCGCGTACTCCACCGCGCCGACCGCGTAGGGAGTGCGCCCGGAGGCGGAGACGCCGACGACGCTGTCGGCCGGGGTCAGTCCGAGCGCGGCGAGGTCGGCGGCGGCCAGCTCCTTGCTGTCCTCCGCGCCCTCGATGGAGGTGATCATCGCGGACGGGCCGCCCGCGATCAGTCCGAGCACCTCGCGTCCCGGCGTGGTGTTGAAGGTCGGCGGGCACTCGCTCGCGTCGAGCACGCCGAGCCTGCCCGCCGTACCGGCGCCCGCGTAGATCAGCCGTCCGCCGCGTTCCATCCGGGCGGCGATCCCGTCGATGGCGGCGGCGATCACGGGCAACTGCCCGGCGACCGCGGCCGGAACGGTGGCGTCCTCACCGTTCATGGTCCGCGCGATCTCCAGGGTGGGCATCCGGTCGATCTCGGCGAGCTCGGGCCGGAACGCCTCGGTGGTGAGGGTCTCCAGCTCGCGGCGCAGCTCGGTGTAGTGCGACATATGCGGCTCGTTCATCCTTCTGCTGTGGGGGTCGTGGAGTGGTGCGGACCGGCCGTCAGGCGCGGCCCGAGCGGGGACTGTGCCGGTGCGCGAGCGCTTCGTACGAGGCGGACAGCGCCGGGGCCGCGGTCTCGTAGGTGCGCTGCGCGACGCCGATGAACAGACAGTCGACGACGAGGAGCTGACTCGTACGACTGGACATCGCGGCGGGCCGCAGCTCGCTCTCGCGGGAGGTGGACGTGGTCAGGACCAGATCGGCGTACTGCGTGACCGCGCCGTCCGCCCGGCCGGTGATGGCGATGGTCGTCGCCCCCCGGTCGAACGCGGCCCGCAGCGGCTCGATGACGTCGTGCGTACTGCCCGAGTGCGTGATGGCCAGCGCCACGTCGCCCGGCTTGAGCTGTACGGCGTTGGTGACCGCCAGGTGCGGGTCGGCGTGCGCGTGCGCGATCAGGCCGATCCGCAGCAGCTTCTGCGCCAGGTCCTGGCCGACCAGCGCGGACGCGGCTATCCCGTAGATGTCGGTCCGCCGGGCGGCGGCCAACGCGGCGACGGCGGCCTCCAGTTGGCCCATGTCGAGCTGGGCGGCGGTGTCGGCGAGGGTCTGCTGCTCCTCCATGGCCAGCTTGGTGACCACGTCGGCGAGCGGGTCGTCGACGGCGATGTCGGCGGTGACGGCGGGCGGCGCCCCGGTGGCCTGCTGGGCGGCGAGCGCGGCCAGCGCCAGCCGCAGATCGCGGTAGCCGGGGTAGCCCAGCAGCCGGGCGGTGCGGACGACGGTCGCCTCGCTGGTGCCGGTACGCACCGCGAGCGCCGTGACGGTCAGATGGGCACAGCCCGCCGGATCACCCGCGACGGCTTCCGCGACCCGGTGCATGGACCGGGTCATCGACGGCGCGAGGGTGCGGACCTTGGCGGCGAGGGCCCCCGGGTCGGGGGGCGTGACGGGGAGGACGGGCGCGCCGGACACGCCGCGGAGGGCGCGGACGCTCGGGGAGAAAGTTTCCTTCACGCTATAGGTCACCTTCTGAAAGGTATTTTCAGAGACGGCCGTACGTCAAGGCACCCGACGATCACGGCGTCCGCGTCCGCCGGGCTTGCGACAATGGAGGGATGGAAGGTGAAACCGTGCTGCATGGTGCCCGCGCTCTCGTGCTGTCCGACCTCAGCGCCCGCGGTGTCGCGGAGGCCGATATCGTCTCGCTGGTCGAGGACGCCGTCAGCAAGCGCCGCTGGTGGCTGGAGCAGTGGCCGGACGGCGCGGAGTACATCCCCGGGCTGCTCGCCCAGGACGTCCAGGACGCCCTGCTCGAACGCTACGGGCGCTGGCCGCTGTGCCCGGACTGCGACGACCCGCACGCCCTGGCCGTCGAACCCGAGCTCGGCCCCGACCCGCACTGGGTCTGCGAGGCCCGCGGCGCCGTCGTCGCCCCCGTCGGCGCCCTGACCCCGGTGAACCCGGTATGACCCACGACACCGAGTCGGACCCCTCATGACCCTCTACATCGACCCGCCGACCTGGCCCGGCCACGGCCGCCACTGGTCCCACCTGGTCAGCGACGTCTCCTACGCCGAACTGCACGCCTTCGCCGCCCGCCTCGGCGCCCCGTCCCGCGCCTTCGAACGCGACCACTACGACATCCCCTCCGAGCGGTACGCCGACGCGGTCGCCCTCGGCGCGGTCGAGACCGGCAGCAAGGAGATCGTCCGCCTGCTGACCGCCGCGGGCCTGCGGCGGCGCAAATACGTCAGGCCGTGAGCAGGTCCGGCTCCGTCAGGCCGTGAGCAGCTCCAGCTCCGTCGTCAGATTGCGGCGGGCCGTGCGCTCCCACTGGTCCTTGCCGTAAGGGGTGCGGAACAGGGCGGGGAGGGCGAGGAGTTGGCGCAGGACGGCGGCGCGGCCGGCGCGGAAGGCGTCGTCGGGGACGAAGCCGTACTCGGAGCGGACGGCGGCGGCGTAGGCCGCGTAGGCGGCGGGGTCGCCGGCCAGGACGGCGAGGTCGGCGTCGCAGAGGACCTCGCCGTTGTGGTCGCCCTCGGCCGGGTCGTGGGTGACCGTCAGACGCACCAGGCGGGCGACCTCGGCGGTGCGGTCGGCGGCCACGCCCGCCTCGGGCAGGGCGCGTTCGGCGAGGTGGGCGCTGCGCTCCTCGTTCTCCGAGCGGTCGGGGCGGTAGACCGCGTCGTGGAACCAGGCGGCGAGGGCCACCGCGTCCGGATCGGCGGCGTACGCGGTCAGTTCGGTGGCGTGGTCCAGGACCGCCTGGAGATGGTCCAGCGTGTGGTAACGCCGCTGCGGTTCGGCCCAGCGGCCGAGCAGATCGGCGCCGTACGGCGCGGGGTCGGGGGCGGGCGCGTCGTCCGCTGTCGGCTCCTGGCAGCGGCGCAGCAGGTCGCACCACTCGGCGAGCAGGGCGTCGTAGCGGGGGTGAGGGGCGGCGGGCGTGAAGGACATGCCGGTAATTGTGCGCTACACGTCTCGCGCGGGAGTGACGCATGTGGCACCCTTGCTCATATGTCTAGACCAATCTTCGAGGTGATCGCCCTCGGCGCGGACGATGCCGTAGCGGCCCGGGACGGCGGCGCGGACCGCCTCGAACTGGTCACCGACATGGCCGCGGACGGGCTCACCCCCTCCCGCGCCACCTTCGGGGCGATCAGGGCGGCCGTCGACATCCCGCTGCGCGTCATGCTGCGGCTGTCCGACGGATTCAGCGCCGGTGACGCGCGCGACCTCGACGCCCTGTGCGCCGCCGCGCAGTCCCTGCGGTCCGAGGGCGCCGACGAGTTCGTCCTCGGCTTCCTCGACGACGGCGGGCGCGCCGACCTCGACGCCGTGCACGCGCTGGTCGACGTCATCGACGGCTGCCGCTGGACCTTCCACCGGGCCATCGACCGCGCCGCCGACCGCGACGCGCTCCGCCTCCAGCTCGCCGGGCTGCCGGGCCTCGACACATACCTCACCGCGGGCGCCGCGGACGGCGTGCCCGCCGGGCTCCCGGTGCTCTGCGACGAGGCCGCGCGCACCGGCGAGCCGGGGTACGAACCCCAGCTCCTCGTCGGCGGCGGCCTGCTCCTGGAGCATGTGCCGCACCTGCGCGGCGCCGGGCTCGACGGCTTCCACGTCGGCGGCGCCGTGCGCCCCGCGGGCTGGGCCTCCCCGGTCGACGTCCGCGCCGTCGCCCGCTGGCGCGCCGCCCTGGACACCCCGGTCCCGGTCTCCTGAGGCCGGGCGGTACGGCCGTCGCGCCGCCCCGGACGGTCCCGCCGGGCCGGGGCGCGTACCGGCGGTTGTCGTACCCCCGCGCCACAATGGAGCCATGAGCGTCATGGACCTGGACGAGCTGCGGCTCCTTCGGCGTGCCCGCGACCGTATGGACCGCGAGTACGCCCAGCCGCTCGACGTCCCGGCCCTGGCCCGGACCGCGCTGATGTCGACCGGCCACTTCAGCCGCCAGTTCCGCGCGGCGTACGGCGAGACCCCGTACTCCTACCTCATGACCCGCCGCATCGAGCGCGCCACCGCCCTCCTGCGGCGCGGCGACGTCAGCGTCACCGACGCCTGCTTCGCCGTCGGCTGCACCAGCCTCGGCTCCTTCTCCGCCCGCTTCACCCAGATCGTCGGCGAGACCCCCAGCGCCTACCGCGCCCGCGACCACAGCGACTTGGAGGTCGTCCCCGGCTGCCAGGTCATGCTGGTGACCCGCCCCCGCAAGACGGGCGGCGCCGCCGCGCGCTCGCCGCTGTGAGCCCGCGCCCGTCGCCTCCGATATCGGCCGCACAGGCCCTAGCATCGGCCGTATGACCGTTTCCATCAGTGCCGTGCACGTCTTCGTCGACGATCCCGACGCCGCCCTCGTCTTCTACCGGGACACCCTCGGTCTCACCGTGCGCAATGAGGTCGAGCACGACGGCTTCCGGTGGATCACGCTGACGACCAAGAGCCAGCCGGAGATCCAGATCGTGCTGTCGCAGCCGCACGCGGGGCGGTCGAAGGAGGACGGGGACACGCTGGCGGCGCTGCTGGCCAAGGGGGAACTGCGGCCGCTGCACTTCCGCAGCGACGACCTCGACGCGACGTTCGAGGCCGTCGCGGGGGCGGCGGGGGCCGAGGTGCTCCAGGAGCCCGCCAGCCAGCCGTGGGGGGTACGGGACGGCGCCGTACGGGATCCGGCGGGCAACTTCTTCCGCATCGAGCAGGCGTAGCGCGCAGCGGCGCGCCCGCCAGACGAGACCTTGCGGACGCGGCCTAGGCCGGGGCCAGGGCCTCGGGGAGCGGCGCGGTGTGCAGCACCGCGAGGCCGGAGACGGCGCGGGTGAGGCAGACGTACAGGCGTCGCAGGCCGGTGCGGACGTCGGGCTCGGCGGCCACGATGTCCGCGGGCTCGTCGAGCACGACGTAGTCGTACTCCAGGCCCTTGGCCAGGGACGCGGGCACCAGCGTGACGCGGGCCTCGGCGGAGGTCTCCTCACCGGGCGAGACGTACTGGATTCCGGCGGCGTCAAGTGCCGTGGCCAGTACGGGAATTCGCGGGTCGGCGGCGATCAGGCCGACGGACCCCTCGTGCCGGAGCGCCGTGTCGCAGGCCGCGAGCACGGCCGCGTCCAGCGCGCCGGCGGCGACGGCCCGTACCGACATCGTGCCGGCCGCCTCACGGACGGACGTGGCGGGCGCGAGGCCCGGCGCGATCTGCGGCAGCAGCCGCGTGGCGTACGCGATCACCTCGCGCGGCACACGGAAACCGGCCGTCAACTCCTCGACGCGGGCGTCCGGTTTGCCGAGATGGCCCAGCGCCTCGGCCCACGAGCCGGTGGCCCAGGGCGTGGTGCCCTGCGCGAGGTCGCCGAGCACGGTCGCGGACCCGGTCGAGCAGCGCCGCCCCACCGCGCGGTACTGCATCGGCGACAGGTCCTGCGCCTCGTCCAGCACCACATGCCCGAGCGACGACGTCCGCTGCACGAGGTCGTACGCCTCGTCGATCAACACCGCGTCGGCGGCTGACCACTTGGCCGACGCGAGCCCCCGCGCGGGCTTCGCCCACAGGATCGTCCGCTGCTCCTCGGCGTCCAGCACCCCGTCCGCCGCCTCGGCCAGGAACTCCGGGTCCGACAGCAGCCGCAGCACCGTCTTGGCCGGATCGACCGCGGGCCAGCACGCCTTGACGGCCGCCTTCACGGCGGGAGTTCGCGCCACCGCGTCCTGCACGCGGTCGTCCGGCGCCTCGCCCGAGCGCTCCATCTGTACGAGGACGACGTGCGCGATCCGCTGCGGCAGCGCGTCGTGCGCGGCGCCGTACCGGATGTCGCGGGCCGCCAACTCCTTGACGATCTCCTCCAGTTCGTACGCCGGGACCCGCCAGCGCCGCGAGCCGCGCACCACCATCACCGGCTCGGTGGGCATCCGGATGCCGGACCGCACCGCCCGTCGCAGCACCTCCGCCATCCGCGCGTCGCCCTTGACCGTGGCCGCCGCCGCCGAGTCGGTGCCGCGCACCTCGACATGGGCCACCAGGTCGTCCACGGTGGCCTGCTTGACCTGCAACTCGCCCAGCGCGGGCAGCACTTGCTCGATGTACTGGAGGAAGGACCGGTTCGGCCCGATCACCAGCGTGCCGGTCCGCGCCAGCCGCTCGCGGTGCGCGTAGAGCAGATACGCGACCCGGTGCAGGCCGACGGCGGTCTTCCCGGTGCCGGGCGCGCCCTGCACGCAGACGCTGCCGGTGATGTCGGCGCGGACGATCTCGTCCTGCTCGGGCTGGATGGTGGCGACGATGTCGCGCATGGGGCCGACGCGGGGCCGTTCGATCTCGCTCTGGAGCAGCTTGCTCGACGTCCCCGGATCCGCCGCGCCCTCCGGCGGGTCGGTGAGGTACTCGTCCTCGTACGCGGTCAGGTCCCCGCCGGTGTAGCCGAACCTGCGGCGCAGCCGTACGTCCATCGGCTTGCGGCGCGACGCCTGGTAGAAGGGCTGCGAGACCGGCGCGCGCCAGTCGATCACCATCGGGTCGCCGTCCGCGTCGTGCACATGGCGGCGGCCGATGTAGAACTGCTCGCCGGTCGCGCCCTCGGCCAGTTCCGTGCCGGGCGCGTGCAGGTAGTCCAGGCGGCCGAAGAAGAGCGGGGTGTCGGCGAGGTCGGAGAGCGCCTTGATGCGGTCGTCGATCTCGGCGGCGAGGATCTTGGCGTTGACCCAGTTTCCCGTCACGTCCGTGATGTCGAGCGACTCCACGTCGTGCCGCATGGCGCGCAGCGCGGTACGGGACGAGGCGAGGTGGGAGCGTTCCCTGCCGAGCGGGTCGGGGGAGTGGTCGGTGCGGTCCTGCGGGCTGGGGCTGCTGCCCTGGGTCGGGACGTGCGAGGGCACGGCTTTGCCTCCGGCTGATACGAGTGCGTACGCGAGGGGTCGTCGGCGAGGCGACGAGCCGACCGGTTTCCGTCCGGCCGGCGGCACTCCCGTGGGGAGGCGGCAAGACCGGCGATCATACGCGTCCGCGCGGGGAGCCGCGAATGAATTTCGCCCCCCGTTCGACCTGCGGTCGGACGGGGCGGGGGCGGGGCTCGGGCCGGGCGGGGACGCGGCGCGGGCGGGGCCTGGGCGGGGTGCGGGCGGCGCGGCGGCGCGGGGGATCGGGGCCCGGGGGAGCCGCAGGTCGTAGGGCCTCAGGGTGACCCTGATACCCGGGTCAGGGTCCGGTGTCAGACCAGAGTCGGACACGGAGCGTGCGAGTTAAGCCCTGAGCCCGACGTAGGCCGTATGCCTGATTTCGTACGGTGGATTCATGACCACCACCACCGTTGCCCCAGGTCCCACCGTCCACGGCGGCACCGCTCTCGGTGCCCGCCCCGATCACCCCCGCCACCTGCTGGGAAGCACGCTGCGCGCGGTCCGTGTCTTCGCCGTCACGGCCGTCGAAGTGGTGCTGCTCGGCAACGAGGGCAAGCGCCACTGAGCGGCGGCCCCGCGCCGCGTTGACGATCACCGGCGGGCAGGTCCACTACTGTCGCCGCGGTGACCGCTCCCGCGCTCGGCCCGGCGCCCCCCGCCGACCGTCCCGCCGACCCTCGCCGTCCCCGTAGCGCCCGCTGTCCCGGCACCACCGCGCTGGCGCTCGCCGCGCTCGCGCTCTCCCTCGCCCTCTTCGCTGCCTGGTGGCTCCGCCGCCCGGTCCCGATGGCCGACCTTCAGGTCTACCGCGCCGAAGGCGCCGCCGTACTCGGCGGCCGGGACCTGTACGGATTCCGCGTCACACGCTGGCGGCTGCCCGCCACGTATCCGCCCTTCGCGGCCCTGCTCTTCACCCCGGTCGCCCGGCTCCCGCTGTCGGCCGCCCGCGCGGCCTGCGTCGCCGCCAATCTGGCCCTGCTGGCCGCCCTCGTCCGCCTCTCCCTGCGGCTGGCCGCGGACACCGGGACCGCCGCCGCCGACGCCGTACGGTCCCGGCGGTACGCGGCGCCCGTCCTGCTCGGCACCGCGGGCGCGCTCTGGCTCGAACCCGTCTTCCAGACGGTGGTCTTCGGGCAGATCAACCTCGCCGTCGCCGTCCTCGTCCTGTGGGACCTCACCCGCCCCGAGGGCGCGCGCGGCAAGGGTTTCGCGCTGGGCCTCGCGGCGGGCGTCAAGATCACGCCCGCGCTGCTGGCCGTGCACCTCGCGCTCACCGGCCGCCGCCGGGAGGCGGCCCGCGCCGCCGCCGGATTCGCCGCGAGCGCGGCGCTCGGGCTCGCCGTCCTGCCCGGCGCCTCGCTGGACTTCTGGACCGCCCGGCTCTACGAGACCGACCGGGTCGGCGAGGTCTGGATCGTCGACAACCAGTCCCTCCAGGGTCTGCTCGCCCGTGTCCTGCACACCCCGGCCCCCGGCCTGCTCTGGGCCGCGTCCGCCCTGGTCACCGCCGCCGCGGGACTCGCCGTCGCCGCCCGCGCCCACCGCGGCGGCCGGCCCGCGCTCGGCCTGCTCTGCGCGGCCGTCACCGCGCTGCTGGTCTCGCCGGTGAGCTGGTCCCACCACTGGGTCTGGTGCGTGCCCCTCCTGGCGTTCCTGGCCACGCGCCTGTCCGCGGAGGGCCCGGGCCCAGGCAGCGGGCCTGGCCCCGGCTCCCGTACGGCACGGTCGCGCGGCCCGCGCGCCGCCGTCCTGCTCGGCCGCCGCGCCGCGTTCCTCGGGTGCGCCGCCGTCTTCTACGGCCGCAGCATGTGGCTCGTGCCGCACCAGGGCGACCGCGACCTGCGCTTCTCCTGGTGGGAACAGCCCCTCGCCGCCCCCTACCCCCTGCTCGGCCTCGCCCTGCTGGCCGGAACCGCCCTGAGTACCCGCCCACGCCGACCTGAGTACGACGCCGGATCCGGCCCGGCCGTCCGGTCCGTTGAATGGATGACATGACCAACAGCCGCCCGTACGTCCCGCAGGACCCGTACGGCCCGCCGCAGCCGCACGAGTGGCAGCACGGCGCGGGCGCCCGTCCGCAGGTCCGGCAGAGCCCCGCCTACGGCCCCGCCCCCGTCATGCCTCCCTTCGTGCCCCGCTTCAGGCCGCCGGACCACGACAGCCACGCCTACGTCGCCCCGCTGATCGCCACCGTCCTCGGCGGCCCGGTCATCGCCTTCTGCGGCCTGATCGCGATGTTCTCCCCGATGGCGACGGACTCCTGCACGCCGAACGGCTGCCAGGCGCTGACCACCATGCTCCTGGTCGCCCCCGCCGTCCTCCTGCTCGCCGTCGTCGCGCTCGTCGTGTCCTGGGCCCTCCCCTGGCGCCTGCGCCACCGCACGACCCGCGCCGTCGCCTCCCTCGCCGCCCCGCTCCTCGCCGTCACCACCCTCCTGATCTACTTCCACCTCCCCGCCGCCGGCTGAGCCCCGTCGTCATGACGCCGGGCCCGCACGGCAGCGGTCGCAGTCGCCTCCGCGGACTTCCGCCCGCCGCCTGGATCTACGGCGGCGGCCACCGGACTCCGTTTGCCGCCAAGCGGTTCCGATGCCGCGCGAGTCTGAGCCGCGCGATGCCGAGCCCGATCAGGTACACGGCGAAGAAAGCCAGCCATACGCCCGCGCCGACGAGGACGTGACGCACGGTGTATCCGGGAAACAAGAGGACGACCGCTATGACGACGAGCAGCACCAGGATGTTCTTCCGCACCCGTCGGCCGTAGCGCAGGCACGCGTCGACGACCATCCGCGAATGGATCAGGCGCACCTCACCCGCCGCCGACTTCGCGGGCCGCAGTCCGCGTCCCTCGACCATCCCCGGCAGCGGACCGCCCCCGGCCGGGTCGGGATACCGGGCCGCGGTCCGCGCGGCCAGATCCCCCGACTCCGGGCTCCGCCGGAAGGTCATCAGCGGCTGGTTCATCGAACGGCTGCCGGGCGCCGGGCCCGCGTACCGGTAGCCGAACTGCTCGGCCACATAGGCGTAGGCGGCGAGTTTCCTCAGGCCCGGAGAGGTGAGCCGCACCTCGTACTGGTCGCGTCCTGTGGCGACGGCGTCCCTCAGCGCGGTGAGCGCAGTCCCGTGTGGCATGAAGCGCTGCTCACCGCCCTCTCCCCGGCTGTCGGACGCCGTGTCCGCGCATACGGAGATCCCCTTCGTGGCCTTGGAGATCGGAAACGGTCTAGGCCGTCTCGCCTTCCAGGAGGCCGTCGGCGTCGATGATGCGATAGGCGTAGCCCTGTTCGGCGAGGAAGCGCTGGCGGTGGGCGGCGAAGTCCTGGTCGATGGTGTCGCGGGCGACGACGGAGTAGAAGCGGGCCTCGTGGCCGTCGGCCTTGGGGCGCAGGACGCGGCCGAGGCGCTGGGCCTCCTCCTGGCGGGAGCCGAAGGTGCCGGAGACCTGGATGGCGACGGTGGCCTCGGGGAGGTCGATGGAGAAGTTGGCGACCTTGGAGACGACCAGGACGGAGATCTCGCCGTTGCGGAAGGCGCCGAAGAGCTTCTCGCGCTGGGCGTTGGTGGTCTCGCCCTTGATGACGGGGGCGTTGAGGTGCTCGCCCAACTCGTCGAGCTGGTCGATGTACTGGCCGATGACGAGGGTCTGCTGCCCCTTGTGCTGGGCGACCAGGGCCTCGGTGACGCGCCGCTTGGTGGCGGTCGTGGCGCAGTAGCGGTACTTCTCCTCGGGCTCGGCGGTCGCGTAGGCGAGCCGCTCGGAGTCGGTGAGGTTGACGCGGACCTCGACGCAGTCGGCGGGCGCGATGTAGCCCTGCGCCTCGATCTCCTTCCAGGGCGCGTCGAACCGCTTCGGGCCGATGAGGGAGAAGACGTCGGACTCGCGGCCGTCCTCGCGCACCAGCGTCGCGGTCAGGCCGAGCCGCCGCCGGGCCTGGAGGTCGGCGGTGAACTTGAAGACCGGCGCGGGCAGCAGGTGCACCTCGTCGTAGAGGATCAGGCCCCAGTCGCGGGAGTCGAACAGCTCCAGGTGCGCGTAGACGCCCTTCCGCTTGGTCGTCAGCACCTGGTACGTGGCGATGGTGACCGGCCGGATCTCCTTGCGGGTGCCGCTGTACTCGCCGATCTCCTCCTCGGTCAGCGACGTCCGCTTGATCAGCTCGCTCTTCCACTGCCGCGCCGAGACGGTGTTCGTCACCAGGATCAGCGTGGTCGCCTTGGCCTCGGCCATCGCGCCCGCGCCGACCAGCGTCTTGCCCGCGCCGCAGGGCAGCACGACGACACCGGAGCCGCCGTGCCAGAAGTTCTCCACGGCCTGCCGTTGGTACGGCCGCAGCGCCCAGCCGGTCTCGTCCAGCTCGATCGGGTGCGCCTCGCCGTCCACGTAACCGGCGAAGTCCTCGGCAGGCCAGCCGAGCTTGAGCAGCACCTGCTTGATCTGGCCGCGCTCGGAGGGGTGCACCAGCACCGTGTCCGGGTCGATCCGGGCGCCCACCAGCGGCTGGATCTTCTTCGAGCGCAGGATCTCCTCGAGGACCGGGCGGTCGGTGCTGGTCAGCACCAGGCCGTGGGTGGGGTGCTTGCTCAGCCGCAGCCGCCCGTAGCGGTCCATCGTCTCGGCCACGTCGACCAGCAGCGCGTGCGGCACCGGATAGCGCGAGTACTCGACCAGCGCGTCCACCACCTGCTCGGCGTCGTGGCCCGCCGCCCGCGCGTTCCACAGGCCGAGCGGGGTCAGCCGGTAGGTGTGGATGTGCTCGGGGGCGCGCTCCAGCTCCGCGAAGGGCGCGATGGCCCGGCGGCAGGCGTCCGCCTGCTCGTGATCGACCTCCAGGAGGAGCGTTTTGTCGCTCTGCACGATGAGACAGGACACGCATTACCTCCGCTGACGGGACCGAACAGAGAATTGTACTGCGAATGGCGGTCAAGACCGCGTGTCGCGGTTCACCCCGATGGCGGCCAACCCTGCGCGCAACCGTTCGCCATCCGAGCGAAGCTGCGCCGATCGCGTACGTGGCGACCGGCGCGTCGCACCCGACCTGCTGTTATCTGCCCGCTATGGACAACCCACTGTCTCCTCCCCCCGCGCTTCCCCCCGCAGACCCGCGTGAGCGGGGGAAGCTGCGGGCCGTAGCGGCCTCCACAGCCGTCGTCGGCGCCGCGGTCATGGCCGCGGCCGGGCTGCTGCTCCCCGGTTCGGCGGCCGGCGCGGCCCCGAGCCCGGCGGACGGGCCCTCGTACAGCGATACGGGATGGTCGTCCGCCCCCGACACCGGGTGGCCGTCGCCCAGCGAGAGCACGTCGTGCCCGCCGACGACCCCGCCGTACTCGTCACCGCCCACGACGCCTCCCACGACGCCTCCGACCTCGCCTCCCACGTCCCCGCCCACCACGCCGCCGACGACGGGCTGGACGACGCCGCCGACGACGCCGCCCACCTCGCCTCCGACCACGCCCCCCACGACCCCGCCCACGACGGGCTGGACGACGCCGCCCACCTCGCCTCCGACCACGCCTCCCACGACGCCCCCGACCTCCCCGCCGACCACGCCCCCCACCTCACCTCCGACGACACCCCCCACCACTCCGCCCACGACGGGCTGGACGACGCCCCCCACCACTCCGCCCACGACGGGCTGGACGACGCCCCCGACCTCCCCGCCCACGTCCCCTCCGACCTCGCCCCCCGGACACCTCCCGCACACCGGTGCGGAGACCGAGTGGCTGGCCGTCGCGGCGGCCGGAGCGCTGGGAGCGGGCGGGCTGCTCGTCGCGGCGACGCGACGCAGGGGCCGCCACGGCTGAAGTCCCCTGCCGCCCAAGGAGATCGGCCGTCCGAGTCGTCGTGTGCGGACGGCGTACGGCGGCCGGTCGCGGGTATGCGCCGCCATGACGGTGCCTATCCGAGGGGGGCAAGGGTTCATGGCGGTGAGGATGGCGCTGTTCCGCACGGCGCCGAAGGAACCGAAGGACGGGCCGAAGGCGAAGGCGCCGAAGGCCACGACGGACCCGGCCCCCACGGCGAAGTCCGCGGCCAAGCCCGCACGCACCCCCGTACGCAAGGCCGCCCAGCCGCGTACCAGCGCCCAGGCCAGGACCCGTCAGAAGGCACCGGCGAAAGCACCCGCGAAGACGGCAGCGACGGCACGGACGACGGCTCGGGACACGGCGCCCGCCCGGACCTGGCCCTGGACGAAGGCCGCGCCCCCGGCCGCCGAGGCCGGTCCGAAGGCGACCCCGCAGCCCGAGCCGAGGCCCACGCTGAAGTCCAGGTTCGGGCCGAAGCCCAAGGCCGCGCCCGTCGTCGAGCCCGAGCCGGTCGAGGAGCCGTACGTCCCCCTGCTGCAACGCCGTTCGTGGGGCGCGACGCTCGCCCGCGTGGTGGTGCTCGCGGCGGCGATCGTCGGGATGGTGGCCTTCGCGGTGGCGCTGGCGAAGGTCACGCTGGTGCCGTCACCGGCGTCCGTCTCGCTGATCCACTCCAACCTGCATCCGGGCCACTCGATCAGGGCCTACCTCAACGGGCCGAGCACGCGCGACGCGGTGAAGCAGATCGGCGGGAACATCCTGCTCGGCGTGCCCTTCGGAATCCTGCTGCCGATGCTGTTCCCGAAGGCGCGCGGCCTGCTCAGGGTGGGCGTGCTGACCGGTCTGGTGATGCTGACGGTGGAGACCACCCAGGGCGTCATCATCGTGGGCCGGTCCTTCGACATCGACGACGTCATCCTCAACACCGCGGGCGCCCTCATCGGCTACCTGCTGCTGGGCCTGCGCCTCGGCCGCGCCCTCTACCCGCGCCGCCACCACTGGTGGCAGCGCAGGCGCCCGGACAGCGGACCGCGCCAGGACGGGCGCCGCGACGGACGCCGGGACGTCCGGCGGGGCCTGCGGCAGGAAGGGATCGCGCGGCCGGAAGGGACCGTGCGGGCGCGCGTCAGGCCGGGTCGTCGGCCAGCTCCGAAACGCCCGTGACCCGGTGCAGCGCGAAGGTGCGCACCTCGTCCACGGTGTGGTCGTACGCCGTCACATAGCCGCCCTCGACCCGTACCGGCGCGATCACCCGCTGACTCGCCGCGCCGTCCGCGTTGACGTAACCGATCCACAGCGACTCGCCGCTCAGCACCGCCGCCTGCATGGTGGCGAGCGTGTCGGCCGCTGGCGTACGGGGCAGGCCGCCGTCCGCGCTCCCGGCGGCGGTCGAGGACACCGCGGAGTCCGGCGAGCGGCGCACGGCGGTCGAGGCGCGGTCGCCCGCGCGGACCGCCTTCACCGCGGCCCCCAGCAGCGCCTCCGCGGGCACCGGCGGCCCGTCCGTGACGGGCGTGGGCGGCGTACGCGGCGGGGTGCGGCGGGCGTCGGCGCGGGTGATCAGCACATCGCCGTCCGCGGACTCGGCGGCGGGCGCCAGGCCCATCGCGCGCAATTTGTCGAGCAGCACGGCCGGTTCGGACTGGGCCGCGAGCACCGTCGGCGCCAGGCGGCGCAGCCCGAGGCCCGACGCGCGCCGGTCGGCGAGCAGTTCGGTCAGCAGCGCGTCGTCGTCGCAGCGCAGATACGCCGACGCGGCCCCCACCCGCAGCGTGCCGTGCCTGCGCGCCACGTCGTCGATCAGGTAACTCAGCGGCTGCGGCACCGGCGTGCGCGAGTGCGAGGTCAGGAAGTCCTGGAGCTCCGCCGCCGTGCGCCCGGCGTCCAGGGCGCGCCGTACCGACTCCGGTGTGAAGCGGTAGACCGTCGCGCCGCCCTTGGACTCGATGTCGGCCAGCACCCCGAGCGTCTCGGCGAGCGGCGCCATCAGCGGCCCCGGCGCGACCGCCGTCAGGTCGGCCTGGAGCAGCACGTGGTCCAGCGGCTCGGGCAGCAGCGGCGCGAGCAGCCCGGCCGCGGCACCGGCCGCCGCGGCGGACTCCGCCGCCGTGCGGGTCCCCGCGCCGCCCAGCAGCGGCCTGGCGTGCGCGGCGAGCGCCCCGCGCCCGGTCAGGCCCAGATTCTCGGCGTCCTGGAGCGTCCAGCGCAGCAGGTCGGCGCGGAGCGCGTCCGCGCCGGGCCGCAAGGGCCGTTCCCAGCGCAGCCGGGCCAGCAATTCGTCGGGGGCCGCTGCCGAGCCCGGCGGCAGATCGGCGAGGACGCGCAGCGCGCGGCGGCGCACCCGGGGCGCGAGCGACCGGTCGAGGTCGGGGCCGAGCGCCGACAGCGCGCGGCCCTTGGCGTCCTTGCTGCCGACCACGCCCGGCGTCCGCGTCGCCGTCAGCCAGGCGCTGGCCAGCGTCGCCCACCGCTCCTGCGCGGGCAGCAGCAGCCACTCGTCGGCCGCGGGCGTCGGCGCGTACGCCTCGTCCAGCTCGCCGTCCGTCGCGATCAGCCCGGCCGCGTAGGCCAGCTCCAGCCAGAAGGCGGCCTGCGCCTCGGTCAGGTCGAGCGCGGTCGCGGTCCGCTTGAGGTCGCGGACGCTGATGCCGCCCGCGCGCAGGACCGAAGGACCGCCGGTCTGCCACTCCTTCAGCAGCTCGCCGACCGTGCTGACGGCCGTGAACGCCTGCCCCGCCGCCGTCATGTCCACGGTCCGCTCGGTACGCGGCACCGGCGCGACGGCGGGCGGCAGCGGCTCCGGCGTACGGTGCGCCCGGCCGCCGCGCAGGCTCAGCGCGGCCTCGCGCGGCAGCAGCACATTGTGCTGGCCCGCGGGCAGCAGCAGGCCGCGGGCGAGCAGCCACTGCACGGGCGTCACCGCGTCCGCGGCCCGCACCGGCACGGTCGCGTCCCGTACCTCGCCGTACGGCGGCCCCCACACCAGCCGGTCGAGCACCTTGCGCGCGTCCCCGTCCGGCGCGGTGTCCAGCAGCGCCGCCGTGCGGTCGCGGTCCGCGAAGAGTCCGGCCAGCGCGGTGACCGCGCTCATCGGGTCGTGCGTCGGATCGAGCCCGGCGTCCGCCAGGATCTCCTGGAGCCGGGAGGGCGACATGCCCGAGGTCGCCTCGCTCACCGAGGGCCCGAGGCCGGTCGCGGACGGCACGGTGGCGGCGGGCGCCAGCACGTCCCGCGCGGTGCGCACCAGCCGCAGCCGGTCGTCGGGGCCCCACAGCAGCGCCCGCGCCCGCAGGACGTCCACGGCGCGCGGCAGCGCGGCGGTCACCGCGGCCACCAGCTCCGCGTCCAGCGGCTCCGCGTGCCCGGTGCCCTCGGGGCCGCCCGTCATCAGCGTGAGCAGCGTCCCGTACGAGCACGGGTCCCGCGTCACCGACAGGGCCTCGGCGACCTGCTGCGTGAAGCGGTCCAGGTGCTCCAGCGCGCGGACCACCGACGTACGGGTGGAGGCGCGGGTCGCGAGCTGCGTCAGGTCGTTCGGTACGGGGCTCAGCAGGTCCGGCCGGGCGCGCAGCAGCCGCCCCAGCGCCTCGTCGTCACGTGCGCGCAGGTCCTCCGCGAGCGTGCGCGGGACAGATCCTTGCCCTCCGGTCGTCATCCGTTCCACATTAGCCCCCCTCGTCGCGGCGGCCATGGATGGCGGCCGCGGATGAGGACAGCGGTGACGGCGGACGGGTACGGTCGGTGCAGGGTCGGACACGGGCGCGGACAAAGGGGCTTGGCGGTGGGTGTCGAGAGCGACCAGATGGTGTTCGACTACCTCAGCCGGATCGGCGACCTCGCGCAGACCGCGCTGCCCGCCTCCCAGCGCATGCGGCTGGTCGCGCAGCTCCGCACCGACATCGACCGGGAGCGCAAGGACAGCGACAACCCGGCGACCGTCCGCCGCATCCTGGGCCGGATCGGCAGCCCGGACGCCGTCGTGGAGGCCGCGGCAGGCGGCTCCGGCGACGCCTCGTCCGGCGCCGCCGCCCCCGAGGTCCCGGCCCCGCCCTCGTCCCCGTCCGCGCCCGCCGGGGGCCCCTACGGCCCGTACGGCGTGCCGTCGATGCGGAAGACGGCGGGCAGGGACGGTACGGAGAAGGCCGACGGCGGCAAGGGCGGCGGCGGCAGGGGCGCGGGGAAGAAGGACGACTGGTGGGACCGGGACGAGCGCCGCGACGGTCACCTCAGGGCCGGTGACGAACTCACGGGCCTGCCCGGTATGACCGGCGGCGTCTTCATCCCCTTCGACGACGAGGATCTGGACGACGACGGTGAGACCCGGGCCAGGGTCAGGCCCGGGGCGCCGCGTGCGCCGGTCGAGGAAGAGGCCGAGGAGGAGGCCGCGTACGAGGAGGAGGTCGCCGCCCGTCCGCGCCGCCGCTGGCTGCCGCGCCGCCGCGCCGCCCGTACCGTCACCTGGGGCAGCCCGCTGCTCCTGCTCGCCGCCGCCCTTCTCGTCGCGGGCGCCGTCATCGGCTCCTGGATTCCCCTCGGCCTCGGCTGGCTCGCCGGTTATCTCTCCCGCCAACTCACCCGACGCCAGGCCAAATTCGGCATCCTCGGGATTCCCGGGGCCGCCGCCCTCGGGCTCGTCGTCTGGGTCTGGGGGCGCGACACCGGCAAATGGGGCGATCCCATCGCCCAGGGGCAGATGGGCCACGCCTTCCAGGACGCCTATCCCTTCGCGGTCCGCGTCGCCGCCGTTGGCTCCGCCCTCTACCTGATCCTCCGCGCCCGCCGCCGCGCCTAGGGCTCCGCCCCGGTACGGCCCCCCTCGCGAAGGCCGGTTCTCCCCGGGGCGCGGCCCCGATCGCCCCCTTTGCGCCGGGCGGCGGCCCGATCTTTCAGGGGCGCGGCCCCAGGCGGTCCCTTTCCGCTGGGCGGCGGGCCGATCTTTTAGGGGCGCGGGGAACTGCGCGCTCAGCCACGATGCTCCCGCAGGTCACCACCGGCCCCAGAGGGGCAATTCGGTGGTGTCCCGACCACCGGCCGGTGGGGGCGGGCCGCGCAGTTCCTCCCCCAGCTACCGCTGGGAGGTGCCCCCAGCGCCCCTTCGGGGGCACGATCCGCCGTGCGGACAGCGCGCCGCCGCGACGGCTGGTCGCGCAGTTCCCCGCGCCCCCTACGGGGACGAAAATCGGGTTGACCCGGCAGGGGAGAATGGAGGGCGTGACCAGCGACCTCAGCCCCGTACCGCCCCGGCCCACCCTCACGGTGGGCTTCGACCTCGACATGACCCTCATCGACTCCCGCCCGGGGATCAAGGCCGTGTACGACCGGCTCTCGGCGGAAACCGGCGTGTGGATCGACTCGGAGCTGGCGGTCACGCGGCTGGGCCCGCCGCTGGACGACGAGCTGGCGAACTGGTTCCCCGCGGAGCGCGTGGCCGAGATCGGCGATCTGTACCGGGCGCTGTATCCGGACCACGCCATCGCGCCGACGCCCGCGATGCGCGGTGCGGCGGAGGCGGTCGCGGCGGTGCGGGCGGGCGGCGGGCGGCCGGTGGTGGTGACGGCGAAGTACGGGCCCAACGCGGAACTGCACCTGGCGCACGTCGGGATCGAGGCCGAGGTGCGCGGCTGGCTGTGGGCGGAGCAGAAGGCGCAGGCGCTGATCGAGTACGGCGCGAGCGTGTACGTCGGCGACCACGTCGGGGACGTGCGCGGCGCGCGGAAGGCGGGCGCGCTGTCGGTGGCGGTGGCCACGGGCCCGTGCGACGCGGCGGAACTGCGGGCGGCCGGAGCCGATGTCGTCCTGGACGATCTCACCGAATTTCCGGCCTGGTTCGCGGCCCACACGTCCGCGGCTGCCTGAGCGCACCGGGGACGGCGCAAGCCGCCGCCGGCTTCGGCGGGAGAGCCCGGCGGCCGGTTCAGGAACCGGCCGCGCCCCGCTCCCGTGAGGTCTGCCGCTGCGCGAGGGCCGACCGCAGCAGCCCGCACAGCGCCACCGCCATACCCACGCCCATCAGCATGGACACGAAATACGCGGGCGTCGGCAGCGTATGCGTGCCGAGCAACAGCGGCGCGACGGTGACGAGAGTGCCGACCGCGCCCACGAGGAAGACGATCGCGCCGACACGGACCAGGAGGTCACCGGCGCCCATGGTTTGTTTGCTCACCGGACAAGGGTAGATCCGTTCAGGGGGCGGTCGAACGGCCGGGGAACGGGACCTTGGCGTCTTGTCACACAGCACCAGGCCATTAGCCTTGGTGCCAGCGGGTCTCCGATGGACCCGCTGAAGTCTTATTCAGAGTCGTTTCGAGCAATGAGGACGAGGTCGGACGTGCCTACCGGCAAAGTCAAGTGGTTCAACAGCGAGAAGGGCTTCGGCTTTCTCTCCCGCGATGACGGCGGCGACGTCTTCGTGCACTCGTCGGTGCTGCCTGACGGAGTCGCTGCGCTCAAGCCCGGCCAACGCGTGGAATTCGGCGTCGTCGCAGGACAGCGCGGTGATCAGGCGCTTTCGGTGACACTTCTGGATCCCGCTCCCTCGGTGGCGGCGGCACAGCGCCGTAAACCCGATGAGCTGCTGCCGATCGTCCAGGACCTCACCACGCTGCTCGAAGACGTCGCGCGTTCCCTCCAGCGCGGCCGGTATCCCGACAAGGCGCACGGACACAAGATCGCTTCCGTACTGCGCGTTGTCGCCGATCAGCTCGACGTATGAGTCCGCTATGACGTAGGGAAGTCGACCGTTTTTAGCGCCGCTTTGCCGGAAGCCCGCCTTCCGGTAAAGCGGCGAAGTGCCGAAGTACGCAAGTGCCGAAGTGCGCAAGTGCGCAACGGGCACGGTGAATTCCGGCCACCCGACGAAAATCTCGGTCAGAATGCGAGCGCGTCGGGGGCGAGCGGCGGCACCAGTCCCTCGGCGGCGGCCCGCGTCAACAGTCCGCGTACGGCGGCGTATCCGTCCTCGCCGAGATCGGCGGTGAACTCGTTGACGTACAGCCCGATGTGCTGGTCCGCGACCGCGGGGTCCATCTCCTGCGAGTTCTCCAGCACGTAGTCGCGCGACGGCTCCGGGTCGTCCCACGCCATCCGCACCGACGTACGGGCCGACTCGGCGAGCGCGTGCAGCCGCTCCTTGCCGAGCGAGCGCTTGGCGATGATCGCGCCCAGCGGGATCGGCAGCCCGGTCGTCGCCTCCCAGTGCTCGCCCATGTCCGCGAGCTTGTGCAGGCCGTAGTTCCGGTACGTGAAGCGCGCCTCGTGGATCACCAGACCGGCGTCCACCCGGCCGTCCCGTACCGCGGGCATGATCTCGTGGAACGGCAGCACCACGATCGCCCCGACCCCGCCCGGCACCTCGGTCGCCGCCCAGAGCCGGAACAGCAGATACGCCGTCGACCGCTCGCTGGGCACCGCGACCGTCTTGCCCGCCAGGTCCGCGCCCGGCTCCCGGGTCAGCACCAGCGGCCCGCAGCCGCGCCCCAGCGCCCCGCCGCACGGCAGCAGCGCGTACTCGTCCAGCACCCACGGCAGCACCGCGTACGACACCTTCAGCACGTCGAACTCGCCGCGCTCGGCCATCCCGTTGGTGATGTCGATGTCCGCGAAGGTCACGTCGAGCGGCGGCGCCTGCGGCACCAGGCCGTGCGCCCACGCGTGGAAGACGAAGGTGTCGTTGGGACAGGGGGAGTACGCGATCCGCAGCGCGGCGTCGTGCGGCGCCCCGGCCGGGCCCGTGTTCGCGGTGTCAGTCGTCATGTGTGGCTTCAACCTCCAAGGCGGCCGGGAGCTTCCCGAACGCCACCGTCAGGGCCGCCAGCGCGTCGCCGATCCGCCACGCCTCGCGGTCACGGGGGCCGACGGCGTTCGACACCGCGCGGATCTCCAGCATCGGCACGTCGTGCGCCGCGGCGGCCTCCGCCACCCCGAAGCCCTCCATCGCCTCCGCGACGGCGCCCGGGTGACGGCCGCTCAGCTCCGCGGCCCGCTCCCCGCTGCCGGTGACCGTGCTCACGGTCAGCAGCGGGCCGTACGCCGCGCCCAGCGCCCGCGCCACGCCCCGGCTCAGCCGCGCGGGCGGCCGGTGCTCAGAGGTGCCGAAACCCAGCTCCACGACCGGTACGAAGCCCTCGTCGGTCTGCGCGCCCAGGTCCGCCGCCACGACCGTCTCCGCGACCGTCACATGGCCCACGGGCGCGACCGGCGCGAAACCGCCCGCGATCCCGGCGCAGACCACCAGGCCGTACGGAGCGCCCGCCGCCTCGGCCAGCGCCAGCGCGGTCGCGGTGCCCGCCGCCGCTGCCGCCGGACCCACACCGGCGGCGATCACGTCCGCCGTCACGGCGGGCGGTGGCGCCGCGCTCAGCCCGGCCTCGACGGCCGCGCGTTCGGCGTCCACCGCGGTCACGACGAGGAGCCTGCCATAAGGCGCGGGCGCGGGACCGGGTTCCGGGCCGGGCGCGGGACCGGCGGCGCGGTCGGGTGTCACTTGCCGCGGACGAGCTTGATCTTCCAGATGCCGTACGTCTTGCGGCCCGTCAGGTCGCCGGACTCCACGATGTTCAAGGTGACTTCCTTGACCTGCGTGGACTGGCCGGTCTGCTGGTCCTGCACGGTGAACAGGGTGCCGCTGTCGAGCGTCCAGTACGTCTGGTTCTTGAGCAGTTCCTGCGTGACGAGCTGGGTGCCGTTGGCGAGCAGCCAGCCCTTCTTCGCCAGCTTCGGGTCGACGCCGATGCGTACCTGGTCGCCCAGGCCGACCGTGAGGTGGTGCTTGGGGGCGGCCGTCAGACACGCCTCGAAGATCGCCTGGGGGAGCAGCTTGCCGTGGGCGTAGCACTTGTCCACGGCTTCCGCGGTCACGGACCGGGTGCCCACGGTCACGGTTGCCAGGGGGGTCGGCTTGTCGCAGGCGGTCAGGGCGACGAGCCCGAGGGAGACGGCACCGATGGTGGTGGCAGCGCGGCGAATGCTCATGGCAGGAGGCTACCGGGCTGTTGCCCCCAGGCTGCGCGGGGGTGGGACGTGTCCCGCGACGGCCCGGCGATCACCGCCGCCGTACACCCGTACCGGTTACGGCCGGACCCCCGCCGCGTACGCCAGGGCCCCTACCGCGTACGGCCGGTGTCCTTACGCCACCCGTGCCGACGCCGTGTTGCCGCCGCGCCGCGCCGAGCCGAACAGGCCGCGTACCGACACCACGAACGCCACCAGCACCAGACAGGCCGCGACCGACATGCCGAGCTGGCCGTTGAGCGGGAGCACTATGCCCAGGCCGCCGCCGACCACCCAGGAGAGCTGGAGGGCGGTCTCGGAGCGGGCGAAGGCGGAGGTGCGCACCAACTCCGGCACGTCGCGCTGGATCAGCGCGTCCAGCGACAGCTTCGCCAGGGCCTGCGAGATGCCCGCGACGGCCGCCGCGGCGGCGACGGTGACCAGGCCGTACCAGGTGGCCGCGGCGATCGTCGCCGTCAGCGAGCAGATCAGGACGCTGCCGATGATGATCTCGGGGCCGCGCGCCTTCAGCCACGCGCCGAGCGCCGTGCCCAGCGCGTTGCCCGCGCCGGCGGAGACGACCACGACGCCCAGGGAGGTCGCCGCGGTGAGGCCGCCCAGCGGATGCTCGCGCAGCATGAACGCCAGGAACATCGTCAGGAAGCCGGACAGCGAGCGCAGCCCCGCGTTGCCCTGGAGGGCGTGCAGCACCGAGGAGCCGACGCCCAGCAGGCTCGGCCGCTTGCCCGGAATCCCCGACGGCTCCGGCGGCGCCTCCTCGTCGGCCGACAGCCGGACCTTGCCCTCGCCGCGCGAGGAGTCGACCTTCGAGGGCAGCGACATCGACAGCAGCGCGCCGACGATGAAGATCACGAAGGCGCCGTAGAGCGGCCACTGCGGGCCGAAGGCGTGCAGCCCCGCGCCGACCGGCGCGGCGATGGCCGTCGCGAGCAGACCCGCCAGCGTCACCCGTGAATTGGCCTTCACGAGTGTCGTTCTGTCCGGCAGAAGCCGTGGCACCACCGCGCTTCGCACCACGCCGTACGCCTTCGACGCCACCAGGACGCCCAGCGCCATCGGATACAGGCCGAGGCCCGCGGTGCTGATCACCCCGGCCATCGTCCAGGCCAGCACGCCGCGCGCCATCATCGCCATCGCTATGGCCGCCCGGCGGCCGTGCTGGAGCCGGTCGAGCAGCGGACCGATCACCGGGGCCAGGAGCGCGAACGGCGCCATCGTCACGAGCAGGTAGAGCGCGACCCGGCCGCGGGCCTGTCCGGTCGGGACCGAGAAGAACACCGAACTCGCGAGCGCGATCGTGATCAACATGTCGCCCGCCGAGTTCACGGCGTGCAGCTCGATCAGCTTCGCCAGCCCCGACTCGCCCGCGCCGCCCGCGTGTGTCGTACGCCTGATACGACGGCGCAAGGCACCGCCGGACCGCCCCACGCCGTTAGCGAGGGCGCGTCCGGCCCTGCGCACGGGCCCTGGGCCCGCAGTCACCGTTCGTGCCACGACAGCAATCCTGCCCCAATCGGAAGACCACGCACCCCCTCCTTTGCGCACGTGGTGCGCACAGGTAGCGTGCGATCGCGCAGAATGGGTGACAACAGGTGCGCCCGAAGACGCTCGGGCAGGGCCACGAAGGCAGAAAACCAAGGCGTCGAAGCGGTCCGCAGGTCCGCTCCGCCCCGGTTTTCCGCGTCGGGTCCGTCGCGTCGCGGCGCACACGTGAGACGGCGTAGAGAGAGAAACGATTTCTGTGAGTGCTGCGATGCGAAGCCGTACCCCTGACCGCCTGTGCGCCGAGGCGGTCGATGTCGCGCTGGCTGTGACGGAGGAGGCGGCGGGGCCGCAGTCCGTCGGCGAGCACCTCGGCGTCGTCGCCGAGGGGGACCGCGTCGTCACCCACTACTTCGCCTGTAAAGAGCCCGCCTACCGCGGCTGGCGCTGGGCCACCACCCTCACGCGGGCCTCCCGCGCCAAGGTCGTGACCATCGACGAGACGGTGCTGCTGCCGGGCGACGACGCGATTCTCGCGCCCGAATGGGTGCCGTGGAGCGAGCGGCTGCGGCCCGGCGACATGGGCCCCGGCGACCTGCTGCCCACCGAGGCCGACGACCTGCGCCTGGAGCCGGGGTGGACCGGCGAGGACGACGAGCGCTTCCCGGGCTTCCCCGACGGGTCGGCCGACGCCCCGGACGGCTCCGCGGGTCCCGAGAGCGCCGCGGACGCCTCCGACGCCGACTTCGTGGTGCCCACGCCCGCGACGATCACCGCGGTCGCCGCCGAGATCGGCATGGGACGGCCGCGGGTGCTCTCCCGCTACGGTCTGCACGCCGCCGCCGACCGCTGGGAGGAGCAGTTCGGCGCCAAGACGCCCATGGCCCAGGCCGCGCCCGCCAACTGCGTGAGCTGCGGCTTCCTCGTCGCGATCAAGGGCTCCCTCAGCCAGGCGTTCGGAATCTGCGCCAACGAGTTCTCGCCCGCCGACGGCCGCCTGGTCTCCCTGTCCTACGGCTGCGGCGGCCACTCCGAGGCCGCCGTAATGCCCAAGACCCCCACCCCGCCGCCGATGGTCCTGGACGACATGGAGGAGACCGAGCAGGTCTCCCTGCACCCCGGCCGCGTGTCCCCGGCGGACGACGACGCCGCCGCGGCGGACGGGCCGGGCCGCTCGTAGCCGCGGTACGCCCGCCCGTGCGGGCGACCGCGCCGCGCGGGCGCGGCGCCATTGGCGGTACGGTCGCCCCGACAGGGGCCCGGCCGCGGGCCGCAGCAACAACCGGAGGGCCACGTGAGCCGCGCAGGGACCCGACCGACGGTCGTCACGGAAGCCACCAGCGACCCCTTCGGCACCGCCGCGCTCCGCGCGGGCGTGACCACCGCCTGGTCCGCGTCGGCCGCCCGCTTCCGTGAGGACGCGAACGCCGAGGAGGACCTGGCCCTCGGCGGCTACCGCGACCGCCTCGTCGTGGAACTGGCCCAGAACGCCGCCGACGCGGCGGTACGGGCCGGCGTCCCCGGCCGCCTGCGGCTGACCCTCCACGGGGCCGGTGAGGGCGATGACGACCCCGCCCTGCTGGCCGCCGCCAACACCGGCGCCCCGCTCGACGCCGCCGCCGTCGAGTCGCTGTCCACGCTCCGCGCCTCCGCCAAGCGCGACGACGGCCCGGCCGCCGTCGGCCGCTTCGGCGTCGGCTTCGCGGCGGTGCTGGCCGTCAGCGACGAACCGGCCGTGGTGGGCCGCACCGGCGGCGTCCGCTGGTCGCTGGCCGAGGCCCGCGCGCTGGCCGCCGAAGTCCCCGGCCTGACCGATGAGTTGCGGCGCCGCGACGGCCATGTCCCGCTGCTGCGCCTGCCGTTCCCCGCGGAGGGCCGCGCGCCCGACACGTACGACACCGTCGTGCTGCTGCCGCTGCGCGACGGCGCCGCAGGCGACCTCGCGGCCCGGCTGCTGGCGGCCGTGGACGACGCGCTGCTGCTCGCGCTGCCGGGCCTGTCCGAGGTCGTGGTGGAAACCCCGGACGGGGTACGGACCCTGACCCGCCGTCAGACCGACGACGGCGACGTGGTCATCGAGGACAGCGACCGCGACGGCGCCGCCCGCTGGCGTGTGTCGTCCGCCTCCGGGGCCCTCACCCCCGACCTGCTGGCCGACCGCCCCGTCGAGGAACGGCTGCGCCCCGTCTGGTCGGTGACCTGGGCGGTCCCCGTGGACGAGGAGGGCGCCCCGGCCGCGCCCCGCACCGCGCCCGTCGTCCACGCGCCCACGCCCACCGACGAACCGCTCGGCCTGCCCGCGCTGCTGCTCGCCTCCTTCCCGCTCGACCCGACCCGCCGCCACGCCGCCCTCGGCCCGCTCACCGACTTCCTGCTGGCCCGCGCCGCCGAGTCGTACGTGGCGCTGCTGGCCGGCTGGCGGCCGGTCGGCACCGGCGTGGTCGACCTGGTGCCGGGACCGCTGGGCAAGGGCGAACTCGACGCCGAGCTGCGCCGCAGAATCCTCGCCGAGCTGCCCCGTACCGCCTTCCTGCCGCGCGCCGCCGAGCCGCGCCCCGACGACGGCCCCGACGGCCCCGAGGCGGCGGAGAAGGCCGCGGACGACGGCTCCTGGGACGGCGGCGGCCCGCTGGCCGGTGAGGCGCCCGCGCTGCGCCCGGTCGAGGCCGAGGTTGTGGAGGGCGCCACCGCGCAGGCCGTACGCGTCCTGGCCGAGGTGCTGCCGACGCTGGTCCCCTCCACGCTCGAACGGCGGCCCGCGCTGCGCCAGTTGGGCGTCGCCCGGCTGACCCTCGCCGACGCCGTGGACCGCCTCGCGGGCACCGAACGCCCCGCGGGCTGGTGGTGGCGCCTGTACGACGCGCTGGCCGGAACCGACGCCGACGTCCTCAGCGGCCTCCCGGTGCCGCTCGCCGACGGCCGTACGGTCGTCGGCCCGCGCCAGGTGCTGCTGCCGTTGCCGGGGGAGGGGGACGACGGCGACACGGGCGCGGTGGACCCCGCCGCGCTGGCCCGCCTCGGCCTGCGCGTCGCCCACGCCGACGCCGTGCACCCGCTGCTCGAAAAGCTCGGCGCGTCCCCCGCCACCCCGCGCGCCGTCCTGACCACCCCTCAGGTCAGGGCCGCCGTGGCCGCCTCGCTGGACGACGAGGGCGCCGCCTGGGACGACGAGAACGCCCTGGACACCGAGGAGTTGGCCGACACCGTCCTCGCTCTGGCCCGCGCGGCGGGGCTCGCGCCCGGCGAGGAGCCGTGGCTCGCCGCCCTCGCGCTGCCCGACGAGGAGGGCGAACTCGCCCCGGCCGGCGAGCTGGTCTTCCCCGGCAGCGCCCTGGAATCCGTCCTGCGCGAGGGCGAACTGGCCGCCGTGGAAGCCGAGTTGGCCGAGCGCTGGGGCGAACAGCCGCTCGCCGCGGTCGGGGTGCTCGCCACCTTCGCGCTGGTCCGCGCCGCCGACGTCGTCCTCGACCCCGACGACCTCGAACCGCGCGACAGCGACTGGGCCGAGCCCGACGACATCGGCCTGCTCGACGCCGTCGACGTGTGGTGCGAGGACGTCCTGGACCGCCTCCCCGAGACCGACGTGCCGCCGGTCGCCACCGAGGTGATCGGCGTCCGCGACCTCGACCTGGTGGACGACGACGCCTGGCCGCAGGCGCTGGCGCTGCTCTCCCGCCCCCCGCTGCGCGACGCGATCACCGCGCCCGTACGCGTCCTGCTCCCCGACGGCACCACCGACTCCGTACGCCCTTACGCCGCCTGGTGGCTCCGCGACCACCCCGTGCTCGACGGCCGCCGCCCGGTCGGCCTGCGCGCGGCGGGCGGCGACCCGCTGCTCGCCGGGCTCTACGACGAGGCCGCCACCGGCACGGCCGTGGACGAGCAGGTGCTGCGGGCGCTGGGCGTCCGCACCTCCGTACGCGCGCTGCTGGACGAACCGGGCGGGGCCGCCGAACTCCTCGCGCGGCTGGCCGACCCCGAGCGGCGGGTCACCCCCGCCCAGCTCCACCACCTCTACGCGGCGCTGGCCGAACTCGACCCCGAGCAGGTCACGCTCCCCGACGACCTGCGGGCCGTCGTGGACGGCGTGCCCCGCGTGGTCGACGCCGCCGACGCGTTGGTCGCCGACGCCCCCGACCTGCTGCCGCTCGCCGCGGGCCGCGCCCTGCTGCCCGTGCCGCCGCGGCTGGCCGCGGACCTCGCCGACCTCTTCCAGGTCCGCCGCCTCAGCGACGCCGTCGAGGCCCGTGTCGTCTCCGAGGGCGAGATCCACGACGTGCTGCCCGCCGTTCACGACCTGCTCCCCGGCGCCCCCGCCACGTACATCGAGCACGAGGAACTGCTCGTCACCGGGGACGTCGAACTCTCCTGGCGCTACGTCGACGGCACCCTGCACGCCTCCACGGTCGAGGGCGTGGCCGCGGGCCTGGCGTGGGCCACGGCCCACTGGCACCGCCGCTTCGAACTGGCCGCACTCCTCGAAGACCCCACCCGTACCGAGGAGTTGGCCATGGACCGCTGGTTCGACTGACGGACCCTCAGGCGTGGGGGCTCACGCCGTGTCGCGCCTGCGCACCCACCCCCACACCACTTCGAGCACCAGTCCGCCCGCCACCGCGATACCGACGGCCGTCCACGGCATCTGCGCGCCCACCAGCTTCAGCGCGAAGAAGGACTGGAGCCACGGGACGACCAGCACGATCAGGAAGCCGACGCCCATCGCCAGCACCAGCGCGATCCGCCACCAGGTGTAGGGCCTGGCCACGATCGCCAGCACCCACACCTCCAGCAGGAACAGCGTGAGCGTGGCCGCGCTGGTCTCGGCGTCCAGCGCCCCGCTGCCGGAGTAGTGGTGCCGGGCCAGCAGGTACGACAGCATCGCCGCGAGCCCGCAGATGATCCCCGCGGGGGTCGAGTACCGCATGACCCGCCGGACGAAATGCGGCTTGGCCCGCTCCTTGTTGGGCGCGAGCGCCAGAAAGAAGGCGGGCACGCCGATGGTGAGCGTGGACAGCAGCGTGAGGTGCCGCGGCAGGAAGGGGTACGGCACCTGCCAGCACACCACGAGCACCGCGAGCAGCACGGAGTAGACCGTCTTGGTGAGGAACAGCGTGGCGACCCGGGTGATGTTGCCGATCACCCGCCGGCCCTCGGCGACCACCGAAGGCAGCGTCGCGAAGCTGTTGTTGAGCAGCACGATCTGCGCGACCGCGCGGGTGGCCTCGGAACCCGACCCCATGGACACGCCGATGTCGGCGTCCTTGAGGGCGAGTACGTCGTTGACGCCGTCGCCGGTCATCGCCACGTTGTGCCCGCGGGACTGGAGGGCGCCGACCATGTCCCGCTTCTGCTGCGGCGTGACCCGCCCGAAGACGGCGCCGTCCTCCAGCACTTGCGCCATCTCGTCCTGGTCGGTGGGCAGTTGGCGGGCGTCCACCGGGGCGTCCGCGCCCGGCAGCCCGAGCTTGCCGGCGACCGCGCCGACCGACACCGCGTTGTCGCCGGAGATGACCTTGGTCTGCACATTCTGCTCGGCGAAGTACCGCAGCGTGTCCCCGGCGTCGGGCCGCAGCCGCTGTTCGAGGACGACCAGCGCGTACGGGGTGACGGTCTCGGCCACCCGCGGGTCGTCGAGCGGGCGGTCGGTGCGGGCCAGCAGCAGCACCCGCAGGCCCTCGTTGTTGAGCTGGTCGATCTCGGCGAGCGAGCCGTGGCCGGTGGGCAGCAGCACGTCGGGCGCGCCGAGCAGCCACGTACTGCTGGTGCCGTCGGGCTCGTTGAAGGCGGCGCCGCTGTACTTGCGGGCCGAGCTGAAGGGCAGTGCCTCGGTGCAGCGCCAACCGCCGTCCGCGGCGGTGTCCTTGGCGGCGCTGTCGTCCTGGTGGCCGCCCTGGGCGCTGTCCTCGGAGCCTGCCTTGGAGCCGTCCTTCGAAGCGCTGCCGCCCGGCCGGGGGTAGGCGTCGATGATGGCCTGGAGGCTGGCGTTGGGGCGCGGGTCGGAGGCGCCGAGCGCGGACAGGACGCGGGCGACGTAGTCGCGGTCCGCGCCGTCCAGCGGGCGCAGGTCCGAGACGTCCATGCCGCCCTCGGTGAGGGTGCCGGTCTTGTCCAGGCAGACGATGTCCACCCGGGCCAGGCCCTCGATCGCGGGCAGTTCCTGGACCAGGCACTGCTTGCGGCCCAGCCGGATCACGCCGATCGCGAAGGCCACCGAGGTCAGCAGCACCAGACCCTCCGGCACCATCGGCACGATGCCGCCGACCGTACGGCGGACGGCCTCGCTGCCGTCGTGGCTCTCCACCGTGAACTGGCTGATGATCAGGCCGACCGCGGTCGGCACCATCATCCACATCACGTACTTGAGGATCTGGCTGATGCCGTTGCGCAGCTCGGAGTTGACCAGCGTGAAGCGGGACGCCTCGTCGGCGAGCTGCGCCGCGTACGCCTCCCGGCCGACCTTGGTGGCGGTGAAGGCGCCGCCGCCCGCCACCACGAAGCTGCCCGACATCGCCTGGTCCCCGGCGTGCTTGAGCACGGGGTCGGCCTCACCGGTCAGCAGCGACTCGTCGATCTCCAGGCCGTCGGCCTCCTCGATGACGCCGTCCACGACGACCTTGTCACCGGGGCCCAACTCGATGAGGTCGCCGAGGACGATCTCCGAGGTGTGGATCTCGGCCGACGCACCGTCACGGCGCACCGAGGGCTTGGACTCGCCGATCACGGCGAGGCTGTCCAGGGTCCGCTTGGCGCGCAGCTCCTGGATGATGCCGATCGCGGTGTTGGCGACGATCACGAAGCCGAAGAGGCCGTCCTGGATCGGACCGACCACCAAAATGATCAGAAAAAGGAAGCCGATGATCGCGTTGAACCGGGTGAAGACATTCGCCCGGACGATCTCGGAAGTTGAGCGGGAGGAGCGTACCGGTACGTCATTGACCTCGCCGCGCGCGACGCGTTCCGCGACCTCGCCGCCGGTCAGTCCCGGTTTCCGGGTGACGACCTCCGTGTCCGTGCGTTCCGTCATGGGTCCGACGGTACGTGGCGCCCGGCGCTTCTACCCGGCGGAGGTCCCTTCCTGACCGCGCGCCGCGGCGGCGCGACGGATCGCGGCCCGCCGCGCGGTGACGTATTTCAGGCCGATCAGCCCGAGCCCCGCACCCGCCAGACAGGTCCAGATCAGCCACGTATGGCCGTGATCCGCGTACCAGCCGTAGAAGGGGAGCTGCACGACGAACAGCACGGCCCAGATGATCGTGCCGACTGTGACAGTGGCCACATCGTTGGCCTCCAGCGGCTCTGGGGCCTCGCGCAGGGGGGTCCGGTTGCTGCTCATGCGCCCATCGTAAGGGGGCCGGTCGCGGTGTCCGCGAGGTGGTGGCGGCCGTGCGGTTCAAGGATCTACGCGCGCAGATGGCGTTTGACAAGTTGTTTATTCATACTGAAGCAGCCACGCGCTGGCCGAATTTGTTCGTATGATCATCCAAGCTGAGCACCTTGAGGACCCGTATGCCGCCCGCCGCCCCCGGCCTTGACCGCTATTTCCGGATCTCCGAGCGCGGGTCCAGCATCCCGAGGGAGATTCGCGGCGGTCTCGCCACGTTCTTCGCGATGGCGTACATCATCGTGCTCAACCCGATCATCCTCGGCTCCGCCGTGGACAAGTACGGCCACCACCTGGTCGGCGGCCAGCTCGTCACCGCGACCGTGATCACCGCCGCCTTCACCACCCTGCTGATGGGCGTGGTCGGCAATGTGCCGATCGCGCTCGCCGCCGGGCTCGGCGTGAACACCGTCGTCGCCCTCCAGCTCGCGCCCAAGATGAGCTGGCCGGACGCGATGGGCATGGTCGTGCTCGCCGGTTTCGCGATCATGATCATGGTCGCCACCGGGCTGCGGGAGCGCGTGATGAGCGCGGTGCCGCTCGGCCTGCGCAAGGGCATCGCGATCGGCATCGGCCTGTTCATCATGCTGATCGGCCTGGTCGACTCCGGCTTCGTCACCCGTATCCCGGACGCCGCTCACACCACCGTGCCGCTCCAGCTCGGCTCCGACGGCCACCTCAACGGCTGGCCCGTGCTGATCTTCATCCTCGGCACGCTGCTCACCCTGGCGCTGATCATCCGCAAGGTCGCGGGCGCGATCCTGATCTCCATCGTCGCCATGACGGTGCTCGCGGTGATCGTGGACGCCGTCGCCGACATCCCCGCCGCCAACTGGGGTCTCACCGTTCCCAAGTGGCCCGGCAACCCGGTCGCCAGCCCCGACTTCGGCCTCATCGGCAAGGTCAGCCTCTTCGGCGGCTTCCACCAGGTCGGCATCCTGACCGGCGTGCTCTTCGTCTTCACCGTGCTGCTGTCCTGCTTCTTCGACGCGATGGGCACCATCCTCGGCGTCAGCGACGAGGCGGATCTGCTCGACGAGAAGGGCGACCTGCCCGGCATCAACAAGGTGCTGATGATCGACGGCATCGCCACCGCCGTCGGCGGCGCCTCCTCCTCGTCCGCCAACACCTGCTTCGTGGAGTCCACGGCGGGCGTCGGCGAGGGCGCCAGGACCGGTCTCGCCAGCATCGTGACCGGCCTGATGTTCGTGCTCGCGCTGTTCTTCACACCGCTGGCCACCATGGTCCCGGCCCAGGCGGCCACGCCCGCCCTGGTCGCGGTCGGCTTCCTGATCCTGGCGGGCTCGGTCCGGGAGATCGACTGGAGCGACTTCACCATCGCGGTGCCGGCGTTCCTGACCATGGTGATGATGCCGTTCACGTACTCGATCACCAACGGCATCGGCATCGGCTTCCTGAGCTTCTGCCTGCTGCGGCTGGCCGCCGGCCGCTGGCGCGAGGTGCCGGTCGCGCTCTACGCCGTGGCCGCGGTCTTCGCCTTCTACTACCTGATGCCCGCGCTCGGCCTGCTCTGAGCCGGTGCCTGAGAGGTGGGGGCGGGTCCGCTCAGCGGCCCGTCCTGCCCGTAGAACCGCTCCGTCTCGTCGACGGCCGTCTTGAACCGTTCGTCGAAGTCGTCACGGATGAGCGCCTGGACCACATAGTCCTGGGCGCTCATTCCGCGTTTGGCGGCATGGTCGCGGATCCGGTCCCACAGGTCTGCGTCTATGCGGAGGCTGAGCACTCTCGATGCCATACGCCCAAAGGTCCCCGGACGGGGGGCCGCCGCGGGGGACTTTCGGCGGCCATCTCACCCGTATGGGTGAGATAAGGGCACATGAGGGTTGAGTGGGGTCCCGCTTGGCCAAGTTTTACTTAGATTAGCTAATGAGCTAACCTAATGAACGTGACCGAACTGTCCGAGGACGACCGCGCCGCGGTGAATTCGCTGCGCTCCGCCGTGATGCGCCTGTCCCGCCGACTGCGCCACCAGCGTGTCGACGAGACGCTCAGCCCGACCGAGATGGCGGTGCTGGGCACCCTGGCCCGCTGCGGGTCCGCCACCCCTGGCGAACTGGCCCGCAGGGAACACGTGCAGCCGCCGTCGATGACCCGCATCGTGGCGATGCTCGAGGCCAAGGGGCTGGTCCGCCGGGAACCCCACCCCGACGACCGGCGCCAGGTGGTGGTGAGCCAGACCGAGCAGGCCGAGGCGATCCTCGCCGACGCCCGCGACACGCGGAACGCCTGGCTGGCCCGGCTCACCGAGGGGCTGACCGACGAGGAGCGCGCGGTGCTCCGCGAGGCGGCTCCCGTCCTGGAGAAGCTCGCTCACCTGTGACCGGTACGACGTCGTACGACGCGCGTGAACCGTATGACCGTATGACCAGCACGAAGCGTGTGACCTGCACGAACCGTATGACCGTATGACCTGCGCGAACCGTATGACCAGCACGACCAGCACGACCAGCACGAACCGCACGACCGTATGCACCGCACGAGCTGTATGACCCGTACGACACCTGTGCCGCGCGAGCCATCGGACAGCATGACCGACCACCTGTTGAAGGGGAGGCGAGACCCGATTGAGTTCGGCAGCCGGACCAGGCACCGCAACCGAACCTGACCGACCCGCGGACGGCAGGACGAGCACCTTCAGCTCGCTCAAGGTCCGCAACTACCGGCTTTTCGCGACCGGCGCCGTGGTGTCCAACACCGGCACCTGGATGTCGCGGATCGCCCAGGACTGGCTGGTGCTCAGCATCACCGGCTCGTCCTTCGCGGTGGGCATCACCACCGCGCTGCAATTCCTGCCGATGCTGCTCTTCGGCCTGTGGGGCGGCGTCATCGCCGACCGCTACCCCAAGCGGCAGATCCTGATCCTCACCCAGGCCGTACTCGGCCTCCTGGGACTCCTGCTGGCCGCCCTCACCCTCAGCGGTGTCGTCCAGGTCTGGCACGTCTACACGATCGCCTTCCTGCTCGGCATGGTCACCGTGATCGACAACCCCGCGCGGCAGACCTTCGTCATGGAGATGGTCGGCCCGAGCCATGTGCGCAACGCGGTCTCGCTCAACTCCGCGAACTTCCAGTCCGCGCGCCTGATCGGCCCCGCCGTCGCCGGTGTGATGATCACGGCCGTCGGCAGCGGCTGGGCCTTCCTCTTCAACGGCCTGTCCTTCATGGCCCCGCTCGTCGGCCTGCTGCTGATGCGCACCTCCGAGCTGCACCGGGTCGACCGCGTGCCCCGCGGCAAGGGCCAGCTCCGCGAGGGCCTGCGCTACGTGGCGGGCAAGCCGGACCTCATCTGGCCGATCGTCCTGGTCGGCTTCATCGGCACCTTCGGCTTCAACTTCCCGATCTGGCTCTCCGCCTTCGTCAACCAGGTCTTCCACAGCGGCGCCAGCACCTACGGCCTGCTCAACACCCTGATGGCGGCCGGTTCCCTGCTCGGCGCGCTGCTCGCCGCCCGCCGCACCCGCACGCGGCTGCGCATGCTGGTCGCCGCGGCCTGCGTCTTCGGGCTGCTGGAGGCCGCCGCGGCCGTGGCGCCCGCCTTCTGGATCTTCGCCGTCCTGCTGGTCCCGATCGGCATCTTCGGCCTGACCTTCAACACGACGGCCAACGCCACCGTCCAGCTCGCCACCGAACCCGTCATGCGCGGCCGGGTGATGAGCCTGTACATGATGGTCTTCGTCGGCGGCACCCCGATCGGCGGTCCGGTGATGGGCTGGGTGACCGACACCTACGGCGCCCGCGTCGGCTTCCTGTCCGGCGGCCTGATCTCCGCGGCGGCCGCGGTGGCCGTCGCCATCGTCCTGGCGCGGATCGGGGGCCTCCGGCCCCGTCTGAACCTGCGCCGCGGCAGGACCAAGGACCGGCCCCTGCTCTCCTTCGTGCCCCGCGAGCCGGTCACCGGCGACGTGGACGCCGAGGACGCGCCGGAGGCGGCGGGGGAGGGCGCTCCGGCGCCCGGCCCGGACGCGAAGACGCCGGCGCCTCAGGGCCAGGCGCGGGCCACGTCCCAGGCGCGGGACCGGTCTCAGTCCCAGGCGCGGCCTCAGACCCAGCCTCAGGGCGACGAGTCGGCACCCCGGCTCACCCCGGCCGTATGACCGCGCGGGTTCACGGAGCCGGTGCGGGCGGCTGCCCAGGCGCGGGACCGGTCCCAGGCTCAGTCCCGGACCCGGTCCCAGGCGCGGCCCGTATGAGCCCGCGCGGGTTCACGGAGCCGGTGCGGGTGGCGGCCCAGGCGCGGGACCGGTCCCAGGCTCAGTCCCGGACCCGGTCCCAGGCGCGGCCCGTATGAGCCCGCGCGGGCTCACGGGACCGGTGCAGGCGGCGGCCCCCGCCGGGTCGGTTCCGGCACGGTCAGTTCCGTCCCGGTCGGTTCGGGCACGTCTGCCTACGGCATGCCTCGCTCCGGCCCGGTCGGTTCGGGCACGGCTGGTTACGGCACGTCTGCTTGTGGCACGCCTCGCTCCGGCCCGGCGTGTTCCGGGCCGCCGCCCGGTCACGGCTCGCTGGGCCACGGCTCGCCCGGTCCCGGTACGGCCGGTGCCGTGAGGCTCTTCGTCGCGCTGCTGCCGCCACCGTCCGTCGCCGACGAACTGGCCGACGCGGTCGGCCCGTTGAGGCGTCTGCCCGACGCCTCGGCGCTGCGCTGGACCGCCCGGGAGAGCTGGCACTTCACCCTCGCCTTCCTCGGCGAGGTGGCCGACCCCGTCAGACCCGAGCTGGCGGAACGCCTCGGCCGGGCCGCCGCCCGTCACGAACCCTGCGCACTGCGGCTGTCCGGCGGCGGCCGGTTCGGCGACCGCGCGCTGTGGGCGGGCGTCGACGGCGACCTGACCGGTCTCGCCGCGCTGGCCGGCTCCGTACGGGCCGCGGCCCGGCGGGCGGGCGCGCCACCCGACGCGGAGCACGCCTTCCGGCCCCACCTCACGCTGGCCCGCACCCAGCGCGGCCACGCGGTGAGCCTGCGGCCCTTCGCCGACGCCCTCGCCGCCCTCCACGGGGCGGCCTGGAACGCCGACACCCTCCACCTGGTCAGCAGCGCCCTGCCGCGCTCCGGGGTCCCCGGCGAGCAGCCCCGCTACACGACGCAGGAATCCTGGCCGCTGGGCCGCCCGGCGGCCCACCGGCCGGAGGGGTGACCGGGGCCGGTTAACCTCGGGGTGTGGACCCCAAGACCCGTACTCGTGTGATGACCGCCGCCTTCGTCCTGATGCTCGTGGTGGTGGTCGTCGCCGCCGCGCTGGGCTGACCCGCGGCGGCACCCCGGACCGTCCGTCCACACCACCCGGCTGCGCGGGCCGCACAGCCGCCTGGCCATCCGGCCATCCGGCCATCCGGCCGTCCGGGCCGGATCACGGCTCGGCGGGCACGGCCGCCGCGGCTGTTCCGAGCGCCGCGCCCGCCGTACCCGCCGTGTTCCTCCGGGCTCCGCCGTGTTCCTCAGGGTTCCCTCGGTGCCGAGACCTACCAGGCGAAGGCTTCCGGGGACGGCCCAGGACCGGGGAAGATCTCGTCGAGCGCCGCCAGGAACTCCTCCGACAGCTCCAGCTCCAGCGCGCGCAGCGCCGAGTCGAGCTGCCCCTGGGTGCGCGGGCCGACGATCGGACCGGTCACACCCGGACGGGTGAGGAGCCAGGCGAGACCGACGTCACCGGGCTGGAGGCCGTGCTTGTCGCACAGGTCCTCGTACGCCTGGACCTGGTCGCGCAGCTTGCCGTCCTGGAGCGCCTTCGCGGTGTGCCCGCTGGTGGAACGCGCGCCGCCGCCCTCGCGCTGCTTGCGCAGCGCGCCGCCGAGCAGACCGCCGTTCAGCGGCGACCAGGGGATCACGCCGAGGCCGTAGTGCCGAGCCGCCGGGATGACCTCCATCTCCGCCCGCCGCTCCGCCAGGTTGTACAGGCACTGCTCGGTGATCAGACCGAGCGAACCGCGCCGCGCCGCCGCCTCGTTGGCCTGCGCGATGTGCCAGCCCGCGAAGTTGCTCGACCCGGCGTAGAGGATCTTGCCCTGCTGGATCAGGACGTCGATCGCCTGCCAGATCTCCTCCCACGGAGTGTCCCGGTCGACGTGGTGGAACTGGTAGACGTCGATGTAATCGGTGTTCAGCCGCTTGAGGCTGGCCTCGACGGCGCGCCGGATGTTGAGCGCGCTGAGCTTGTCGTGGTTCGGCCAGGGCTCGTCGGCGGTGCCCATGTAGCCGTTCACCTTGGTGGCCAGCACCGTCTTGTCGCGGCGGTCGCCGCCCTTGGCGAACCAGGTGCCGATGATCTTCTCGGTGCGGCCCTTGTTCTCACCCCAGCCGTAGACGTTGGCGGTGTCGAAGTAGTTGACGCCCGCCGCGAGGGCCGCGTCCATGATCGAGTGGCTGTCCGCCTCATCCGTCTCCGGGCCGAAGTTCATCGTGCCGAGAACCAGACGGCTGACCTTGAGGCCGGTACGTCCGAGCTGTGTGTACTCCATGGCGTTCAGCCAAGCTCTTGGAGTGCGCTCGAATCAAGGGGCAATCCGGGGGGCACCCGCGGCGTCGTCCGCCGTTCGGCCCGCGGTCCTGGCGCCGTTCGGCTCAGTACTCGTTGTAGGGCGCCCCGATGTCCCACGCCTGGTACATCGCGTCCGCGAAAGCCGCCGCCAATTTGTGCTCGCCCGCCGCGTTGGGATGGGTGCCGTCATAGGTGTGGAGCAGGATGTCGTACCCCTCGGGGCGGGAGGCCAGCAGCAGCGGCGAGGCGGGCGAGTCGTGCTCGGCGACCGCCTTCGCCATGCGGGTGTTCAGCTCCGCGCACTGGTCCGCGAAGCCCGGATCCAGATCGGCCCTGGTGTTGGGGATGACCGGCAGCAGCACCATCCGCAGTTCGGGGCCCGCCGCGCGGGCCGCCGCGATGAACCGCTCCACATTGCGCGCGGTCTGCTCGGCGTCGGTGTAGAAGCCGAGGTCGATCAGGCCGAGCGATATCAGCAGCACGTCCGGACGGTGCTCCCGTACGACATCGCCGATCATCGGCACCATGTGGTGCCAGCCCTCGCCCCAGCCCGCCAGATGCCGCCTGGCCCGCTCCGGGAACAACGGGTCGGCGTAGTCGGAGGAGACGGCCGCGCCGGCCGCCGTGTCGTACAGCGTGGTGCGCGGCCCCACCACCGTGAACGGCTCGCCCAGCTCGTTCAGGTGCTGCCACATGCGGTAGCGCCACGTGTAGTCGCCCGCGGCGCCCACGGTCATGGAGTCGCCGACGAATAGGTAACGCATGCCGGGCATCATCCCCGACCGCCCGCCGACCAGGGACACTGGGGTGCATGCGTGCGTATCTCCTGACGGCCGCCGCGTGCGCCGCCGTGGCCCTGGCCTGCGGCACCGCCGTACCCGCCGTCGCCGACAGCGGCCCCTCGGTCGCCTTCTCCCTCAGCGACCCGCGGATCACCGAGTCCAGCGGCCTGGCCGCCAGCCGCCTCCACCCCGGCGTGTACTGGACGCACAACGACAGCGACGACGGCCCGTACGTCTACGCCGTCGACTCGGCCACCGGCAAGACCGTGGCCAGGGTGACCATGCGCGGCATCCACGCGCGGGACGTGGAGGCGATCTCCCTGGGCCCCGACGGCGACCTCTACGTGGGCGACATCGGCGACAATCTGGGCGGCACCTGGCCCGAGGTCTGGATCTACCGCTTCCCCGAGCCGAAGCAACTCGGCGACCGCACCGTCGAGGTCACCCGCTACACCGTCCGTTACGACGCGGGACCCCGTAACGCCGAGGCCCTGATGGTGCATCCGAAGACGGGCCGGGTGTACATCGCCAGCAAGAATCAGGACGGCGGGGCGCTTTACGCCGGTCCGGCCGAGCTCAGCGCGGGCGGCGTCAACACCTTCCACCGCATAGCCGACGTCCCCTGGGTGACCGACGGCGCCTTCTCGCCCGACGGCACCCGCCTGGTGCTGCGCGGCTACCTCGGGGCGACCGGCTACCGCTGGGCCGACGGGGCCCCGCACAAGATCGGCAGCCTCGACGTCCCCATGCAACGGCAGGGCGAGTCCGTCACCTTCACCACCGACGGCCGGAATCTGATGTTCGGCAGCGAGGGCAAGAACAGCGACGTGTGGCGCGCGCCGCTCAGCGGCGACGAGCTGCCCGACAGTGTGGCCGCCTCGGCGAGCGCGTCGGCGGACGACCACAAGGGCGCCCAGACCTCTTCCGTGGCCTCTCCCGGGGCCTCACCGGGCACGGCCAAGGACACCGGCACCACGAGCACCGGCAGCAGGGTCGTGGGCATCGGGGTGCTCGCCGTGATCGGCGCCATCGGCGTGGGCGCCCGCAGGCTGCTGCGCCGCAATCGGGAACGCCACCGCGACTGACGCCGACTGGGCGCGGCGGTACGGGCGCACGGGCGTAGGGGCGGTACGGGCGTACGGGCGGTACGAGCGGTACGGGCGGTCCGACAATACGACGGTACGCCGCGACCCCGGCCGTCCTGCCTGGCCGGGGTCGCGGTTGCCGTGTGTGCGGCAGCGGTCAGAGCTGACCGATGACGTAGTCGATGCAGGCGGTCAGCGCCTCGACGTCGGCCGGGTCGACGGCCGTGAACATCGCGACCCGGAGCTGGTTGCGGCCCAGCTTGCGGTACGGCTCGGTGTCCACGATCCCGTTGGCCCGCAGCACCTTCGCGACGGCCGCCGCGTCGACGCCGTCCTCGAAGTCGATGGTGCCGATGACCTGCGAGCGCTGCGCGGGGTCCGCCACGAACGGCGTCGCGAAGGAGGACTTCTCCGCCCAGCCGTACAGCCGCGACGCGGAGTCGGCGGTGCGCTTGACCGCCCACTCCAGACCGCCCTGGCCGTTGATCCACTCGAGCTGCTCCTTGAGCAGGAAGAGCGTCGACAGCGCCGGGGTGTTGTACGTCTGGTTCTTCACCGAGTTGTCGATCGCCGTCGGCAGGTCGAAGAACGCCGGGATGTGCCGCCCGGACGCGGCGACCGAGGCCGCCCGCTCCAGCGCGGCGGGGGAGAAGGCGGCGACCCACAGGCCGCCGTCGGCCGCGAAGTTCTTCTGCGGCGCGAAGTAGTAGACGTCCGTCTCGGTGATGTCGACGGGCAGACCGCCCGCGCCCGAGGTGGCGTCCACCAGGACCAGGGCCCCGTCGTCCGCGCCCGCGACCCGGCGCAGCGGCGCCGCGACACCCGTGGACGTCTCATTGTGGGTGAAGGCGTATACGTCGACGCCCGCCTCGGCGACCGGCTCCGGGTGCGTACCCGGCTCCGACTTCACGATCGTCGGCTCCTGGAGCCACGGCGCGAGCTGCGCCGCCTTCGCGAACTTCGACGAGAACTCGCCGAAGGACAGGTGCTGCGACTTGCTGTCGATCAGCCCGTGCGTGGCGATGTCCCAGAACGCGGTCGAGCCGCCGTTCCCGAGCACCACCTCGTAGCCGTCGGGCAGCGAGAAGAGCTCCTTGACTCCCTGGCGGACCTGGCCCACCAGGTTCTTCACCGGCGCCTGCCGGTGGGAGGTACCGAGCAGGGACGTCCCGGTCGCGGCCAGCGCTTCGAGCGCTTCCGTCCGCACCTTGGAGGGGCCCGCCCCGAATCGTCCGTCGGCGGGCTTGATGTCAGCGGGAATCTCGATATCGGCCACGGTCGCAGCGTAGTCCGTCACGGGCGTGTTTCCGGGAGCGTTCCATCGGGTGAGACGGTGTCACACAGGGTGTGCGCCCCGGCCGGCCGGGCACCTGGCCCCGCGTCGCGCACCGGCGCGCGAAACGGCGAAGGGGCGCGCGAGGACCGGCCCGACGGCCCTCCCGCGCCCCTTCGCCGAAATGCGCCGCGGTTCAGTGCGCGATGCTCGCGAAACCCTCGATGTCCCGCGGTCCGCGGACACCGGGCCCCACGTAGCGCGCCGAGGGCCTGACAAGGCGGCCGGTACGTTTCTGCTCCAGGATGTGCGCGGACCAGCCGGCCGTACGGGCGCAGGTGAACATCGAGGTGAACATGTGCGCCGGGACCTCCGCGAAGTCCAGCATGATCGCCGCCCAGAACTCGACGTTCGTGGCGAGCACCCGGTCGGGGCGGCGGGCGTGCAGCTCGGCGAGCGCCGCCTTCTCCAGCGCCTCGGCGACCTCGTAGCGCGGCGCGCCCAGCTCGCGCGCCGTACGCCGCAGCACGCGCGCCCGCGGGTCCTCCGCGCGGTAGACGCGGTGGCCGAAGCCCATCAGGCGCTCACCCTTGTCGAGGGCGGCCTTCACGTACGCCTCCGCGTCCCCGGTCCGCTCGATCTCCTCGATCATGCCGAGGACGCGGGACGGCGCGCCGCCGTGCAGCGGGCCCGACATGGCGCCGACCGCGCCGGACAGCGCGGCGGCGACGTCCGCGCCGGTCGAGGCGATGACCCGGGCGGTGAAAGTGGAGGCGTTCATGCCGTGCTCGGCCGCCGATGTCCAGTACGCGTCCACCGCCGCGACGTGCTTGGGGTCGGGCTCGCCGCGCCAGCGGATCATGAACCGCTCGGCGATGGAGTGCGCCTTGTCGATCTCCTTCTGCGGCACCATGGGCAGCCCCTGGCCGCGCGCGGACTGGGCGACGTACGACAGCGCCATCACCGCGGCGCGCGCGAGGTCGTCGCGCGCCTCCGCCTCGTCGATGTCCAGCAGCGGCCTGAGACCCCACACCGGGGCGAGCATGGCGAGCGCGGACTGCACGTCCACCCGGATGTCGCCGGAGTGCACCGGGATGGGGAAGGGCTCGGCGGGCGGCAGACCGGGGTTGAACTTCCCGTCGACCAGCAGGCCCCACACGTTCCCGAAGGACACATGGCCGACCAGGTCCTCGATGTCGACACCGCGATAACGCAGCGAACCGCCTTCCTTGTCGGGCTCGGCGATCTCCGTTTCGAACGCGATGACTCCCTCGAGTCCGGGTACGAAGTCGGACATGAGGCGGCTCCTCTTGATGATCACGACAGTGCGGTGGTGCGGCAGTGCCTGATGAATGAGACGACGACGGTGCCCGGGGGTGTGCGGGCGGGAGTGTGCCGGACGGGCCGACCCCACGGTCATGCCCCGCCCGAGGGGCTGTCACCCTGCTCCATCCGGATCAGCCTGGACCGTCCCACGATCCGCCGGACAGGACCTGGCCCCGGCCGGTCATTCTCCTTGCTGCCGGACGCGCCGGACAGCGTGAGTTCCGGCACATTCGCGGACGTCGGCGCCGGGACCCGCCGTCCTGCAAGATGTGCCCGTGCGACAACCACATGAAGAGCGCCAGGTGCGGCCCCTCCCGGCCGCGGACCCGGCGGCGATGCGCGAGCAGTACCGGGCCGCGGGACTGACCGAGCCGGAGCTGGCGGCCGATCCCTACGAGCAGTTCGCCCGCTGGTTCGCCGACGCCGTACGGGCACGGGACGACGGCGCGCTCGCCGAACCCAACGCCATGGTGGTGTCCACGGCCGACGCCGACGGCGTACCCAGCTCCCGTACGGTCCTGCTCAAGGGCTACGACCAGCGCGGATTCGTTTTCTTCAGCAATTACGCGTCGCGCAAGGGCCGCGAGCTGGCCGCCAACCCGCACCTGGCGCTGCTCTTCCCCTGGCATCCGATCGCCCGCCAGGTGATCGTCGGGGGCTCGGCGGCGCGCGTGCCACAGGAGGAGACGGCGGCGTATTTCCGCAGCCGCCCGTACGGTTCGCGGATCGGCGCCTGGGCGAGCAAGCAGTCGGCCGTGGTGGCCTCGCGCGAGGTGCTGGAGGCGCGCTACGCGGAGCTGTGCGCGCGCTGGCCGGAAGGGACGGACGTGCCCGTACCGCCGTTCTGGGGCGGCTTCAGGGTCGAGCCGCGCACCGTCGAATTCTGGCAGGGCCGGGAGAACCGGCTGCACGATCGGCTGCGCTATACGCGCGGTGCGGACGGCGGATGGGGAATCGAGCGCCTGGCGCCGTAAAACGCGGGTGCCGGAGAGCTGGTGCCGGAACGCCGGTGCTGGAGCGTGGGTCCCGGAAGGCCGGTCCTTGAGGGCCGGTCCTGGAGCGCTGGTCCTGGAGCGCTGGTCCTGCCGGAACGCGATCGACCCGCGGGCTGCTCCCCGGAGCCAGGAGGCTCCGGGCACCGGCCGGACAAGTCCGACGAGCCCGCGGGTCGGGTGAACTGCGTGGGATTGGCGCGCTTCGCGCACGCCCAGTGCGCGGAGCTAGCCCGCAGCCACCTCACGTGTCCGAGTGCACTTCATGCGTCAGACCACCTCCCTTCGTGTGTCCCGCAACAGTAAGAAGCCGGCCGGAACCGCACAACCTATTTATGGAAATCTCGTGTGACGCAGCCCACACCAGAGTTCAATGTTGCGACGTGCAGCCTTTCGACGCGCAATCAAAGCCGCTCGATGACGGCGGCAGTGGCGACAACAGCGGTGGCGAAGTCCACGGGAGCCAGGGGGGTGGCGACGGCATTGCCCCGGACGGGGCCCATGACGGGCACGAGGGCGACGAGCACTTGCTCGCCGCGCTCCTCGACGGCATGGAAGCGGGCCTGTGCGCCTTCGACCGCCATGGCGTGATCACCCACTGGAACTCCGAAGCCGTCCGCATCCTGGGCTGGACCGCGCAGGACGCGATCGGGCGGCACGGATTCGCCGGCTGGGCGGCGCGTACGGCCGACGCCCGCGAGACCGAGGAACGCCTGCTCGGCGCCATGGACGGCCCCGGCCGCCAGGTGCACGAATTCGCGCTCGTCACCAAGGACGGCCGCCGGGTGCTCGTCCGTACCCAGTCGGCGGCCGTGCAGGGCGCCGACGGGCAGCCGAGCGGCGTCTATTGCGCCTTCTCCGAGGTGCACGCGCAGATCGACCTGGAACGGTCGATCGCTCTCAGCGAAGTGCTCTTCACCGACGCCTCATGGGGTGTGGTACTGATCGACGCCGATCTGCGCCCCGCCGTGGTCAACGCGCACGCCGCCCGCCTGCTGCGCACCGGCCGCGACTCGCTGCTCGGCAGGCCGCTGGGCGACCTGCTGGCCCAGGGCGTCGAGGAGCTGGAGAACGTACTCCAGCACGTGCTCTCCGAGGGCGCGCCGCCCGCCACCACCGACTTGTGGGTGACCGTGCGCGGCGACGAGACCGGCGGGCGCTACTGCTGGCGCAGCGGATTCGTCCGCCTCGGTTCGCCGCTGGGCGAGGAACCCGTACCGCTGGGTGTGGGCTGGCTCTTCCTGGACATCACCCGGCAGAAGGCGCTGGAGAAGGACGGGGCCCAGGTGCGGTTCCGCTACCAGCAGCTCCACCGCGCCGACCGCGCCGCCGCCGAGTGCGAGAGCGCCCTTGAGGCCGCGACCTTGCAGCTCGACTTCGCACTGGCCGGATTCGCCGACCACGCCCTGGTCGACATCACCGACGACGCGGGCCGCCTGATCCGGATCGCGGCGACCCCGGCGGGCGAGCCCGGTCCTGCCGACGCCACCGAGGACAACTCCATCCCGGTCGGCTACGGCGTCGCCCACCCCGTCCTCCAGGCGCTGGAGCGGATCGGCACCGTACGCGCCAGCTTCGGCGCGCTGACGGCGGACGAACCGGCGACCGGTGAACGGATCGACGAGTGGGCGGCGGCCAGGCGCTGGCCCTCCGGGACCGTGCACGGGCTGGCCACGGTGCTGCGCAGCAGGGGCCGTACGGTCGGCGCGCTCACCTTCCTGCGCGGCTCGGGTCGCAGGCTCTTCGACCGGGCGGACGCGGCGTACGCGGAGGACGTCGCGGCGCGGGTCGCCATGGCGCTGGACCTGGCGGGGCTGACGGGGGACCGCTGAGCGCCGACGCCCTTCGCGGGGCGTCGGCGGGCAGCGGACGAAGGCCGGTGCGGGCGGGCCTGCGGCCGGTCGGTGCCGGAACGCCGGTGCGGGCGGGCCTGCCGCCGGTCGGTGATGCGGGAAGGCCGGTGCGGGCGCGGCCCGTCGCCGGTCAGTGCCGGAAGAAGATCCGCTCCCGGTACTCCTCGAAGATCCGGCCGTTCCAGTCGTGGCCGCCGTCCACGTTGCCCGAGCGCAGCATGGGCGGGGTGACGCCGCGGGCGGCGAGCCCGGTGGCGGCGGTCGCGACGACGGCCTGCATCAGGGCGCTGATGACGACCGTGGAGGCGGGGGCGAAGGGCGCGGGGATGGCGTCGTCGGTCAGCTCCGCGTCGCCGACCGCGATCTTGGAGTCGAGGACGATGTCGCAGTGGTCCTTGAGGAAGGTGCCCGAGGCGTGCCGGGAACGCGTCTCCTTGGCGTACGCGACCGAGGTGACGCCGATCACGGTGAGGCCCAGGGCGCGGGCGTTCTGCGCCATCTCGACCGGCAACGCGTTGCGCCCGGACAGGGAGATCACGAACAGGACGTCGCCCGGCCGTACGGGGCTGGTGTCCAGGACGGCGCCCGCGAGGCCGTCGACCCGCTCCAGGGCGCTGCCCAAGGTGGCGGGCATCACGTCCACGCCGACGACGCCGGGAACAGCCAGTAGATTGATGAGGGCGAGGCCGCCCGCCCGGTAGACCACGTCCTGGGCGGGCAGCGAGGAGTGGCCGGCACCGAAGACGAAGACCCGCCCGTCCGCGGCGATGGCGTCGGCGACGGCGTCCGCGGCGGCCTGGATCCCGGCGGCCTCCTCGTCCCTGATCCGGTGCAGAAGGGTGATCGCGGCGTCGAAGTATCGGTCGGCCAGGGACTCGCGAGGCTCACTCATGCGGATCACCGTGCGGCCCCCGCGAGCCGGTGTCAAGAAAGGGCGACGACCGGATCGGGGACCGTTGTCGGCGCTATGGGTCAGAATTGGTTGAGGGCCACGCACGAACAAACGAGGGGCGCGCATGTCCGGATTGATCGACACGACGGAGATGTATCTCCGCACCATCCTGGAGCTGGAGGAGGAGGGTGTGGTCCCCATGCGCGCCCGAATCGCCGAGCGGCTCGACCAGAGCGGCCCGACGGTCTCCCAGACGGTGGCGCGGATGGAGCGCGACGGGCTGCTGCACGTCGCCAACGACCGGCATCTGGAGCTGACCGACGAGGGGCGCCGCACCGCCACCCGCGTGATGCGCAAGCACCGCATCGCCGAGTGCCTGCTGGTCGATGTGATCGGCCTGGAGTGGGAGCAGGTGCACGCGGAGGCGTGCCGCTGGGAGCACGTGATGAGCGAGGCGGTGGAGCGGCGCGTGCTCGAACTGCTGCGCCACCCGACCGAGTCGCCGTACGGGAACCCGATTCCCGGGCTGGAGGAGCTGGGCGAGAAGGGCGAGGCCGATCCGTTCCTGGAGGACGGCATGGTCAGTCTCAACGAGTTGCAGCCGGGCGCCGCCGGGGCGAGCGTCGTGGTGCGCAGGATCGGTGAGCCGATCCAGACCGACGCGCAGGTGATGTACACGCTGCGGCGGGCCGGTGTGCAGCCGGGCGCCGTGGTCAGCGTCACGTCGTCGGCGGGCGGAGTGCTCGTCGGCAGCGGCGGCGAGGCGGCCGAACTGGACGCCGAGATCGCCTCGCACGTCTTCGTGGCCAAGCGGTAGCCCCACGGCTTCGTGCCTTCCTGAAGGGTGAGGGCCCCGGCGCCGTCGAACGGCGTCGGGGCCCCTCCTCCCCTTGTCCCTCCCCTTGGGACCCCCTCGAAGGACCCGGGACCCCGAGCCTCCCGAGTGCCTCCCGCGGCCCGCTTCCCCTGCGCGCCGCGCCCCGCAGAAGTCCTCCCCTCGGCCTGAGCCGCCAATCCTTGAGCGTTGTCACTCGAAAGAGCGGTGTTGGGCGCGGGACGAGCTTGTTCGAATAAAAGTTCGATAGCGTGGGGGTCCTGGACGAGCCGGCCGCGAGCGTGCGGCCGGACGGACGAGATCGACGGAAGGGGGTGGGGCACATGGCCGGCCACGCGACGCGGCAGGCGGCTCGGCACACGACGCGGCATACGACCCGGCGCACCGAGGTGATCGGGGCCGACGGGGCCCGGCTCGCAGCCTGGGATTATGCGGCCGAGGTGGATTCCGGGGCCGGTTCCGCTTCCCGTTCCGGTGGCGCTACCCCTTCCCGTTCCGGAGCGGGTCCCGGGCCCGGTCCCGAATCCGGTGCCCGGCGTCCCGGCGTGCTCCTCCTGCACGGCCTGCTCGGCCGCGCCTCGCACTGGGCGCCGACCGCCCGCCGTCTCTCCTCGCGCTACCGGGCCGTCGCCCTCGACCAGCGCGGCCACGGACGCAGCGCGAAGCCGGAGGGCCCGTACACCCCGGAGGCGTACGTGGCGGACGCCGTCGCCGCCGTCGAACAGCTCGACCTCGGCCCGGTCACCCTGGTCGGCCACTCCATGGGGGCGCTCACCGCCTGGCAGGTCGCCGCGAGCCGTCCCGACCTCGTGGCCGCGGTGGTCATCTGCGACATGCGCGCGGCGGCGCTCGGCGAGGCCGGGCAGCGCGAGTGGGAGGACTGGACGCGGTCCTGGCCGCTGCCCTTCGACACGCTCGCCGACGCGCGCCGCTGGTTCGGCGTGGAGGACCCGTGGGCCGATCCGCCGAATCCGGCCAGAGGTGACTTCTTCGCCGAGGTCATGGAGGAGCGGGGCGACGGCTGGCGCCCGCTCTACGCGCCCCGCCATCTGCTGCGCTCCCGCGACCCCTGGATACGTGACGCCCACTGGGACGAGCTGGCGCGGGTCGGCTGCCCCGCCCTCGTCGTCCGCGGTCTCGACGGCGAGCTGGGCCGCGCGGAGGCCCAGGAGATGGTCCGGGTGCTGCCCCGGGGCAGTTACGCGGAGATCCCGGACGCCGGTCACCTCGTCCCGTGGGACCAGCCCGACGCGTGGTGCGAGGCGGTCGAGGGCTTCCTGCGGGGCGCGCTGGCGGAGCCGCAGACGGCGGAGAGCCGCTGAGACCGGGGAGTACGGGGGCGTTCGTCCGGCGGCGGTCGCGGGTGACTGTCGGGAGACGGTGGTGGCCGCGGTGCCGTCCGGCCGCCCTGCCGGTGGGGCAGGCGGTGGCGTTCGGTCAGGCGGAGGCGCGGGAGCCGTAGTCGGGGGAGGCCAGCCGACGGGGGTAGTAGCCGGGGTTCGGGCCCTCGGCGGGGCTGGCGGCGCCGGTCAGCCGGTAGCGCTCACCGACGGCGGTGGCGCGCACGATCGTGAGGACGAGCAGGAGGAAGGCGCCGCCGACGAAGCCGGAGAGGACCGGCGAGCCGTCCGTGCGATCGCCGAACGCGGGGGCGGCGATGCCGGAGGGGTCCTGTGTCACGGTGACGTGCTTGCCGACCGACGCCCGGTCGCAGCGGATCTCCCGGTCGACCATGGCGCCGCTGTCCAGCCGGACCCGGCACGACTCCCAGGACGTACGCAGCGTCGTGCGGTTCGTGTACTCGGTGATCACACCGGTGGACACCTCACCGCGCGCCGCGAACAGCGCGCTGGAGACGGCGTAACCACCGACGAACATGCAGAAGAGCAGAAGGAGGAAACCGCACATGACCTGACCGATGGAGCCGTGCAGCCAGTACAGCGTCAGCACCATGGTGACCGAGGCGGTCACCACGATCAGGGCGACGCCCGCCACGGCGAAGGAGCCCGCGTAGGTGGCGTGCGACCAGCCGATCGCGACCGCGACGGTGGCGAGCACGGTGAACAGCAGGGTGACGGCGCAGCGTGCCCAGGCGGCGCCGCGGGTCGGGGAGCCGATCCGGCCCGCTTCCCACACGCGGGCGAATCCGGCGGGGGGTCCGGCGGGGAGTCCGGTGGGGGGTCCGGCCGCTTCCGGGTCCTGGGGCGTGCCGGGAAGCGGCGCCGTCATCGGTCGGCCTGCGGTGAGGTTGTGCCGGTGGCTGTGCCGGTGCCGGTGCCGGTGCCGGGGCCCGTGCCCGTGCCCGTGTCGGCGCCCGTGCTTGCGCCGGGGCCGGTCGGCGTCACGGTCTGGCCGTTCCCGTTCCCGTTCCCGCTTCCGGGTCCGCCCTCGGCGGCGGATGCCGTTGCGGTGCCGTCGCCGACGGCGCCGTCGTCGTCCGCGAAGCTGACGCTGCGCAGGATGGCCATCGTCAGCTCGCTGAACTCGCCCCAGTAGTTGACGGCCGCGGTGTCCAGGGTGAAGACCGCGGTGTAGGGGCCGGTGGGGAAGGGCACGTACACCTGCACCTGGCCCATCTGGAGCTTGACCTCTTCGCCGCTGGCGGTGAGTTCGGCGCCGATGACGTATTCGCGCAGGGTCACGCAGGAGACGGCGGGGCCGCAGGGCAGGTCGAGCCAGCGGGCGTCGTTGGTCTCCTCGCGGACCAGGATCTCCCGGATGCCGAGCGCGGCGACCTCGGGGGAGGGGTGGTCGGAGGCGATCGCGGCGACCGTGAAGGAGCAGTGGGCTATGCCCTCGTCGATGGAGAACAGGCCCATCGCGGAGTACGCGAGTCCCCGGTCGCCCATCGCCTCGCCGAGCGCCGCGTAGTACGGGGCGGCGGGCGTCCACAGGTCGTCGTTGCCCTCCGGGTACATCTCCCGTACGAACTCCTCGGCGAGCGCGGCGCGCTCCTCGGGGGTGGCCGCGATCGGCAGTCCGTGGAAGGACTCGGGGACGACGAAGGACAGCGGGGGGACGTCCGACATCTCGACGGCCTGGAGTTCGAGGCCGGTGTCGTCCGCCGCGGCTGTCGGGCCCGCCGCGGCGGCGGTTTCCGGGGTGGTGGCGTCCGGAGGGGGAGTCGTCATGGTGGTCTCGCCTAGAGGTTCTGGACGGCAGAGGTCGTCAAGGGGAGTCGGGGCGTCGGGCGTCGGAGCGTTGGACAGCGGGGCGTTGGACGGCTGGGCGTTGGGCGGTGGGGCTTCGGGCGGTGGGGCTTCGGACGGCGGCCGAGGACCGTCGGGGTCAGAGGTCGCCAGGCTGCGGGCGGGCCGGTTCGCCGGACTCGCCCATGATGACGGAGTGGGTCTCGAACAGCCCCTTGCCGGCCTTCGCCGGGACCTGGGACTCGACGAGGACGGCGCCGCTGGCCAGCCGGAAGGCGCGCGGCGGCTGCGCCGCAGCGGGCAGTTCGCCGACGAAACGGGCCAGCCGCTCGCGCTGTCCCGCGGTCAGTTCGGACTCGGGCAGCGGCTTGCGCCGCTCGGCCAGCACCCCGGCGAATTTGTCGGCCGCTCCGGTGGACAGCCGCACCCACGACCCGTCGGTGAAGGTGACGCGCACATCGTGCCCGCCCTCGCTGAACGCCAACTGCTCGGCGCCGCCCACCGACTCGCGGGGCGTCTCCCACAGGACGGTGGCGGACGCCGTGAGGTCGGGCCCGACGCCCAGCAGCAGGAAGCGGCGCTCGGTGACGACCGCGTCCACGCGGGTGCGCTCCGCGCTGCGCGCGGGGTCCAACTGCCACGGCACGGTACGCGCGACGGTCCCCGGCGCGGCCCACATCACCGGGAAGTCCTCGGACTCGTTCGCCGGGTCCTGCGGCGCCGACCGCGACGCCCCGCCGACCTGCACCGAGTTGCCGCCGGTCACCGCCTCGACGGCGACATGCAGCGCGGTCACGATGCCGCCGAGCAGCCCGCCGCCGACCCGGTCGACCTTCTGCGTCGTCTTGGAGTGCAGGGTGTACTCCGGCCCGGCGGGCCAGCCCGGCAGCTCCGCCTGGATGTCGCGCCGCTCGGTGTCCCGGAACCACCGCGAGCCCGCCACCGGATGCGCGTAACCGGTGGCGAAACGGATCGGCGTACGTACCAGCGTGGATTCGTCCTGATCCGGGAACCAGTCCATCGTCGTGCGCCTTTCGGTCGGCTCTGAGCGGAGTCGCTGTGCGGGGTCACTGTGCGGGGTTCGCTGTCGACGTCGCCGTGGCGTCCTCGTGCGGCGGCCGTGCGGATACGACCGTACGCGGTCGCCGGTCGGCGCCGGTCGTCAGTTGGCGGTGGCCGCCCGGTCGAAGCGGTCGCCGAGGTGGACGGCCTCGCCGATGTGCTGCGGGATCGAGTAGAGCTTCGGCGCGAGCTTGAGCCCCACGTCGATGGAGCGGCCCACGTTGCCCATCGCGTCGATCGCCACCCGGCCGCCGGTGACCATCTTGATGCCCTTCGTACCGATCAACTGGCCACCGTGGTAAAGCTGCTCGGAAACCGTCTGCATACGATTGATGATCTTGCCGTCGGAGATGACCTGCCCGGCGGTCTTGAGGCCGCCGAACTCCAGCGTCACGTTCTTGAACAGCTTTATCTGCTTGCCGCCGGCGATGAAATCGCCCGCTTTGCCGACGAAGTTCCGGCTGATGGTGGTGACTCCGCGGAATCCCTCGCCGAGTTCGGCGGCGCGGGTGGCGGCGATGGCTCCGTCGGCGACCTTGGCGCCCTTGGCGAAGGCGCCGATTCCGGGTATCGCGCCCAGCGCGTCGAAGCCGATGCTGATCCAGCTCACGTCGGCGCCCGCGGCCATGGCGATCAGGTGGGTGATCAGCGCGGCGGCGCTGGTGACGACGGCCGCGGCGGCGAAGATCGCGCCCAGCGGCTCGAAGGGCGCGGTGATGATGGCCAGTACGCCGAGGAGGCCGCTGAGGTCGCTGAGCAGGTCGCCGATGAGTTTGATCATGTCGGCGTGGTCCTTGACCCACTGGATCGTGTCGTTCCAGGCGTCCTCGATGCCGTGCACCATGCGGCTGAACAGGCCCGGCTTGTCCGGGGCGATGTCACCGGCCTTGTCCAGGTCGTGGCTGATCGCGTTGGCGGCGCTGGTGAAACGGTTGTGCAGCTCTTCCGCGCGGTGGCGCACGCCGTCCAGCGCGTTGTTCGCGTCGGTGACGGCCTGCTGCTTCTTCTTCGCGTCGGCGGCGGCAGCCGGGTCCGGGTCGGGGGACGCCTGAGGCTGCGGGTGCGGAACGCTGTTGTCCGTGGGGATGCCCGCCGCGGTCTTCGCGTGGTCGAGCGTGCCCTGCTTGGTGGCGGCCTCCCGCTCCAGTGTGTCGGCCTCCGCCTGGAAGCCGTGGAGCTGCTCGGCCCAGCGGCCCAGCGCGCTGGACGCGCGGCCGAAGGAGTCGTGCGCCTTCTTGATCAACGGGGTGACATCGCTGTCGATGTGAGAAATGAAGGCCCTGGCGGCCTCGCCCTTCCAGTAACCGCAGTCGAGCCGGCCCAGTTCGGAGACCGTGGTGCTCAACTCGGTGTGCACATCACCGATCTGCCGGGCCAGTGAGCGGGTGCGCTCGACGTCCCCGGGCGTGGGGTCGAAGCCCAGATGCGGAAAGCTGCGCGTCACGCCCGTCACTTCCCGCCGGTCTTGAGGGAGTTGGCGAGTTGCAGGTCGGCGTCGTCGAAGGTCTTGCCGATCTGGTCGATCATGTGGACCGCGGTGTCGGCGTGCTGGCCGATCTGCTTGATGCCGTAGTGCCAGTCGTCGGCGAAGTCGTGGACGTCGTCTATCAGCTTGGGCGCGCCGACCGACTCGCCGTTGGCATTGCCCATCGCCCGGCTCACCGTGTCCATTCGGTCCGCAATGGTGGAGAACGTCTTTCGCAAGTCCCCCATCACCGTCCCGTTGATCTGCAAGTCCCCCATGGAAAATCAACCCTTTCTCGGCATTACGTAAGATTCCGCGGGCCGCGTGCGGATCTCAGGGCCCCTACTCTATTAGGCGTATGCGGGCCGTCGATGGCCCACTGGTCACGGTCCTGTGGCAGTCGCGTGTGTGCGCCGATTCACCCACGCCTGCTTCGGGGACCTGCTGGTAGCTTGCCGACGCCGGGTCCAGACAGCGACATGGGGGAGTTCAGGTGCTTCGTCGTACGTCCACGGGAGCGGGAATCGCCGCGGTGGCGGTCGTCACCGCACTCGCTGTGAGCGGGTGCGGCAGTGGCGGCGGGAACGAGGCGAAGAAGGCGCCGCCCGCGAGCGCGAGCGCGTCCGCGACCGGCACTCCGGGCACGGCGGCGAGCATGTCGGCCGAGCCGGGCGCGTCGGGCAGTCCCACCGCCTCCTCCGTCGTCGGCGGCGACTCGACGCAGGGCGTCGAGGGCGTCTGGCTGGCGACGCAGGGCTCGACGAAGGTCCAACTCGTCCTCGGCAAGGGCAAGGCCGGGCTGACCAGCAGCCACCTGTGCGGCGGCACCTACACCGACCGCGACGGCCTCGGCCTGACGCTGACCTGCATGGACGGCGACAAGGAACGCACCTCCGGCCGCGGCGAACTGACCGGTGACGGCAAGACCCTCACCGTGCGCTGGACCGGTGGCCCGACCGACACCTTCTCCCGCACGGGACTGCCGAGCAGCTGACCGGCGGCCCGTCAGGCCGCCGGTCCCCACGGCGGTCGCTCAGGTGGTCAGCGGCACCGTCACCGTCAGCGGCTCACCGTCGCCGAGGTGCAGTAGAGCCCGGCCCGGCGTGACCTGCCCGCCGACGCTGCTGCGGCTCAGCCGAGTACCGATCAGTTCACCGCTCATGGTCTGCTGCGGCGAGAGCAGCACACCGCGCCGCGCCTTCTTGGCGTCGACCTGCCAGCCGGAGAAGCCCGAGCAGATATCCTCCTCGCCGCCCGCGATGACCACGGCCCGGCCGTGGTCGGAACCGCGGGCGATGATCTCCTTCAGCACATCCTTGGCGTCGCAGTCGCGCAGCAGCTCCGCGTCGTCGGCCATGACGACCACCGGGCCGCCCTCGGCCTCCTCCAGCGCCTTGCCCAGGTCGTCGGCGGGTATGTCGCTGTCGGTGTACATCCGCAACACCCCTTCGCCGCGCGCCAGTTCGCGCAGCGGCGACGGGCGGGGAGCCGCGACGACCAGCTTCACGCCCTGCTGCTGGTAGCTGCGCGCGAGGGTGAGCAGCAGCGTCGAGCGGCCCGACTTGCCGGGGCCGCCGATGACGAACGCGGGCAGGCCGTCGGACAGGTTCGGCCCGTAGCCGGTGAGTTCGTCGCCGCCGACGCCGACGAGCGCCCACAGCGGATTGCGCGCCGCGTCGGTGTCGCGCATCTCCCACGCGTCGGCGAACGACAGCCGCGAGGGCAGCACGTCCACCCGGAACGGTCGCCGCGCCCTGGGCAGTGCCGCGTCCCGCTCGGTGGCGGCGGCGCCGATCGCGGCCAGCGCCGCGGCCTGGCCCTGACCGGTGGAGTCGTCGGTGAGCAGCGCGACCTGCGTCTCGATGCCGGACTCCGCCCGGTACGCGCGGCCCGGCTGGATCTCGTCCGGCACCTTGCGCGGATTGACCGAGATCAGCGAGAAGTCCGAGCGGTCCGCGAGCCGGAAGGCGATCTTGTCCTCGGTGAGCGTGGAGATCCGGCCCGCCATCAGCGTGCGGTCACCGGTGATGATCAGGTGGATGCCGACCGAGGCGCCCTCCCGCAGGAACATGAACAGCTCGTCGCTGAGCGCTCCGTGGTCCAGCTCGCCGAGCGAGGGCGTCCAGCCCTCCCAGCGGTCGAGCAGGATCACGATGTGCGGCAGCCGCTCCTCCTCGGTGGTCACCGCCGCGCGCTGCTCACCGATGTCCGCGAACCCGTCACCGGCCAGCAGCTCCTGACGGCGCGTCATCTCCGCCTTGAGTCGCCCGATCAGCCGGATCGCCCGCTCCGACTGCGCACGGCCCACGACCGCGCCGCAGTGCGGAAGCTTCGTCAGCGCGTTCAGCGCGCCGTTGCCGCAGTCGATGCCGTACAGGTGCAGATCCGCGGTGGAGTGCGTACGGGCCAGCGAGCCCGCGATCGTCCGCAGGAGTTGGGAGCGGCCGGAGCGCGGGGCGCCCGCCGCCAACAGGTGGCCGAAGGTGTGGAAGTCGATGGCCACCGGGCGCCGGGCCTGGAGCGCGGGCAGGTCCTCGATGCCGTACGCGGCGGGCGGCAGCGCCCCCGCGGCGACCGGCGTCGGCAGCTCGTCCAGCAGCAGACTGTCGGGCAGCGCGGGCAGCCACGGGCTGTGCTGCGGCGGGATCGCCATCCGCTCGTTGGCCTCGCAGATCGCCTCGACGAGCACCTTCAGGTCGGTGATCTCGTCCTCCTCGCCCTTGGCGCCCGCGGGGCGGCGGGGGGCCGAACGGCCGAGCTGCGACCAGTCGACGATGCCCACCCAGGGCGCCACCGTCACGTTCTCGACCGCGCCCGGCCGCCGTCCGCCGACCCGGCCGGACTGGAAGGGGACCAGCGAGGTCGCGCCGAGCCGCACATAGGCGCGGCCCGGAGTGGACTTGGAGATGTTGCCCGCGTCCGGGGCGTCGATGACGTCGGAGGACTCGCTGCCGTCGGTGACGCGCAGCGCTATCCGCAGGTTGGTGTTGGCCCGGATCTCCGGCGAGACGACACCGCTCGGCCGCTGCGTGGCGAGGATGAGGTGGATGCCCAGCGAACGGCCTCGCTGGGCGATGTTGACCAGACCGGTGACGAAGTCGGGCAGCTCACGGACCATCGAGGCGAACTCGTCGATCACGATCAGCAGCCGCGGCATCGGCTTCAGCTCGGGCTGGCGCCGCATCAGGTCGGTGTAGTCCTCGATGTCCTTGGCCCCGGCCTCGGCCAGGATGTGCTCGCGCCGCTTCAGCTCCGCGCCGAGCGACTCCAGCGCGCGCTCCACCAGGTGGGCGTCGAGGTCGGTCACCATGCCGACGGTGTGCGGGAGTTGCACACAGTCCTTGAACGCCGAGCCGCCCTTGTAGTCGATGAGCACGAACGTCATCGCCTCGGGGGTGTTCGCCACCGCGAGCGAGGCCACGATGGTCTGCAGCAGCTCCGACTTACCCGAACCGGTCGTACCCGCGATCAGGCCGTGCGGCCCGTCCTTGCGGATGTCGATAGCGAACGGACCGTCGTAGGACTCGCCGACCACCGCCTGGGTGGAGATCGGGCTCAGCCGCCAGCGCGAGGCGATGGCGTCGGCCGTCGGCGGCTCGATCTCCAGGACGTCCAGCAGGCGGCTGGCGGACGGGATCGCGGAGTCCTCGGCGTCACCGCTGATGTCCCGGATCGGCGACAGGCAGCGGGCCAGCCGGGAGCACCAGGCGGGCGAGACGAGGTCGGGCCGCACCTTGCGGATGCGTGCCACCCCCGCCTGCTCGACGCGCAACCGGAAGGCGCCGGAGGCTGGTTCCGCCGCCACCGCCTGGGCCTGCTGCGCGCCCGCGTACCAGGCGTTCACCGAGGGGAAGCCGCCCTGCCGGGGCGCGGCCGCCGCGGCGGTCTCCGGAACGGAAGCGACGGTCGCGTCCACGGCGGGCGCCTCGAACTCCGCAATCACCACGGCCTGGCACTCGCCGGGCAGGAAGCGCTCCTCGGAGTCCAGACAGATGGCGAACATCCCGACACCGGGGCCCTCGCGCAGCAGTTGCACCACGCCGGGCAGCGACCGCATCCGCCGCGACCCGTCGAGGATCACCACGATGTCCGGGTCCTTGAAGAAGGCCGCGTGATTGGCCGCGCTGCCCGCCTTCTGCTTCGCCTTCTGCCGTCCGTCCAGAATGGAGGTCAGCTCCGCGACCCGCGCCGCGACCGTCTCGGCGTCCGTGCCCAGCAGCGCGCTGGCGTCCTGCCCGTCGGTCGGCCGCGAGTGCGGCAGCCACCGCACCCAGTCCCAACTCTGCTGCCCCGACTGCTCGGTGAGCACATAGAACTGCACATCCATCGGGCTGCTCAGCGTCGCCATCTGCGCCACCGCCCAACGGCCCATCGCCCGCGCGTCGTCGCCGGGCGCCGCGAAACCGATCACGCCGAGCCTGCGCAACTCCACCGCGACCGGGGCGTCGTCGATCTCCCAGTTGACCTTGCGGCGGTGCTCCTCCTGCTCCGGGTCGTCCAGGATCACCTCGGACGGCAGCTTCGCCGTGCCGACCCTGATCAGCAGGTGGTCGGCGTCGCCGCGCCGCCGCTCCCACAGCCGGGTGCGCGGCCCCGTCGCGGTGTTGAGCACGGTTGCCGGGTCGGGCGAGGCCGCGGCCCGGTCCTTGCGTTCGAGGTCGAGCGCCTTGTTGGCGTCCTGCTCGATGCGTTCTTTGCGCTCGCGGAACTCGGTGACCGTCTTCGCGTACGACTTACGGCCGTTCTTCTTGTCCATGAAGTGGTTGCCGACCATGACCATCGGGCTGACGACCGCCATGAACAGGTACATCATGCGGTGCATCATGAAGGCCATCATCACGGCCATGAGCAGCGGCATGACCGCCATCAGCCACGGCAGCGGCCGTCCGGCCGGCTCTTTCGGCGGGGTCGGCAGCCGGAAGACGGTGGTCCGCTCGGGCGGTGACAGCCGCGGCGGACGGTTGTAGTCGTAGGTCGCCCCGTCCTCGCCGGGATGCAGCGCCGCGTTCGGCGGGATATAGGGGCCAAGCTCCAGAAGGCTGTTGCCGAGGGAGAGCTGGTCGCCGAGCGGCCATTCCTTCGTGTCGCCGCCGACCGTGACCTGGCACGTGCCGCCCATGCCCACGGTCAGCACCGCGGCGCGCTCCGCCAACTCCGAGTCGTCGATGCGGATGCGGGACGAGGCACCGCGCCCGATCTCCACCTTGCCGATGCCCAGACGGTGGACCGCGCCCGCGTCCGGGCCGCCCGCGACCCGCAGTTCGACCACACCGGCGGGCTCGCCCGGCAGGCAGCCCGCCGGGTCGTAGAGGCTGACCACCGCGCCCTCGCGCAGCGGTGACTGGGCCACCGACCAACTCGGGTCCACCGCGTACCCGTCCACGTACACCGCGGGCGAGCCGGGCGCGCGCGAGGGGCCGCCGGAGATCGAGATGATCTCCGCGCCGCCTGCGCCGACTTTCCGTCCGAGCTCGCGCGCGACATCCGCGACGGTCGACGCGGACTCGGTCTCCACCACAACATCGGCGCGGTCCCCGCCGAGCGGGTCGACCACGGTCAACGACAGACGCACGACGTTCCTCGTTCCCCCGGATTCGACTTGGTTTCTCAGGACGATATCCGCTGGAGGCCGGTCGTGGGACCTCAGGTGCCCGGCCTGTGGATAACCTGCACCGGTTTATCCACAGGCCGGGAACAGGGCTGGACACGGCCCCCGTCGCGGGTGGGACAGTGGTCCTCAGGCCGGAGGGAAGAGGGGTGGACGGGGCGGGTGGGGTAGCGTGCGGCCCGAGCGTGGGCATGTCACGGAAGCCGTTCCGTTCTGTTGCAAGGCTGTGAGTCGCTTGTCACGGGATGCGCCTTGAGGGTGTTTGTAAGGCGCTGATAGCGTGCGGTGACTTGACATCGGCCTGCGGGCTGTCGCCGGACAGGAGCGCGGCAGTCTCTCCCCACGCAACCGATTTCGAAGAAGCACGCCGGCTCGACGGGGGCAGTGACGTGAGGACCAGAGAACGTTCCGCTGCGGGCGGCGGCAGTAACAGCCGTCAGTCCGGATCCGCGCCCATGCATGGGGCGCCGATGGGCGGAGAGCGGCTGCCGACAGTGTCGCGGGAGCGCAAACCCGCGTTGGCCGCACTGGCCGTGCTGCTCATTCTCGTCGGCGCGCTCGGCGCCACCGTGATGGTCATGCGCGCGGGGAACAAGATCTCGGTCGTGAAGATCGACCAGGACATCCCGGTCGGGGACCGGATTCCCGCCTCCGCGCTCCGCGAGGTCATGGTCTCCGACGACTCCGGGGTCAACTTCGTGCTGTGGAAGCAGCGCGGCGACCTGGAGAAGAACTACCGGGCGTCCACGAACATCGTCAAAGGCTCCGTCCTGGTCAAGGAGATGGTGACGAACAGCAGCGCCCTCCCGGCCGGGAAGTCGCTGGTCGGACTCTCCCTCAAGCAGGGCGTGTTCCCCGACGGTCTCGCCAACGGCCACACCGTCGCCGCGTATCTGGTGGGGAACGACGCGGCCAAGGGGCAGAACGGCTCCTCGGGCGACAGCGGCGGAGCGAGCGCCAACACGCTGATCAGCGACAGCCTGATCATCAAGTCCGTGAAGTCCGACTCCTCCGGGCTCGGTGGCGGCGACACCCTGGTCACCGTGATCGCGGACTCCTCCGTCGCGGGCAAACTCACCCTCGCCGCCGCGGCGAACGAAGTGGCGCTCGTGCTCATGCCCGACAGCAAGAACTGAGCGAGCGGGCGAATACGTCATGGCACTGATCGCAATCGCCGCGGACAAGGGCTCACCGGGCGTCACCACCAGCGCCGTCGCGCTCGCCGCCGTCTGGCCGCGCCGTGTCCTGCTGGCGGAGGCCGACCCGGCGGGCGGCGACCTCGTCTACCGCTCACCCGCCGCGCACGGCGGCATGCTCGACCCCAACACCGGCCTGCTCTCGCTGGCCGCCACCGCCCGACGCGGCCTGGCCGCCGAGCAGTTGTGGGACCACGCTCAGCCGCTGGCCGGCGGACTCGACGTCCTCGTCGGCATCGGCAGCGCCGAACAGGCCGCCGGTCTGTCCGGACTGTGGCCGATGCTCGGCCAGGCGTTCGCCACGCTCGCCGAGTCGCCCAACGGCGCCGCCGACGTGATCGCCGACTGCGGCCGGATCGGCGCCGACTCGCCCACCCTCGACCTCTTCTCGCACGCCGCCCTCGTCCTCCTGGTGGCCCGCACCGAACCCGAACACCTCGCGCGGGTACGGGACAGGGCCGGTGCGCTGTCGGCCAAACTGCACGGCTCGCAGCGCGGCGCCGCCGCCGCGCTCGGCCACCCGCCGATCGGCATCGTGCTCATCACCGACCCCAGCCACAGCGCCCGGCAGGCCAGCCAGGTCAACGAGATGCTGGTGGCCTCGCAGATCTCCGCACGGGTCGTCGGCACCCTCGCCCACGACACGGCGGGCGCCGACACCCTCAACGGCCGCCGTCGGGGCCGCCTGGACAAGTCCCTGCTGATCCGCTCGGCCCGGCAGATCACCGCCGACGTACCGCACCGGTACGGAGTGCTCCGATGAGCACCGTCGACCACCAGTTGGTCAAGCGGTTCCGGCAGGAGGCGGGCGACCGCATCTCGGAACAGCGCCGACTGGACCAGGTGACCGGCGAACCCGCCATGTCACCCGAGGACGAGCGGCAGTTCGCGCGGGCGATCATCGCGCAAATCCTGGAGGACTACGCCCGCGCCGAGATCAACCTCGGCCGCACCCCGCCCGACGCGCAGGCCGAGGAGGCGTACGCGGCAGCCGTGCACGCCGCGCTCTTCGGCGTCGGCAGGCTCCAGCCGCTGCTCGACGACACCGAGGTCGAGAACATCGACATCAACGGCTGCGACCAGGTCTTCGTCGGCTACTCCGACGGCCGCGAGCTCCAGGTCGAGCCGGTCGCCGAGTCCGACGAGGAACTCATCGAGCTGATCCAGGTGCTCGGCGCGTACTCCGGCCTGTCCTCGCGCCCCTTCGACTCCGCGAACCCGCAACTCGACCTGCGGCTCCCGGACGGCTCCCGGCTCTCCGCCGTCATGGACGTCACGCGCCGCCCCGCGCTGTCCATCCGCCGCGCCCGCCTCGGCAAGGTCTTCCTCTCCGACCTGGTCGGCAACTACACGCTCACCCCGGAGTTGGGCTCCTTCCTGTCGGCCGCCGTCCTCGCCCGTAAGAACGTGATGATCGCCGGCGCCACCAACGCCGGAAAGACGACGCTGCTGCGCGCGCTGGCCAACGTCATCCCGCCGCACGAGCGCCTGATCACCGTCGAGCGCGCGCTGGAACTCGGCCTCGACCAGTTCCCCGAGATCCACCCCAACGTCGTGGCGTTCGAGGAGCGGCTGCCCAACTCCGAAGGCCAGGGCGCCATTTCGATGGCCGAGCTGGTCCGCCGCTCGCTGCGCATGAACCCCTCGCGCGTCATCGTCGGTGAGGTGCTCGGCGACGAGATCGTCACCATGCTCAACGCGATGTCACAGGGCAACGACGGCTCCCTGTCCACCATTCACGCCAACAGCTCGGCCGAGGTCTTCAACCGCATCTCCACCTACGCACTCCAGGCACGCGAGCGGCTGCCGGTCGAGGCGTCGCAGATGCTGGTGGCGGGCGCCATCGACTTCGTCGTCTTCGTGCAGCGACGCAACGACTTCCAGCGCGGCGGCACCCTGCGCCGTATGGTCACCTCCGTCCGTGAGGTGAACGGCGTGGACGGCCGCGTACTGTCCAGCGAGGTGTTCGCCGAGGGGCGGGAGGGCGTGGCACTGCCGCACGCCCCGATCTCCTGCCTCGAGGAACTCCTCGCCAACGGCTACCAGCCCACGGGGGTGTGGCGGTAATGACCGGGATCTTCTCCCTGTCCGTGCTCTACGGACTGCTCGCCGGAGCCGCCGTCGGCGGCGGTATCGCGCTGTTCGTCCTCGCGATGCGCGGCTGGGCGCCCAAGCCCGGTGCGACAGCGCCGGGTGAGTCGTCCGGCGACAAAGCGGCGGAGTTCATGCGCTTCCTGTCGCAGCGCGGCTCGCTCGCCATCGTCGCGGGACTCGTCGTCCTCGGCCTGACCCGCTGGGCCGTCCTCGGTGTCTCCACCGCCGTGCTGGTCTTCACCTGGGACAAGCTCTTCGGCGGCGCGGCGGAGGAACGCGCCGCGATGAAGCGCGTCGAGGCGCTGGCGGCCTGGACCGAGTCGCTGCGCGACACCATCGCGGGCGCCGTCGGCCTCGAACAGGCCATACCCGCCTCGGCCCGCGCCGCCGCACCCGCACTGCGCGGCCACCTGTCGTCGCTCGTCGACCGCCTCAGGTCGCGTACCCCGCTGCCGGAAGCGCTCCAGCACCTCGCCGACGAGATCAACGACGCGTCGGCCGACATCATCATCGCCGCGCTCATCCTCAACGCCCGCCTGCGCGGACCCGGTCTGCGCGAAGTGCTCGGCGCGCTCGCCAAGTCGGCCCGCGAGGAAGTGGACATGCGGCAGCGCGTGATGGCGCAGCGCGCGAGCACCCGGCGCAGTGTGCAGATCGTCGTCGTGGTGTCCGTGGCCTTCGTGCTGGGTCTGGCCATCTTCAACCGCAGCTTCGTCGAGCCGTACGGCACGGCGATCGGCCAGGCCGTACTCACCTTGGTGTGCGCGCTGTTCGCGGCCGGATTCTGGTGGCTGCGGAAGCTGTCGAACATCGAGACGCCGGACCGGTTCCTGGTCCATGAGCCGGAGCGCATCTCGGCCGCCGATCGCATCGGAGTGCCGCCCGGCCACGGCGCCCACGCACAGGCGACACCCGGCCAGCCGCTGCCGGGTCACGGAGCGCCGGGGCACGCCGCACCCGGCCACGCGACGGCACCGGGCCGCGGCGGTGTGCCCGGCCACGGCGGCGTACCGGGCCAGGCCATCCCGGGTCAGGGGGCGGCACGATGAACAACATCCTCTTCACCTGCCTGGTCGGCGCGGCCGTCGGCCTCGGCGTCTTCGTCCTCATCCGGGCGCTCATGCCCGGCAAGCGCAGCGCCGTGCACACGGTGGCGCAGATCGACGCGATGCGCGCCGCGGGCCCGGTCAGCAGCGGACCGGCGCACTCCGCACCGACCGACTTCAAGGGCCGCGTGGGCCAGCGGGTCGCCACCTTCTACCTCCAGCAGGGCTGGGAGCAGCGCTCGCTCCGCGCCGACCTCGCCGTGCTCGACCGGAGCTGGGAGAACTTCCTGGCCACGAAGATCATCCTGGCCGCGGCCGGTGTGATCTTCGGGCCGTTCCTCTTCGCCGTGATCTGGCAGCTCGGCATGGGCAGCAACCCCGTGATCCCGGTCTGGATGGCCCTGATCTGCGGCGGCGTCTTCTTCCTCCTGCCGGACTTCGAAGTACGCCGCGACGCCGCCGACAAGCGCAAGGACCTGCGCCGGGTCATCGGCGCCTACCTCGACCTGGTGTCGATGAACCTCGCGGGCGGCCGCGGTCTGCCCGAGGCCCTGATGGCCGCCGCCGAGATCAGCGACGGCTGGGCCCTGACCCGTATCCGCAACTGCCTGGCCGATGCCCGGATCACCGGCACCAGCCAGTGGGTGGCCCTCGGCAGACTCGGCGACGAGCTGGGCGTCGAGGAGTTGAGGGACCTGTCCGTCACACTCGGCCTGGTGGCCGACGACGGCGCGAAGGTCCGCGAGTCGCTCGCCTCGCGCGCCGAGACGATGCGGCACCGGGAACTCGCCGAGATCGAGGGATCCGCGGGCGAGAAGTCCCAGTCCATGCTCGTCGCGCAACTCCTGCTGTGCGCGGGCTTCCTGGTCTTCCTGATCTTTCCCGCCGCGATGCGCGTGTTCCAGGTCTGACCACCAACGTCTCTGAGCACCACTGTCTCCGATCGTCACCGTCCCTCCTGAGCACCACTGTCATCGAAACGCCGAGCGTCGAGTCGAGAGGACTTGAACCATGAACCGCTTGCCCAAGGTCAGCCATCCGGCTGTCGACTTCCTTCTCACCTTCCTCAAGGGGCGCGTCGAGCGCGCCCGTTCCGAGGGCCTGTCCCGCGGTGCCTCCGCCGTCGAGTGGGTGATCATCTCCGCGGTGGTCGTCACCGTCGTCGGCGTGGTCGCCGTCATCATCAACGGCGCCCTCAAGGGCAAGGCTTCGGACGTCGGCAACTGCATCTCGAACACCACGGACAGCAAGACCTGCTGAGGCCGGGACCGATATCCGTGATGGAACGACGAATCGACGCGCTGCACCACGCCGTACGCCGCAGGCTGGACGCCGCCCGCGGCGACAGCGGCGTGGGCAGCCGTACGAGCACGAGAGCGGTAAGCGGCGCGGGGGCGCCTACCGGCGATGACCGCGGGATGACCGCGATCGAGTTCGTCTTCCTCACCCCGGTCCTGTTCTTCATGATCTTCGCGACGGTGCAGTTCGGTCTGTACTCCTTCGCCGACCATGTCGCGCAGGCGGCCGCGCACGCCGGTGCCCGCAAGGCGCGGGCGGAGGCCGACGCCGATCCCGGCGGCTGGTCGGGCAAGGCGACCAGCGCGGCCGAGGACCGTATCGACCAGCTCGGACCGAATCTGCTGGACGGCCGCAAGGTGACGTCCTTGCAGCCGGACGCGGCCACGGTCGGCGTGCGCGTCACGGCCGACGTACCGACCATCTTCCCCGGCTTCCACTTCAAGGTGAACGAGAGTTCCCAGGGGCCGGTGGAGCGCTTCGTACCGGACAACGGGGGCTGATCCGATGCGTACCCGACTGCGAACCGCACTGCGCATCAGACGGGTGGGGGAGCGGGCCGACCGGGGGCTGTCCACCATCGAGGTGGTGATCCTCGCCCCGATCATGATCCTGTTCATCCTGATCCTGGTCGCCTTCGGCCAACTCGTCGACGGCCGGGGCGCGGTGGACGGCGCCGCCAGGGACGCCGCCCGTGCGGGGTCGATCCAGCGCAGTCAGGGCGTCGCCATGTCCGAGGCGATCGCGGCGGCCCGGGCGGACCTCGGCGACACCTGCGTGGCCGGCACCTTGTCGGTGAAGAAGACCAGCGAGGGCTTCGAGGCCGACACCCTTTTCAGGGTCGAGGTGAGCTGCACCATCCGCGGCCTCGCCTCGCTCGGCCTCAAGATCAACAAGACGATCACGTCGACGGCGGCCTCACCGCTCGACCCGTACCGACGGGCGGAGTGACCGATGCACGCGACACGGCACGTCGTACGGCGCCTCGTAGGAAGGGTGGCGCGGAGGGTGGTACGCCGCCCCGACCGCGGCTCCGGCACCGCCGCGATGCTCATCTTCGCCGTGGTGTTCATGGCGCTCGCCGCCTTCGTCGTCGACGGCGGACTGTCGATCTCCAAGCGCGAGCGCGCCGCCGACATAGCCGAGCAGGCGGCCCGTTACGCGGCCCAGGACATCGACGTCGAGGCGCTGCGCAACGCTCCCGCGGGCACCCAGCCCGTGATCAACACCGGGGCCTGCACCGGCAGGGTCAGGAATTTCGCCGAGCAGTCGGGGCTGAGCCCGGCCGACGTCATGGCCTCCTACTGCACCTCCGCCCTGCCCAACCGGGTGGAGGTGACCGTCCAGCTCACGTATGAGCCGATGCTCACCGGTTTCTTCTACGACCACAACATCGTCGTCCACGGTACGGCGGCGGCCGAGTCCGTCACGGGACCGGCCAACTAGTCCGTGACAAGCAGCCCTTAGCAGCAGTCGTACAGCACCAGCCGTACAGCACCAGCCGTACAGCACCACCCGTATAGCACCAGTCGTACAGCACCAGCCGTTCAGCCGAAGCACCAGCCGCTCCAACCGAAGGCAGAGGAAGCAGCCATGGCACGCACGACCGCCACGGGACGTAACCGTACGCAGCAGGGTGGGGCGGCGGCGCGCCCGCCGCGCAGGCACCGTACGTTTGGCGACTTCGTGCGCGCGCTCGGCGCGTTCCTGGCGCTCGCCGTGCTCGTGGTGGGTGTGCCGGGCGCGCTCCTGTACTTCATCGGGTCGCCGTTCCCGCACCACTTCGACTCCGACCTGGTGCAACAGCCCATCACCAGCGAGACGTTCGTCAACACGCTGGCCGTGATCGTCTGGCTGGCCTGGGCGCAGTTCACGGCGTGCGTGCTGGTCGAGACCAAGGCGGCGGTCTCCGGCGTGGGCATGCCGAGCCGGGTGCCGGGCGCGGGCCCGAGCCAGTTGCTGGCACGGCAGTTGATCGCGGCGCTGCTGCTCGTCGGCGTGAGCACCGCGGGCCTCGTCCCCGGTCTGTCCCAGCTCGGCCAGGGCAACCAGCACGAGAGCCAGGCGCGGCCGGGCGTGGCCGCCACCGCGCAGCAGACCCCCGGCCAGCAGCACCAGGCACGTACCGTCAGCGCCGCCGTACCGCATCAGCAGGCCGCCCAGCACGCGGCGGGATCGCACCAGAGCGCGGGTCAGTCGGCGCACAAGGACACCAAGTTCTACCGGATCCAGCCGCCCGAGGGCCGGCACCACGACTCGCTGTGGGAGATCGCGCAGCGCCACCTCGGCGACGGCCGCAGGTACAACGAGATCTACCAGCTCAACAAGGACCGCGTGCAGCCGGACGGCTCCAAGCTGTCGCAGGCCAGCCTCATCCGGCCCGGCTGGGTGATGGAGATGCCCTCCGACGCGCACGGCGGCGACCTCGTGGAGATGCCCGTCGCGGCCACGCATGTCGCGCCCGACGTGCAGCATTACGCCGAGCACGGCGGCGCCAAGGACACCACGGCCGAGGGCGCGCACGCCTCCGCCCAGCACGCGGCGGCCGAGCAGGGCGGCGGCGGGACCGGCGCCCAGGGCGGCGGATCGGGCGGTTCCGGCTCCACCGACAGCGCGTCCGCCGAGACCGGCCCCGGCGGTACGGGCACGGCCGGTACGGGTACGGGCGGTACGGGCGGGTCCGGCGGTCGCCACGCGGCCGTCACCACCCCGGCCCACGCCGAGACGGCACCCGAGCACGGGCCCACCGCCGCCTTCACCGCGAACTCCTCCTCCCACTCGCACGGCTTCGACCTGTCCGAAGCGCTGATCGCCGCCCCGCTGCTGGCCGCGGGCCTGCTCGCCGCGCTCGGCCGCCGCCGGCGTACGGCCCTGTGGCAGTCGGTCACCGCGGGCGGCCTGCGCACGCCGCGCACCCCCACCGGGCCGCAGGCCGACGCCGCCGACGCGCTGCGCGTGGGCGCCGACCAGGACACCGTCGCCTTCCTCGACCGCGCGCTGCGCGCGCTGTCCGGCCGCCTGGACGCCGAGGGCCTCAAGCTCCCGACCGTCTACGCCGCGTGGCTCACCGACGAGGCCCTGCACCTGCAACTGGCCTGGCCCGAGGGCCAGCCGCCGGCCCCCTGGCAGCTCGGCCAGGACCAGACCTTCTGGCGGCTCGACCGCGCCGACCTCACCGAGGACGCGGACGTGTCCGCGGCGGCCCCGTACCCCGGCCTGGTCGCGCTCGGCACGCTCGACGGCGCGCGGCTGCTGCTCAACCTCGAAGCGGTGCCCGGCATCGTCTCGCTGTCCGGAGCCGCCGCCGACCGCGAGGCCGTACTGGCCTCCGTCGCCTCGGAGTTGGCCACCAACGGCTGGTCGGACCGGATGACCGTCACCCTCGTCGGCTTCGCCGAGGACCTCACGGCCCTCGCCCCCGCCCGCGTCCGGCACCTCGCCGACGTGCCCGAGGTCATCGAGACGATGTCCGCGGAGACCGCGCAGCGGGCGGGCGCCCTGCGTACGGCGGGCCAGGACAGCGTCCTCACCGGGCGCACCGGCCGCGCCCAGCACACCCAATGGGCACCGCACCTCGTCCTGCTCGCCGCCGAGCCCACCGAGGAGGAGGCGAACCGGCTGGCCGAACTCGCCTCCGACGCGGGCCGGCTCGGCATCGGCTACCTCGTCGCCTCCAGCCGTCCCGACATGCCGGGCGCCGCCTGGGAGCTGGAGATCACCTCCGCGGGACGGCTGCTCGCCCCGCTGCTCGGCCTCGACCTCGAAGCGCAGGTGCTGCCCGCCGATCAGTACCAGGCCGTGCTGCGGCTGTTCGCCGAGGCGGGCGGCGAGGACGGCCCCGGATCCGGCCCCGACGCCCCGCCGTTCATGGTGGACCTCTCCGACCAGGGACGGCCCGGCGTGTACGCGCGCCTGCTCGGCTCCTTCGAACTCGTCGGCGTCGACGAGCCGTCCGCCGAGCGCAGCCAGCTCCTCCACGAGGCCCTGGCCCTGCTCCTCCTGCACCGCGAAGGCGTCCACCCCCGCGTCCTGGCCTCCGCGCTCTGGCCGCGCGGCGTCACCGAGGACGTACGCGACGCCCTCGTCGAGCGCCTCCGCGACTGGCTCGGCACCGACCCCGGCGGCATCGCCCGGCTCACCATCGACGACACCGGCCGGATCGTCCTCGCGTCCTCCGTCGTCTCCGACTGGGACGTCCTCCAGACCCTCCACCACGAGGCCACCGAGGGCAGCGCCGCCTCCGACCCCACCGCCCGCCGCCGCCTGCTCACCCAGGCCCTCTCGCTGGCCCGCGGCCCGCTCCTCCAGGACCGCACCGCGGGCCGCTACGGCTGGCTCTCCCACGAGATAGTCGACGCCCAACACCCCGTCCTCGTCGCCGAGATCGCCCTCGCGCTCTCCGCCCTCCACCTCGACGCGGCCAAGCCGAAGGCGGCCGTCGCGGCCATCGAGACGGCCCTGGTCGTCTCCCCCAACGACGAGCGCCTCTGGCTCGAACTCCTCCGCGCCACCCAGGCCACCGGCGACCCCGCCCGCCTCCAGGCCGCCGCCAACTCCCTCATCGCCCGCAGCGACTCCCTCGGCGGCCCCAGCCGCGGCCTCCCGCCCCGCGTCGAAGCCCTCCTGGACGAACTGCTCCCCGATTGGCGCGGCAGCATCGCCAACTGACCCTCACGAACTGACCATCATGGCGGGGGAGTATCACCAACCGACCCTCTCCCCACGGACTCTCACGGAGCTTCGATGAACAAGTCCCTCGCCGCCGCGGTCTCGACCGTCACCCTCACGGTGACGGCCCTCGTCACCCTCACGGCCTGCGGTGGCTCGGACGACTCCGCGAGCGACAAGATCACCGACACTCCGTCGTCCCAGTCCGCCCCGTCGCCGACCGCGTCCGCCACGGCGTCGCCGGTCACCTCCGCGACGGCGGAGCCCATGGACTTCCACCTGCCGTCCGACATCAAGGTCGTCATCGACGCCGATGCGACCGGCGACGCCGCCAAGGACGCGGTACTGCACGGCCAGGCCGACACATTGACGGCGCGTCAGAAGCTCTACGTCGACCTGGATCCGGCCTCGAACGTACTGAAAGCGTACTTCTCCGGACAGGCCCGGTCGTTCTACGCTGAGCAGATCGCGAAGCGGAAGAAAGAGGGCCGTACGGTGACGGGGACCTACCGCTACTACGACCGCAAGGTGACGGCGGTGACGGCCGATACCGCGGTCGTGACCTATTGCGAAGACCAGTCCAAGGCGTACTCGAAGGACATCAAGACCGGTGAGGTCCTGCGCACCGCGCCGACCGCCGACGACTACCGCCTCTATACGGCCACTTTGCTGAGGAACGCGGCGGGCGTCTGGCAACTCGACTCCTTCCAGGGCAAAGCGGCCGCCCCGGCCTGCCAATGAGGGCCCCTCGGCGGGCCGTCGTCGGCGCGAGCGTCCTCAATATCCTCGGCGTCCTCGGTTTCCTTGGCGTCGCGTTACTGGGAGCGGCGAGTCCCGCCGTCGCGGGAGACGGCGACCCCATCTCCCCGCCGCCCAAGCCTCCTACGCGTCAGGCGACCTCCGACAACGGCTCCATCAGCGCGGGCGTCCAACTGGACACACGCCACAACGGCAGCGGACGCTCGGTACCGGTGTCGGCGGTGGACCGCAACTGGACGCCGCCGCTGTGCTGGAGTCAGCCGAAGTACGACGCGGAGCAGTACAAGGACTGGGCGCTCGGCCCTGAGAACGTCGGAATCGGTCCCAACGCCGCCCAGATCGCCGAGACCGTCAAGAAGCGCACCGACTTCCACGAAGACGCCAAGGGCGCATGGTGGTTCCGGACCTACGACGTCGACCAGATGACGTCCGGTTCCACGACGCCCGGCCGGGTGGCCGCGTGCACGTCGATCCCCGGCCAACAGTGGGTCGACGCCGTCGCCCCCAAGCCGATGCTCGCTCTCTCACCCCAGGTGCTGTCGGGCCTGGCCTACAAGGCCCTGCTCCTGCCCACACCCCCCGTCCGATTGAGCCCGGCCGCCGACAACCAAATCGTCAACGTCCCCACCTTCGCGTCGTTCACCGGGGCCCTCCCCGACCGTGTCTGGGTGACCGCCAGCTTCGACGCACTCGGCCTCACCATCGCTGCCACAACTGTCGCTGTCCCCAGCGCCCTTCGCATCGACGCGGGTACTCCTCACGCCGAGCCGCAGACGTGTGAATACGACCTCACACCTGCCGCGGGCGGCGGGTACCAGGTGGACTCGTCGAAGGACGCCTGCAACGTCACGTACCGCAAAGCGGGCCCGTACACCCTGCACGCCGAGATCACGTGGAAGGTGACGTGGACGGCGTCGGCGAATCCGAACGGACCGGTGGCGGAGCCGGGCTTGCCGGACGGACTGTCGGGCAATGATGTCGCGGTGGTGGCGAAGGAGGTCCAGACGGTGGTGCGCTGAGCGTGTGAGCGGTGCCGCGTCAAATCCGATTCACCCGTAACCCCGAGGCGGATCGGGGTCGTTGTCAGTCCGTAGGAAACGGCATATGACGGCGACAACGAGGGTGGTCGGGGTACGAGGATGGCGGACCTCAAGGTGACGGATCAGGTGCTCGCCGACTCGGAGCGGCTGTTGACGAAGCTGCACTTCGAGTTCGAGAGCATCAAGGTCCATCGGGACGACCTGCACCACATCTGGGGGTCGGGCGCGGTGGCGGGCGCGATGGACGCGTTCGTCAACAACTGGGCGTGGTACCGCAAGAAGCTCGTCGGCGGCATCGAGTCCGTCGGCGGACTCGTCGGTGCGGCCCGCGAGACGTTCAAGCAGACCGACGAACACCTCGCCAAGAGCGGCTGACCCCCGTGGCGACGACCACCAGGCCGCGCCCGCGCGACTGGCACCCTCTCAGCGACACCGATCCCGCCCCCGGCGACCCCGAGTCCATCCGCGACGAGGTCGCCCACATGAAGCACCTCGCGGGCATGCTCAGAGCCGAGGCCGCCGACCTCAAGGTCATCGGCGCCGGCGACGGCCTCAAGGGCCGCTACGCCACCAAACTGCGCGACGAAGCCCGCGAACTGGAAGTCCGCCTCCGCGAGACCGCCGGCCGCTACGAACGCGTCCACGGCCATCTCACCGCCTGGGCCGCCGAATTGGAGGCCATCCAGTCCGACGCCGACCGCATCCTGCGAGGCGCGCGCTCCGACGCCGAGGCGGCTCCCCCTGAGGATGCCGAATCTGCCTCGGGCGACGACCCGGTCGCCAAGTACCGCCGCTCCCTGACCAGGGTCGAGGCCCACCGCGACGAGCGGGCCTCGCACTACGCGGCGCGTATCCGGCACGAGATCAACGACAAGATCAAGGACAGTTGGTGGGAGCGGCGCAAGAACGAGATCGACGGGGTGAAGGGGGCTATTTCGCTTGTCGCGGATGTGATGAGCTGGGTCGCCACCGCTATTGCCCTGGTCGCGATCGTGATGACTCCAGCGGGCTGGGTCGCGGCACTCGCGATGTGGCTCGCGATCGGCGTTTTCGCCGCGCACCTGCTGCTCGCCTCCGCCGGTGACTGTTCCTGGCTGGACGTTGGCATGGACATCTTCGGCCTCCTCACCATGGGCGTCGGCACGATCGCCCTCAACAATCTCCGAGGCGTCCAGATCGCCACGAAGCTCGCCGCCGAGGCCGCAGCCGAGGAGCGGGCCGCCGCCACCGCCACCCGCGCCTCCCGGTCGGTCCTTGACCGGACCTCCGCCACCGTCAACCGTCGCGGTACCACCAGCGCAGCCCGGGCCACGGCCCGCCACGAGCGCAACATCGCGAAGGCGGCGGCCAAGCGCGCGGGCCGCGCCGCCGCTGCGGGCGAGGCCGCCACCCCCGTGGCCGAGGCCACCCAGCGCGAAGCGGTGCTTCTCGGCGGCGACCGCGAGACGGCGAATCTTTACAAGGACGTGGTCCGGATGCGGGCCGCGTATCCGGAGAGTGGCGCTGTGCAGCGGGCGAGCCAGGGTGCCGAGCGGCACCGACGGCTGTTTCAAGGAGCTTGGGGAGCTGCCACCGCGGCCGACGGTGTCGACAAGATCGTGGGCGATAGCGATGCGATTCCGCAGAAACCTGCGTATGGGCCCTACGGAGACTTCAAGGACCGGTACACGCGGGAGGTCGGAACCACATGGTAAGCGCACGGCAGCAGACGGCGGCTCACGACTTGCTCCGGGAACAGGGGTGTTCTCTGTGAGCGACGTGACGAGTGCTTCCTTGCTCGCGCGCAGCGACAAGTTGGTCCGGTGGGGCGCGGTGGTGCCGTTCGGTGGGCTCTGCCTGATTTCCGTCACAGCTCGCCTGACCGATCCGAGCCGGACCGTCTTCGTCGCGGAGATGCTGAGCTTGTCCTGCGCAGGACAGCTCCTGGTGTGGCTAGGTATGCACGGTCTGCAGCGTAGTCGAGGCTGGGATTCCGGGGTGCTCTTTTACGTGGGGCTCGGCGGATTGATGAACGCCTTGGCGGTCGCTTCGACCGGCATCGTCTACCTCGCGCCCATCCCCTTGCTGGCTCCAGCCACCGCCTGGCTTGCCAAAGTGCGGCTGCGCCGCAAACCCCCGGCGGAGGCGGCCCGGTGACGGCCGCGACCACCCCCGTCGGGTACACCCTCGTGCTGCCCCCGGGCTGGGCCCGGATCCCTCTGCGGGCGGGCACCGCGACGGCGTTGGACGAGAAGGTGTTTCGGGGGATCGAGCGGATTCCGGCGGGGGTGCCGAGGGATGAGGGGATGGCGTTTCGGGCGGAGGTGCGCCGGAGGGTGGAGGGGATGGCGCGGGAGGCGAGGGCGGGGGGTGGGCTGGATCTGTATGTGCCGGTGAAGGCGCGGGCGGGGCTGGTGGTGGGGGCGTCGTTCGTGGTCGCCGAGGTGGCGGGGGAGTGGGCGGGGGAGGAGACGGGGGCAGAGGCCGTGTTGGGGCGGCTGGTGGGGGAGGAGCGGGGCGGGGCGCCGGGGGAAGTGCGGGAGGTCGCGGGGACGTTGGGCGTGCGGTGGGAGTACGTGGAGCCGCCGGCCCTCCGCGAGAGCGAACCGGTGGAGACGTATGCACGGCATGTCGACTACATCGTCCCCGTGCCGAGGCAGGGCGCGGGCCGGTGGCTCGCGGTGGCGTTCTCGACGGTGGGGGACGGGGATCCGGGCAGCGAATTCACCAGGGCGCTGGCCGAGTTGTTCGACGCGCTGATGACGACGTTCCGTTGGAGCTACGCGTGAGCGGGAGCCGGCTGGACGCCCGGCGGGTGGACGGTTCGCGGTGGGTGTGGGTGCCGCCGCAGTGGCCGGTGCCGGGGAGCGAGGGCGAGTTCCCGGACGCCGCCGCGTACGCGCGGGTGATGGCCGAGGCGCACTGGGAGGACAGCGCCTTGACGCCGGGCCCCGGCGAGGTACGGGAGTTGGCCGAGGCGCTGACGTACGGGATGGAGCGGTATCCGCGCGTCTATCCGGGGTACGGGCTGCACTTCCACCTGGACGGCCCGCGCGGGAATCCGCTGGCCGTGTACTGGGCGGAGTTCGACATCGAGGGCGAACTGCCCGGCGAATTGCGGGAGCTCACCCACGCGGACGCGGAGTACGCCGTGGAGCCGCCGATCGTCGAGGACTTCGGCAGTGAGCACTTGGGCACCGGCATCCGCGTGATGCGCTACTTCGTCGACCCGGACGACAACGGCATCACCATCGGCCTCCGTTACGCGTGGCGCGTGCCCGAGCACGGTGCGGACGTGCTGGTGATGACGGCGGCGCCCGATCCGGGGCGGGTGCTCCGGGCGATGGACGACATCGACGCCTTCGCGCGGGCCCTGCACTTCGGCCCCTGACGTCACCGGCTACGCGCTCCGCGCCCGTAGCGCCGTCTTCTTGGCCTGGTTGCCGCACACGTCCATGGAGCACCAGCGCCGCGTCCCCGGACGGGACTGGTCGAGGAAGACGGCGCCGCAGGTCGGGGAGGCGCAGGGGCGCAGGCGCGGCAGCAGTTCGGGAGTGGCGGCGAGGTCGAGGGCGTCGCGGGCGATCAGGGCGAGGGTCGCGGCGAGGGGGTCGTCCGCGTGCCACTGGAGGTCGCCGGAGGGGGCGAGGCGGGGGGCGGGGACGGCGTGGGCGGCGGCGCGGTTGAGCCGGGTGCGGGCGGTGTCGCCGAGGCCGGAGCCGGGGGCCGCGCCGGGTTCCCTGCCGGGGGCCATGGCGGCGCTGACCAGCGCGTGGACCGCCTCGCGCAAGGCGCGGGCCTCGCGCAGCCGGGCAGGTGTGGGCGGGGTGGCGGGTACGTCGGAGCAGGGGCCGCACTGCCGTACCCAGGCGATCAGCGCCTCCGGATCGGCCAGCTCCTCGGTGACCGCGGGCGTGCCCCGGTAGCGCAGTGTCCGCAGGTAGTCGAGGCACAGCCGCCCGGCGCCCTCGCGGAAACGCGGCTGAGTACGGCCGCCGTCCAGGGCCGGGGCGTAGGCGTCGATGCCGTTCGCGGTCATACGGGCCACTCTACCGGGGAACCGGTTTAACTGGTACCTTCGGAACTGGTTAAACCGGTTTCCACTTCGACGAGGTATCGATGTCCCAGCCGTCGTCCGACGCACCGTCCCCAGGGCCCGAACCCGTGCACATACCCGCGTCCGGACCCGCCGCCGCAGGGCCCGGACACGCAGTCGGCGCCACACCGGTCCCCGTGCCGGGCCCGCCCCGCCGCCTCATCGTCCTGCTCGCCGTCGCCTGCGGCCTGACCGTCGCCAACCTCTACTACGCGCAGCCGCTGCTCAGCGAGCTGCGCCAGGCGTTCGGGATCGGCGCGGTCGCCGCGGGCAGCCTCGTCACCGTCTCCCAACTCGGTTACGCCGCCGGCCTGCTGCTCATCGTCCCGCTCGGCGACGTCATCGAGAAGCGCCGCCTCGCCACCGTCCTGCTCGCCCTCACCATCGCCGGTCTGGTGCTGGCCGGTCTCGCACCGGGCTTCGCCGTCCTGCTCGCCGCGCTGCTAATCGTCGGCACGACGCTCGTCGTCGCCCAGATCCTCGTGCCCTTCGCCGCCGACCTCGCGCCAGACGAGAGCCGCGGCAAGGTCGTCGGGCAGGTGATGAGCGGCCTGCTGACCGGCATCCTGCTGTCCCGTACCTTCGGCAGCCTGCTGGCGGACGCGACCAGTTGGCGGGTCGTCTACCTGACCTCGGCCGGGCTGATGACCGTACTGACCCTGGTACTGCGCAGGTCCCTGCCGCGCCGCGCTCCCGGAGCCGACGCCGCCACGCTGTCGTACGGGCTGCTGCTGCGCTCCACCGCCCGCCTGCTGCGCGTCCATCCGGCGCTGCGGCGCAGGGCGCTGTACCAGGCCGCGATGTTCGGCGCCTTCAGCGTCTTCTGGACCACCATCTCCTTCGTTCTGACCAGCGATCCCTTCAACTACAGCCAGTGGCAGGTCGGCCTCTTCGCGCTCGCGGGCGCGGGCGGCGCACTGGTGGCACCGCTCGCCGGACGCTGGGCCGACCGCGGCCTGGTCCGGCCGATGACGGCCGTCGCCTTCGTCACCGCGGCCCTGGCCTTCGGCCTCGCCGGGGTGGGACGGCACAGCGTCATCGCGCTCGGCGCCGCCGCGGTGCTTCTCGACATGGCCGTGCAGACCACCCTGATCCTCGGCCAGCAGGTGATCTACCGGCTCGACGGCCAGGCCAGGTCCCGGCTCAACAGCGCCTTCATGGCCACCTTCTTCGTCGGCGGCGCGATCGGCTCACAAGCCGGTTCCTACGCTTACCACGCCGGTGGCTGGACCTCGGTGGCCCTGCTCGGCGCCGCCCTGCCCGCCCTCGCGCTGCTCTACTGGATCGCGGAATGGCGCGGCCCGCGGCGCCGCGCCGACCGAGCGGACGGCATCGACACGGCCGGCACCGCCGACAGGAAAAGCAGCACAGTCCGGGCAGGCAAGGACGGCAGCACAGGCCGGGCAGGCAAGGACGGCACCGCCGTCAACGACCACCTGCCACCGGCCCCGTCCGTCACGCCTTCGCCACCACCCCCAGGATCTCCGGAAGACGATCGAGCAGCCGCGGAGCGGTGAACCGCAGCGAGACCGCCGCGACCGCGAGCCCGTACAGCGCGCCCACCGGGAGCACCACCCACAGCAGCGAATGGAGATCGTTGAAGTGGAGGGCGAGGGTCAGCGCGATCACCGGTAGCGACAGGGCCGCGCCGCTGAAGGTGCCGCCGACGACGTTCAGCGCGACGAGACCGCCCTGGCCGGGCGCCGCGTTGGCGAACGGGTTGTCCTGCGGGAGCGCGTACGGGTAGCGGACGCTCGCGTAACTGCCGGTCGCGATGAGCGCGCCCAGGAAGGCGAAGGACAGCCCCAGCGTCTCGGGCAGCGCCGACACCCGGTGGAGCAGCAGCGCCGCGCCGGTGGTGACGACGGTGACGTACGGCACGGCGATGGCGGCCAACGTCAGCGCCCGGCCGCGCAGTTCGAGCGCCGCGTCCCTGCGGGTGGTGATCGTCGCCGACACCGTCCAGAAGGCGGAGCCGTCCATGCCGAACTGGTTGTACATCTGCATGCCGAGCAGCCCCGCCGCCCACAGGCACTGGTAGACGGTGCCGTGCTGCACCACCGCGACCAGCGGCAGCAGCAGCCCGACGGCCAGCCCGGTCGCCCACGCCGCCTTCGACCTCGGGTCGCGCCACAGGTACCGGAACTGCCGCTCCATCACCGTGGCCGTCCGGCCGCCCACCAGCCGTCCGGGCAGCAGCCGGGCCGGCAGCGAAGGGCCCGCCGCCGCCCCGCCCCGCGCCTTCGACCCCTCGCGCTCCGGCGCCGCCTGGAGCGTGGACGCGTCGGGCGAGACCATCAGCCGGTGCAGGCTGGCGTGCCACCAGCGCAGGACCAGCGCCAGCACGGCGACGGTGAGGGCCAGTTGCACGACGGCCAGGCCGTACGACCCGCGCGCCGTCGAACGCACCGCGTCCACGGCGGGCGCGGGCGGAATCCAGCGCAGTACGGACGCCACCGAGGTCGCCCGGTGCAGACCGCCGTCGGACGACAACGAGTTGACGCCGAGGTTGACGAGCTGGGCACCCACCGCCACGAACAGACCGCTGAGCAGGGCCAGGTCGCGGCCCTTGCGGCTGGTCAGCAGCCGGGTGTTGGCGGCGGCCACCGCCCGCGACAGCGCCACGCACAGCAGCAGCGTCAGGGCCACGGCCACGACCGCGACGACCCACGCGGCCCCGCCGTGCGCGACCGCGACGACCGCACCGGTCGACACCAGCAGTGTGAAGAGCGGACCGACGCCGATCAGCGACGACACCAACAGCGCCGTTATCAGCGGGCGCGGCCGTAGCGGCAGCATCGCCAGCCGGGTCGGGTCGAGCGTGTCGTCGCCGCCGAAGAAGAACAGCGGCATGATCGCCCAGCCCACGACCAGGACGACGGTCACGGTGACGGCGGCGGACGGTGCGTAGTGGTTGTTCCGCAGCGCGACCATTCCGGCGCCCATGCCGAGCGCGTACAGCATCGCGAAGGCGACGCCGAGGGACCAGCCGACCGTGCGGCCGGTGGACCGGCGCAGGCCGTTGCGGAAGAGGGTGAGCTTGAGCCGTACGAAGACCGGCGTGAGCGAGGAACCGCGACCGGGCGGGGGCGGCGGCGCGGGAGCGGCGAGCGGGGCGGTGGCCGAGGTGGTCATCACTTGCCGCCGCTCAGCCAGTCGAGCGCCTGCCCGTCGCGCCGGTCGGCGCCCACCAGCGACAAGAAGGCGTCCTGGAGCGAGGGAGCGGTGCCGCGCACCTCCGCGAGCGGGCCGCGCGCCACGATCTTGCCCGCGGCCATGACCGCGACCCAGTCGCACAGGCTCTCCACCAGTTCCATCACGTGCGAGGAGAAGACGACCGTGCCGCCCGACTCCGTATAGCGCTCCAGCACACCGCGGATGACCTGCGCGGACACCGGGTCGACGCCCTCGAACGGCTCGTCGAGGAAGAGGACTTCGGGATTGTGCAGCAGGGCGGCGGCCAGGCCGATCTTCTTCCGCATACCGGTGGAGTAGTCGACGACCAGCTTGTTCTGCGCGGCCGACAGGTCCAGGACGTCGAGGAGCTGACCGGCGCGTTTGTCGACCTCGGCGCCCGGCAGACCGCGCAACCGGCCCGTGTAGCCGAGCAGTTCACGTCCCGACAGCCGCTCGAACAGCCGCAGACCCTCCGGCAGCACGCCGATCCTGGACTTCACGCCGACCGGGTCCGTCCACACGTCGTGGCCCACGATCCGCACACTGCCGTCGTCCGGCCGCAGCAGGCCGGTGATCATGGAGAGCGAGGTCGTCTTCCCCGCCCCGTTCGGCCCCACCAGGCCGATGAAGCGGCCCGCGGGCAGCTCCAGATCGATCCCGGCCACGGCCACTTGCTCACCGAACCGCTTCCACAGCCCGCGCACACGCACAGCGACCGGATCGGTGTCTCCGGCCGCCTCGGACACCTCCTCGGCGGTCCTCCCGTACGGCACCGGCCGGTACGGCGTCAGCTTCCGCTGCGACTCCTGCTCCCCCTGCGACCTCTGCGGCTCCGACATGGCGGCACCTCTCCCCGTCTCGCGCCCCTGCCCCCGGCGCGCCGCTGGTCGGACGACGCGCGAAGGTCTACGTCCGACAACCCTAGACGCGACCACTGACAGTGACTGAATGACTCGGGAGCGTGAGCCCCGCGCGCAGGGGTCAGCGGCCCCTCGCCGCCGCCAACTCCCGCCCGCACGCGTACGCCAGCGGACTCAGCAGCTCCTCGACGTCCGGCAGCCACCGGTTCAGGGCGGTCGGCTGCCGCGCCCACTGCACCGAGGCGCCCGGCCCCGTCCGCGTCGGCGGCGCGGCGATCCAGTCGCCCTCGCCGCGCACCCGCAGGTCGAGCGAGCCGGGCGCCCAGCCCAACTTCCGCAGCAGATCGGGCACCTTGACGGTGGCGCCGGGCAGGACGAAGAAGACCAGCCTGCGGTCGGGCGTGCAGATCACCGGGCCCAGCGGCAGATCCATCCGCTCCATCCTGGCCAGCGCCAGGCACCCCGCCACCTCCGGCACGTCGACCGCGTCGAACGTACGGCCCGTCGGCAACAGGACCGAGGCGCGCGGCTGCTTGCCCCACATGCGCCGTACCGCGTCGGCGCTGCCGCTGGCGTGCGCCGCCCAGTCGGGCCGGGTCGGGTGGGCGCCGGGAGCAGGGCAGGTGGGAGACGCGCAGGAGCACAGCGCGGGGCCGCCCGTGTCGTCCTCGATCCAGGAGCCGGGGAGCACGTCCCAGTGCCGCTCCTGCGCGTATCGGACGGCCGTGTCGAGAAGTTGGGCGGTGAGCTGCCGCGGTGCTCCGATGGTGTCTTCCACGCGCTGCACAACTTCCCTCGTCAGCGTGAGTTACGGGGGCCGGGCCCTCGGCTCATGGCGGGCGCACTGGTGCACGCCCGGGGGCGCGTGCGCGATCCGGGCCCGTATTCGGGTAGTCACTTGGGGTCCGCGTGTCGTTCCGCTCGTTCCGCTAAAGGCGAAAACGACATGAAATGCCGCTCTAACAGGGCATTTTTCGGTGATGAGATGGGCACCTGTCACCAGGACGAGGTACGCATCGTCGAAGTGGGGGAATTGATGGCCGCACGACCGCTCGTGGCTCGGCAACCGAACGAACGGCTTCAGGCACTTATCCAGGAGGCCGGCTGCTCCAACGCCGGGCTCGCCCGCAGGGTCAACATGTGCGGCGCCGAACACGGCCTCGACCTGCGGTACGACAAGACGTCCGTGGCCCGCTGGCTGCGGGGTCAGCAGCCGCGCGGCCGGGCCCCGGCCATCATCGCCGAGGCGATCGGCCGCAAGCTGGGACGCGCCGTGTCCATCGACGAGATCGGCATGGCCAACGGCAAGAACCTGGCCACCGGCATAGGTCTGCACTTCGCGCCGACCGTCCTCGGCGCGATCGAGCAGGTCTGCGAGCTGTGGCGCAGCGATGTCGGCCGCCGCGACTTCCTCACCGGTTCCACGGTCGCCGCCTCCGCCCTCGTCGAGCCCAGCCGCGACTGGCTGATCACCCGCCCCGACCAGGGCGTCGCCCGCAACGGCGGTGCCAGGGTGGGCATGTCGGACGTCGAGGCCGTCAAGGCGACGACGCAGGCGCTCACCGACCTGGACCACCGCTTCGGCAGCGGACACGTCCGCCCGGTCGTCGTCCATTACCTCAACAGCGTGGTGTCCGGGTTACTCGCGGGCACCTACCGCGACCAGGTCGGCAGGGAACTCTTCGGCGCCGTCGCGCGGTTGACCGAACTGGCGGGCTACATGGCCGTCGACACCGGACAGCCCGGACTCGCCCAGCGCTACTACATCCAGGCGCTGCGCCTGGCCCAGGCGGCGGGCGACCGCGGCTACGGCGGCTACATCCTCGCGGCCAGCATGAGCCACCTCGCCGCCTCGCTCGGCAACCCGCGCGAGATCGCCCAACTCGCCCGCGCGGCACAGGAAGGCGCCCGCGGCCAGGTGACACCCACGGCGGAGGCGATGTTCTACGCCGCGGAGGCCCGCGGCCACGCGCTGCTCGGCGACGCCCGCACCTTCGCCACCGTGGCCAACCTCGCGGTCGAGTCCATGGAACACTCCCGGCCCGACGACGACCCGCCCTGGATCGCCCACTTCGACCACGCCTACCTCGCCGACGAACTGGCGCACTGTCACCGCGACCTCGGCCAGGCCGCGCCCGCCGCGCGCCGCGCGGAGGAAGCGCTCGCCGCGCACCCCGAATCGCGCACCAGGCGCCGTGCCATCGACATGCTGCTGCTCGCCGACGCCCAGGTGCAGCAGCGCGAACTGGAAGAGGCCTGCAACACGGGCACCCGCGCCGTCACCCTTCTGGCCGGTCTGCGCTCCAACCGCGGCGCGGAGTACCTGGACGACTTCCGCCGCCGCCTGGAGCCCTACGCGGCCGAGCCCGTGGTCCGCGAGTTCGGTGCCCGTCTGGAGGAACAGGACGCCGCATAGCGGACCATCACCGAATCGTTACGCGACCGACACCGCGTCCCCGCGCGGTGGCCAAAGCGCTGGAGAGACCTTGCGGGAACGGGCCCGGTACGCCCGGTACTTCCGCCCTCTCGGTGTGTCATGACGTTCACTCGTTCGGGTACGTGGTTGATGGTCCGGTTAACCCGGTAGCGTTGGCGGATGGTTCGGAAGGATCCGGCAACGGACGACAGGGCATAGGCGGGAGTCAGCGGCGATGCACACCGACGGACGCGGCGAGGAGACGCCTGAGGCGTACCGGGGCGTCGTGGTGCCCGCGGGGCGGCAGCAGCCGCCCTACGGGGAACATGTGCAGCCGGCCGGCGGCTCCCCCTGGGGCGAGCCCGCCCCGCTGCCCGAGCCCGCCGACGCCACCCAGATGCTGCCGCCGTATCCCGGGAGCATGCCGCCGCCCGCCGTCCCGGTGGCCGACGCCACGCAAATGCTGCCCCCGTACCCCGGCGGCGACCCCGGCATGCCGATGGCCGCCGCGAGCCAGGGGCCGGGCCCCGTACCGCCGCTGCCGCCCGTACCGCCGCAGGCGCCGCCCGCGGCCCCGCAGCAGCAGGCCGCCGACGCCACCCAGGCGCTGCCGCTGTCCATCTTCCAGGACCGCGACCAGCAGGAACAGCAGCCGCAGTACGGCGGCCCGCAGTCCCCGCCCCCGCAGCAGTCGTACGAGCAGTCCTTTGAGCAGCCTTACGACGGCTACGGGCAGCAGGGGTACGACCAGCAGCAGTCGTACGGCGGCCAGCAGCAGTACGGCCAGCAGTCGTACGACCAAGGTCAGGGCCAGGGTCAGGGCCAAGGTCAGGGCCAGGGCGGCGGCGGGTACGAGGAGCAGCCCCAGACGGGGCCGCAGCACGACAGCGACTACGACCACCTGTTCCGCAGCGACGTGCCCGGCCCGGAACCGCTGCGCCAGCGGATCATCCAGCCGCCGTCCCAGCAACAGCAACAGAAGCAGTACGGGCAGCAGCAGGGCGGCATGGGCCAGCCCCCGCAGCAGCCGTACGACCCCGGTTACGGCTACGACGGCGGGCACGGTCAGGACGACGGTCCGCGCCGCAGGCTGTCGCCCCTCATGGTGATCGGCATCGTCGTCGCCGGGTGTGTGGTCGCGGGCCTCGTGGTCGGCGGGCTGTTGAACAAGGGCGGCGACGCCAAGACGGACAACACCGCGTCGAAGAGCGGCACCCCGGCGTCCTCCGCGCCGAGCACGTCCGCGAGCGGCAGCACCGATTCCGCGGCCGACGACGCCGTCAAGCAGCAGGCGCAGGGCCTCGACGCGCTGCTGAAGACCAGCGGCAACAGCCGCAGCTCCGTGGTGAGCGCGGTCGAGTCGATCAAGAACTGCAAGAATCTCGGGCCCGCCGCCGCCGACCTGCGGTCCGCCGCCACCCAGCGCACCGGCCTGGTCACCCAGCTCGGCGGCCTGTCGGTGGACAAGCTGCCCAACCACGCCGACCTGACCGAAGCCCTCACCAAGGCGTGGCAGGCCTCGGCCGCCGCGGACGGCCACTACGCGAACTGGGCCGACCAGGCCGCGCACAACCACAGCGTCTGCAAGGGCGGCCACGCCCGCAGCACCGGCGAGGCCCAGGACGGCAACCGCGAGAGCGGCACCGCCACCGAGCAGAAGAAGCGCGCGGTCCGGCTGTGGAACGCCATAGCGAAGCAGTACGGGCTCACCGAGCGGCAGTACAGCCAGCTCTGAGCGGGGGCTGTTGGTTGACGGGGCCACGCGCGTATACGCGTCACCGCGCGTTTCCTTGCGCGCCTGTGCGCTCCCGTGCGCTTATATGCGTGCGTACGCGGACGGACGGTGACGGAGCCGACACGTCCGCGCCCGACCGATGAATCCGCGCCGACGCGGCAGTCTTCCTCTCGACCGCACCACGCGAGAGGTGGACCGATGACGCATTCCACGAACAGTTCCACGACCGATCCGGCGGCGGGCCTGCGCGGCGTCCTGGAGCCGTACATCGACAACGGCACGATTCCGGGTGCGGTGGGTCTGGTGGCGCGCGGCGACCGGGTGGAGGTCGCAGCGGTCGGTTCCGCGCACCTTGAGGGTGCCGTGCCGATGGCCAGGGACGCGATCTTCCGGATCGCCTCCGTCAGCAAACCGATCACCGCCGCCGCCGTGATGATGCTCGTCGACGACGGCCGGATCGCGCTGGACGACCCCATCGCCACCTGGCTGCCGGAACTGGCGGCGCCGGTCGTCGTCCGCACCCCGGACGCCCCGGTCGACGACGTGGTCCCGGCCGCCCGGCCGGTCACCGTGGCCGACGTGCTCACCTTCAGGGCCGGGTACGGCATGCCCAGCGACTTCTCACTCCCCGCCCTGCAACCGCTGTTCACCGAGCTGAAGCAGGGCCCGGCGCGGCTGTCGGGCTTCGCGGGCCCCGACGACTGGCTGGCGGCGCTGGCCCGTATCCCGATGCTCCACCAGCCGGGAGACGCCTGGCTGTACAACACCGGCTCGGACATCCAGGGCGCGCTGATCGCCCGGGTCTCGGGCCGCTCCTTCGCCGAGTTCCTCGCCGAGCGGATCTTCGAACCGCTCGGCATGGCCGACACCGGCTTCACCGTGGCCGCGACCGCGCTCGACCGGCTGACCAGCGCCTACGGGACGGGCGCGGACGGCGGTGTCGAACTGTCGGACCCGCCGGGCGAGGAGTGGACCAAGGCGCCCGGTTTCACCTCGGGCGCGGGCGGCCTCGTCTCGACCGTCGACGACTGGTTCGCCTTCGCCCGCATGCTGCTCGCCGAGGGGACCGTGGACGGCCGCAGGCTGCTGTCCGCGCGGTCGGTGCGGATGATGGCCACCGACCACCTGACGCGGTCCCAGCGCGACGCGAGCGAGCTGTTCCTCGAAGGCCAGGGGTGGGGCTTCGGCGGCTCGGTGGACGTCGCGGAGACCGACCCCTGGAACGTCCTCGGCCGCTACGGCTGGGTCGGTGGCAGCGGCACCACGGCGCATGTCACGCCGTCGACCGGCGCTGTCAGCATCCTCTTCACGCAGCGCTCGATGACCGGCCCGACGCCGCCCCAGGTGATGCGGGACTTCTGGCGGTACGCGGCGGGGGTGTGAGGGCGCGCGCGTCCTGGACGGGGCGCTAGGAGTTGTACGGGCCGCTCGTGGGCGCTCAGTTCTGCGCGGACGAGTTCTGCCGGAGCGTCTTCGTCAGGTCCACGAAGCCCGGCCGCGCCAGCACGAGCCGCCCGTCGTGTACCACCTGATAAGTGACCTTGGAGTTCACCATCCGGGAGTGGCTCGGGATGCCCAGCAGATCCGTCTGCGTCCAGCCGAGATCCGGGGTGAGGCCGCCGGTCGACAGGTGGGTCGTGGTGTCCATCGCGCGGTGCAGATTGTCCGCGTTCACGCTGGCCTTCTCGTCCATCGCCCGCACCACCTTGGCGAAGACGGTGTACGCGACCCAGGTGGTCTGCACCCCCGGGTCGGCGACGTCGATCCGGTCGTCGCCGAACGCGTACTTCTTCACCACCGACTTCATCTCGGCCCACTTGGCGTCGGACGCGGGCGGGTACCAGCCGGTCACGTACGCGTTCTCCAGCGGGCTGCCCGCGCCGCCGGTCGAGTCCACCACCGACTGCTGCACGCTGCCGAGCACCGAGGACAGCCGCACTTTCGGCTGCTCCTCGCCGACCCGGCGCAGGGAGTCGAAGAAGGTGCTGGTGCGGTCGCCGAGCACCGCGGAGACGCAGGTGGACGGCTTGTTGTTGCCGACCGCGGCGGTGGCGATGTCGGTGTAGTCGTTGGAGTCGTCGGCCGTGAGCATGTCGCGCGCGGGCGGCCGGCCGCCGCTCTTGAGCCCCTGGTCGAGGAAGATCGGGAACTGGTCACCGGTGATCGTGTCGGGCCGCACCAGATTGACCTTCTTGCACAGGTCCGCCAACTGCCGTCCGCTGCCCGCCAGCAGCGCGGGCAGACCGCCGTTGACCGGGTACGACAGCAGGCTCTGGAACTCGTCGGCGGTGATGCCGTAGCCGCCGATGTACGGGATGCCGTTCGACTCCAGGGCGGTGGTGAAACTGCCGCCCTCTTCGCTGTAGGAACCGACAACCGCGACCGCGCCCGCCTTCGCCGCCTGCTGCGCGCAGTCCGTGACGGCGACCGCGTCATGGCGTTCGTTGCAGGTCAGCACCTTCAACTTGCGGCCGTTGAGACCGCCCTGCTCGTTGGTGTACTTCTCGAATGCCTGCGCCATGGCGAGCATTCCCGGCATATTGGTCGATTTCGTGTCGACCGGCGCCCACGTCATCACGACGAGCGGTCCCGTGGAGCCGCCCGAACCCCCGGGAAGCACGCCGCACCCGCTGAGCAGCGCACTTGTGGCCAGCAGCGCGACGGCAGCCGTGCGGACCCTGCGGATACGCCGTTCCCTCATGTCATGCGAAGATTCCGGCCCGCGCCCAACGCCGGGGTGACCACAAGCGAACGGACGGTCACTATCAGGTGAATTACGGGTGGCGTCGGTGGAGAACGTACGATGCGCCATTGTGCAAGGTTCGGAGAAGTCTTCCCGTCGCGGCCGTCACTCCTCCACGATGGGGGGCATGCCGCTCAATGACATGCCCTGGTGGCGCTGGCGCAGCAATGTGCGCTCCGCGCTGCACATGATCAGCGACCCGGTGTTCCAGCGGGAGGTCTGGCAGACCGGCCGCGAGGGATACGGGGACGTCACGGACGCCGTGTACCGGCTCGTCGAGGACACCTGGCTCGACAACTGGTCCGCCGAGAAGTACGTGGGCACGATCTTCCGCGACTCGCAGGAGGCCGCGCTCGTCGACGTCGCCGTGCTGCGTGTCCTCAAAATCCTGCACCAGGTGGGCGCCGACGCACCTGTCGCCGCCTATCTCGACCACCACGCCTGGCCGGAGGCGGTCCGCGCCGCCCGCGACGCCCACATACGGATGTCCGCCGCCGACGGCGACGACCCGGACACGCCGCCGCGCTCGCTGGAGGTGCTGGCGATCTACATACGGTCGGCGTGACCGTCGGATGTTCATACGTCCCCGGGCCGCACCTGGTGCGTGTTTTCCGGTGGCACCTGATTTTCCCCGCGCCACCTGGCGCGCGATATCCGTGGGTTCCGCTTGACGGACAGTCCGACCTGAAGGGGTCGGTTTGTGCGAGGCTGACGGCGTGACCGAACAGCAGCCGCCGCAGCCAGACCCGCAGTACGTCCTCACCCTGTCCTGCCCGGACAAACAGGGCATCGTGCACGCGGTCTCCAGCTATCTCTTCATGACCGGTTGCAACATCGTCGACAGCCAGCAGTTCGGCGACCAGGACACCGGCCTGTTCTTCATGCGGGTGCACTTCTCGGCCGAGCAGGCGGTGACCGTGGACAAGCTGCGCGCCAGCTTCGCGGCGATCGCCGAGGCGTACCACATGGACTGGCGGATCCACCCGTCAGACGAGCGCATGCGGGTCGTGCTCATGGTCAGCAAGTTCGGGCACTGCCTCAACGACCTGCTCTTCCGCACCAGCATCGGCGCGCTGCCGGTCGAGATCGCCGCCGTGGTCTCCAACCACACCGACTTCCAGGAACTTGTGGGTTCCTACGGCGTTCCCTTCCACCATGTGCCGGTCACCAGGGACACCAAGGCCGAGGCCGAGGCGCGGCTGCTGGAGATCGTGCGCAAGGAGGGCGTCGAACTCGTCGTGCTCGCGCGCTACATGCAGGTGATCTCCGACAACCTGTGCCGTGAGCTGTCCGGTCAGATCATCAACATCCACCACTCCTTCCTGCCGAGCTTCAAGGGCGCCAAGCCCTACCACCAGGCGCACGCCCGCGGTGTGAAGCTCATCGGCGCCACCGCGCACTATGTGACGGCCGACCTCGACGAGGGGCCGATCATCGAGCAGGAGGTCGAGCGGGTCGGCCACGAGGTCACGCCGGAACAGCTCGTCGCCATCGGGCGCGATGTGGAGTGCCAGGCGCTGGCCCGCGCGGTGAAGTGGCACAGCGAGCACCGGGTGCTGCTCAACGGCCACCGCACGGTCGTTTTCGCCTGAGCGGGCTCTTTGCTTGAGCCTTCTGTCCGAGCTCTTCGCCTGAGCCTTCTGTCCGGGCTCTTCGCTTGAGCTCTCTGTCCGAGCGGGCTCTTCGCCCGGCCCTCGTCAGGGCACAGGCGTCCGTCTCAGAGGCGGGACAGGGACGCCGTGGCGAAGAGCACGTCACGGATGACGTCGCGGTCGCCGATCTGGCCGACCGCGATCCGCTCCGGCTCGATGTGGCCCGCCGCCAACTGGCAGAACTCGACGCAGTCCATCGCCACATGGGCGACCATCTCCTCCGGCGACGCGACGGCGCCGGGCGAGTCCAGCGGCAGGTACCACTGGCCGCCGCCCTTGCCCTCGACTTCGAGCAGCAGCGAGCGGCCCGGCGTACCGGCCGTCACCAGATGCGTCGGCGAGGTGGTCAGACCGGCCCTGCGCCGGTCCGCCAGCGCCTCGGGCAGCAGCCGCGCGGCGAGGTCGATGATGCGGTTGAGATTGCGCGGCGCCGGGGGATCGTACGGATAGTCCACGGCCTCGGCGATGTCCGACGCGTGGATCCAGCACTCGAAGGCCCGGTCCAGGAAGGCGTCTTCCAGCGGCAGCGCGAACGAGCCGTAGTCGACGTCGAGCCCGCCCGCGCCGCCGCCCGCGAAGGAGACCGTACGCACCAGGCTGTGGCTCTGCTCACGCCACAGGGAGCGCACGGTCGCTCCGGGCAGCATGCTGTGCGTCGCCCAGTGCGCGGCGGTGCGCTCGACCGGGGTGAGCGGGAAGTCGCCCATAGTGCGGGCGTTGCGCAGCCGGGCGCGGGAGGCGATGCCCATTCCGATGCCCAGGCCCAGGCCGCCGAGCCCGGAACGCGGCGGGTCCGCCGACGGGTCGCCGCCGTCCGGCGGCAGCCCGAGCGACCTGGCGATCAGGCTGTCCACGGCGGTGAGATGACCGATGACCTGCGCGACCGTGAACTCCGTCGACCGCTGCTCGCCGTCGTGCCACTTCAGCTCGACCGGTGCCTTCCAGTAGCCGTCGCCGAGGTCGCGCAGCAGCGCGTCCAGCCGGGCGGCCTCCGCGTCGAACGGTCCGGCCCACTCGGGCACCGGGATACGCGCCGGCCGACGGCCGAGGCAGCCTTCCAACACCCGTGCCCGCAGCAGCGGATCGAGGTCGAGCGAATCCTCCTGGTGCAGCAGACCCACCGCGTCCCGCAGTCGCAGCGCCTCATCCGCACAGGTGGCGCAGTCCGTCAGATGCACTTCGACCGCCAGCGCCTCGTCCTGCGAGCACACCGACAACGCCCACGCGCCGAGCAGCGACTTGAGGGTGCGGTGGTCGTAGTGCGGCAGTTGGGGCATCGGCTGGTGCGACTCCGCGGGCGGCTGCCGGTGCGCGGTCTCCCGCGTCTCGGGCTGCTCGCGCTGGTACGGGACGCGCGGCTCGCCGTCGTCCCCGCCGTGCGGGCCGTCGCCGTTGTGGAACGCGGGACCGCTCATCGTCGCCCTCGCTGTCCCCGGGGATCCAGCGGGTGGTCGTCGCCCTGCTCGCCCGGTTCCATGGCCGTGGACAGCAGTTGCAGCCCGAGCCGGAGCCGACGGCGCGCCTCGTCCTCGCTCACCCCGAGCCCGGCCGCCGCGGTGCGGTAGTCGACCCTTTCCCGGTAGGCCAGTTCGAGGGCGGCGCGCAGCGGGGCGGGCATCGAGGTGACGATGAAGTCGGCGCGGGCCGCCGTGTTGGCCTCGCGTACCCGGGCCTCCACCTCGTCCGGCGTGGAACGGCCCCGGTTCGACTGCTGTCGCAGCCGGTGCACGGCCTGCCGCTGGGTGAGTGTCGCGATCCACGACCGCAGCGAGCCGTGCTTCGGGTCGTAGGCGTCCGGATTTTCCCAGATGTAGCCGAACACCTCGCGGGTGATGAGGTCGGCCGCGTCGTCGTCGTTCATCACGCGATAGGCCAGGCCGTGCACAAGTGAGGCGTACCGGTCGTACAGCTCGCCGAGTGCGGCTTCCTCACCGCGCGCCAGCCGCTGCTGCATCTTGCGGTCCCAGCGCGGTGGTGCGGGTGTCGCCATCTGCCGCCCCCTTGCCTCGTCGCCTGCCCTGTCGCCCCTTGCCCGGCCACCGACCGTAGCCGAGTGTGTTCAGCGTGCCCGAATGCGCTCAGGTCGAATGTAACGGGCACCTCCTGCGACGTGCGTCGCTTTGCACCAACCTGCTGCTGACTGTGATCGATTTTGGCGGTCTGTTATCCGGGTGCGACCGGAACATTGCAGAGTTACGACGGAGAACGGGCATAGGGTCATGGTGATGATGTTCCTGAAGTCGACGGCGAGGCGAGGTGGGAACCGGTGCTGGTGACCCAGGCCGAGCGAGACGGCTGGGTGGTGGTGACGGTCGCGGGTGAGATGGACCTGATCTCGTCTCCCGCGGTCCGGCAGAAGGTTCACGACGCGGTCGCCGCAGGGCGGCGCCGGGTGGTACTCGACCTCGTTGACGTGCGCTTCTGCGATTCCAGCGGAGTCGGTGTCCTGATCGGTGCCCGGCGGCTGATGCGCTCCTGTGCGGGCCGCCTGCGCATCGTGCTGCCCGAGGACGTTCCCACGGTGACGGCGCCCACCGAGGGCTACGGCGGCGGCGCGCACGTCAACCGGGTGCTGGCCGCCCTCGGCGTACGACGGCTCTTCGAGGTCTATCCGGATCTGGAAGCCGCGACGGACGACACCGCCAGGCCCCTCTCGGCCTGAACCGGCCTCTGCCGGCGGCCCCTTTCGGCCAATCTCGCTCGACTTCGCTCGCCTTCACCATTCCTCTCCTTTCCCCTTTCCTTCCCGTCCGTCTTCACTCGTGCGGGGACTCCCGCACCGCGTACGCGCCCAATGACGGCTCCAGTCGCGTGAACGCCTCCCGCGCAATCCGTCCCAGCGCGTCGAACAACTCCCTTTCGGTCGTGCCCTGTCGCACCCGGCGCTGCGCCTCACCGAACAACAGCCTCAGCACCGTGCTGAGTTGGGCGGCGGCATGCCGCGGCTCGAAGGCGTCCGGCTCGTCGCCCACGGCCTCGGCGAGCGTGACGGACAGTGCCTGCTCCTGGTGGTCGTACATCTCGCGGAGGCGGGCGCGCAGCACCGGACTCTCGTCGATCAGCCGCGTGAATCCGGGCTGGGTCCAGCCGAGCAGCGCGTCGTGCCGCTCGACCGCTTCGAGGTAGTCCCGGCGCACCGCGTCCAGTGCGGACTCGCCGACGGGGCGGCCGGCGAAGGCGCGGGCGGGGCCGGTGATCACCTCTTCGTGCATGTCGAAGAACAGGTCCTCCTTGCGCGGGAAGTAGTTCGTGACGGTCATCTTCGAGACCCCGGCCGCCTCGGCGACGTCGGCGATCGTCGTCCCCTCGAAGCCCCGCTCGACGAAGAGGGCGGTGGCGGCGTGGGTGATGGTCTGCCGGGTCTGTTGCTTCTTGAACTCGCGGAGCTGGGCCATGGTTCCCACTTTAGTAGGTCGGACCTAAAAAAAGTCTTGACGGGTTGAGTGGGTCCATCCTAAGTTTAGGTCCAACACAAGAAATAGAGGAAGAGGAGACCGTGATGACACTCCGACTGATGGCCGTCCACGCCCACCCCGACGACGAGTCCAGCAAGGGCGCCGCCACGCTCGCGCACTACGCGGCCCATGGGGTCGATGTTCTGGTCGTGACCTGCACGGGCGGGGAGCGCGGTGACGTGCTCAACCCGCTGCTGGACACACCGGAGGTCAGGGCCCGGCTGCCGGAGGTGCGACGACGGGAGATGGCCGCCGCGGCGGCCGTCCTCGGGGTGCGCCAACGGTTCCTCGGTTTCTCCGACTCGGGACTGCCCGGGCAGGGCGAGGCGCTGCCGGAGGGCTGCTTCGCCCGCGAGGATCCGCTGGTCGCGGCCGAGCGGCTGGTCGCGGTGGTCCGGGAGTTCCGGCCCCATGTCCTCGTCACCTACGACGAATCCGGCGGCTATCCGCATCCGGACCATGTCCAGACCCATCGCGTCGCCGCCGAGGCGTTCGACGCGGCGGGGGACTCGGCACGCTTCCCGCTGGCGGGTCCGGTCTGGCAACCGCTGAAGCTGTACTACCAAGTGGCCTTCTCGCGCGCCTGGTTCGAGACCCTGCACCACGGCATGACGGCCCGAGGGCTCTCCTCCTCGATGGGCCAGGTGCTGGACGAATGGCCCGACTGGGCGGTCGAGCTGCACCCGACGACCCGGATCCGCTGCGAGGACCACTTCGCCACCCGCGACCGCGCCTTTCGCGCGCACGCCAGCCAGGCTGCTCCGGACAACCCCTTCTTCTCCCACCCTCGGGACCTCGAACGGGCCCTGTGGCCCACCGAGGACTACGTTCTCGCCCGCTCCTACATCCCGGCCAAGCTTCCGGAGACCGATCTCTTCGCCGGAATCAAGGAGTGACGGGCGGTGCGGGGAGGAGGGAGCGCGGGACGCGCGCCGCCGGTCGGGGCCTGGCCGGCCGGTCCGCTCAGTTCGGCCGCTCGTGAGTGTCGGCGAAGCGCTCGCGGAGCTTGAACTTGAGGACCTTGCGCAGGGTCTCGTTGCGGGGCAGGGCGTCCACGATCTCCAGTTGCTCGGGGAGTTTGTGGACGGCGAGCCCCGAGCGGCGCAGGTGGTCGGTAATGGTGGCCAGGGTGAGGGGATCGGCGCCCGGCGGCTGTTCGACCACGGCGCAGACGCGTTCACCACGGTCGGGATCCGGCAGGCCGATGACGGCGACATCGCCCACCGCCGGGTGCTGGTAGAGGAGTTCCTCGATCTCCTTGGCGGAGATGTTCTCGCCCTTGCGGATGATGACGTCCTTCAGGCGCCCGGTCAGGACGAGATGACCGGTCTCGGTGAGGCGGCCGAGGTCACCGGTGTGGAAGTAGCCCTGGGTGTCGAAGGCTTCGGCGGTCAAGGCGGGATCGGTGTAGCCGAGGCACACGGCCTCACCGCGCAGCAGCACCTCGCCGTCGTCGGCGATCCGGATCTCCATCGCGGCGGGCGGGCGGCCCTCGGTGGTGGCCCTTTGGTCGACGGTGTCACGGGGGGAGCCCATGGTGATCATCGGTGCCTCGGTCATGCCGTAACCGTGGGCGAGATCGCAGCCGAGTTCCCGGACGATCTCGTGGTAGAGCTCCGGCGGCTTGGGGGCGCCGCCTCCGGAGAGCAACCGCAGGGTGGGGATGAGTGTGCGGCCGGGCCGCTTGCGCTGCTCGGTGAGGAAGAGCGAGTAGAAGGCGGTGGAGCCGCCGGCCATGGTGACGCCGTGGGACCGGTAGGCGTCCAGAGAGGCGGGGAGGGCGAACTGTTCGAGGAGCAGGGCCGGAAAGCCGTACAGCAGCAGCATCACCAGATAGTCGGGTCCACCGATGTGAGCGAAGGGGAAGGCGATGGAACCGATGTCCTCGGGCCGCATCTCCAGTGCGTGGGCGAGACAGGAACCGCCCGCGATCAGACCGCGGTCGCAGTGCAGCACACCCTTGGGGTCCGAGGTGGTGCCCGAGGTCCAGTAGATCCAGCGGACGGTGGTTCCGTCGGACGGCGGCGGGGGCAGGGTGCCGGGATCGCCTTCGGGAAGGGAGTCGTAGGCGACCAGGACGGACGGGCGGTCGGCGAGATCGAGGCGGTCTGCCATGGCGGTGTAGTCGAAGCCGCGCCAGGTGCCGGGTACGGCGAAGAACTCGGCCCGTGTGCGGCTGAGGGCGTAACCGACCTCGCGGTCGCGGTAGATGGGGATGACCGGGATCTGCACCGCCCCGAGCCGGGCCAGGGCCAGGGAGAGGACGACGGTCTCGACGCGGGTGGGCAGTTGCCAGGCGAAGCGGCTGCCGGGCCGCACCCCGAGTCCGTACAGGCCGGCGGCCACGCGCAGCGCCCGTGCGCGCAGTTCGCCGAAGGTGACGCGGCGGTCCTCGGTGTCGAACAGGACGGGGGCGTCGGGGCTGAGGGCGGCGCGGCGGTCCAGTAGCTCCCACAGGGTCCGGGAGTCGCTGAGTGTCGCGATGGTCGGATCCATGCCGATCGCCTCCCCGCACCGTAGCTGACGAAGCGTCAGATTTCTCAGAAGGGTAAGTCGCCGCCGCTTGTCGGTCCAGAGGTGGGTCGATACGGTAGATCTGACGGTCCATCAGATCAGATGCCTCGTCAGATCGGCGATCGGAAGCGTCATCCGGATGCAGTGAGGGAGTGGCCGATGGAACTGCCCAGGATCATCAGCGTCGACGACCATGTCATCGAGCCCGCGCATCTCTTCTCGACCTGGCTGCCGGAGAAGGTCCGCGAGCGGGGACCGCAGCCGCTGACGGCGGGGATCGGCGAACTGGCCTACATCGGTGGGAAGTACCGGTTCACCACCGATCCCGAGGGTCAGCTCACCGACTGGTGGCAGTACGAGGGCGAGTTCTTCCCGTACAAGCGGATCATCGCGGCGGTGGGGTTCTCGCGGGACGAGATGACGCTCGACGGGATCACCAGGGAGCAGATGCGGCGCGGGTGCTGGGACCCGGTCGAGCGGCTGAAGGACATGGACCTCAATCACGTCGAGGCATCCCTCTGCTTCCCCACCTTCCCCCGGTTTTGCGGGCAGACGTTCGCGGAGGCGCACGACAAGGAGGTGGCTCTGGCGTGTGTGCGGGCCTACAACGACTGGATGGTGGAGGAGTGGTGCGGTGACAGCGGGGGCCGGCTGATCCCGTTGTGCCTGATCCCTTTGTGGGACGTGGAGTTGGCGGTGGCGGAGATCCGCCGGAACGCCGCGCGGGGGGTGCGGGCGGTCACCTTCAGCGAGATCCCGACGTATCTGGGGCTGCCGTCGATCCACTCCGGGTACTGGGACCCGTTCTTCGCTGCCTGCGAGGAGACCGGCACGGTGGTGAACATGCACATCGGGTCGTCGTCGCAGATGCCCGCCGCGTCACCGGACGCGCCTCCGGCGGTGCAGGCGAGTCTGAGCTTCAACAACGCGATGGCGTCGATGATGGACTTCCTCTTCTCCGGGGTGCTGGTGAAGTTCCCGCGCCTGACGCTGGCCTACAGCGAGGGCCAGATGGGGTGGGTGCCCTACGCGCTGGAGCGGGCCGACGACGTGTGGCGCGAGCACCGGGCCTGGGGCGGGGTCAAGGACCTGATACCGGAGCCGCCGTCCACGTACTACCGCAGGCAGATCTACTGCTGCTTCTTCCGCGACATGCACGGGGTCGCCTCGCTGGACACCATCGGTGAGGACAACGCGATGTTCGAGACCGACTACCCGCACGTCGACTCAACCTGGCCCCACACCAAGCAGGTCGCCGCCGACCACATGGCGGGGCTGTCCGACGAGGTCACGTACAAGCTGCTGCGCGGCAACGCCATCCGGATGCTGGGCCTCGACCTTGACCGGTGAGGCAGTTGGCGAAGCCGCCGGCGGTGCCGGGATCGCCCACGGCCTGGTGGTCGCCGTCACCGGGGCCGCGCGCGGGATCGGCAGGGAGCACGCGCTGGCCTTCGCCGCCGAGGGCGCCCGGGTCGTCGTCAACGACGTGGAGTCGGCCGCCGAGGTGGTGGCCGAGATCCGGGCGGCGGGCGGTGAGGCGGTCGCGCACGAGCGGTCGGTCGGTGAGTGGGCGGGCGCGCGGTCGCTGGTGGACGCGGCGGTGGAGCACTGGGGCCGGCTGGACGTGCTGGTCAACAACGCGGGGGTGCTGCGGGACCGAATGCTGGTCTCGATGACGGAGGAGGAGTGGGACACGGTCGTACAGGTCCATCTCAAGGGGCACTTCGCGACGTTGCGGCACGCGGCGGCGCACTGGCGGGAGCGGAGCAAGGCGGGTGAGGAAGTGAACGCGAGCGTGATCAACACGACCTCGGGCGCGGGGCTGCTCGGCAGCGTCGGCCAGGCCAACTACGCCGCAGCCAAAGCCGCGATCACCGCGCTCACCCAGGTCGCGGCGGTGGAGCTGGCGCGCTACGGCGTCACCGTCAACGCCATCGCGCCCGCCGCCAGGACGCGGATGACCGAGCAGGCGATGCCGGACCTGGTCGCCCGGCCCGCCACCGGCTTCGACGTCTACCACCCGGCCAACGTCTCCCCGCTGGTCGTCTGGCTCGCGGGACCCGAGGCACGCGAGGTCACCGGGCGGGTCTTCGAGGTCGAGGGCGGCGGCGTATCGGTCGCCGACGGCTGGCGGCACGGCCCTCGGACCGACGTGGGACGCCGTTGGCGGCCGGTCGAGCTCGGTCCCGTGGTCGGCGCGTTGCTCGCCGAGGCGACCCCGCCGGAACCCGTCTACGGAACGGGGTGAGCGGACCGTGGACCTCGCATACACCGACGAGGAAGAGGAGTTCCGCGCCCGACTGCGCGCCTGGCTCGGCAAAGCGCTGCCCACCCTGCCTCCACCGCCCGACCCCCGTGACTGGCCGGGACGGCGCGCGTACGACACGGGCTGGCAGCGGCTGCTGTACGACGCCGGATACGCGGGACTGCACTGGCCCGAGGACGCCGGGGGCCGCGGCGCCACCCCCACCCAGCACCTGATCTACCTGGAGGAGACCGAGCGGGCCGGAGCGCCGTACGTAGGCGCGAATTTCGTCGGGCTGCTGCACGCCGGGCCCACCATCGCGGCCGAGGGCACCGAGCGGCAGCGCCGCCGCTGGCTGCCGCCGATCCTGCGGGGCGAGGAGGTGTGGTGCCAGGGGTTCAGCGAGCCGGACGCCGGTTCCGACCTCGCGTCCCTGCGCACCCGCGCGGTCCGCGACGGCGACGCGTACGTCGTCACCGGCTCCAAGATCTGGACCTCGCACGCCGAGGTCGCCGACTGGTGCGAGCTGTTGGTGCGCACCACCCCGCGCGCCGACGGCACGCCCAAGCACCACGGCATCAGCTGGCTGGCGATGCCGATGGACGCGCCGGGAGTACGGGTACGGCCGCTGCGGACACTCGCCGGATCGACGGAATTCGCGGAGATGTTCCTGGACGAGGTCCGGGTGCCGGTCGGCAACCGATTGGGGGCGCAGAACGACGGCTGGCGGGTCACCATGGTGACGTTGTCCTTCGAGCGCGGCACGGCGTTCGTCGGCGAAGTCGTCGCCTGTCGCCGCACCCTCGGCGAGGTCGCCCGCGCGGCCCGCGCCAACGGCACATGGGACGACCCCGCCGTCCGCCGCGCGCTCGGCCGGCTCGCCGCCGAATTCTCCGTCCTGTGGCGCCTCACCCAGTGGAACGTCAGCGCCTCCCAGCACGCTCTGCGCACCGGCGGCAGCGCCGTCCCCGGCACCGGCGCCTCCGTCTTCAAGCTCCGCTACTCGCAGGCGAGGCAACTCCTCTACGACACCGCCGCCACCGTCCTCGGCCCCCTCGCCCCCGACGCCGACCACCCGTGGACGGCCGAACGCCTCAGCTCGCTGTCCTACACGATCGCCGCGGGCACCTCGCAGATCCAGCGCAACATCGTCGCCGAACGCGTCCTCGGCCTGCCCAAGGAGCCGAGAGGGTTACCGGAGAGGAGCGCACCGCCATGGACTTCCGGCTGACCGACGACCAGCGCGCCCTGGTCGGCGCGTTGCGGGACCTGCTGGCCGCCCGCTTCGACCGGACCGCCCTGCGCGCCGCCGTGGACGCGGCCGAGGCGGAAGGCGGTACCGCCATCCCGCCACGGGACATCTGGCGAGCCCTCGCCGAGACCGGCTTCTTCGGGCTGCGCCTGCCCGAGGCGGACGGCGGCGTCGGGCTCGGGCTGCCGGAGGCCGCGCTGCTCTTCGAGGAGGCGGGCGGCGCGCTGGTGCCCGGCCCGCTGACCGCCACCCACCTCGCGGCGGGAGTGGTACCGGGGGCCGCGACCGGCGAGGCCGTGGTCACCCTGCTCGACGCGAGGGGAGCGGGCCCGCACTCCGTCGCCCACCTCGACGCGGCAGACGCCGTCCTCGTCCTCACCGACACCGGCACCGGCACCGGCACTGGCACCGATACGTCTGAGGCCGAGGCCGCAGTCACGGTCGCCGAGGCGTCCGCCGTACGGCGGCGCGCCGAGCCGCTGCGGTCGGTGGACCCGCTGACCCCGCTGCATCTGCTCACCATGGCGGACATATCGGAAATAACGGTGAGCAGGACAGTGCCCGTGCGAGCCGTCGCGTTACGGCGTGAGGCGGCCGTGCTGGAGGCCGCGCAACGGGTGGGGAGCGCGGGGCGGATGGTGCGTATGGCAGTGCAACACGCCCGGGAGCGCGAGCAGTTCGGACGTCCGATCGGCTCCTTCCAGGCGGTCAAGCACCTCTGCGCCGAGATGCTGGTCCGCGCCGAACTGGCCCGTACCGCGCTCTACGCGGCGGCCGTCACCGCCGACCCGTACGAGACCGCCGCCGCGCGCCTGCTCGCCGACGAGGCGGCGACCCGTAACGCACGCGACTGCCTGCAGGTCTTCGGCGGCATGGGCTTCACCTGGGAGGCGGATGTGCAGCTGCACATCAAGCGCTCCTGGATACCCTCCGTGTGCGGCCAGGAGTCAGCGGCTGACGAGGACATGCTCGCCGAATGGCTGCTGTGATGACGCTGCGCACACACCGTGGCCGTTCGCTGACCCTCCGATTATGGAGTGTCCGCACGGTGTTGTGTCCGATGCGTGACTTGCCACGCAGTGGAGTCGGCGAACACCTCGGGTACGCTCCATCGGGTGCGTGTTGGTTCCAGGCTGCCCAGAGGCGCCGTCCGGCTGAATCGGACGGGCGTCACGGCTGGGCGTTCGAATCCCCGTCGGAAGTGCCGCACAGTATGCAGCACACGTACTCCGTTGCGCTGGAATATGCCCGAAGCGCTTGTTGGCGTGACTGTAGGTCAATCATGCTGTGTTGTGCCGGGGTCACGCACGGTGATCTCGGGCAGAAGCGAGGCGTTGTGTCCGCCGGTTCGGATGGTGTGAGCGGTGCAGGTGCTTCAGGTGCAGCTTGAGGTCGGTGTGGACCCCGCGGAGGTGGGACGGGCGCGTCGCTGGGCGCGGTCCCGGCTCGTGGGTTCGGGTATAGGAGCCGACGAGCCGGTCGCGGAGACGCTGATCCTGCTCATCTCCGAACTGGTGACGAACGCGGTGGTGCACACCGGCTGCCCTGCCGTCCTGCGGATGCTGTTCCCCTCGGCGCCCGCCTCTCCGGTGCGGGTCGAGGTGTCCGACAGCAGCGAGGCCCCGCCCGCCCCCCGGCACGCGCACCGCGACGAGACCGGCGGTCGCGGCCTGGAGCTGGTCGACGGCCTCGCCGACCGCTGGGGCTGGCAGCCGGAAGGCGCGGGCAAGCAGATCTGGTGCGAGGTCGACCGCCGTCAGGCCACGGTCCTCACCTAGGACGCGGGGGCGTCGGACCGCACGCCCCGCCGTACAGCCACCGCACCGCGCGCCCGACTCGTAGGACCAGCACCAGCACCCCCGCCTGCCCCGTGCCATCCCAGGGGCCAGGACCAGGGCCAGGGCCACCGCACCGCTCACAGCACCGCCACCGGAGCCACCGGCGCGCCCGTCCCGCCCACGAAGGGCTCCGGCGTGGCATCGAGCCAGAACGCGTAACGCCCCTCCTCGGCGCAGACCGCCGAGAGGCCCTCCAGATTCCAGTTCTGGCCCTGGAGCATGCCCATCTCGACCAGGTCGAGCCCGTGCACCGCCAGCCACAGATTCTCGACCTCCGGCGGGAAGATCTCGAAGGTCAGCGTGTCGTTGGCGACCGCCGCCACGTCCCGCGCGTGGAACCACTCCGGTGTGCGGATCGACAGGCCGGGCGACGGATACGCGTACGCCTCCTTGTCGCCGCCGAGATACGCCCGCATCTGGCCGGTCCGCACCAGCACCACATCCCCGGCCCGTACCGCCGTGCCCGCCAACTCCTCCGCCGCGCAGAGGTCTTCCGGGGTCACGGCGTGGTCGCCGGGCAGCCGGTCGACGCCGAGCGCGCGCGCCACGTCCAGCAGCACGCCGCGCGACACCACGGAGGTCACCTTCTCGATGCCGCTGAAGGCGGCGCCCGCGTGCGCGGTCACCGAGTCGGCCCGGCGCCCGTTGTAGATCAGGCCCGAGTGCGAGACGTGGGGGAGGCCGTCCCAGTGCGTCCCGGCCTGAAGGCCGAGGGTCACCACGTCGTCGCTGGTCGCGATGGTGCCGGGCCCGAAGATCTCCTGGTTGAGCGCGACCATCGTGCGCAGCGGATTGACCCGGCCGGGGATCAGCCCGGTCTGTACGCCGTCCTGCCGCAGCGGCAGCGCGAGCGGCACGCGGCGGCCACCGCGTACGGTCGCGGCGGCGGCGCGCACCACCTCGTCGGTGATCAGGTTGAGGGTGCCGATCTCGTCGTCGGCGCCCCAGCGGCCCCAGTTGTTGACCCGGCGGGCGATGTCGAGGAACGCGTCGGGGAGGGCCACCGGAATCTCCAGATCGTGTGAGGGGTCGCGTACGCGGTCGTGTACGGGTCTTGTGCTGGACGGGGTCCGCACTCGTAATATCTAACGACCCGTCAAATCTAACGGTCCGTCAGAAACGATGAGAAGGGGCGGGACGTGGGCAACTTCTTGGCCGGAAAAGTCGTGGCCGTCACCGGCGCCGGGCGCGGCATCGGACGCGCGGTCGCCATCGCCTGCGCCGCGCAGGGATCGAAAGTCGTCGTCAACGACTACGGCGTCGCCATGGACGGCGCGGGCCAACCGGCAGGCGAGGTCGCCGAGTCGGTGGTGAAGGAGATCGAGGCGGCGGGCGGCGAGGCGGTCGCCGTGGCCGACGACGTGTCCACGATGGCGGCGGGCGAAAGGATCGTGTCGGCCGCGACGGACCGCTGGGGACGGCTCGACGGCGTCGTCTGCGTCGCCGGCATCCTGCGCGAACGCATGCTCTTCAACATGGCGGAGGACGAGTGGGACCCCGTCATCGCCACCCACCTCAAGGGCACCTTCACCGTCTTCAGGGCCGCCAGCGCGGTCATGCGCCGCCAGGGCCACGGCACGCTGATCGGCTTCACCAGCGGCAACCACCAGGGCAGCGTCTCGCAGGCCAACTACTCCGCCGCCAAGGGCGGCATCATCTCGCTCGTCCGCAGCGCCGCCCTCGGCCTGAACAAATACGGCGTCACCGCCAACTGCGTGGCCCCCGTGGCCCGTACCCGGATGTCCGCGGGCGTGCCCATGGAGCTGAAGGAGATCGGTGAGCCGGAGGACGTCGCCGCGCTCGTCGTCTACCTGCTCTCCGACCGCGCCGCCGACACCACCGGGCAGGTCTACACGGTCGCAGGCCCCAAGATCGCGCTGTGGGCGCAGCCCAGGGAGATACGTTCCGCCTGGTCGCAGGACGGGCCCTGGACGCCGGAACGGCTGGCCGACGTCATCCCGGCCACCATCGGCACCGACCCCATGCCCATGCTGGAACAGCTCGACGCCATGCGCAGGGCCGCCGCGGCCAAGGACCGCCCCAACGCCTAGGGAGCGCCATGGACTTCACCTTCGGACCCGAGGTCGACGCCTTCCGCGCGGAGGCCCGCCAGTGGCTCGCTGCCAACGCCCCCGCCGACACCCCGGCCGCCACCGACATGCGCGCCGCGCCCGACCGCCGGGCCTGGGAACGTACCCTCGGCGCGGCGGGCTGGATCGGCCTCGGCTGGTCCGGAACGTACGGCGGCAACCGGCGCGCGACACTCGCCCAACAGGTCGCGTGGGGCGAGGAGTACGCCCGCGCGGGCGCCCCCGTACGCACAGGGCACATCGGCGAAAAGCTGCTCGCGCCCACCCTGGAGGCGCACGGCACCCCCGAGCAGTGCGAGCGCTTCCTGCCGCCGATCGCGCGCGGCGAGGAACTGTGGTGCCAGGGGTACAGCGAGCCGGGCGCGGGCTCCGACCTGGCGGGCGTGCGGACGGCGGCCGTACGCGATCCGGCGGACGGCTCGTACCGGGTGTCGGGGCAGAAGATCTGGACGTCACTGGCGCGTGACGCCGACTGGTGCTTTCTGCTCGCGCGCACCGAGCCCGGCTCGCGCCGCCATCACGGCCTGAGCTTCCTGCTGCTGCCGATGGACCAGCCGGGGATCGACGTGCGCCCGATCCGGCAGATGTCCGGCGCGGCCGACTTCAACGAGGTGTTCTTCGACGGCGCCCGCGCCGTCGGGGTCGTCGGCGCGGAAGGCGGCGGCTGGCAGGTCGCCATGGCGCTCCTCGGCCACGAGCGCGGCGTGTCCACACTGGTCCAGCAGATCGGCTTCGGGCGGGAGTTGGCGGAGGTCACGGAGGCGGCGCGGCGCACAGGGGCCGACACCGATCCGATGATCAGGCAGCGGCTGATACGGCTGTGGGCGGAGTTGCGGACGATGCGCTGGAACGCGCTGCGCACCCTCGGCACCGCCGACCTCGCCGCGCCCAGCGCTGCCAAACTCCTCTGGTCGGCCTGGCACCAGCGGCTCGGCGAGCTGGCGATGACCGTACGCGGCCCGTCTGCCGCCACCGGCCCGCGCGACTGGACACCGGCCGCGCCGTACGAACTCGACGCCGCCCAGCACCTGTTCCTCTTCTCCCGCGCGGACACCATCTACGGCGGCTCGGACGAGGTGCAGCGCACGATCATCGCGGAGCGGGCGCTGGGGCTGCCGAGGGAGCCGAAAGGGTGAGCGCGTCCGAGGAGGAAGAGGCCATCAGGGTGAGCGCGTCTCCCCAGCACGCCCAGCACGCCCAGCACGCCCCGCACGCCCAGCACGCCCCGCACGCCCAGCACGCCCCGCACCCCCAGCACACCCCGCGCCCGCCGCACGGCCCTGGGCGCGAGCCGCCCTACGAGCCCGCGCACGGCCTCCTGCGCGGCCGTACGGTCCTGGTCACGGCCGCCGCGGGCAGCGGCATCGGCTTCGCGACCGCGCGGCGCTGCGCCGAGGAGGGCGCGGTCGTGGCGATCAGCGACCGGCACGAGCGGCGGCTGGCCGAGGCGGCCGCGGAGTTGGAGAAGCTGACCGGCCAGGCGCCGCTGGCCGTGCCGTGCGACGTGACCGTCGAGGACGATGTGCGGCGGCTCTTCGCGGCCGTCACCGAGCGGTTCGGCGGCCTGGACGTCCTGGTCAACAACGCGGGCCTCGGCGGCACCGCCGCGCTCGTCGACATGACGGACGCGCAGTGGTCGACCGTCCTCGACGTCACCTTGAACGGCACCTTCCGCTGCACCCGCGCCGCCCTGCGCCACATGCGGGAACGCGGCACAGGGGTGATCGTCAACAACGCGTCCGTGCTGGGCTGGCGCGCCCAGGCCGGACAGGCGCACTACGCGGCGGCCAAGGCGGGCGTGATGGCGCTGACCAGGTGCGCGGCCGTGGAGGCGGCCGAGTTCGGCGTACGGGTCAACGCGGTCGCGCCGTCGCTGGCGATGCACGCCAACCTCGCGAAGGTCACCAGTGACGAATTGCTGGCGGAACTGACCGCGCGCGAGGCGTTCGGGCGGGCCGCGCGGCCCTGGGAGGTCGCCAACGCGATCGTCTTCCTGGCCAGCGGCTACAGCTCCTATCTGACGGGCGAGGTGGTCTCCGTCTCGTCCCAACACCCTTGACACCCTTGAGGGGGCGCACATGAGCGGGCATGGCGGCACGGTAGGCAGCACTAATGGTGACGCGCACGCGGACGGCACCAAGGGGGGCGCCGCGCTGGACGGCACTTATGGTGACCTCCGGGGACGTGTGCGGGGCGTGGTCTTCGACGGCAAGCAGGCGCAGGTCGTGGACGACCTGGAGGTCCGCGCGCCGGGGCCCGGTGAGGTGCGGGTACGGATCGCGGCGGCCGGGCTGTGCCACAGCGACCTGTCGGTGATCGACGGGACGATCCCGTTCCCGGTGCCGGTCGTGCTCGGCCACGAGGGCGCGGGAGTGGTCGAGGCGGTCGGCGCGGGGGTGACCCACGTGGTGGTCGGCGACCATGTGTCGCTCTCGACGCTCGCCAACTGCGGGACGTGCCCCGAGTGCGACCGTGGCCGCCCCACCATGTGCCGTCAGGCCATCGGCCGCCTGGGAAAGCCCTTCAGGCGGCAGGGGAAGCCGCTCTTCAACTTCGCCTCGAATTCCGCCTTCGCGGAGCTGACCGTGGTCAAGGCCGTCCAGGCGGTGAAAATCGCACCGGAGATCCCGCTCACCTCGGCCGCCCTGATCGGCTGCGGCGTGCTGACCGGCGTCGGCGCCGTCCTGAACCGGGCGCGCGTCGGCCTCGGTGAGAGCGTCGTCGTCATCGGCACCGGCGGCATCGGCCTCAACGTCCTCCAGGGCGCGCGGATCGCGGGCGCCTCCCGCATCGTCGCCGTCGACAACAACCCGGCCAAGGAAGCGCCGGCCCGGCGGTTCGGCGCCACGGACTTCGTCGCCGACGCCGCTTCCGTACGCGACCTGCTGCCGCACGGCGCCGACCACGTCTTCGAGTGCGTGGGCCGCACCGCCCTGATCCGGCAGGCGATCGACCTGCTCGACCGGCACGGCCAGGCGCTGCTGCTCGGAGTGCCGCCCGCCGACGCCGAGGCGTCGTTCCGCGTCTCCTCGATGTTCCTGGACAAGGCGATCCTCGGCTGCCGATACGGTTCCTCGCGCCCGCAGCGCGACATCGCGCTCTACGCCGACCTCTACCGGCAGGGGCGGCTGCTGCTGGACGAACTCGTCACAGAGACCTACCCGGTGGAGGACTTCGCCAAGGCGGTGGACGACGCCGCGCACGGGCGGGTGGCGCGCGGCGTGCTCACCTTCTGAGCCCTCTCTCCCGGCCGCCCGAGTCCTACGGGCCCTCCGCGCCTTCCGGACCCTCGGGGCCTACCGTCCGGCCGCGCTGTGGAACGTGCGGCGGTACGCCGTCGGTGACACCCCGAGCGCGGCCTGGAGGTGCTGACGCATCGACGCCGACGTGCCGAAACCCGCCTGCCCGGCGATCTGGTCGACCCCGAGATCGGTGGACTCCAGCAGGTGGCGGGCGTGTTCGACGCGCTGCTGCGTCAGCCACTGTCCGGGGCTCATCCCCACCTCCTCGCGGAACCGCCGGGTGAAGGTGCGTACGCTCATCGACTCGCGCTCGGCGAGCTGCCGCAGTGTGAGCGGCGCGTGCAGCCGGTCCAGCGCCCAGGAGCGCGCCCGCTCCGTACTGGCCAACTGCGGCTCCGGCAGCGGCCTGCGGATGTACTGCGCCTGGCCGCCCTCCCGGTGCGGCGGGACGACGGTGCGACGCGCGACCCCGTTCGCCACCGCCGTACCGAAGTCGCGGCGCACGATGTGCAGGCACAAGTCGATGCCCGCGGCGACCCCGGCCGAGGTCAGGACGTCGCCGTCGTCCACGTAGAGGACGTCGGGGTCCACCTTGACCTGCGGGAAGAGCCGCTGAAAGTGGTCCGCGCTGCTCCAGTGGGTGGTCGCGGGGCGGCCGTCGAGCAGGCCCGCGGCGGCGAGCAGGAAGGAGCCGGTGCAGATCGAGACCGTACGCGTGCCGGTCCGCATCCGGCGGAAGGCGGCGGCCAGCGCGGGCGTCAGCACCCCCTCGGTGTAGACGGTCCCCAACTCGTGCGAGGCGGGCACGACCACCGTGTCCGCCTCGGCCAGCGCTTCGAGCCCGTGCTCGACGACGACGCTGAAATCGGCGTCGGTACGGACGCTGCCGGGGGCGACGCTGCACGTCACGACCTCGTACAGCTTCCTGCCGTCCTCGACGCCCTGGGCGGCGCCGAAGATCCGCAGCGGGATGCCCAGTTCGAACGGGATCACGCCGTCGAGCGCGAAGACGGCGACCTTGTGCCGGTCGGGGTGCTGGAAAACGGCCATGGCCCGATCCTTTCACATCATGGCCATCGGGCCACTCGTCCGGTGGTACCGATCTCCGGAGACTGTTCGAGTGACGCAGACATCGCACTCCGCCGGTCAGGTCCCTGACACCGTGACCGCCGCACCAGGGCCGGCCGCCACGCCTGGCGAGGCCGCCGCGCCCGGTGTCGTGCCGGGTGCCGTACCCGGTGTCATGCCCGGTGTCGGTGTCGCGCCTGGTGCCGTATCCGGCGTCGCTCCTGACCTCGGTCCCCGCCCCGGCACCCGCGTACGACCGCACCGCGCCTGGGCCGTCGCCGTCGTCACCTTCGTGACCCTCGTCGGCGCCGCCGCCTTCGCCTCGCTCCCCGGACTGCTGATCGACCCGCTGCACACCGAATTCGGCTGGTCGCGCGGCATGATCGGCTTCGCGGTCTCGGTGAACCTCGCGCTGTACGGGCTCACCGCGCCCTTCGCCGCCGCGCTGATGGACCGCTTCGGCATCCGGCGCGTGGTGGCGTGCGCGCTGGTGACCATCGCGCTCGGCGCGGGACTGACCGTCTACATGACGCAGGTGTGGCAACTCGTGCTGTGCTGGGGCGTGCTCGTCGGCCTCGGCAGCGGCTCGATGGCACTGGCCTTCGCCGCCACCGTCACCAACCGGTGGTTCGTCGCCCGCCGCGGCCTGGTCACCGGCATCCTCACCGCGGGCGGCGCGGCCGGACAACTGGTCTTCCTGCCCGTGCTGTCCTGGATCACCGAACACCACGGCTGGCGCCCGGCCGCCGCGGTGGTGGCCTGCGCCGCGCTCGCCGTCGTCCCCTTCGTCTGGTTCCTGCTGCGCGACCACCCCGCCGACGTGGGCCTCGCGGCCTACGGCGCCGCCGAGTTCACCCCCAAGCCCGCACCGGTCGCGGGCGCCGCGGGCCGGGCGCTGCGGGCCCTGCGCGACGCGGCGCGTACCGGACCGTTCTGGCTGCTCGCGGGCACCTTCGCGATCTGCGGCGCGTCCACCAACGGCCTGGTCAAGACCCACTTCGTGCCCGCCGCCCACGACCACGGCATGCCCGTCACCGCCGCCGCCTCCCTGCTGGCCGTGATCGGCGTCTTCGACATCGCGGGCACGGTGGCCTCCGGCTGGTTCACCGACCGCGTATCACCGCGCCGCCTGCTCGCGATCTACTACGGCCTGCGCGGACTCTCCCTGATGTTCCTCCCCATCCTGCTCGCGGACAGCGTCCATCCGCCGATGGTGCTGTTCATCGTCTTCTACGGCCTCGACTGGGTCGCCACGGTCCCGCCGACCATCGCCCTGTGCCGCGAGCACTACGGCGAGAACAGTGCGATCGTCTTCGGCTGGGTCCTCGCCTCCCACCAGATCGGCGCCGCCCTCGTCGCCTATCTGGGAGGTGTCGCGCGTGACGCGTTCGGCTCGTACGACGTCGTCTGGTACTCCTCCGGTGCCCTGTGCGCGGTGGCCGCGCTGATGTCCCTCGTCATCCGCCGCCGACCGGTCGCCGCGGTACCGGCGTTGGCGGTTACGGGGTGAACGGGCCGAAAGGAGCGAAAGTTCCGAATCCGCCCCGGTAGAACAGCAAAGGTCCGGAAGGATCCTCGGGGCCGGCCGGGGCGTCCGGGCCGTTGGCGCCGTCCGTCGCGCCCAGCGCGACCACCCGGCCCACCACTACGAGGTGGTCGCCCCCGGTGTGCACCGCGTGGATCGCGCAGTCGATCCACGCGGACGCGCCGCCGATCCGGGGCGACCCCGAAACGGGCGCGGGCGTCCAGTCCACGCCCGCGAACTTGTCCGAGCCACTCACCGCGAACTGCCTGCACAGCGGGGCCTGCCCCGCCGTCAGTACGTTGGCGCAGAAAACGCCCGCACGGGCGATGCGCGGCCAGGTCGTTGACGCACGCCCGACCATGAACGCCACCAGTGGCGGATCCAGCGACAGCGACACGAACGACTGGCAGGCGAAGCCGGCCGGCCCGTCGGGGCAGGCCGCCGTCACCAGTGTCACGCCGGTCGCGAAACGGCCGAGCACCCCGCGGAATTCACCCTGGTCCACCGGTGCCCGCTCGTCCGGGCCCACCGCCCGCAGCGCGGCGCGCGCCCCGGCCAGTGGTGCGGCGCCCGGCAGCGCCGTGGGCGCCGTCGCCGGACCTCCGGCGCCCGGCGCCGCGGCCGTCGCCGCCCCGACCGACCTCAGGTACCGCACGGCGGTCTCCGCCATTCCCGCGTGTCCCATCACCCCTCCATTGAATCTGACGGACCGTCAGATAGGAAGGGTGAGGTGAGGTCGGGGTGAGGTCGGGGTGAGGTCGATCGGCGGGAACCGGGTTTCTCGGCGGGGGCGTGCTCGTCGGCCGGTGGCCGGTGGCCGGTGGCCGGTGGCGGGTGGCGGGTGGCGAGTGGCGGACGGCGGGAATCGGGTCACCGGCCCCGGAAGTGCGGCTGCCGCCGCTCGGTGAAGCTGCGGACGCCCTCCAGCGCGTCGGCGGTGGTCATGACGATCTCCTGCGCCGCCGCCTCGGCGGCGAACGCGGTGGTGCGGTCGGTGTCGAGGGAGGCGTTGACGAGCTGTTTGGCCAGCGCCGTCGCGCGCGTGGGCCCGGCGGCCAGGCGGTCCGCCCAGGCGCGCGCGGTCTTGTCCAACTCGGCGGCCGGTACGACGCGGTTGACCAGTCCGAGGCGTTCCGCCTCGGCGGCCGGCAGCGCGTCGCCGAAGAAGAGCAGTTCCTTCGCGCGCTGCGGGCCGATCAGCCGCGGCAGCAGATACGCGCCCCCGCCGTCGGGGGCCAGGCCGCGGCGGACGAACACCTCGATGAACGTGGCCCGTTCCGAGGCGAGGACGAGGTCGCAGGCGAGGGCGAGGTGGGCGCCGATCCCGGCGGCGGTGCCGTTGACCGCCGCGACGACCGGCTTCTCGCAGTCGAGCACGGCCGCGATCAGCCGCTGCGCGCCGCGCCTGATCGTCCGCGCCACATCGCCCGGCACCCGCTCGGCCGGTGCGCTCGCGCCTCCGCTCAGATCCGCGCCCGCGCAGAACGCCCGGCCGGTCGCGGTCAGTACGACGGCCCGCACGTCCGGTTCCGCCGAGGCCGCTTCGAGCAGGCCGATCAGGCGTTCGCGCTGGTCCCAGGTCAGGGCGTTCATGGCGTGCGGGCGGTCGAGCGTGATCCACGAGACCCCGTTGTCAGTGGCGTGACGTACAACTGACTCAGCGGAATCGTCCGGTGACTCAGCGGAGTCGGCGGCGGTGTTGTCGGAGTCGGTGGAGGGGGAGTCGGCCATGGGAATCCTCGGTCGGAGCGGGAAGAGCGGGCACGGGGTATGCGGGCACGGGGCACGCGGGCACGGGGTGTTCGAGTGCTGGGCATGGGGGCGCGCGGCGTCCGGGAGCGGGTCGTGTCGGCGTGCGCCCTTCCGGCGCGGACCGTTCCGGCACGGAGCGGTGAGGGGTGAATCGTCGGCGTACGGGTCGGCGCGGTCAGTAGCAGACGGCCAGTGCGTCGAGCGCGACCGCGCCCTGCCCGCGCGGCAGCACCATCAGCGGGTTGATGTCGAGTTCGGCGAGCGAGTCGCCCAGTTCCATCGCCATCCGCTGCACGCGCATGACCACGTCGACGAGCGCGTCGGTATCGGCGGGCGGCGCCCCCCTGACCCCGTCGAGGATCCTGCGGCCCCGCAGGTCGTCCAGCATGCCGCGCGCGGTGTCCGGCCCGAAGGGCGGTACGCGTACGGCGGTGTCGGCGAGGACCTCGACCAGGATTCCGCCGAGTCCCACGGTGACGGTCGGACCGAAGAGCGGGTCGGGCGAGATGCCGACCACCATCTCCACTCCGCGCTCGACGAGTTGGCAGACCAGGATGCCGTCCAGGTCGATGTCGGCGGCGCGGGCGGTGTCGGTGAGTTCGCGGTAGGCGTCCCTGACCTGGCTGGCCGAGGTGAGGCCGAGCCTGACCAGGCCCAGCTCCGTCTTGTGCCCGAGCTGCGCCGCGGAAGCCTTCATCACCACCGGGTAGCCGACCAGGCCCGCGGCCCGGACGGCGCCCGCCGCGCTGGTCACCAACTGCTCGCGCGGCACCCGGATCCCGTACGCCCGCAGCAGTTGCTTGGCCGCGTGCTCGCTGAGCTGGTGGCCCTCGCGCAGCAGGCCGCGCGCCTTGCGCGCCGAGGACGACGGTGTGCGCGGCGCTTCGTCGAAGGGCGAGCGGTAGGCGGCGGTGAAGCGGTGGTGGTCGAGGTAGGACTTCACGGCGGTGACGCAGTTGCCGAAGGTGCGGAAGGTCGCCAGCCGGGAGGAGCCGAGCAGGGTGGTGCGGTAGGCGTCCTCGGTGCCGACCGGGGAGCCCCACACCACGCAGATCAGCTTGTCCGTCTCCTCGGCCGCGTCCGCCAGGTCGCGGGCCAGCTTGTCGCTCATCGGCGGGAAGGGGCCGGTGATGGGACAGATCAGTACGCCGACGGCCGGATCGGCCAGGATCGCGTCGATGATCTTCCGGCCGCGCCAGTCGCCCACCGGGTGGCCGCCGTTGTCGACCGGGTTGGCGACGTTCAGGTAGTCCGGGATCCACTGGTGGAGTTCGGTGCGCTTGGCCTCCGACAGCGCGGGCAGCCGCAGCCCGGCCGAGGTGGCCAGGTCGGCGAAGTGCGCGCCGGTGCCGCCGGATATGGAGTAGACGACGACCCCGTCCGCGGCGGGCGGCCGGGCGCGGGCCAGCAGGGCCGCGGTGTCCTGGAGTTCGTCGAGCCCGTCGACGCGGATCACGCCGAACTGCCGCAGGGCGGCGTCGATCACGGAATCGGTCCCGGTGAGCTTGCCGGTGTGCGAGGCGGCGGTCCTGGCCCCGGCGTCGGTACGGCCCACCTTGACCATCACCACCGGCACCTTGCGCCGGGCGGCGCGGTCGGCGGCGAGGCAGAAGGACCTGCCGTCCTTGAGCCCTTCCACATATGCCGCGATGGCGCCGACCTCGGGCTGCCCGGCGAAGTAGGAGATGAAGTCGGCGGTCTCCAGGTCCGCTTCGTTGCCGGTGGGCGCCCAGTGGCTGAGCCGGATGCCGAGTTGCTGGAGGGAGTGCAGGGGGCGGCCTTGGTGGCCGGACTGGGTGATCAGCGCGATGGCGGGTCCCGTGAGGTCCTCGCGGAACTCCTCGAAGGCGTTGAGGTTGGTGTTCGGTCCGAGCAGCCGCAGGCCGGAGCGGGCGACGACCTCGGCCAGCCGGGTCTGGGCCGCCGCGCCCTCGGCGCCGGTCTCGGCGAAGCCGGAGGCGAAGGCCACGGCGAAGGAGACCTTCGCCTCGCCCAGTTGCTCGATCACCGGCAGCGGGTCGGCGACCAGCAGCACCGCCAGGTCCACGTCCTCCGGGAGATCGGCCACCGAGGCGTGGCAGGGCAGGCCGAAGACGGTCTCCCGGCCGGGGTTGACCGGCAGCAACTGGGCGCCGACCCGCTGCGACCAGGTCAGGAGCTGTCGCGTGATGCCGGTGTTGGGCCGCCCCTCGGTGTCGGACGCGCCGACCACCGCCACCGTCCGTGGCCGGAAGAACCTGTCGAGGTCGGGTACGGGGGCGTGCAGCGGACGGCCGCCGACATCGGTGTCCGACCCGCCGCGCGCGACGGGCCCCGGGCCGGGACTGCGGGTGCTGAACGTGGATCCGAGCATCGGTCTCGCCCCCTCCTGCTGCTGGGTCTACAGAACTGACGCATAGTCAGATTACTGAACTGACGACCTGTCAGGAACAGTCGGGTCACGGAAAAGAAATGTGCGGCCCTGTGCGGGGTGCGGACGCGCGGCGTCCGGTTCGCTCGCGGGGACGCGGGGACGCGGGGACGCGGGGTTCCGGCGTCCCGAGCGGGTCGGCGGCCTGCGTATGGAGAGAGGGGGATGTGGGAGCGGGGGTGTGGGAGCGGGCGTGCGGCAGCGCGCGCACGGCCGGGTGCCGCGGCGGTACGTACGAAGCGGGCGCGTACGGGTCAGCGGGTGTGGGACACCTTCCGGGCGATCCGGCGGGCGTCGATGGCCATTTCGCGGAACATGCCGCTGATGGGGTTGGTGAAGCCGGTGAAGTACAGACCGGGGGCGCCCTTGGGCGAGCGGGCGCCGTGCGCGACCGGGCGCCCGCGCCCGTCGAGTACGCCGAGGTGGCCGACGAGCGGTTCGAGGCCGCGCCGGTACCCGGTGGCGGCGATGACGACCTCGGGGCTGATCTGCGAGCCGTCGGCCAGGTGCACCTTGTCCCCGTCGAAGCGCTCGACGGCGGCGACGGGTTCGACCCGCCGGGCGCGTACGGCCTCGATCAGGCCCACGTCCTGCACGGGGATGGAGCCGTCGAGCACGCGCGCGTACAGGCCGGTTTCCGGGCGGGGCAGGCCGTACGCCGACAGGTCGGGCACGCTGGCCCGCTCGATGTACGGGGCGACGCGGTCGACGACGCGGGTCGGCAGCCGTCGGCACAGGATGCCGCTGGCCTGCGCGGGCCAGCCCGCCGTGGACCGGCGCATGATGTGCGGCGGGGTGCGGACGGCGAGCCGTACCCGGGCGGCGCCGCCTTCGACGAGGTCGACGGCGATCTCGGCGCCGCTGTTGCCGACGCCGACGACGAGCACGTCGCGCCCGGCGTAGGGCGCGGCGTTGCGGTAGGCGGCGGAGTGCAGGAGTTCGCCGGGGAAGGTGTCGCGGCCCTCCCAGTCCGGTATGTGCGGCGCGTGGTTGTGGCCGGTGGCGACGACGACCACGGGGGAGGTGAGCACCCGGCCGCCGTTGGCGGGCAGCTCCCAGCCCGCGCCCGACGCCGCGCGGTCGACGCGCTCCACCGCTATGCCGGTGGTGATGTCCAGGTCGTGGTGCTCGGCGTACTGCTCCAGGTAGCGCACCACGTCGTCGCGGGCGACCCAACGGCCGTACGCGCGCGGGATCTGCAGGCCGGGAAGCGCGGACAGCCGGCGCGTGGTGTGCAGGCGCAGCCGGTCGTAGTGGGCGCGCCAGGAGGCGCCGAGGTGCTCCGAGCGCTCCAGTACCAGGGGGCGCACCCCTCGCGCTCTGAGCGCGGCAGCGGCGGCCAGGCCGCCGGGTCCCGCGCCGATGACGATGGCGTCCGGCTCGGCGGTCGCGCTGCTCGCGGGCGTGCCCGAACCGGCGTTGCTGGGGTGGGACATGGAGAACTCCCGGGGCCTGAAAGTCGTACGAGAAACGAGTTGCGGCGGTACCGGAAGGTAACTGCTCGCGCGCGTGTGAGCGTAGCCCGGAACGGATCGGTCGGCGAGGTTCGGTCCGGCCTCTTGCGCATACCGCCCGCCGTCCGCTGAACTGACGTACCGTCAGATTCGGAGGAGGTCCGGCATGCGCGCGATCTGGCTCAGCGGCCCGGAATGGCTGGCCGTACTGCGCATAGGGCTGGGGCTGTGGTGGCTGGAGAGTTGGCGGCACAAGGACAAGAAGGCGTGGTTCGCGCGCGGTACGGGCATCGCCTGGGCCGCCGACGTGGCCGAGCGGCACCGCTGGCCCTTCGTGCGCACCGGCTTCGCGGCGGTCGTCGCCCCGCGACCTCGCCTGATGGCGTACGTCGTCGTCTACGCCGAACTCGCCCTCGGGCTCGGCCTGATCACCGGCCTGCTCACCCCCGTCGCCCTCGTCGGCGGCCTGCTGCTGAACCTGCTCTACCTCGTCCTGATGATCCACGACTGGGCCGAGCAGGGACAGAACGCCATGATGGCGCTGATCTCGGTCGTGGCGTTCTTCGCCGTGAGCTGGCAGACATGGTCTCTGGACGACGCCTTCGGGCTGTTCCGGTGAGCGGCGCGGCGCGGTTCGATCTGCCGCGAACCGACGCCTTCACCCGGACCTATTGGGACGCGGCGGCCGAGGGGCGGCTGCTCATCCGGCGCTGCCGGGCCGACGGATGCGGCGCCGCGCACCACTACCCGCGCGAATTCTGCCCGCACTGCTGGAGCGAGGACGTGGTCTGGGAGACCGCCTCCGGCCTCGCCACTCTCTACACCTGGTCGGTCGTCCACCTCAACGACCTGCCGCCGTTCCGCGACCGGCTCCCCTACGCGGCGGCCGTCGTCGACCTCGCCGAAGGGCCGCGCATGATGACGGAAGTCATCGACTGCGCGGCGCAGAGATTACGGATCGGGATGCCGCTGAGGGTGGATTTCCGCCGTGGCGCGGACGCGGGAACCCCGCCCGAGGACGAGCCCGCGATCCCCGTCTTCCGCCCGGCCTGAGCCCCTGCCGCCCGCGTGAGGCGGGCGTCAGCGCTTGGCGGTCACTATGTGCGGCGTATGCGACCGGGCCCGTACCGCCTTCCGGTACAGCGCCTGGATCGCGTCGTCGAAGAACGGGCTGTACGAGATCCGGTCGGACAGCCCGCCCTCGTCCTCGCCGCCGATCAGACCGATGACGCTGCCGCTCTTGGTGCGGGTGTTGTAGTCGAGCAGCCACGGGCTGCCGGAGGTGCCGGCGAAGTAACCCGCGCACACCAGCTGCAATTGGCGCAGCCCTTCGAGCCGCGAGGTGGTCGTCGTGCAGGTGATCGCCTGGTCGGACGGGTCGTCGGAGGTGCGCGGGTAGCCGATGACGGTGACGCGGTTGTGGAAGCCGGGCGTACGGATCAGGCGGTTGCCGCCCGTCACCTCCTCGATCCGCCGCCCGTCCGCGTCCGGCGCGACCCGGGCGAAGGCGAAGTCGTAGGCGGATTCGGCGTCGTCCGCGGGTGCCCAGCGCGCGTCGGTGAAGACCTGCGAGACGGCCCAGATCCCGTACGGCTGCCGGGCCGCACCCGCGCGGAACTGCGGTACGAAGCCGATGTTCGCGCCCGGCCGGCAGTGCGCGGCGGTCAGGATCAGGTCGCGGCCGGGGCTGTGCACGACGCTCGCGGTGCAGAAGTGCGCGGTCATGTCGCCGTCGACCGAGAAGAGCATGCCGACGGTCGGGACGCCCCCGAAGTGCGTCGCGGTCTCGGAGCGGGTGAACGGTCCCGGCACGGTGCCCGGTTCCGCCGCCGGGCCGAGCTGCCGGACCGACGACGGCATGGAGTCGGCCATCCGCTCGGGGGTCCAGAAGCGCGCGGCGGCCCTGTTCGTCCAGTGCGGCGCCGTACGCGGGTGTCCGGCACCGGGCAGCAGCACCGACACCAGGACCAGCGCGGCGGTGCACACGGCGGGCAGCAGGAGGCGTCGCAGCACGCGGGAAGGGTATCGGGCGCAGCCGGCCGCGTACGGCCGGGACACCGGCGCTGACCGGTGCGGATCGCCCGGCCTCAGCCCCGGCCGAGCACCATCGTGCCGGAGGAGCAGAACCAGCCGCCCGTCCCCGAGGCGACGGCCAGCTCCGGCAGCCGCCCGCCCGCCTTGCGCACCTGCCGCTCACCCGCATCGCCGCGCAACTGCCGTACGGCCTCGACGAGCAGGAAAAGACCGCGCATACCGGGGTGGCAGGCGGACAGGCCGCCGCCGTCGGTGTTCACCGGCAGCGCGCCGTCCACCGTCAGCCGCCCGTCCGCCACAAAGGCGCCGCCCTCGCCCTTGGCGCAGAACCCCAGATCCTCCAGCGTTACCAGCGTCATATAGGTGAAGGCGTCGTAGATCTCCGCCAGGTCGATCTCCGCGGGCGTCACCCCCGCGCGCTCGAAGGCCAGCCGTCCCGAGGCCGCGGCGGGGGAGACGGTGAAGTCCGGCCACTGGGCCATCGATGTGTGCGACACCGACGTGCCGCTGCCCAGCACCCATACCGGCGGCTTGGCGCAATCCGGCACATATTCCTCGGCCGCCAGCAATACGGCGCCGCCGCCGTCGGAGCGCAGGCAGCAGTGCAGCTTGGTGAACGGGTCCGCGATCATTGGCCCCGACAGCACCTCGTCCACGGTGATGGGCGCGCGGTACATGGCGTCGGGATTGCGGGCCGCGTTCGACCGCGCCTGGACGGCGACTTCGGCGAGCTGCTCCAAGGTGGTGCCGTACTCGTGCATGTGGCGCCGCGCGGCCATCGCGTACTTGGAGATCAGCGTGTGGCCGTACGGGACCTCGAACTGGAGCGGGCCGCCCGCGCCGAAGGACAGATTGGCGGTACGGCGGCCCGCTTTGAGATCGGCGCGGGCGGTGGAGCCGTAGACGAGCAGCACGGCGTTGGCGTGGCCCGCGGCTATGGCGTCCGCCGCGTGCGCGGCCATCACCTCCCACGTCGAGCCGCCCACGGCCGTGGAGTCCACCCAGGTCGGCCGCAGCCCCAGATACTCGGCCACCTCGACCGGCGCCAGCGTGCCGAGCCCGGCGGAGGCCAGGCCGTCCACCACGGCCCGGTCGAGACCGGAGTCGGCGAGCGCGCGCCTGGCCGCCTGCGCGTGCAGCGCGTACGCGGTGGCGTCGTCCACCCGTCCGCAGTCCGACAGGGCGACACCGACGACCGCCACAGCACGTTGTCCACGGGGGCGTTGAGCCATGAATCTGACGGTACATCAGATTCGCGTGGCGGCGATACGGTCCCGGTACGGGTTCAGCGCCGCCTGTCCGACCGCTTGCTCAGCAGTGCGAGCGCGCTCAGCGCCTGTGTGATCGAGACCAGCGACAGCAGGATGTACAGCGCCCTGCGCAGCCCGTCCGGATGCGCCCAGAACTGCGCGCTGATCCACACCACCAGCAAGATCGCCCACGTCCACGCGTATGCCCTGAGCTGGGTCGTCGAGGAGTCGGGGCCGGGGGAGAGGAAGCGGCGGAGGGCGCTGCGCCGCGGCGCCCCCGGCGGCTGGCTGCTGCTGGTCATGCGGGACATGATGCCCCGCCGGGGCGTGTGCGTCGGTGCGCGGGGTCCGGGGTGGGTCGGTTTCACGGTCCCTGGCGGGCGGTCTTGTGGGGCCGCGCACGGGTGGCGGCCGTGCGGCGCCGTGGGTTGGCGTATCCGCCCGGGCGCTGGTGTGGCGCCCGCCACCAGGTGCGGCCTTGGCGCCGGCTCGCGTATCGGCGGTGCACGGGCCTGGGCATCGTGGCGGGGGGCACCTAAGATGACGGCCCGTCAGATCGCAGTCGCGGCAGGGAGGAGCGGCCGATGGACGCCGCGTTCACCGACGAGCAGGCCGAAATCCGGCGCACATTGCGGGACCTGCTGCACAAACGCTGTGGTCCCGACGATGTGCGGGCCGCCGTCGCCACGGCGGCGGGGCACGACGAGGCGCTGTGGCGCCATCTCGCGCAGACGCTCGGCCTGCCGGGGCTCGCGCTGCCCGCAGCGGTCGGCGGCGTCGGCTGCGGCCCCACCGAACTGGTCCTCGCCTGCGAGGAGACCGGCCGGGCGCTGCTGCCGTCCCCGCTGCTCGGCACCTCCGTCCTGGCCGCGCCCCTGATCGCGGCCCTCGGCAATCAGGAGCAGCGGGCTCGCCTGCTGCCGCGGATCGCCGACGGCACCCTGACCGCCGCGCTGGTCACCGCTGGCCCGCCGGCCACCGCGCTGGCCCTCACCGGGCCCAATGACGGCGACTGGGCGGGTGGCGGCCGGGCGGGCGGCGTCCAGGCCCGCGCGGCGGCCGACGGGCCGCCAGGACGGCACCTGCTCTACGGGCAGGCGGACCGCGCGCTCGGCGCGCACAGCGCGGACCTGCTGATCGTGGCGGCCCACACCGGCGGATACGCGGCCACCCGTACCCGGCTCTTCCTCGTTGAATCCTCCGCACCGGGGCTCGTACGCACGCGCCTGACCGCGCTCGACGAGACCCGGCCCCTGGCCCGCGTCGAGCTGCGCGACACTCCCGCTGAAGCGCTCGGCGGCGCCCCCGCCGCCGCCCTGGCCGACGCCGGCCGCCTCGCCGCCGCCGCGCTCGCCGCGGAAGCCGTGGGCGCCGCCGATCACGCGCTCACCTCGACGGTGGAGTACGTGAAGGTCAGGGAGCAGTTCGGGCGCCCGATCGGCTCCTTCCAGGCGGTCAAGCACCGGCTCGCCGACCTGTACGTACAGCTTCAGGCGGCGCGGTCCGCCGCCTATTACGCCGCCTGGGCGGCCGGGGCCTCCTCCGGGGCGGACGACACCGAGGCGAGCGCCGAATTCGAGCTGGCCGCGCCCGTAGCCCTCGCCCAGGCGCTGGAAACGCTGCGCATGGTGGCGGGCGCGGCGATCCAGTTGCACGGCGGCCTCGGCTTCACCTGGGAGCACCACGCGCATCTGTACTTCAAGCGGGCCACCGCCGACGAACTGCTCTTCGGACCGGTCGACGCCCTGCGCGCGCACGCCGCCGACCGGGCGGGGCTCTTCGCGCCCTCGGTGGTCAGGAGCGCGGCGTGAGCGGCGCGGCCGACGCCGCCGTGAAGGGCGCCGTCAGCGGGCGCGGTGTGGTCAGCAGGACCGGCGTTCTGGGCAGGTCCGTGCAGAAGGTGTCGGCCACCCGGGCCTTCGCCAAGATCGCGCCGCATGTGGTGCCGGTCATGGACAGCGCGGTCCACCGGCTGACCGGCGGAAGGTTCCTGGTCAGCGCGAGCCTGCTGCCCGGCGTCGTCCTCACCGCGACCGGCGCACGCAGCGGACTGCCGCGGCGTACGCCGCTGGCGTGCATGCCGGAGGACGGCGGCACCCTCGTTCTCGTGGGCAGCAACTTCGGCCGTCCGGGGCATCCGGCCTGGTCGGCCAATCTGCTGGCGCATCCCGACGCCGTGGTCAGCGGCCGGGGCCGCGACCTCCAGGTCACCGCGAGCCTGCTGACCGGCGACGACCGCGCCGCCGCCTGGAAGGCGCTGGTCGCCTTCTGGCCGCCCTACGCGGTCTACGCCTCCCGCGTGACGCGCGAGATCCGGGTGTTCCGGCTGACGCCGCGCGAGTGAGGCGGGGGTGAAAAGTCACCCACACGAAGACGCGGATAGGGGGCGTCACCCACACGAAGACGCGGGCGCCGCGTACCTCCCCCGAGGACTGTGCGGCGCCCGCGTCAGGGCGTGACTTTCTGGCAGGACGGCGAAACGTCAACGCGAAAAAGCGGTGCGTGCCGCGTCCGCTACTTGGCGGGCTTCTTTCCGGTCACACCGAGGTGGACCAGCAGCGCGAGATTCGGCTTCAGCTCGGCCTGCTTGACGCCCCAGCTCGTGAAGCCCTTCTGGTGAGCGGCGACAGCGGCCAGCATGGCGACCAGCGATCCGGCGACGGCCGCCGGGCTGACCTCCTTGTCGACCTTGCCCTTGCTCTGAAGGTCCTTGATGGAGTCGGTCAGGGAATTGGTGACGGCGTTGAGGATCTTCATGCGGATCTTGTAGAACCGCTTGTCCCCTTCCGCTGCTCCGAGGTCGACGACGCGCAAAATGGCGTCGTGCTTCCGCCAGAAGGAGAGGAAACCGTCGACGAGTTCCTCGGCCGCCTGGGCGCCTGATTTGCCGACCCAGGAGCGGCCCGCGACCAATTCGGTCAGGCCCGCCCCCTCCTTGGCCATCTCGTCGGCGAGTTCGAGAACGGCGCCCTCGACGTCGGGGAAGTACTGGTAGAACGTTGCGGGGGAGGTGCCCGCCATCCGGGCGACGTCGATGACCTTGACGTCCCGGTACGGCGACGTGCTGAGCATCTCGCCCAGGCAGTCGAGCAGCTTCTGCCGCGTCGCCTGCCCGCGGCGACCGGCAACACGGCCGTCGACGGTGCGAACTTGTCCTGTCATGCCGTCAGTTTACCGACGGGTGATCAGCGCGCGATTCGGCCGCCTGCAAATGGGGAGGCAGCTCACCGCCACCATGAACATGCAGCTCAGCGCCGGTTACATAGCGTGCTGACGGGGAGGCCAGAAAGAGGACGGGACCGGCGATGTCGGCCGGTTCCGCGAATCTCCCCAGCGGTATGGCGGCGGCCACCGCGCGCTGTACGGCGGGGTCGCCCTCCCCGTAGTGCGCCGCCGAGCGGTCCGTCAGCACCAAGCCCACGACCAGGCAGTTCACCCGGATCGCGGGGCCCCACTCGGCGGCCAGCGAGCGGGTGAGAGAGGCCAGGCCCGCTTTGGCGGCGCCATATGCGGCGGTTCCCGGCGAGGGGCGGCTGCCGCTGACGCTGCCGATGTTGACGATGGAGCCGCCGTCCGGCTGGCGGGCCATCAGGGCGTACGCGGCCTGTGCGCAGTACAGCGGCGCCAGCAGATTCAGCTCGACGACCGCCCGCGAGAAGCGCGGCGAGGCGGTGGCGGCGTCGGCGGCGGGGGAGCCGCCCGCGTTGTTCACCAGCAGGTCGAGCCGCCCGTACGCCTCGGCGACGTGCGCGAAGAGCGCCCGCACCGCCTCGGGGTCGCGGACGTCCGCGGCCCGGAAGGCGACACCGGGCGGCAGGTCCGCGGGCGGGGTGCGCCCGCACACCAGCACCCGGGCGCCGGCCGCCGCCAGCGCCTCGGCGATGCCCCGGCCGATGCCGCGGGTGCCGCCGGTCACGACCGCCACTCGCCCTTCCAGGTCGTCCGTCACGTGGGCTATCGTGCCAGAGGAACTGACGATCCGTCAGATCTGTGCCGGACATCGGTCGGGATCCCGATCCGTACATCCGTAAAAGGCCAACGAGCGGGCGGAGGACGGCGCATGGCGATACAGGTGGCACGCCCCGGGACCGGCGTCGCGGAAGTGGTGATCGACGCGCCGCCGGTCAACGCGATCGACGTGAAGGACTGGTTCGCACTCGCCGACGCGCTCACCGCGCAGGGCGCGGACCCGGAGGTGCGGGCGGTGGTCCTGCGCGCGGAGGGCCGCGGATTCTGCGCGGGGGTCGACCTCAAGGAGATGCAGAGCACCGCCGGATTCGACGCGCTGCTCGGCGCCAACGCCGGATGCGCCGCCGCCTTCTCCGCCGTCTACGACTGTCAGGTCCCCGTGATCGCCGCCGTGCACGGCTTCTGCCTCGGCGGCGGCGTCGGCCTGGCCGGGAACGCCGATCTGGTCATCGCCTCCCATGACGCGTACTTCGGCCTGCCCGAGGTCGACAGGGGCGCGCTCGGCGCCGCCACTCACCTGGCCAGGCTCGTACCGCAGCAGCGCATGCGGCACATGGTCTACACGTCGCAGAACGCCACGGCCGCCGAGCTGCACGGCTACGGCACGGTCCTCGCGCTCACCTCCAGGGATCGTCTGCGCGACGCAGCCATCGAGATCGCCACCGCGGTCGCCGCCAAGGACCCGCAGGTGGTCAGGGCCGCGAAACAGTCGCTCAACGGCATCGACCCGGTCGACGTCAAGCGCTCCTACCGCTACGAACAGGGCTTCACCTTCGAACTCAACCTGGCGGGCGTCGGCGACCGGCTGCGCGACGCCTTCACCGAGGGAGGCGCCGGATGACGGACAAGCGCATGACCGCCGACGAAGCGATAGCGCACCTCGCCGACGGCATGACCGTCGGCATCGGCGGCTGGGGCTCGCGCCGCAAACCGATGGCCCTGGTGCGGGCGATCCTCCGCTCCCCGCTCACCGACCTCACCCTGGTCTCCTACGGCGGCCCCGACGTCGGCCTGCTGTGCGCGGCGGGCAAGGTCCGCAAGGTCGTCTACGGCTTCGTCACCCTCGATTCCGTCCCCCTGGAGCCGCACTTCCGCGCCGCCCGCGAGAACGGCACCGTCAAGGCGCTCGAAATGGACGAGGGCATGTTCCTGGCCGGGCTGCGCGCCGCAGCCCTCCGGCTGCCCTTCATGCCGGTACGCGCCGGGCTCGGCGCCGACGTGCTGCGGTACGCGCCCGAGCTGCGGGTGCTCCGCGACCCCTACGGCACCGGGGACGAGGTGGTCGCCGTACCGCCGCTGCGGCTGGACGCCGCCCTGGTGCACGCCAACCTCGCCGACCCCGCGGGCAGCGCCGCACTCACCGGGCCCGACCAGTTCTTCGACGACCTGTTCTGCCAGGCCGCGGACGCCGCCTATGTGTCGGCCGAACGCGTCGTGCCCACCGCGGACCTGCTCAAGGAGGCGGGGTGCGTGCACGCCCTCGTCCTGCACCGCTACCTCACCCACGGCGTGATCGAGGCGCCGCGCGGCGCGCACTTCACCGAGTGCCCGCCCGAATACGGCCGCGACGAGCCGTTCCAGCGCGCCTACGCGACCGCCGCGGCCGACCCGGCGGCCTGGGCCGCCTTCGCCGAACGCTTCCTCAGCCATATGGATGAATCGTCTTATCAACAGGCTGTGGATAACTTCCACGAGGAGGCGACCCGATGACCGCGCCCCCGAACGGCTCGACCGCGCCCTCGAAGGGCGCGACCGCCGCGGCGACCGGCCCCGCCACCAGGGCCGAGATCTGCGTCGCCGCCTGCGCCGACGCCTGGCGCGGCGACGGCGAGATCCTGGCCAGCCCCATGGGCGTCGTGCCCACCCTCGGCGCCCGCCTCGCCCGCGCCACCTTCGCCCCCGACCTGGTGCTCAGCGACGGGCTGGCCTATCTGCTGGCCGGTGACATCCCCCTCGGGGCGGCACCCGACGCGCTCACCGTCGAGGGCTGGCTGCCCTACCGCGCGGTCCTCGACCTGGCCGCGCGCGGGCGGCGCCACGTCATGATGGGCCCCAGCCAGATCGACGCGTACGGCAACGCCAACATCTCCTGCATCGGCCCCTGGGCCCGCCCCACCCGGCAGCTCCTCGGCGCGCGCGGCGCCCCCGGCAACACCGTCAACCACACCACCAGCTACTGGGTGCCCCGGCACGCCCCGCGCGCCTTCGTCGAGCGCGTCGACGTCGTCTGCGGCATCGGCTACGACCGCGCCGCCGCTGTCGGCCGCGCCGCGCGCTTCCACGGTCTGCGCACGGTCGTCACCAATCTGTGCGTCCTGGACTTCGGCGGACCCGGCCACCACATGCGGCTCGCCTCGCTGCACCCCGGCGTCACCCTGGAGCAGGTCGTAGCGGCGACCGGCTTCCGCCTCACCGTCCCGGCCCGCGTCCCATCCACCCGACAGCCCACCGACGCCGAACTGCGCGTCCTGCGCGACGTCCTCGACCCGCGCTCCGCCCGCGACCGCGAGGTCCCCGCATGACCGCCGGCGGTCCGCTGAGCACCCGCCTCACCGACCTCACCGGCATCCGCCACCCCATCGTGCAGACCGGTATGGGATACGTCGCCCGCCCCCGCCTCGTCGCCGCCGCGGCCAACGCCGGGGCCCTCGGCGTACTGGCCGCCGCCACCTTGTCGTACGACGAACTGGCCGCGGCCGTCGCCGAGGTCAAGGCGGCGGCCCCCGGACGGCCCTTCGGGGTCAACCTCAGGGCCGACGCGCCGGACGCGGCACGGCGGATCGCGCTGATGGGCCGCGAGGGCGTACGGGTGGCGTCCTTCGCCCAGGCGCCGACCAGGGAGCTGATCCGCGCCGCGCACGACGAGGGGATGGTCGCGGTGCCGTCGGTCGGGGCGCGGCGGCACGCGGAGAAGGTCGCCGAGTGGGGCGCGGACGCGGTGATCGTGCAGGGCGGCGAGGGCGGCGGGCACACCGGCCGGGTGCCGACCACGCTGCTGCTGCCGCAGGTGGTGGACGCGCTGCGGGGCAGCGGGGTGGCCGTGGTCGGCGCGGGCGGCTTCTTCGACGGGCGCGGCCTCGTCGCGGCTCTCGCCTACGGCGCGGACGGCATCGCGATGGGCACCCGCTTCCTGCTGACCTCCGACGCGCCCGTGCCGCGCGCCGTCCAGGACCGCTACCTGGCCGCCGACGTCACCGGCACCCTCGTCACCACCGAGGTCGACGGGGTGCCGCACCGCGTCCTCGCCACCGACTTCGTCCGCTCGCTGGAACGCGGCGGCCCCCTCGTCCGCTACCCGCGCGCGCTGCGCAACGCCGTCCGCTTCTCCCGGCTGTCCGGGACGCCGCTGCGCGCGATGCTCCGGGAGGGACGGGCGATGCGCGGCGCCCGCGAGCTGAGCTGGCCGCAGGTCCTGATGGCCGCGAACACCCCGGTGCTGCTCCGCGCCGCGATGGTCGAAGGGCGCGCTGACCTGGGCGTCATGGCCTCGGGGCAGGTGGCGGGAGTGATCGCCGACCTGCCCTCGTGCGCGGAGCTGGTGGACCGGATCATGGCCGAAACCGAGGGAGTCCTGGGCCGTCTCAAGAATTGACCATATGTTCGAATTCTCTCTCGTGCGGGCGGGAAGATCACTGGTTACGGTGGCATTCCAGACATTCGCGAGAGGAACCAGCTCATGTCCGCATTCGGTGAAGGCGCTCCCTGTTGGGCCGACGTCTCGCTTCCCGACCTCGCGGCCGGGCGGCGTTTCTACGGCGAGCTGTTCGGCTGGACGTTCGAGGACCAGGGCGAGCAGTTCGGGCACTACACGCTGGCCAAGCTCGACGGGAAGAACGCGGCGGCCCTGATGGGCAAGATGGACGAGTCGATGCCCACGGCCTGGGGCATACACCTGGCCACCGCGGACGCCGCGAAGACCGCGGCCAAGATCACCGAGGCGGGCGGGCACGTCGTCTTCGGCCCCGACGAGATCGGCGACACCGGTGTGCTGGTCGGCGCCGTGGACCCGGGCGGCTCCTTCTTCGGCGCCTTCCAGCTCCGCGGCCACCCCGGCTTCGACGTGGTCAACGTGCCCGGTGCCTACTGCTGGACCGAGAACCACACGCGGGACGCGGCGGCGGTCGACGCCTTCTACGAGACGGTCTTCGGCTACGACGGCGTGCAGGTCGGTGACGGCGTCCACTTCGACTACAAGGTGTGGTCCCGCCCCGGCGACCCCGAGGGCCAGCTCGCCGGCCGGATGAACAGCGCGTCCGGGGGCGGCGACGAGCCGCCCGCCTTCCAGGTCTACTTCGTGGTCGCGGACTGCGACGCCGCCGCCGACACCGTGGGCCGGCTCGGCGGACGGGTCGTCATGGGGCCGGAGGACTCGCCGTTCGGACGGATGGCCGTCGTCGCCGACGACCAGGGCGCGAGGTTCGCGATCATCGACGTGACGCGGAGGAGCGGTTCGATACCCGGCGCGTGAGCCGGATCAGAGCCGTTCGATGACGGTGACGTTGGCCTGGCCGCCGCCCTCGCACATGGTCTGGAGGCCGTAGCGGCCACCGGTGCGCTCCAGGTGGTGCAGCAGGGTGGTCATCAGCCGGGCGCCGGTCGCGCCCAGCGGGTGGCCGAGGGCGATGGCGCCGCCGCACGGGTTGACCACGTCGGGGTCGGCGCCGGTCTCCTTCAGCCAGGCCAGCACCACGGATGCGAACGCCTCGTTGATCTCCACCGCGTCGAAGTCGCCGATGGACATGCCCGTCCTGGCCAGGGCGTGTTCGGTCGCGGGGATCGGCCCGGTCAGCATGCGGATCGGGTCGGAGCCGCGGGCGGACAGATGGTGGATCCGCGCGCGGGGGGTCAGGCCGTGGTCGCGCACCGCCTGTTCGCTCGCGACGAGCAGCGCGGCGGCGCCGTCGGAGATCTGCGAGGACAGGGCCGCGGTGAGCCGGCCGCCGGGCACGATCGACGGCAGGGCGGCCATCCGCTCCGCCGAGGTGTCGCGGCGGGGGCCCTCGTCGGTGGCGAGTTCGGGGAGGGCGGCCGTTTCGCGGGCGAACCAGCCGCTGTCGAGCGCGTGCAGGGCGCGACGGTGGCTCTCCAGGGCGAAGCGCTCCATGTCCTCGCGGCTGATGTCCCAGTCGCGGGCGATGAGTTCGGCCCCGCCGAACTGGCTGACGGGCTGGTCGCCGTAGCGGGCGCGCCAGCCGGTGGACCCGGAGAACGGATCGGTGAAGCCGTACTCGCGGCCCACCACCATGGCCGCGCCGATCGGTATCCGGGACATGCTCTGGACGCCGCCCGCCACGACCAGGTCGCTGGTGCCGGACAGCACGGCCTGCGCCGCGAAGTGCACGGCCTGCTGGGAGGAGCCGCACTGCCGGTCGACGGTCACGCCCGGTACGTGCTCGGGCAGTCCGGCGGCCAGCCAGCAGGTGCGGGCGATGTCACCGGCCTGGCCGCCGATGGCGTCCACGCAGCCGAAGACGACGTCCTCGACGGCGCCGGGGTCGAAGCCGCCGCGTTCGACCAGGGCGGTCAGCACATGGGCGCCGAGGTCGGCGGGATGGACGGGGGCGAGCGCGCCGTTCTTGCGGCCGACGGGGGTGCGTACCGCTTCGACGATGTAGGCCTCGGGCATCGGGGGCTCCGTTCTCGCAGGGCTGGGAGGTGATGAGAGGTGACGTGAGGGTGATGAGAGAGGTGAGGCGATGTGAGGTGACGTGCTTTGAGGTGAGGGCGCGGTGGCGTGCGATGAGGTGCGTCCTGGCCGTACCGGGATCTGACGATCCGTCAGATAGTCGGTTATCCTAGCGCGGTGACGGACCTTTCCTTCAGTGCTCAACAGGACGCGTTCCGGCGGGAGATACGGGACTGGCTTACCCGTCGGGTGCCGCGTGAGCCGCTGCCGTCGATGGACACGGCGGACGGTTTCCGCGCGCACCAGGAGTGGGAGCGGACGCTGTACGAGGCCGGGTGGGCGGTCGTCGGATGGCCGGAGGAGTACGGGGGAAGGGGCCTCGGCCTGGACGAGTGGCTGATCTTCGAGGAGGAGTACTGGCGGGCGGGCGCGCCGGGGCGCGTCGGGCAGAACGGCATCTTCCTGTTCGCGCCCACCGTCTTCGCCTTCGGTACGGAGGAGCAGCGGGCGCGGGTGCTGCCGCCGATGGCCAGCGGGGAGGAGGTGTGGGCGCAGGGCTGGTCGGAGCCGGAGGCGGGTTCCGACCTGGCGAATCTGCGGGCGCGGGCGGTACGGGACGAGGCGCGCGGCGGGTGGCGGCTGAGCGGGCAGAAGACGTGGAGTTCGCGGGCGGCCTACGCGCACCGGCTCTTCGGCCTCTTCCGGAGCGACCCCGACTCGCGGCGGCACCACGGCCTGACGTACTTCATGGTCGACCTGGCGGCCCCGGGCGTGACGGTACGGCCGATCCGGCAGCTTGACGGGGAGGCCGGATTCGCTGAGGTGTTCCTGGACGACGTGTTCGTGGCCGACCGGGACGTCCTGGGGGAGGCGGGGGAGGGGTGGCGGATCGCGATGTCCACCACGGGGAGCGAGCGGGGGCTGAGTCTGCGGAGCCCCGGACGGTTCCTGGCGGCGGCCGACCGGTTGCTCGACCTGTGCCGCCTGCGCCCGGAACAGGCGGCGCCGCACCGGGACGCGGTGGCGGACGTGTGGATGCGGGCGGAGGCGTACCGGCTGTACACCTACCGGACGGTGACGCGGATGCGGGAGGGCAACGAGAGCGGTCCGGAGTCCTCGCTGAACAAGGTCTTCTGGTCGGAACTGGACCTCGACCTGCACGACATCGCGCTGCGCGTGCTCGGCGCGGAGGCGGAGCGGTGCGGGCCGTGGCTGGACGGCTACCTCTTCGCGCTCGCCGGACCCATCTACGCGGGCACCAACGAGATCCAGCGCAATGTGATCGCCGAGCGGCTGCTCGGCCTCCCCCGGGAGCCCCGCCGATGAGACTCGCGCCCACGCCCGACGAACAGCTCTTCGCCCGCACCGCCCGCGAGCTGCTGGCGGCGCGCTGCACACCGGCCGACGTGCGCGCCGGGTTCTCGCGGGACCGCTGGCGGGCGCTCGCCGGGATCGGGGCGACCGGGCTGCTGGTCCCGGAGGAGTACGGCGGCCTCGGTCTCGGTTCCGGTCCCGGTGCCGACGGCTACGGTCCCGACGGCTACGGTCCCGACGGCTACGGTCCCGGCGGCTACGGTCCCGGCGGCCACGGTTCCGGCAGGCAGCACCTCGGAGGGCGGCGCCTCGACGAGCCGCCCCTGGGTGCCCAGGCGCTCGTCGCGCTCACCGAGGAGGCGGGCCGCGCCTGCCTGCCCGAGCCGTTGCTGGAGGCGGCGGTCGCGGCGGAACTGCTCGGGGGGCTGCCGGAAGGGGCGGATCTGCTGCGCGGGCTGGCGGAGGGCGCGGTGACCGTCGCCGTGTCCCTTCCAGCCCGGGTTCCGGCGCCGGGACCCGTACCCGCGTCCGCATCCGTACGCACGTCCGTACCCACGTCCGCATCCGTATCCGTATCCGAACCAGCAGGTCAACCCGTTGTCGCGCACGCCGCCCACGCTGATCACGTGCTGGTGGTCACGGAAGACGGTGAGCTGCGGGAGGCGGGGGCCGGGCCGCGTACGCCCGTTGCCGGGGTCGACCCGAATCGGGGGCTGGCGCGTGGGGCGGAAGGTGGCGGGTCGGTGCTCGCGCGGGAGTGGGGGGAGGCGGCCGGGAAGGCGGCGCGGCTTGGGGCGATCGGGGCGGCGGCCGATCTGGTGGGCGCGGCGGCGGCGATGCTGGAGCGGACGGTGGATTACGCCAAGGGCCGCGTGCAGTTCGGGTCGCCGATCGGCGAGCGGCAGGCGGTGAAGCACCGGCTGGCGGACGTCCTGCTGGCCGTGGAATTCGCGCGGCCGGTGGTGGCGCGGGCGGCGTACGCGTACGACCACGGGCTGCCCAGTGCGGCGCGGGACGCGGCCATGGCGAAGGTCTTCGCTAACGAGGCGGCGGGGAAAGCGGCGCGCGGGTGCCTCCAGGTGCACGGTGCGATCGGTTATACCGACGAGTACGACCTCTCGCTCTGGCTGCGCCGGGTGTGGGCGCTCTCCGCCGCGTGGGGCGATTCCACCCGGCATCGCGCCGCCGTGGCGGCCGACCTCTTCGCGCCGGGCGGCCCGTCCCCGTCCTGCCCGCCGCGCTGAACCCCGCCGCCCCGGGAGCGCCCAGGGACCGAGCCGCGACCGACCTGGGATCGCCCTGGCACCAAGCCGCGACCGACCCGCGCGGCCCCCCGTCCACGGGGGCCGGTCCCGACTCGCCCGCCCCGTAAGGCACTTGGACGCCGCCGGTGCGCCACGTGCGTCCCATGCCTCCCTCCCGGACGCCTCGTTCGGCGCGCCGCGCGCCGGAGACGGTGCGAATGGCGGATGATAACGAGTTCGCTCTCCGGGCGTGTCGCGGCGGCCCCGGGTTCGCAACCGGCGCCCATCCCAGGAAGAATCAGGCCCGTACCCTGGCGCTTGGGCCGGTCGAACGGGGTACGGAGCGCGCAGAGCGGGCAAAGCAGTACAGGCGGGCGCAAGCGCTCGATCACGACAGCACGGCACGAGCACGGCGACAACGGCAGAGCGACCACAGCACCACAGCACGACAGCACCACAGCACGACGGCAGAGCGACAACGGAACGACGGTACGGCGCGCAGCACGGGGTAAGGCCGCGACAGCGCGGGCAACGCGGGCACGGGGAGGTGGCAGGGCAGTGGTGGAGCAGCTTACGCAGCACGACCCGAGACGGATCGGCCCTTTCGAGGTGCTGGCGCGGCTCGGCGCCGGCGGCATGGGGCTGGTCTATCTCGCCCGCTCGGCTTCCGGCCGCCGGGTGGCGATCAAAACCGTGCGCGCCGAACTGGCCGAGGACCAGCTCTTCCGGGTCCGCTTCACACGTGAGGTGGAAGCCGCCCGCGCGGTCTCCGGCTTCTACACCGCGGCCGTCGTCGACGCCGACCCCCGCGCCGCCGTCCCGTGGCTCGCCACCGCCTACGTCCCGGCCCCGTCGTTGGAGGAGATCGTCAACGAGGCGGGCCCGATGCCCGCGCAGGCCGTACGGTGGCTGGCCGCCGGAATCGCGGAGGCGTTGCAGTCGATCCACGCAGCCGGTCTCGTGCACCGCGACATGAAGCCGTCGAACGTACTCGTCGTGGAGGACGGGCCGCGCGTCATCGACTTCGGCATCGCGTCCGGCGTCTCCAACACCCGCCTGACCATGACGAACGTGGCCGTCGGCACGCCCGCCTACATGTCGCCCGAGCAGGCCCGCGACTCCCGCAGCGTGCGCGGCGCGAGCGACATCTTCTCGCTCGGCTCCACCCTGGTGTTCGCCGCGACCGGCCACGCGCCCTTCCACGGCGCCAACCCCGTCGAGACCGTCTTCATGCTGCTGCGCGAGGGCCCCAATCTCCACGGCCTGCCGCCCGAGCTGCGCCCGCTCATCGAGTCCTGCATGCGGATGGAGGCGGACCGGCGGCCCACCCCCGCCGACCTCCAGGCGCAGCTCGCACCGCATCTGTACTCCACCGGCGGCGACGACACGGGTACGGCGTCGGCCTGGCTGCCGCCCGGCGCGGTCGCGTTGATAGAGCAGCGCCGCAGCGGACGGCCCGCCGTCGCCTCGGGCGGCAGCCGGGGCGCGCACGCCGCGGGCCCGCAACTGCCCGGCAACGCGCCGCCGCTCCCGCCGAACTCCCCGCCCCGGCCGCAGCAGCCGCCGAACAACGCACCGGCGCACGCGGGCGCGCCCGACGGCCGCGGCAACCACCGCGCGCCCGTACCCGTATCCGGCCCCGCGGCGGGACCCGCGGCGGGCCCCGGCTCCGGTCCCACCTCGGGTCCCGCCTCCGCCGTTCCCGTACAGCTCGCCGGTTCCGCGCCGATCGGTCCCGGGATGCGGGTCGCGGACGCGGCGGACCACAAGGCGGGGGCCGCGCCCGGTACGGACTGGGTACGCCGCCGCGCGGGCGCGCACCGCGCGAACGCCAACGCGGGCGCCAACGCCGGTGCCGTGGCGAACGGCGGCGCGGCCCAGGCCCCCGCCGCCCTCCCGGCGCAGCAGGGCCAGCAAGCGCAGCAGGCTCCGCAGTCACAGCAGCAGTCACAGCAGCAGTCACAGCAGCAGCAATCACAGCCGCAGTCGCAGCAGGCCCAGCACGGCGCCCAGTCGGGCCTCCAGTCCCAGGCCGCCGCTCCCGGCGAGTGGCGGCCGTGGCGTTTCCGCATGTCGAACGACGTGTGGGGCACCCCCGTCGTCTCCGGCGGACTCCTCTACGTCACCTCCTTCGAGGTGCACGCGCTCGATGTGGCCAGCGGGCGCCGCCAGTTCAAGACCCGCGACGTCGCCTGGACGATGGCCGTCGACGGCGGCCGTATCCACGCCTCCGACGGCCCCAGCCTCTTCGCGCTCGACGCGGTCGACGGCGGCGAGCGCTGGCGTACGGCGATCGACGGCTGGGTGTACGCGCTGCGCGCTGACTCCGGCACGGTCGTGACCGCCACCCGCGGCGGCGGCATCCAGGCGTGGGACGCGGCGCGCGGCGGACTGCGCTGGGAGCGGTCGGGCGCCCAGACCGAATTCGAGTCCCCGGACTCCGGGCCCACCGTCCTCGGCCGCGCCGTCTACTACCAGGGCGGCGGCCACCTGCACGCCGTCGACTCCCTCACCGGTGCCGAGATGTGGTCGTACCCGGTCGGCGAACCCGGCGTCGCGGGCTCCGTGCCCACGCGGCCGGTCGTCGCGGACGGCATCGTGCACCTCACCGCCGGGACGCGGGTCGTCGCGCTCGACGCCCGCAGTGGCGCCGAGCGCTGGCATTTCGACGCCCCCGCCGTCATGTTCTCGCCGCCCGCGCACGTGCCGGGGCCCGGCGTCTCGGGCGGCGGCGTGTACGTCGCCGACCACCTCGGCACCGTCTACGCCCTCGATCCCGCCGACGGGCACGCGCGCTGGCGCGTCGCCACCGAGCCGCGGCAGTCGCTGGAACCCGTCATCGTCGCCAATGGTGCGCTGCACCTCGGCGCAGGGAGCGCGCTCTACACGCTGGACGCCGTCAGTGGTGCGCCGCGGTGGCGCTTCGCGGCGCAGAACGAGATTGTCGGTTCGCCCGCCGTGGCGGCCGGGCGGGTGCACTTCGGGTCCAAGGACCACTGTCTGTACACGGTCGACGCGGCCGGGGGGCAGTTGCGGTGGCGGCTCGAGACCGGCGGGGAGATCACCGGGTCGCCGGTGACGTCGGAGGGGGTGGTGTACGCGTGCTCGAAGGACCGGTGCGTGTACGCGCTCGACGCGACGAAGGGGACCGGGGCGACTTCGCGTCGGGCGTGAGCCCGTGGGCCCTCAAACGCCGGGCGGGCTGATGCCCTCAGGCGCCGGGCGGGCTGGTGGGCGGGGGTTGCGCGCCGCCGGGCAGGTCGTCGGTGCCGGGCCGGGGCACCTCCTCGAACTGCGTCTGCCTGGTCGTGTCGTAGGCGTCGTCCACTTGTCGACGCAGTTCTGCGGGGGCACCCCGCCCCGTCTCCTCCTCCTCGTAGCGTGGTTCGTCGTACCGGCCGTACGTCGGCTCGTCGTACCGGGGCTCCTCGAAAACCGGCGTGGCGCGGCGCGGCCGGTGGCGGCCGGGGAGGACGGCGGCGGCGAGGAGGAGCAGGAGGCCGGAGGCGAAGGCGGTGGCGACGCCGTAGTCGAGGCCGTTGCCGCCGGCGGTGAGGGAGCCGGAGGCTTGGCCCTGGCGGACCATCCAGAGGATGGTGATGCCGAGGACGAGGAGGGCAGCGAGGGCGAGGGTGAGGCGGGAGCGGAGGAGGACGCCCAGGAGGGTGAGGAGGGCGGCGAAGGCCATGGGGAGGAAGAGGGAGCCGAGGAGGGCCGCCTTGTCAGGCGTCACGCCGACCCCGGTGAAGAGGTCGTCGACCCGGATGCCGGAGCCGTGGCGGCCGCCGTACCAGGCACGGAAGGGGCTCCAGACGGCGCCCGCCGCTCCGATGAGGGCGAGAAGCGACCCGACGACGGTGCGGAACATCTCGTGGTCGCCTCGCTTCGCTCGCTCAGCCCCCTCGGGGCCGACGCTACGCCGCGACCGTCGCACCCGCCACGTGAGCCGCGCTCACCTCAACCGGAAGGCGGCGGGCCCCCGGGCGCGCCCGGTGAACAGCTCCGCCTGCCGCTCCGGCGGCAGATTGCCGAGGGCGATGAGGTGCGGCGCGAGCGCGGTGGCGTGCGCGCGGGCCGCCTCCCGGGCCGACCACACGGCGCGCACGGTGCCCTGGACGGCCTCGGTCGGGTAGGAGGAGAGGACGGCGGCGGCGCGCAGGGCGGTGGCGAGGAGGTCGGGGCCGGGCACGACCTCGGAGACGAGACCGGTCTCGTAGGCCCGTCGCGCGCTCACCCGTTCGGCGGTGCCCATGAGGGACATGCGCATGGCCTCGCCGTAGGGCATGCGCTGCGCCATGAGGACGGACTCGTAGGCGCTGACCATGCCGTAGGCGGTGTGCGGGTCGAAGAAGGTGGCGTCTTCGGCGGCGATGAGGAATTCGGCCTCGCCCAGGAGGTAGAAGGCGCCGCCGCAGGCCATGCCGTTGACGGCGGCGACGACCGGCTTCCACAGGTCGTTGGCCTTGGGGCCCGCGGTGAGCAGGGGGTCGTCGACGGAGTACGGGGACGACGGCTGCGGTACGTCGAGGCCGCGGTCGACGCCGGTGCAGAACGCCCGGTCGCCCGCGCCGGTGAGGACCACCGCCCGTACCGCGTCGTCGAAGCGCAGGTCGCGCCACACCTCGCGCAGCCCGTCCACGGTCGCGCCGTCCAGGGCGTTGTGCCGCTCGGGCCGGTCGAGGGTGACGAGCGCGACCCCGTCACCGGCCTCCGTGCGCCGGACGCTCATGGCCGCTCCAGCAGCCAGCGCGGTACGACGACGCCGTCCGTGGCGGCCGGGTCGGGGAAGGCCACCTTCACGGCGGCGCCGATCCGCAGCCGCGCCGGGTCCACGGAGTCGAGGCGCGCGTCGGCGCGGGCGACGAGATTGCCGACCAGCCGGATCCGGCCGCCCTCGGGGGTGGCCTCCTCGGCCAGTTCCACCACGATCACGTTGTACGGGGCCTGCTCGGCGTAGTCGGGCAGCAGCGGGGGGTGGGCGACGACGTACGACCAGATCCGGCCGCGTCCGCTCATCCGCTCCCAGCGGGACCCGAAGGACTGGCAGTACGGGCAGCAGGGGCGCGGCGGGAAGCGGAGCCGTCCGCAGTCGGCGCACGCCTGGACGCGCAACTCGCCCTGGCGCGCGTACTCCCAGAAGGGCGCGCCGTCCTCGTCGATGACCGGCAGCAGCATCGCGGCTGTCAACTCCTCAGCAGCAGAGCGGATGTGGGGACGCACTCGCCCGCCGTGACCAGGCAGGTGGCGGCGTCGGGAACTTGGGCGGTGGAGGTGCCGCGCAGTTGCCTGACGCCCTCGGTGATGAGGTTGAAGCCGTGGACGTACGCCTCGGACAGGCCGCCGCCACCGGTGTTGATCGGCAGCCGTCCACCGGTCTCCAGGGCGCCGCCCTCGGTGAAGGCGGCGCCCTCGCCGCGTCCGCAGAAGCCGTAGCCCTCGAGGGAGAGCGGGATCAGCGGGGTGAAGGCGTCGTATATCTGGGCGACATCGACGTCCTGCGGCCCGAAGTCGGCCTGTTTCCACAGGTGTCGGGCGGCGGTCCAGGACGGTCCGGTGAGCGGGTCGTCGGTCCAGTAGTTGACCATGCCGTGGTGCTGGGCGGGCAGGCCCTGCGCGGCGGAGTGCACGTAGACGGGCTTGCGGCGGCAGTCGCGGGCGCGTTCGGCGGAGACCACGACGCAGGCCAGGGCCCCGTCGGTCTCCATGCAGTTGTCGAACAGGCAGAGCGGTTCGCTGATCCAGCGCGCGGTCATGTACATCTCGCGGGTCAGCGGGCGCTCGTACATCAGGGCGGCCGGATTCTGGTTGGCGCGGTTGCGGCAGGCGAGCGCCACATTGAACAAGTGGTCGCGGGTGGCGCCGTATTCGTGCATGTAGCGGCGGGCGAGCATGCCGATCTCGTCGGCCGGGCGGAGCAGACCGTACGGCCGGGACCACTGCGCCGGGGTGGGGAGCTGGACGGTGGTGCTGCTCCACGGGCGCGGCCCCGAGCCGCGTTTGCGCGACCGCCAGGCGACGCCGACCGATGCCTGACCGGTGGCGACGGCCGCCGCGAGGTGCGCGACGGTCGCGCACGAACCGCCGCCGCCGTAACCGGACTTGGCGAAGAAGGTGACATCGCCCGCGCCGATCGCCTTGGCCAGCTCGACCTCGTCGGTGTCCTCCATCGTGTACGAGGCGAAGCCGTCGACCTCGCCGGGGTCGATGCCCGCGTCGTCGAGCGCGGCGAGCACCGCCCGGCACGCGAGCGTCTTCTCCGACTCCGGGAGCGACTTGGCGAACGGTGTCTGGCCTATCCCGACGATGGCCGTCGCGTCTTTCAGGGCAGCGCCGCCCATGGGCACACACCTCCGCGGGTCCCCGGATGCACTGACGAACTGCTGACAGGTCGTCAGGCTACCGTTAATCTGACGGGTAGTCAGCTACGGGAGAGGACGTCATGGATGTGGACCTGCGGGACGACGATCCGCGCGACACCTCGTACGGCGACACCTCGTACGGCGACACCTCGTACGGCGACGCCTCGTACGGCGACGCCTCATCCGAGGGCGGTGCCTTCAACGACGGTTCATCCACGGCCGGTTCACCCGCCGACGACCCCCGCGCCGACCTCCGATGGGGCACCCTGCCCCGCCTGGTGCGCGCCGCCGCCCGCGCCCACGGCGAGCACGAGGCCGTCGTGGACGGCCGCACCCGCGTCAGCTACGCCGAACTCGGCGCCCGCGTGGAAAGCGCCGCCGCCGCGGCCGTCGCCTCGGGACTGCGCCCCGGCGACCGGGTCGCGATCTGGGCGCCCAACTCGCTGAACTGGATCGTCGCCGCGCTCGGCGCGGTCAGCGCGGGCGGCGTCCTCGTCCCGCTCAACACCCGCTTCAAAGGCGCCGAAGCGGCCTGGATACTCCAACGCACCCGCGCCAGGCTGCTGTTCGTCACCGGCACCTTCCTCGGTACGTCGTACGTGGCCGCGCTGCGCCGCGCCGCGGGAGAGGGAGACGGCGAGGGACCGCTGCCCGGCCTGCCGCACCTGCGTGACGTCGTCGTCCTCGGCGACGACGCGCCGCCCACCGGATTCCTGTCCTGGCACGGCTACGTGGCGGCCGGCGCCGACGTACCCGCCGCGACCGTACGCGCCCGCGCCGACGCCGTGGCGCCCGGCGACCCCTCCGACATCATCTTCACCTCGGGCACGACCGGACACCCCAGGGGCGCCGTCATCACGCACGCCCAGACGCTGCGCGTGTACGGCGTCTGGAGCGCGCTGGCCGGACTGACCGCGGGGGACCGCTACTTGGTGGTCAACCCCTTCTTCCACACCTTCGGCTACAAGGCGGGCGTCATCGCCTGCCTGATGCGCGGCGCCGTGATCGTGCCGCAGCCCGTCTTCGACGTGGACACCGTCCTCGCCAACATCGCCGCCGAGCGGATCTCCGTACTGCCGGGCCCGCCCACCCTGCACCAGTCGCTGCTCGACCATCCGGCGCGCGCCGCCCACGACCTGTCCGCGCTGCGGCTCGTCGTCACCGGGGCCGCCGTCATCCCGCTGGAACTCGTCGAACGGCTGCGCGCCGAACTGCGGATCGCCACCGTTCTGACCGCGTACGGCCTCACCGAGGCGTCCGGCACCGTCACCATGTGCCGCAGGGGCGACCCGGCCGCGACCGTCGCCGTCACCTCGGGGCGCGCCATCCCCGACACGGAGGTACGGGTCGACGCCGCGCCCGGCGCGCCCGGTGAAGTCCTGGTCCGCGGCTACCACGTCATGTCCTGCTACTTCGAGGACCCCGAGGGCACCGCCCGCGCCGTCGACCCCGACGGCTGGCTGCACACCGGCGACATCGGCGTCCTGGACCCCGAGGGGAATCTGCGGATCACCGACCGCCTCAAGGACATGTACATCGTCGGCGGCTTCAACGCCTACCCGGCGGAGATCGAGCAACTGCTGCTGCGCCACCCCGACGTCCGCGACGCCGCCGTCATCGGTGTCCCCGACCCCCGCCTCGGCGAGGTCGGCCGCGCCTACGTCGTCCGCCGCCCCGGCTCCACCCTCACCGCCGACGACCTCATCGCCTGGTCGCGCCGCGAAATGGCCAACTACAAGGTCCCGCGCGGCGTCCGCTTCGTCCCCGAACTCCCGCGCAACGCGGGCGGGAAGGTCAAGAAGAACGAGCTGCGTACGGCCGCGGACTGACCCGCGCGCGGCCCGGCCCCTGACGAGGCTTGATTTGCGAGGCCCCGGCCCGCGGAAGCGGACTGACCGCGGCGCCCCCTCCGCGCCGCGGTCAGTCTTTGGTGCGCCCCCGGGTGCGTGCTGTGGAACCCCCCGCAGTCACCCGGCCCCCCCTTGGGCGGCTTTCACCGGTCCCCCTCGGCCCCCACCGAGGTTCCCCGGTCCCCCGATCCCCCGTGTTCCCCTGTTGCCCCGTGCTGTTTTCCCCTGATCAACCCCGTGGGTCCCCCTGCGGTCCCCTTGGGGTCCTCCGCGGCCCCGCCCTCCCCAGAGCGGGGTACGGAAGCTACTTGGTGGTGCCGTCCGTGTGGAAGTTGTCCGGCTTGACGACGGGCTTCTTCGGCGTGAGGAGCCCGTCCGGAGCCGTCTGCTCGGTGCCGTCGGTGTGGAAGTTGTCCGGGTCGACCGGCGGGTCCGTCTTCGGAAGTTTCGGAACTTCGGTGCTCATGGTGCTCTCCCTGTGTGCTTGGGGACGTGCTGTCGTGAAAGCCCGCCCGGTGGCGACCCCCGTACACCACCGAGCGGGCAGCTCGTGCAGTGATGGAATCGTGGCATCCACCGATAATCAACTGATAAACGGGCGCGTTGAGCGAATCGACCTGGGCTTATACCGCGACAGAGGGGGATGATTCGTCCCCCAACAGGCGCCGTACATCGGCCGCTTCGGGCGAACCGAGCGCGGTGAAGACGGCCAGGGCGTCGTGCCAGCAGGCGTGGGCACGGACCGGCTGGCCCATGCCGTCGAGCGCGCTGCCGAGTACGGTCAGGGCGTTGGCGGTGCGCCACTCGCCGCCGACCTCGCGGAGGATGACGAGCGACTGCTCGGTGTGGGCGGCGGCCTGCCGCCAACTGCCGCCCGCGAGGTGAACCTTGGAGAGCCGGAAGAGCGTCATGCCCTCCCAGAACTGCTGCCGCGCCTCCCGGAAGATGCCCAGTGCCTCGGTGAGGCAGCTCAACGCGTCGTCGAGGCGGCCCTCCGCGGTGAGCGCGATGCCCATCGCGTACAGGCCGTTGCCGAGCCGGAAGCCGGCGCCCAGTTCGCGGTAGATCGCGACGACCCGTTCGGTCGCCGCCACCGCGGCGGCGATGTCGCCCAGTTCGATCTGCGCGCGGGAGAGATTGCTGAGCGCCGCCGCCTCGCCGTGCTTGTTGCCGTCGGCGCGGAAAGCCTCAAGGGCGGTGGTGTGGTACTCCGCGCACGCCTCGAAGCGCTGGCCCTGGTGGGCGATGCTGCCGCGCAGATTGGGCGCGTAGCTCGACGTCATCGGGTCCTCGGCGGCCAGGCCGAGCACCAGGGCGCGCTTGGCCTCGGTCTCGGCCTCCTCGAACCGGCCCGACATCCGCAGGAGTTGGCCGAGCCAGATCCGCCCGCGCCCCTCCACCAGCGTGTCCCCGCAGTCGTGCGCCGTCGTCACCAGTGTCCGCGTCGCCTGCTCGTATTGCCGCGCGTAGACACCGGACTCCATCAGGTCCTGGGCGACCAGCAGCAGGTCGACGGCGCGGCGCATCGGGCCCTCGCAGCCGCCGTCCGCGGCCTGCTGGACGGCCGCCAGCAGATTCTGCGCCTCGGAGAAGAGCCATTCCAGGGCCTCGTCCGGGGCGCCGAAGGTCAGGCCGGAGTGCGCGGTGAGGGCGAGGTGGTCCAGGACGCGGTCGCCGGGGTTCTCCAACTCGTAGGCGCAGGAGGCCGAGGCGAGGTAGAAGTCCAGCACCCGCGACAGCGCCGCGCAGCGCTCCCGCGGTGTCTCGTCGCGCTCCGCGCACTCGCGGGCGTACAGGCGCAGCAGGTCGTGGAAGCGGTAACGGGCGGGCGCGGCGGACTCGATGAGGCTGATGTCGACCAGTGCCTCCAGCAACTCCTCGGCCTCGTACGGGTCCAGGTCGAGGGTGGCCGCCGCCGCGTGCAGCGAGATGTCCGGGCCGTCGGCGAGCGAGAGCAGCCGGAAGGCGCGGGCCTGCGGCGCCGACAGGTGGCCGTAGCCGAGGGCGAAGGTGGCCTTCACCGCGAGGTCACCGGCCCGCAGTTCGTCCAGCCTGCGCCGCTGGTCGGCCAGTTTGTGGGCGAGTACGGAGACGGTCCAGGTGCGGCGGGCGGCCAGCCGGGACGCGGCGATCCGGATGGCCAGCGGCAGGAAACCGCAGGCCGCGACGACATCGAGGGCGGCCTGGCGTTCGCTGGTGACGCGCTCCTCGCCGACGATCCGGGTGAAGAGCTGGAGCGCCTCCTCCGGCGACATCACGTCGAGGTCGACCAGATGCGCGCCCGCCAGGTCGACCATCCGCACCCGGCTGGTGACCAGGGCGGCGCAGCCGGGGGTGCCCGGCAGCAACTGGCGGATCTGCGCGGCGTCGTAGGCGTTGTCGAGCAGCGCGAGCACGCGGCGGCCGTCGAGGGTGGAGCGGTAGAGCGCGGCGCGGTCGGCCAGCGACTCGGGGATCGCGGAGTCCGGGGTGCCGAGCGCGCGCAGGAACGAGCCGAGTACGGCCTCGGGTTCGGCCGGGCGCGGGTCGGTGCCCTGGAGGTCGACGTACAACTGCCCGTCGGGGAAGGAGTCGCGGGCCGCGTGGGCGACATGGACGGCGAGCGTGGTCTTGCCGACGCCGCCGATGCCCGCGACGGCGGAGACCGCCATCACCCCGCTGCCCTGCGACGCCTGGGCCAGTTGCTCGCTCAGTTCCCTGACCACATTGCGGCGGCCGGTGAAGTCCGCGACGGTCGCGGGCAGTTGCGCGGGCCGTACGATCTCGGCCGGTCCGGCGGCGGAACCGGCCGGGGCGGCGAGCGAGGGGTCGGCCTCCAGGATCTTCTGGTGCAGGTCCTTCAGTTCGGCCGACGGGTCGATGCCCAGCTCTTCGGCGAGCAGACGGCGGGTGTCGGCGTAGACGCCGAGCGCCTCGGCCTGCCGGCCGCTGCGGTAGAGGGCCAGCATCAGCAGGGCGCGCAGCCGCTCGCGCAGCGGGTGTTCGGCGGAGATCGCGGTGAGTTCGGAGACGGCCTCGGCGTGCGCGCCCAGCTCCAGGTCCAGTTCGAGACGGGTCTCGATCAGGCCGAGGTGCCATTCGGCGAGCCGGTTGCGCTGCGTCTCGGCGTGCGGCCCCGGAAGCCCGGCCAGCGGCTCGCCGTGCCACATCTCCAGCGCGGTGCCCAGCAGTTCGCGGGCGCGGACCGGGTCGACGGCGCGCTGCTTGTCGGCCTCGGCGGCCAGCCGCTCCACGACGGCGCAGTCCAGCGCGTCGTCGGCGACCCGCAGCGAGTAGCCGCCGGAGTCGGTGACCAGGGCCTCGGGGCCGAGCGCCTTGCGCAGCCGGAAGGCGTACGAACGCAGCGCGGCGAGCGCGGTGTTGGGCGGTGACTCTCCCCAGACGGCGTCGAGCAGTTCCGACGCGGTCGCCGTGCGCCCGCCGCGCAGCAGCAGCGCGGCCAGCAAGGCGCGCTGCTGTGGTGCGCCGGTGACGATCGGCTCGTCGTCTCGCCAGGCGCGCACCGGACCGAGGACCGCGAACCGCAGGCTGTTGCCCGGTTCCGTCCTGCTTTCCATCTCTGCCCCCTGAACGTGGACCTGCTCATTGTGTACCCGCGCCTGGAGCGGCGCACTGCCTGTGCCAGCCCCCGGCGGTGGTCGGCCGCCGGGCGCTGAATGGTGCGTGACCCGATTATTCGCGAAGCCGGGCGCCCCCGCGGCCCGTCGCCCGCACGTATATCAATCGTTCATCGCCGGACGGAACAGTTGTCCGCATGGCGCACGGGACCGAGGGTTCGGCACCGTCCGTGCCAGTTTGCCGTGTCGGGCCGCCGGGGTCACCCCGTGCAAGGACCCGAACCGGACTTGCAGCAAAAGTTGGGCTGGAATTTGAGGTTCCGTCTGTGCGTGCGCGGAGGTTGTGCTGTGTGGGACTGGTCCATGCCGGTGTGTGTCCTGCGAAAGAACAGGTAGCGGGCGTTTCATGTGTGCTGAGTGCACGAGTCATGCGGCAGGTGCCGGTGAGCCGGACGGGCCGATCGGGTCACTGCCTGTCAGGCCGGGGCACCTGCCGTCGGCCGCCGGTTCCGAGCTGTTCCGGGCTCCGGTACGCGAGGTGCGCCCGGTGCGCCCGGCCGGATCCGTACGACGGATGCCGGCCCCGGCCGCGGGGCCCGCGATGAGCGGCGAGGGCCGCGAGCGGCCCGGCGGCGGGGGCGGCGGCAACGGCGGCACGCGGCGGCTCGGGGACGCCGGGCGGCTGCCCGGCGAGTTGCTGCGCCGCCGCGCCGAGCGCGCCCCGCAGGCCGTGCCCGCGCTGCCGTATCCGCGGACGACCGTCAGCGGCACCGCGGGGTGCAGCTTCGCCGAACTCGACCGGCGGGCCCGCGCGGTGGCCGCCCGGCTCGGCAGCCTGCTGGCTCCCGGCGCGCGCGTGCTGCTCGCCTATCCGCAGGGCCCGGACCTCGCGGGCGCCTTCTTCGGCTGCCTGTACGCGGGGATGGCCGCGGTGCCGCTGGTGCTGCCGGGACCGGGCGCCAACGACGCGGTCTCCCGCGCGGTCCGCCGCTGCGACCCCGACCTGGTGCTGACCGGCTCCGACGGCTGGTCCGCGCTGGCCGTCGACCGCACCCGTACCCAGGTGATGGAGGCGGACGGCGTCCGCGTCGCGGGCGAGCCCGTGTGGCGGCTGGCGCAGAACTGGCGGCCGGTCGGCGTCCTGCGCAGCGCGCCCGCGTACCACCGCTACTACGACGACGGCGTGGTCGGCGGGCGGCTGGAGCCCGCGATGGCGCACGCCGATCTCACCGAGGTGATGGGGGAGTTGGCGCAGGCGGTACGGCTGGGCACCGACGAGGAGAACGTCGGCTGGATCGCGGCCGTGCACGGCGTGGAGGACGCGGTGTGGCGGATTCTGCTGCCGGTGCGGGTGACCGACTGACGTCCGCCGCAGCCGGGGAGCCCCGGAGGCCGGTAGTGCCAACGATGTGACGACACGTTAGCTGACGGATCGTCAGATCGGCGCTACCGTTGTGCCCATGGAGACCTTCCCGAAGATCATCTCGGTGGACGACCACACCGTGGAGCCCGGCAACGTCTGGCGGGACCGGCTCCCGTCGAAACACCACGACACCGCGCCGCGCATCGTGCGCGCGCCCCTGAAGGAAATGACCTTCCTCGGCGGCCGGTTCGCGCCCACGATGGGCGAGCCGGGGGACGAGGGACCGCTCGCCGACTGGTGGCTGTACGAGGGCCTGCGCCGCCCGCTGACCCGGCTCGACACCGCCGTCGGCTACTCGCGCGACGAGATCAGGCTCGAAGCGATCACGTACGAGCAGATGCGGCCCGGCTCGTACTCGGTGCCCGAGCGGCTGGCCGACATGGACGTCAACCATGTGCAGTCCGCGCTCTGCTTCCCCACCTTCCCGCGCTTTTGCGGCCAGACCTTCACCGAGGCCGAGGACCACGACCTCGGGCTGCTGTGCGTGCGCGCGTACAACGACTGGATGGTCGAGGAGTGGTGCGGCCCGCAGGCGGGCGGGCGGCTGATACCGCTGACCCTGATACCGCTGTGGGACGCCGAGTTGGCCGCCGCCGAGGTACGGCGCAACGCGGCGCGCGGCGTACGCGCGGTCTGCTTCTCCGAGATCCCGCCGCACCTCGGACTGCCGTCGGTGCACACCGACTACTGGGACCCCTTCTTCCGCGCCTGCGACGAGACCGGCACCGTCATCGCCATGCACATCGGCTCCTCCAGCCGGATGCCGTCCACCTCCGCCGACGCGCCGCCCGCGGTCGGTTCCACCATCACCTTCGCCAACTGCTGCTTCTCGATGGTCGACTGGCTGATGTCCGGCGCCCTCGAACGCTTCCCGAACCTCAAGATCATGTACGCCGAGGGGCAGATCGGCTGGATCCCGTACATCCTGGAGCGCGCCGACGTCGTCTGGGAGGAGAACCGCGGCTGGGGCGGGGTCGCCGACAAGGTGCGGCGCCCGCCGTCCGAGACCTTCGCCTCGCACGTCTACGGCTGCTTCTTCGACGACGCGGTCGGCCTGCGCAATCTCGACGCGGTCGGCGTCGGCAACGTCCTCTACGAGACGGACTACCCGCACTCGGACTCCACGTGGCCCACGTCGCGCGAGGTCGGCGAGGCGCAGATGGGCCACCTCTCCCAGGACGTGGTGGAGCGGATCGTGCGCGGCAACGCCATCGACCTGCTCGGCCTGACCCCCGACGGCCTGTGGCCCGGGCCCGGTTCGAGCGCCGGGCCGGTCCCGGGACCCGGCGCGGGGGCGTAGGCCATGGGCGTCCCGCGCGTGCTGCCGCCAGGGCGGCTCTCCTACGGCATGCAACTCCCCGTCCAGTCGCAGAGCACGATGTACGCCGAGGGCTGGGAGGCGGACGCGGGCCCGGCCGAACTCGCCGCCGTCGCCCGCGCCGCCGACCGGCACGGCTTCGCGTACGTGGCCGTCTGCGACCACATCGCGGTGCCGCGCAGGCTGGCCGCCGCGATGTCCACCACCTGGTACGACCCGGTGGCCACGCTCGGCTATCTCGCCGCCGTCACCGAACGCGTGCGGCTGCTCAGCCATGTCGCCGTCGTCGGACTGCGGCACCCGCTGGCCACCGCCAAGCAGTACGCGACGCTCGACCGGCTCTCCGGCGGGCGGCTGATCCTCGGTGTCGGGGCCGGGCACGTGGCCGAGGAATTCGACGCGGTCGGCGCGGACTTCGCCGGGCGCGGCGGCGTACTCGACGAGACCATCGACGCGCTGAAGGCGGCGCTCGGCGAGGACGAGTTCCCCGAACACCACGGCGAGCGCTACGACTTCGCCGGTCTCGGGCAGCGGCCACGCCCGGTGCAGACGCCCCGGCCGCCGGTCTGGGTCGGCGGCTCGTCACCGGCCGCCGTCCGCAGGGCCGCCCTCAGGGGTGACGGCTGGCTGCCGCAGGGCGACCCGCGCGACCGGCTGCCGGGCCGGATCGACCGCGTCCGGCGGCTGCGCGCCGAGGCCGGGATCGCCGACCCGATCGAGATCGGCGCGATCGCGGAACCGCTCTACGTCGGCGAGCCCGGCTGGCACGTCGGCCGGTACACCCTGCACGGCGAGCCGGACGCGCTCGCGGAGAGCCTGCGCGCCTACCGGGCCATGGGCGTCGACCAGATCCAGGTGCGCTTCCGCAGCCGGGGCGTGGCCGAACTCCTCGACCAGATGGCGGCGTTCGCCGCCGATGTGGCACCGCACCTCGACATGTGAGGCCCGTTGCCCCCCGTTGCCCCCCGTTGACCCCCCGTTGTCCCACCACCCCCGGAGGCCCGGATGGGCAAGCTCGACGGCCGTACCGTCCTGATCACCGGCGCCGCGCGCGGCCAGGGCGAGCAGGAGGCCCGGCTCTTCGCCGCGGAGGGCGCGCGCGTGCTGCTCGCGGACGTGCTGGACGACCAGGGCGCGGCGCTGGCCGAGGAGATCGGCGACGCGGCCCGCTACACCCGGCTCGACGTCGGCAGCGAGGACGACTGGACGGCGGCGCTGGCGTACGCCGACGAGCAGTTCGGCGGCCTCGACGGACTGGTCAACAACGCCGGGATCCTGCGCTTCAACGCGTTGGCGGACACCCCGCTGGAGGAGTACCTCCAGGTCGTCCGGGTCAACCAGGTGGGCGCCTTCCTCGGCATGCGGGCCTGCGCGCCCGCGCTGACCGCCGCGGGCGGCGGCACGATCGTCAACACCGCTTCGTACACGGCGCTCAGCGGCATGGCGCTGCTCACCTCGTACGCGGCGACGAAGGCGGCGATCGTCGCCATGACGCGGGTGGCGGCGCTGGAGCTGGCGCCGCACGGGATCAGGGTGAACGCGATGTGCCCCGGCGCCGTGGACACCCCGATGGCCAATCCCGCGGTGCTCGACCCGGCCGCCGACCAGGAGGCGATGGCGGCGGCCACCGCCCGCTTCTACCGCAAGCTGCTGCCGCTGGGCCGGATGGGCCGGGCCGACGAGATCGCCAGGCTCGCGCTCTTCTTGACCAGTGAGGACTCCTCGTACGTCACCGGGCAGCCGTTCGTCATCGACGGCGGCTGGCTGGCGGGAGTCGCGGCGCTCTGAGTCCGCCGTCGAGCGGATCTGACGGTCCATCAGCTATTGACGCCCCACCGTGCCGGTGGAAGAGTCGGATCAGATCTGACGGAGCGTCAGAAACCGGAGGATGGTGACCCCTTGGAATTCGGGCTCTTTGTACAGGGATATGTGCCCGCCGCGCGGGCCAAGGCCGACCCCGAGGCCGAGCACCACGCGCTGATCGAGGAGACCGAGTACGTCATCCAGGCGGACCGCTCCGGCTTCAAGTACGCCTGGGCCTCCGAGCACCACTTCCTGGAGGAGTACTCGCACCTGTCGGCCAACGACGTCTTCCTCGGCTATCTCGCCCACGCCACCGAGCGCATCCACCTCGGCTCCGGCATCTTCAACCCGCTCGCGCCGGTCAACCACCCGGTGAAGGTCGCCGAGAAGGTCGCCATGCTCGACCATCTCTCCGGCGGACGCTTCGAGTTCGGCTCGGGGCGCGGCGCGGGCAGCCACGAGATCCTCGGGTTCATGCCGGGCATCACCGACATGAACCACACGAAGGAGATCTGGGAGGAGACCATCGCGGAGTTCCCCAAGATGTGGCTCCAGGACGAGTACCCCGGCTTCAGCGGCAAGCACTGGTCGCTGCCGCCGCGCAAGATCCTGCCCAAGCCGTACGGCCGCTCCCACCCGGCGATGTGGTACGCGGCCGGCTCGCCGCCCTCGTACGCGATGGCCGCCCGCAAGGGCCTGGGCGTGCTCGGCTTCAGCGTGCAGAAGGTCTCCGACATGGAGTGGGTCGTCGAGTCGTACAAGTCGGCGATCGGGCAGGCCGAGCCGGTCGGCGACTTCGTCAACGACAACGTGATGGTGACCTCGACCGCGATCTGCGCAGAGACCACCGAGAAGGCGCGGCAGATCGCCGTCGGCGGCGGCCTCAACTACCTCCAGTCGCTGCTCTTCCGCTACCACGACACCTTCCCGCGCCCCGACGGCATCCCGGTCTGGCCCGAGCTTCTGCCGGACTACACCGAGGAGTTGATCGATCTGCTCATCTCCGAGGAGCTGATGATCTGCGGCAACCCCGACGAGGTGCTGGCGCAGTGCAAGCGCTGGGAGCAGGCGGGCGCCGACCAGTTGACCTTCGGGCTGCCGATCGGCATCGGCTACGAGGACACGATGAACACGATCAAGCTGATCGGCGAGCACGTCATACCCGTCATCGACACCGACCCGGTGCACCGCACGACCCGGTTCCGGCAGGCGGCGGCGTAACGCGACCGGGCGGCACGCACCAGCGCGACGTACGAGAGGAGCACACCCGTGTTCGACCATGTGATCAAGGGCGCCACCGTGGTGGACGGCACGGGCGCGCCCTCCCGTACCGCCGACGTGGCGCTGCGCGGCGGCCGGATCGCGGCCGTCGCCGAACCCGGCGGCCTCGGCGAGAGCGGGCGCTCCCAGGAGGACGCCACCGGCCTCGTCCTGACCCCCGGCTTCGTCGACCCGCACACCCACTACGACGCCCAGCTCTTCTGGGACCCCTTCGCCACGCCCTCGATGAGCCACGGCGTGACCACCGTCGCGGGCGGCAACTGCGGCTTCACGCTCGCGCCGCTCCACCCCGACCGGCCCGAAGACGCCGACTACACAAGGCGGATGATGTCCAAGGTCGAGGGCATGTCGCTGGCGGCGCTCGAAGAGGGCGTCGACTGGACGTGGTCGTCCTTCGGCGACTACCTGGACGCCCTGGAGGGGCGGATCGCCGTCAACGCCGGTTTCATGGTGGGCCACTGCGCGCTGCGCCGCCACGTGATGGGCGCCGACGCGGTCGGCGGACAGCCCACGCGGGACCAACTCGATGCCATGCTGCGGCTCTTCCACGAATCCATGGAAGCCGGCGGCTGGGGCCTTTCCACCACGCAGTCCAGTACGCACTCCGACGGCGACGGACGGCCGGTCGCGTCCCGGCACGCCCGGCCGGACGAACTCCTGGCCCTGTCACGGGCGGTGGGCGAACACGAGGGCACCCAGATCGAGGCCATCGTGGCGGGCTGCCTCGACCAGTTCGCGGACGAGGAGATCGACCTGCTCGTGGAGATGAGCGCCGTCGCCGGGCGCCCGCTCAACTGGAACGTCCTCACCATCGACGCCGCCGTCCCCGAACGCGTCCCGCGCCAACTCCTCGCCTCGGAGCGGGCCCGCAAGGCGGGCGGCCGGATCGTCGCCCTCACCATGCCGATCCTCACCCCCATGAACATGTCGCTCGGCACCTTCTGCGCCCTCAACCTCATCCCCGGCTGGGGCGACATCCTCGCCCTGCCCGTCCCCGAACGCATCGCGCGGCTGCGGCAGCCCGCCGTACGCGCCGAGATGCTGCGCCGCGCCGCCAGCCCCGAGGCCGGGGTCTTCCGCCGCCTCGCCGACTTCGGCCGCTACGTGATCGGCGACACGTACAGCGACGCGAATCAGGGGGTGTCGGGGCGGGTCGTCCGCGACATCGCGGCCGAACGCGGGCAGGAACCCTTCGAGACGATCGTCGAGATCTGCGCCAACGACCGCATGCGCACGGTGCTCTGGCCGATGCCCACCGACAACGACCCCGACTCCTGGGCGCTGCGCCGCCGCACCTGGGACCACGAGGACGTCATGCTCGGCGGCTCCGACGCGGGCGCCCACCTCGACCGGATGTGCGGCGCCCCGTACACCACCCGCTTCCTCGGCGACTGCCTGCGCGGACGTCAACTCCTGCCGCTGGAGCGCGCCGTCCGCATGCTCACCGCCGACCCCGCCCGCCTCTTCGGCCTGCGCGGCCGCGGCGTGATCACCCCGGGCAACGCCGCCGACCTCGTCCTCTTCGACCCCGAACGCATCGACGCGGGCCCCGCCACCCTCCTGCACGACCTCCCCGGCGACAGCCCCCGCCTCGACTCCCGCGCCACCGGCATCCTCAGCGTCCGCGTCAACGGCGTCGAGACGATCCGCGACGACACCGTCACCGGCGCCGTCCCCGGCACCGTCCTGAGATCCGGCCGCGACACGGCAACCGTCCGAACCACCCCCTGACCGGCGGGGGGCCGCGCGGCCGGTGCCATGCTGGGCGCTGCCGTGCTGGGCGGTGCGCGGGGGCCGAAATCCCGTCGCCGACACGATCGTCGGCTCCCTAGCATGCGAGCGTGACCGAGGACGGGGAAGAAGAGGGCGAGCGGCGGCGGGTGCCCGTGCTGCGCGGGCGGGGCGTCGCGCTCACCCCGCTGGAGGCGGACGACGCCGAATTGCTGCACGAGTGGCGGGCGGACCCGGTGGCCACCCACGAGATCGGCATCTGGCCGCGCCCGCTGTCCTGGCTGCGCGAGCGCGTGGAGCGCGACATCGACGACAACGACCGCGACGACTTTCTCGTCCTGTTGCCGGACGGCACCCCGATCGGGCACGTCGCCCTGATCGAACAGGACCTCGCCGACGGCACCGCCGAGCTGTACCTGTTGCTCGACGCCGCCCACCGCGAGCGCGGCCACGCCACCGCCGCCCTCGACGCGCTGATCGACCTCGCCTTCGGCGACCTTCCGCTGCACCGCCTCCAGGCCGTCACCCACACCACCAACACGCCCGCGCTCGCCGTACTCGCCGCCTCCGGCTTCGTCCACGAGGGCGTGCGCCGCTCCTGGTGCCAGCACCGGGGCCGCCGCCACGACGCCGCTGTCCTCTCGCTGCTCCGCCCCGAGTGGGAGGCGCTGAGCAGGCCCCGCGCGTGGGACCACTGAGGTACGGCCGCCGGTCCGCGTCGGTCGTCGCGTCGGTCGTCCCGTCGGTCTTCGCATCCGTCGTCGCGTCGGACTCCGGTCCTGGGCCCCGGGCCCGGCGGGACTGACAGACTGGCGCGTACGCGCGGCATTCGCGGCACCCCTGGCTCCCGCCCTCCTGCCCCCGTGCGCCGAGATCGGAGCGAAGTGATGAAGGCGGCCCGTTTCAGCCGGTTCGGGGGACCCGAGGTCCTGGAGGTCGTGGACCTTCCCGATCCGCACCCGGGCCCCGGCCGGATCCGTATCGCGGTACGCGCGGCGGGACTCAACGCGAGCGACTGGAAGAAGCGGAAGGGCCTCATGGACGAGGAGCTTCCGCAGACCCTGGGGTACGAGGCGGCGGGCGTCGTCGACGAGGTCGGCGAAGGGGTGACCGATGTGGCCGTCGGCGACCGCGTGTTCGGCCTCTGCGCCGAGGGCGCCGCGCAGGCCGAGCTGGCGGTGCTCTCCTTCTACGCGCCGATCCCGGCGTCGCTCGACTTCGCCGGGGCCGCCGCGCTGCCGTCCGCCGTCGAGACGGCGGCGCGCGGCCTGGACCAGCTCGGCGTCCGCGGCGGCACTGTCCTGATCAACGGCGCCTCCGGGAGCGTCGGCGCCGCCGCCGTGCAGCTCGCCGTGGCGCGCGGCGCCCGCGTCATCGGCACCGCGAGCCCGGCCAACCACGACTTCCTCCGCTCGCTCGGCGCCGAACCCGTCTCGTACGGCGACGGTCTCTCCGACCGCGTCCGCGCGCTCGCCCCCGACGGCGTGGACACCGCCCTCGACGTCGCCGGGAGCGGCGCCCTCCCCGAACTCATCGCCCTCGCGGGCGGCCCCGACCACGTCGTCACCCTCGCGGACTTCCTCGGCGCCCGCGAGCACGGCGTCACCTTCAGCCGCGGTGACAGCGGCCGGGCCCTCTACGTCCTCACCGAGATCGGCCCGCTGATCGAGGCGGGCCGCTTCTCACTGCCCGTCGCCCGGACGTTCCCCCTCGCCGACATCGCACAGGCGCACCGCCTCAGCGAGGAGGGCCACGTACGGGGCAAGATCGTGCTGACGGTCAACGCCGCGTAGCCGCCCGCGCGGTTCACGCCGTGCCAAGTGCGTGCGACTCACGGTCAACTCCCGCTCGGCGGGGGCGCCTTAGCCTTCCCGTACGAGGTGTCACCCCGACGTGTCACGCACAGAAGCGGAGCTGCCGTGTTCGCCGCCTATCTGACGGTCACCATCCTCGGCGCCCTCTTCAACGGCGCCGCCGCCGTCACCTACCTCATCGGCCACGAATACCCCAAGACCCAGGCCGACATGAAGGGCCTGCCCCGCAAGTGGGTGCCCGTCCTCGGCGCGTTGCTCGCCGCCGGCACGGTCGGCCTGCTGGCCGGGCTCGCCGTCCCCGTCCTCGGCACCCTCGCCGCCTGCGGCCTCATCCTCTACTTCATCGGCGCCGTCACCGCCCACCTCCGCGTCGGCTCCCGCGACATCCTCGGCGGCATCGTCTTCCTCGCCACCGCGGCAGCCGCCCTGACCCTGGGCCTCGCCCACCACGGCGCCTGGTAGTCCTCCGAGCGTGACGGTGCCGTCGGCGTTTCGGGAGGCCGACGGCCAGTAAGGGCGTACCGCGTACCGGACGCGCTCAGTGATGCGCCGATAACGCTCTGGATTTGAGCCGTTCACTGAAGCTAGGCTGCCCGGAGGGGGAACTGCGACCGTTTGGCCGGGCAGTGCTCGGCCGGGGAGGGACGGGCCGACGCGATGGAACTCGACCGGATCTTCGATCAGCGGAGAACATCACCCGTTACCGTGGGTGACGTATTCGTCGATCGTGTCCGCTATGTGACGGCGTTCGAGGAGGCGTTGCGGGGGCTGCGAGACCATCCCGCCGCTGCCGGTTCGTCGGCGCCGCCTCGGCACAATGTCCTCGTCCTCTACGGGTTGGGCGGAATCGGGAAGTCGACGCTGTCCCGGCAGTTGGAACGGCGATTACGCGAAGGGGAATTGGACGGGGCGTCGGCGGACGGTCCTGAACAGCGCGTGACCTGCCGGATCGACCTGGAGGACAGCTCCCTGGCCGATCTGGAGACCGCGGTGATCGCCGTGCGGGGCACGCTCGGTGAGGTGATGCGTTCCTGCCCCGCGTTCGACTTGGCCTTCGCCGTGTACTGGCGGCGCTGCCATCCGGGTGTCCCTCTTGAGGCCGCGATAGCGCGGAATTCCTCGCTCGGCAGGCTCGGCGAATCCCTGTCGCTGGCCGAACAGTTGGACGGCACACTGGATGCGCTGCTCGGCCCGATACCGCTCGCGGGTGTGGCCCGGCGGGCCGCGGGAATTCTGGTGGGCAGGATCCGCGAGCATCTGCGCAAAGACCGGCTGCTCGCGGAATGTCCCGGATTCGCCGAACTGCTGGATGTCGAGTCGCCTGCGGACATGCTGCCGTTCCTGCCGGCTCTCCTGTCCTGGGATCTGGCCGAGTACCGCCGTAGGAAATCCCTGGACGTCGTCATCTTCTTCGACACGTTCGAGCGGGTCGACGGGAGGCGCCGGGAAGCGGGTGGGCTCGAGGACCGGTTGGCCCGGCTGGTCTACCTGATGCCGAACGTACTGTTCCTCATCACGGGGCGGAACCGGCTGACCTGGGGCGACGGTCATCACCCGGCCATCCACTACTCAGGGCCCAACTACTGGCCGAGTCTGGTCACCGACCCCGGCACGCTTCCGGCCATGCAGCACCGGCTGTCGGGGCTCGAGGAGGACTACGCCGACACCTACCTGCGGCTTCGCCTGACGAGGGACGGGGAGCCCGCCATTCCGGCACCGTTGCGGCGTCGGATTGTCGACGCGGCAGGCGGGGTACCGCTGTATCTGGAGTTGTCGGCCGAGTATTTCGACCAACTGAGCGCGGAAGGCCGCGTCCCCGCGGTGGAACAATTCGGAGGGACTTTCGCCGAGATGGTGATCCGTGTGATGCGTGATCTGTCCGCGCAAGAGCGCGCGCTTCTGCGGGCCGCCTCTCTCGCCGAGCGCTTCGACGCCGACGTGCTGAGGGCGGCGGTCCCGAGCGTGGCGGACGCCGTCGTACGGCGATTCCTCGAACGCCCCCTGGTGCAGAGCGATTCGTCGAGATGGCTGACACACACCGTGGACGAGTACGTCCGCAACGCCGTCCGTCTCCACGACGGGAACACGGACGACGCCTGGTCGGAAGAGGAGTGGCGCGGCGCGGCCGAACGAGTCCTGGAACACCTCCGGGATCGGCTGCGCGGCGGGGTCAGAAATCCGACGTCGACCGACAGGAGCGAACTGGGCGAGGGCTTCACCACCGCCGGGCTCCTCACACTGAACACGAGCCGTGTCCCCGACTGGTTGTACGACCTTGCCTACGGTGTCGACCTGTGCGGCCTCGGGGCGGTGCTCACCGGGACCCGGAACTGGCCTGTGCAGTCCGGCAGTCACCCCGCCGGAGCGTTGGCGCTCACCTGCCAGGGGATGGCCGCGCGCAGCGCGGGCGACCGGACAGCGGCCCTGTCGCTGACGGAGGCGGCGCTGGCCCATCCGGGCCTCGGACCGTACCAACGCCTCTTCATCTCGCACCGGTTGGCCAAGACGCTGGAGGAGTTCGGCCGGTACGCCGAGGCGGAACGGCTGACCGCCGAGGTCGCCGCCGAGCCCGGACCCCTGCGGGAGAACGCGGAGAAGGACCTGGCCTGGATCCAATGGCTCCGGGGGGACGGACGGCGGCTCCAGACCTGGGCGCTGCCCCACTGCGACAGCCCCCTGGGCTTCCGCCGCGCGCAGTCCCAGGATCTCCTGGGCCAGTTCAGTTTTCTGCAGGGGGACTTCGCGGCGGCCGAGAGATATCTCCGCAAGGTGGCTGACGACGCCGAACTGGCCGCCGCGGGCATGTCCCGCGACACCAGCTACCGCCACCTGGGCATGGTGCTGTCGCTGGCCCGTCCGCTGGACGCCGAGACGGTGCTGGAGCACGCCCATGAGGTCAACCAGGACGTCGGAACGCCGGTCGGTGTGGCGCAGACGCTGATCTGGCGGGCGGCGGCACGCACCGGGCGCGAACCGGCCGCGGAGGTATTGACACTTCTGACGAACGGTGAGGAGATGCTGGCGCGCAGCGGTGGCGGCGCCGACCGGTGGATGGTGCTGACCGTGAAGCTGTTCCTCGCCGCCGTCGAAGGCACGGACGCCGAGGTCCTCGCCGCGGGGCAGGAGCTGATCAGCCATGTGGAGGAACAGGACTGTCACCCCGGCCTCGGGGAGATCGCCCAGCGCTGGCTGGAGGTACGCGGCCTCGACGCCGCCGTTCCCCGGCGGGAGTTCTGGACGGACCGGGACCGGTCACTCGCGGCCTGGGAGAAAGTCCTCACCGACCGGCGCGGTCTCAGGGCCGCCACCTCGGACGGCTGAGATGTACGTTCACACCCGGTATCCGTCGACAATCCACCGGAGGTGCCCGTGCGGATCGCCGTCACGATCTTCCTGACCGATCAGACCATCGGGCCGGTGCGGCTCGCGCGGGAGTTGGAGCAGCGCGGGTTCGCCGGGCTCTATCTGCCGGAGCACACGCACATTCCGGTGTCGCGGGCGACGCCGTATCCGGCGGGGGAGCCGCTGCCGGAGGAGTACGGGCGGACGCTGGACCCGTTCGTGGCGCTCAGCGCGGTCGCGGCGGTCACCGAGCGGCTGGAGGTGGGGACGGCGATCACGCTGGTGGCGCAGCGCGACCCGGTGGTGCTGGCGAAGGAGATCGCGACGCTCGACCACCTGTCGGGCGGGCGGTTCACGCTGGGGGTGGGCTTCGGGTGGAATGTGGAGGAGGCCGCCGACCACGGGGTGGACTGGCGACGCCGCCGCGAGCTGGTACGGGACCGGATGGCGGCGATGCGCGCGCTGTGGGCGGCCGAACCCGTCGCCTATGCGGGCGAATTCGCGTCCGTGCAGGCCAGCCAGGCGTATCCGAAACCGGCGGGCGGCCGGGTGCGCACCCTGGTGGGCGGCGCGGCGGGCCCGAAACTCTTCAGCCATGTGACGGATTACGCGGACGGGTGGATGCCGATTGGCGGCGGCGGTCTGGGTGAGTCGCTGCCCCGACTCCGGGCCGCGTGGCGGGAAGCGGGCCGCGGGGAGAAGGGCCCGGAGGTGGTGCCGACGGCCGTACGCCCGGACGCGGGCAAGCTCGCGTACTACCGCGACCTCGGCATCGAGGAGATCGTCGTCCAGCTCCCGCCGGCCGGGACCGACGAGGTGCTGCGGGCGCTCGACGACTACGCGCAGTATTTGTAGCCGGAGTATTCCTCGGACGGTCCGATCTCCGGGTGATATTGCCGACAGGGGGATCGGGCCGAAGACGGCCTGAGCCCCCAGCGAATTGTCGGCGGGGCCGCCTATCCTCGGAGAATGACTTCGCCGACGCCCACCGCCAATGCCATGCGCCGCGCCCTGCACCGCGCGGACGAAGGTGTCGCCCTGGACACGGGCGAGGCCGCCGTCCTGCTGCAAGCCCGTGGCCAGGACCTGGCCGGACTCGCGGGCACCGCGGCCCGGCTGCGGGACGCCGGCCTCGAAGCGGTGGGACGGCCGGGCGTCATCACGTATTCGCGGAAGGTCTTCATTCCGCTGACCCGGCTGTGCCGGGACAAATGTCATTACTGCACATTCGTGACCGTGCCCGGCAAGCTGCGCCGTGAAGGGCACGGCATGTACTTGTCGCCCGACGAGGTGCTGGACATCGCCAGGCGCGGCGCCGAAATGGGCTGCAAAGAAGCGCTGTTCACCCTCGGCGACCGCCCCGAGGAGCGCTGGCCCGAGGCGCGCGAGTGGCTGGACGCGCACGGCTACGACGACACGCTGGCGTACGTACGGGCCATGTCGGTGCGGGTGCTGGAGGAGACGGGCCTGCTGCCGCACCTCAACCCGGGCGTGCTGAGCTGGACCGACCTCCAGCGGCTCAAGCCGGTCGCGCCGTCCATGGGCATGATGCTGGAGACGACCGCCACCCGCCTGTGGTCGGAGCCGGGCGCCCCGCACTACGGTTCGCCGGACAAGGAGCCCGCCGTACGGCTGCGGGTCCTGGAGGACGCGGGCCGGTCCAACGTGCCGTTCACCACCGGCATCCTCATCGGCATCGGCGAGACGTACGAGGAGCGCGCCGAGTCGCTCTTCGCGATCCGCAGGACCGCCCGCCGCTACCACGGCATCCAGGAAGTGATCATCCAGAACTTCCGCGCCAAGCCGGACACCGCCATGCGCGGCATGCCGGACGCGGAGCTGGAGGAGCTGGCGGCGGCGATCGCGGTGGCCAGGATCGTGCTCGGCCCGTCCGCCCGCATCCAGGCGCCGCCGAATCTGGTGGACGGCGAGTACGCGCGCTTCATCGAGGCCGGCATCGACGACTGGGGCGGCGTCTCCCCGCTCACCCCCGACCACGTCAACCCCGAGCGCCCGTGGCCGCAGATCGACGAACTGGCCGCCCGTACGGCCGAGTCGGGCTTCGCGCTGCGCGAACGCCTCACCATCTACCCGGAGTTCGTCCAGCGCGGCGAGCCCTGGCTGGACCCGCGCCTGATCCCGCACGTCACGGCGCTCGCCGACCCCGCCACCGGTCTGGCGGACGAGGACGCGCCGGTCGTGGGCCGCCCGTGGCAGGAGCCGGACGAGGGCTTCACCTCGGCCGCCACGGGCCGTACCGACCTGCACCGCACGATCGACACCGAAGGACGTACGGCCGACCGCCGCGACGACTTCGACGAGGTGTACGGCGACTGGGCCGAACTGCGCGAGCAGGCCGCGCCCGGCATGGTCCCCGACCGGGTGGACGCCGACGTCAAGCAGGCCCTGTCGGTGGCCGCCGACGACCCGACCCGGCTCACCGACGCCGAGGCGCTGGCCCTGCTGCACGCGGACGGCCCCGCCCTGGACGCGCTGTGCCGGATCGCGGACGACCTGCGGCGCGCGGTCGTCGGCGACGAGGTGACGTACATCGTCACCCGCAACATCAACTTCACCAACGTCTGCTACACCGGCTGCCGTTTCTGCGCCTTCGCGCAGCGCCGCACCGACGCCGACGCGTACACCCTCTCCCTCGACCAGGTCGCCGACCGCGCCGAGCAGGCCTGGCAGGTCGGCGCCACCGAGGTGTGCATGCAGGGCGGCATCCACCCCGACCTGCCCGGCACCGCCTATTTCGACATCGCGCGCGCGGTCAAGGCCCGCGTCCCCGGCATGCACATGCACGCCTTCTCGCCGATGGAGGTCGTCAACGGCGCGACGCGCACCGGCCTGTCGATCAGCGACTGGCTGGCCGCCGCCAAGGAAGCGGGCCTGGACTCCATCCCCGGCACCGCCGCCGAGATCCTGGACGACGAGGTCCGCTGGGTCCTCACCAAGGGCAAGCTGCCCACCGCCACCTGGATCGAGGTCGTCAAGGCCGCCCACGCGCTGGGCATACGGTCCTCGTCCACCATGATGTACGGCCACGTCGACCAGCCCCACCACTGGCTCGGCCACCTCCGGCTGCTCGCGGAGATCCAGAAGGAGACCGGCGGCTTCACCGAATTCGTCACCCTCCCCTTCATCCACACCAACGCCCCGGTCTACCTCGCGGGCATCGCCCGCCCCGGCCCGACCGCCCGCGACAACCGGGCCGTCACCGCCATGGCCCGCCTGCTGCTCCACCCGCACATCACCAACATCCAGACCAGTTGGGTCAAGCTCGGTGCGGACGGCGCCGCCGAAATGCTCCGCTCCGGTGCCAACGACCTCGGCGGCACGCTGATGGAGGAGACCATCTCCCGTATGGCGGGCTCCAGTTACGGCTCCTACCGCTCCATCCGCGACCTCGTCGCCATCGCCGAGGCCGCGGGCCGCCCCTCCCGCCAGCGCACCACCCTCTACGGTCAGGTCCCCGAAGAGCGCATCACCACCGGTCTCGCCTCCGACGGCCACCTCCCCGATCTCCTCCCGGTCCTGGGCGACTGACGCCCGCCGCGCACCTGAGGGGTGAATTCGCACCACCGTCATGGCCGCGTTTCACCGTGTTCCGGTGCGGGGAGTGCGGGGGTGGTGGAGTCCTGTGGGATACACGGGGCCTGAGACACCCTTGGGGGAGCAGTGGCGTGGAGCGGGCGGGCGGGCGTGGCCCTGGCGGTCGCGGCGGGGGTGCTCGCCGGGGGACTGGCGGGGGCGTCGGCCGTCGCGGCGGACAGCGGCACCGGCGGCGGGCCGCCGTACGAGCGGGTGGAGCGGCTCGGGCCGGGCGTGGAGTACCGGGAGTTCTCGGTGGCGGCCTCGCGGGGGACCGTGCACGGGCATGTGCTGGCGGTGGATCTGCGCGAATCCCGTACGCGGCTCGACCTGTTGACGCCGGGGTCGGTGGCGGCGCGGCAGGCGGTGTCGGGGCTCGCCGACGACCGGCAGGCGGTGGGCGCGGTGAACGGCGACTTCTTCAATATCACCGAGGACCAGCACCCCGGCGTGGCGCCGACCGGTTCCTCGGTGGGCCCGGAGATCGGTTCCGGCCGGGACCTCAAGGCCGCCGTGCCCGACGGCCAGCGCTTCGGGCCCGCGATGCCGCCGGGGGAGACCACGCACGACGTGCTCGGCATGGGCAAGGACCGCAAGCTGCGGCTCGACCGGCTGGACCTGCGCGGGTCGGTGCGCACCCCGCGGGGGAGCATCCCGCTGGGCGGCTACAACCAGTACGCGCTGCCCGTCGGCGGCGTCGGCGCGTACACGGCGGACTGGGGGACGGTCTCCCGGCAGCGGGCGGTCTGCGGCACGGACACCTCGCGCGGCGCCGGATGCAGCACGGACACCTACGAGGTGACGGTACGTCAGGGGCGGGTCGCGGCGGTCGCGCAGGCGCCCGGCGCGGGAGCCATTCCCGCGGGCAGCACCGTACTGCTCGGCCGGGACGCGGGCGCCGACACACTGCGCGCCCTGCGCGTGGGCGACCGCGCGGAGGTCGACAGCCGCCTCACCCCGACGCTCTCGCGCGTGCCGTACGTCTTCGCGGTCGGCGGCTTCCCCGTCCTGCGCGGCGGACAGCCGCTCGCGGGCCTGGACACCACGACGGCGGCCACGCGTACGGCCGCCGGTTTCGACGCGTCGGGCAGCACGCTGTACCTGCTGGCGCTGGACGGCTCCGCCGAGTCCGGCGCGGGCCTGACCGTCGCGGAACTTGCGTCCGTCATGAGGGAATTGGGTGCAGATTCGGCGGTGAACCTCGACGGCGGCGGTTCCACGACGCTGGTCGCCCGCGACCCCGGCGCGGCGGCGGTGACCGTACGCAACCACCCGTCGGGCGGCGTCGAGCGCCCGGTCGCCAACGCCATCGGCGTCTTCTCGCGCACGTGAGCCGCGTATGTGTGCCTTCCGCCCGAGTCGCGCGGCCCGACGCGTGGACCCGGCTCCCGCACCCGAGTCCGACACCCTGAGTCGCGCGTCAGAGCATTTCCGGCGTCGGGTCGTATCCGATCGGACCGGCACCGTTCGCGGACAGGCGTCACCAACCCCAGGGCCCCCTTCCGCTCCTGGTGACGTCGGCTATCGTGCTGGCGCAGAACGGGTTCGGATCGGGGTTGATCGAAGGGGACCGCTTTGACCGCTGTCTGGGGTCGCGCGCAGCAGCAGGACTTCCGCAGCCGCGTGCGGGGCTGCCTGCTGGGCGGGGCGATCGGGGACGCGCTGGGCGCGGGCGTCGAGTTCGAGTCGTTCGAGGCGATCCAGCGCAATCACGGCACGGACGGCGTCACCGACTACGTTCCGGCGTACGGCAGACGCGGCGCGGTCACCGACGACACGCAGATGACGATGTTCACGGTCGAGGGCCTGATCAGAGCCCAGGTGCGCCGGGACACCGGCGCCTGGCACCCGCCCACCGACATCCACCGCGCCTACCGCCGCTGGTCGGCCACCCAGACCGAGTGGGGGCCCGACGAGCGCCGCAAGGACACCGGCTGGCTGGCCCGCGAGGAGTGGCTCTACGCGCGGCGAGCGCCGGGCGAGGCGTGCCTGAGCGGCCTGTCCGACGACCGGATGGGCACCTTGGAGGAGCCGAAGAACCCCGGCTCCAAGGGGTGCGGCACCGTGATGCGCTCCGCGCCCTTCGGGCTGCTGGTCGGCTGGGAACCGCAGCTCGTCTTCCAGCTCGCCGTGGAGTGCGCCGCCCAGACCCACGGCCACCCCACCGGGCAGCTCGCCGCCGGAGCCTTCGCCGTCATCGTGCACGGCCTGGCGCGCGGCGAGGCCCTCGACGGCTCCGTCCAGCACGCCCTCGCCCTGCTCGGCGCCCGCCCCGGCCACCAGGAGACGACGGACGCGCTCCAGGGCGCCCTGGGCGCCGTACGGCAGGGGATGCCGTCGCCGCAGCGCGTGGAGGCGCTGGGGGAGGGCTGGACGGCCGAGGAGGCGCTGGCGATCGGCGTCTACTGCGCCCTGGTCGCCGAGGACGTGCGCCACGGGCTGCTGCTCGCCGTCAACCACTCGGGCGACAGCGACTCCACCGGCTCCGTCTGCGGCAATCTGCTCGGCGTCCAGCACGGGGAGACGGCGCTGCCGCCCGCGTGGATCGCCGAGGTGGAAGGGCGCGCCACGCTGCTCCAGCTCGCCGACGACTTCGCCATGGAGATGACGCAGGCGCCGGCCCTGCACGGGCCTTCGGGCGCCAGCCCGGCGTGGCTCGACCGCTACCCGGCCGCCTAGGGCCTGTCCGGCGGATCACCACCGCCCCCGCCGCGGCTCCCCCCGGGAAGGGGAGCCGCCGGACAGGACCTAGTCCGAGACCTTGGTGGGGGTCGGCTCCGAGGAGGGCTCGGGGAGGGAGACGGAGGCCGGTCCGGGGCCGCCCCCGTCATCGGAGTTGATCTTCGCGAGGAGCGCGTCCCGCTCCGGCGTGTCCTCCGGCTTGATCCAGCCGATGACGATGTAGAGGACGAGCGAGACGGCCAGCGGGAGCGAGATCTGGTATTCGAGGTTGACGCCGCCCGAGACGGCGTCGTTGACGGGGTAGTTGAGCAGGTAGAAGGCGAACAGGCCGAGCGCCCAGCTCGTGAGGGCGGCGGTCGGGCCGGACGTGCGGAAGCGCGGCAGCAGTCCGAGCATGAACGGGATCGCGATCGGCCCCATCAGACCGGCCACCCACTTGATGACGACGGTGATGATGTCCTTGAAGGTGGGGGAGTTGACCTGGGTGGCCACGGCCATGGACAGGCCGAGGAAGGTCAGCGTGGTCAACCGGGCGGCGATCAGGCCGACATGGGCCGACCATTCGCGGGCGGTCTTCGAGAAGGCCGGGGCGATGTCGCGGGTGACGACGGCGGCGATGGCGTTCGCGTCGGAGGAGCACATGGCCATGGTGTGCGAGAAGAAGCCGACCACGACCAGGCCCAGCAGCCCGTGCGGCAGGAGCTGTTCGACCATCAGGCCGTACGAGTCCGAGCCGTCCGGCTTCTTGGCGTGCACCAGCAGCGGCGAGATCCACATCGGGAAGAAGAGGACGACCGGCCAGACGAACCACAGGGCCGACGACAGCCAGGCGCTGCGGGTGGCCTCGCGGGCGGAGCCGGTGGCCATGTAGCGCTGGGCCTGGTTCCACATGCCGCCGTTGTACTCGAAGGTCTTGATGAACAGGTACGCCAGCAGGAAGACGGTGGTGTACGGGCCCGCGACCGGGTCGGCGTGGTGCTTGAGCGCGGGCTCGTCCCACACGTTCCAGATGCCGCTGATCCCGCCGACCTTGTTGAGCGCGGCGACCAGCATCGCGAGCCCGGCGATCAACTGGATGACGAACTGGCCGAGTTCGGTGAGGGCGTCCGCCCACAGACCGCCGACCGTGCAGTAGACGGCGGTGATCGCGCCGGTGATGACGATGCCCTGGGTGATGGTGACCCCGGTGAAGACGGACAACAGGGTCGCGATGGCGGCCCACTTGGCGCCGACGTCCACGATCTTGAGCAGCACGCCGGACCAGGCGAGCGCCTGCTGGGTCGTCAGGTTGTAGCGGTTCTTGAGGTATTCGAGCGGCGAGGCCACGTGCAGCCGTGAGCGCAGCCGGTTGAGCCGGGGCGCGAAGAGCTTGGCGCCGATGGCGATGCCGAGCGCGATCGGGAAGGACCAGGTGACGTACGAGGTGATGCCGTAGGTGTAGGCGATGCCCGCGTAACCGGTGAACATCACCGCGCTGTAGCCCGACATGTGGTGCGAGATGCCGGACAGCCACCACGGCATCTTGCCGCCCGCGGTGAAGTAGTCGCCGACGTCGTCGACGCGCTTGTGGGACCAGAGTCCGATCGCGAGCATCACGCCGAAGTACGCGATCAGCACGGTCCAGTCGAGACTGTTCATGTCCCCTCCAGAGGGGTCCGCCTTGTGAACAGGAGCGCACTTCGCTGTGGCGCCGGTCCGGGCGGGTCGCCCCCGTGCGGGAGTGGGGACTTCCGGGATTGAACCCCTCGCGCGGGGGGCCGGTCAAGGGTCTCCGCGTTCAAGAGTCTGAACTCAGATCAGAAAGCCGAACGATTTTACTCGCTCTTTGCCTACCTTGGCATTGTCGTGACCCTGATCACCCACCCACGATGAGCGGACACTTCGCTGGACGTCGCACGAGGCCCGCGGGACGCGCGGGACACAGGAGGCAGCCGTCCGGGATACGGGATCCCGTGCGGACGCAGAGGGGAGCGGCCGATCGCCGACGTGAGCGTGACCGCCGCGGCCTTCCCTCCTGCGGGCGCCCGCCTTATTCTGACGCTCCGTCAGGCAACGGTTGCGGAGGCCGACATGCTGCTGAAGGGGAAGACCGTGGTCGTGACCGGCGTCGGCGCCGGACTCGGGCAGCGCGTGGCGGCGGCCGTCGTACGCGACGGCGGACGGGCGGTGCTGGGCGCGCGGACCGCAGAACGGCTGGCGAAGACGGCGGCCGAGATCGACCCCGCGGGCACCTCGACGGCCTGGCTGCCCACCGACATCGCCGACGGCGCGCAGTGCGAGGCGCTGGCGGCGCTGGCACAGGAGCGGTTCGGCGGGATCGACGCCGTCGTCCAGGTCGCCGCGCTCGACGACTACTTCGGCGGCCTGGAGGACGCGGACTTCGCCGTCTGGCAGCGGGTACTCGACGTCAATCTGCTCGGGTCGCTCAGGCTCGCCCAGGCGTGCCTGCCCGCCCTCAAGCGCCAGGAGCGCGGCGGCTCCGTCGTGTTCATCGGCACCCAGTCCGCGGTCGCGGCGCCCAGCCAGGTCCGCCAGGCGGCGTACGCGGCCTCCAAGGGCGCCCTCACCTCCGCGATGTACTCACTCGCGCGCGAGCTGGGCCCGTACCGGATCCGGGTCAACACCGTGCTGCCCGGCTGGATGTGGGGGCCGCCCGTGCGGTCCTTCGTCGCGCTCACCGCACGCGCCGAGGGCGTCGGCGAGGACGAGGTGCTGGCCCGCCTCGCCCGCCGCATGGCACTGCCCGAACTGGCCACCGACGGCGACGTGGCGGAGGCCGCCGTGTTCCTCGCCTCCGACCGCGCCCGCGCGATCACCGGACAGTCCCTGCTCGTCAACGCGGGCGAACTGATGCGGTGACGCGCCCCGTTGGACGCGTACGGCGCCGCGCCGTCCGTGCGTACGGCGCCGCGCCGTTCCTCGTGTGCGCCGCCGCGCTCCCTGCTGTCAACGGCCTCAGGCGAAGACCTTCGCCAGCCGCCGCAGCCCTTCCCCGATCTCCTCCGGCGTGTGCGTCGTGAAGGACATCCGCAGCGCCCCCGCCTCCGGCGCCTGCGCGAAGAACGGCAACCCCGGTACGTACGCCACGTCGTGACCGACCGCGGTCGGCAGCAGCGCCGTCGCGTCGTACCCCGCGGGCAGCCGTACCCACACGAACATGCCGCCCTCGGGCCGGTTCCAGGTGCTGCCGGAGGGCAGCGCGGCCGGCAGCCCGGCGAGCAGCGCGTCGCGCCGGGCGCGGTAGGCGGTACGCACCCGGTCCAGATGGACGTCCAGGTCGTGGTCGGCGAGGTAGCGCGCGGCGGCGGCCTGGTCGACGGTCGAGGTGTGCAGGTCGGCGGCCTGCTTGGCGATCACGCAGGCGCGCAGCAGCGCCGCGGGCGCCCGCAGCCAGCCCAGCCGCATCCCCGGCGACATGATCTTGGAGAAGCTGCCGAGCAGGATCGTCCGGTCGGCGGCCTCGGGCAGCGCCGAGATCCACGGCACACTCTCGCCCTCGAACCGCAGATCCCCGTACGGGTCGTCCTCCGCGATCCACAGCCCGTGCCGCTCCGCCACCTCGGCCACCGCGCGGCGGCGTTCGAGCGGGAGCGTACGCCCGGTCGGATTCTGGAAGTTGGGCACCAGGTAGAGCAGTTTCGGCCGTTCCCGGCGCGCCACCTCCTCCAGCGCCTCCGGGATCACCCCGTACGCGTCGGTCGGCACCGGCACCACCCGGGCGCCCGCGAAGCCGAAGCACTGGAGCGCCGCCAGATACGTCGGGTTCTCCACCAGCACCACATCGCCGGGCTCGATCAGCGCGGTCGCGATCAGCGCGAGCCCCTGCTGCGAGCCGCCGGTCACCAGGATGTCGTCCATGCCCGTCGCCAGGTCGCGCCCGCTCAGCCGGGCCGCCACGGCCGCGCGCAGCGCGGGATCGCCCTCGGTCGTCGAGTACTGGAGCACCTTGTGCGGCTGCTCGGCCAGGACGCGGGCGTACGCCTCCGCGATGGCCGCCGCGTCGAACAGCTCGGGCGCGGGCAGCCCGCCGGCGAAGGAGATCACCTCCGGCCGCGCGGTCAGCGCCAGGATCTCCCGTACCGGCGAGGCGCCCACCGAGACGGCGCGTTGAGCGAGGGCGGGCACGGCGGCTCGGGTCGAGGTCATGTCCGGCAGCCTACGAAGAATCGTTGCCATGTCCAGGTACTTTCCAGCATCCGGGCACCTTCACTTCTCCCCCGAGCTGACGTAGCGTCAGATTCATGGCTGAGGACGTGAGAACGGGTCCGGACGGCGGAACGGACGTCGAGGCGTACGGACGGCTCGCGGCCGTCGGACCGTACGGCGTCGACGTCGGGCACGCGCTGATCACCATGGTCGAGCCGCACGCCGGGCACGAATACGCGTACAACCGGTGGTACGAGGACGACCACTTCATCGCCGGTGCGATGGCGATGCCCTGGCTGTACGCCGGGCGCCGCTGGGTGGCCACGCGGCCGCTGCTGGACCTGCGGTACCCGGCGGACTCCGCGGTCGCGCGGCCGGTCACCGCGGGCTGCTACCTGTCGCTGTACTGGATCACCGCGGGCCGCTACGACGCGCACATGCGGTGGACGGTCGGCATCAACAAGCGGCTCAATCGCGACGCCCGCGTCTACCACGACCGCACCCACGTCTTCACCGCCTTCCAGGACCGCGCCGCGAGCGTCTACCGGGACGGCGCCGCCGGTCCGCGCGACATCCACGCGCTCGACCACCCGTACCGCGGACTCGTCCTCGAAGTGCTGGAAGCGGAATCCGCGGAAGGCCGGGACGAATTGCTGGAATGGCTGCGGGCCCGCCACCTGCCGAAGAAGCTCGCCGGATCACCGGCGGCGATGGTGGTGATCTTCACGCCCACTCCGCTGCCGCTCGACCGGATGTCTTATGTGAAACAGGTCGAAGGCGTCGAAACCCGGCTCACTCTCCTGTGGTTCCTGCAACAAGATCCACGCGAGGGGTGGGAAGAGCATTTCGCCGGTCACGCCGCCGAGATCGCCGGCCGGACCGACTCGGTGGGGCGCTCGGCGAAAGTGGAATTCATCGCTCCCTTCATTCCGACCATTCCCGGCACGGACACCTACGTCGATCAACTCCGTTGATCCGCTGACGTGATCACCCGGTCCGCTGGGTTGATCACCCGGTCCGCCGCGTTGATCATCCGGCCCGGAACATCAGGACAGCAGTGAGCCCCCTCGGCTAGGACGGCGGCCAGACGAGAGGGCTCTTCTGCGGTACTGCTGAAGGTGCGCGCGCTGTACTAGTTGATCGTGAAGGCGCCGCGGTCGACGTCCGTGACGAACGCGGTCCACGCCTCAGGGGAAAAGCTGAGGACCGGACCCTGCGGGTCCTTGGAGTCGCGGACCACGACCGACTCGACGGCCGGGGACTTCACTTCGACACAGGCGCCATTTCCGGTGGACCGCGAGGACTTCATCCACGCGGGAGTACTGCCCAGCTTGATTGCCATCTCTGCTCCGGTCTGTGCTGATGGCGGCGGCGAGGTACGCCATTGCCTGACTACGCGCTCGACGCTACTAGCCAACATCACGGACCGGTGAGCCACTTCACCCAAGTGGATGGCATATTCCCAGTAACTCTTCCAATGGGAGTGAGCGGGGGTGTACCGTATCGCCCGCACTTCAGCGGGTGTATCGTTCCGCCGCTTCGGTGATGAACTGCCGGGTCTGTTCGGCGCTGAGCGCCTGGGCCCGCAGATGCTCGTACATCACGCTGTACGCCTGCACATCGGTGTCCTTCTCCAAGTACAGGTCGCTGTTGACGCCTTCGAGATAGACCACCGTGGCATCGGTCGCGTCGGTGAACTCCAGTACCGCGAACTGCCCGCTCAGACCGGGGTGCGCGCCCGCCTCGAACGGCAGCACCTGCACGGTCACATGCGGCAGATGGCTCAATTCCACCAAATGCAGAAGCTGGTCACGCATCACGTGCTCGTCGCCGACCTTGCGGCACAGCGCCGCCTCGTCCACCACGGCCCACATCCGCAGCGGCCCGTCCCGGTCGGTGATCCGCTCCTGCCGGCGCATTCTCACGCTGACGCGCTTGTCGACCTGTTCGGGAGTGGCCTCCGGCAGATTGCCCGCGATCATCGCGGCGGCGTACTCCGGCGTCTGCAACAGGCCAGGCACCACCTGGGGTTCGAAGACCCGCAGACTGGCCGCCTCGGTCTCCAGGCCGATGTACACGCTGTACGGGATGTCGCCGAAGGCATGCCACCAGCCCTGCTGGCGCGACTCCTTGGCCATCTGCATCAGCGAGTCGACGATCCGCACGTCCTCGACGCCGTACACACCGCACAGGTCGCGCACATCGCGCTGGCTGATGCTCCGGCGCCCGTTCTCCAACCGGCTGATCTTCGACTGCGACACCAGGAGCCGGGCGGCGACCTCCTCGGCCGTCATGCCCTTCTGCTCCCGCAACTTGCGCAGTTCCGAACCCAGCCGGCGGCGCCTGACGGTGGGATTGACGTTGGCGACCACTGGACGTGCACCTCCACGCTGAACCTACTGATGGTCAGCAGCCTGCCACTTGCGGTCATCGGCGCGCTGGCGAATGAGGGTAACCCGGCAGGGGCGTGTACGCGGTGGTACACGGGGGTGTATACGGCGACGCGCGGTGCGACGAATCCCGGAACGTGTTCCGAGTCCCGCCGCCCCGCGCGTCACAGCGGCTCCCGGAACGGGTCGCTGAGGACGGCGCGATGGTCGCGGATTGCGGTGCCCCGTCCCTGCCGACGGGCGCCGCAGCCGTCCCTGATGAGGGGGTTGCCGAGCGCTACGTGCTCACCTGCGCACGCGCTCTCACGTGCTGAACGTGCTGCCTGTGCTGCCTGTGCTGAGCGTGCCGAACGTACTGAGCGTGCTGCCTGTGCTGCCTGTGTCCACTCGCTGTCGCACGCCGACTCAACGGGCGCCGGCGCGGGCCATGGTGCTGTGCCCCGCCGCTCGCGGTGCCGGAGCGGCTGGCCGCTTCGGCTGCGCCGCCACGCCGTTCTGCACATCCATCACGGCATGCGCGACGAGGCCGCCCATCGGGTCGTACCTGATCAGGTCACGCAGGCGCGATCGTGACGACCGGCCCTCGTTGCCCGGGTAGAGGTGCTTGCCGAGTCCCACGGCGTGGGCGAGCGCGGCGAGCGCGGCGGTCCGCGGGTCCGGCGGCACGCCGGTACGGATCGCACTGTCCAGCCGGGTACGGATCTCCCGGCTGACCGCGCTGTCGGACGCCTGGTACCGCGTCGTCGGCAGCACCCCGCACATCTGGCCGGGCACGGCGTGCACCATGCCGCACCGCTCCAGGTGCGCGAGATACGTCTGGCGGAGCCCGAGGCGGGGTCCGCCGATCCAGTGGACGGCCCGCACCGGACTGCCGCGTCGCCGCAGCAGTTCGAGAGCGGAGTCCAGGGTCGGATCTCCAGTCGGCCGTGGGTGCACCACGGCTATACGATCCCCGTCAGGGGCTATCCGTCCGGCCAGGGCCAGCTCGACGAGCTGCGCCCCGGCGAGGCCGAGGTCGAGCGATTGAGGCTGCGCCGTGGTCCCGGTCGTCGGGTCCAGTGCGAGCAGCAACAGCTCTTCCGGAATTGTTCTGCGGCTCTTGCCCATCCATGCCTCCCCGCGTGGATGAATGACAGGGTGACGCCTCTCACACCGGCCTGTCGAGAGCGCCTTTGCCTTATCGACGGGAACCGGGTGGTATGTCGTTCTCGTCTACGGGGTGGGCGGTGGTGTCGCGGACGGGTCGCGGGCCTGTCGGCGGGACACTGCCAGTGTGAGCTTTGAAGGGGTATGGGTGCCATTCGGCATCCGCCCCCGCACGATGTGTGCGGCCATTTCGTGATGTGTGGAGGAGGTCTGCGTGGCGGGCGAGTCCCCCGGCAGGGAACAGCGGCAGAGCACGTCGGGGGAGGCGGTCGAGCGGTCGACCGCTGATCCGAGGCTGGTGGTGTTCCGGGCGCCCACCGAGGGGCACGGGACACGCGTGGCGGAGGGCGTACGGGAGGAGCACGCGGGCGCCGCGGTCGGAGCCGTCCCCTCCGCGCCCCCCGAATCGGCGGACTCCGCGGGCTCCGGCGCACGCCCCCACCCGGCCGCCGCCTCCTCCGCCGCCTCCACGGCGAATACGCCGGACGGCGTAGCGGCCGTAGACGAATCCTCCGACGCGGCTACGTCCACGACGCCGCCCGCGCCCCGCACCCCGGAGGTCCTGCCTCCGGAAGCGGAACCGAATCGTGACCTCCAGGACCCGGATTCCGCCGCCGGGGAAGCCCCCGAGGACGGGCCGGACTCCGAAACGGGTCCGAAAGCGGAAGACTCCGCGCCGACCGGGCCGCCCGCGGCGGAGCGCGACGAGCACACCGCCGTGCTGCGCGTCGGGGGGCGCGGGGGCCTGCTGGGCGCCGGCGCCACCGCCGGCGGCTCTGCGGCCGGTGACGGTACGGCTGAGGGCGCAGACGGGGACGGCGTGGACGACGCCGAGGGCGCGGACGGCGTGAACGGCGTGAACGGCGCCGAGGCCGTGACCGAGGCCGACCCCGACGACGTACCGGGCGACGTACCGGGCGACGTATCGGACGCGGCCCCGCCCTCCGGCGACGGTCAGGACTCTGAGGACGCGGCCCCCGCGGACCCCGAGGACGCCGCCCCGGCGACCTCGACCGACGCCGCCGACGACGTGGCGGACGCTGCGCCCTCTGCCGGTGACGCCGGTGACGCCGAGGACGCCGCTCCGGAGGGCTCCGACAGCTCCGCGCCCGAGGACGGCGCTAGCTCCGCGTCCAAGAACACCTCCGAGAACACCTCCCAGGACGCCCCCGAGAGCGCCTCCGAGGACGACGCCCCCAAGGGCCCCGGCGCCCGGAGCGCCTCCGTCCTGCGCCCGCTTGTGTCCGATCTCCCCGCCGAGCGCCCGGCGGCGCAGGGCGCGGAAGGCGTCTCAGGAGCCCGTAGCGCGCCCTCTGGCGCCTCCGCGCCCTATGAGGCGCCCCAGCCGCCCCCGGCGTCCGCCAAGCCGCGTACGGGCCCCGTGAAGCCCTCGGAGAGTCCGGCCGCGGGCCCGATCGGGCAGCCGTCCGCCCCGCCGAAGCCCGCCGGGGGCGCGCCGCTGCCCCCGTACGCCGGGAGCCCGTCCGCGATCGGCACCCCCACGGCGGCCTCGCCGGACGGCGCGGCGGCCGGGCCCGACGGGACGCGGTCGATGCCCGTGCCGCCGGAGCCCGAGGCGCCGCTGAAGCTGCTCGCGGAGCTGACGAACACCCCGCCGCCGCGCCAGACGGTGCTGCGGACGGTCGCGCGCCGGTTCAAGATCTGGACCCCGCTGGTGGTGCTGCTGGCGATCGTGTTCGTCGTGGTGCAGGCGCTGCGCCCGCTGCCGGCGCCGTCGATGGCGTTGACCGCGGCCTCGTCGTACACCTTCGACGGCACGCCGCTGCCGCAGTCCATGCCGTGGCCGTCGCAGGGCCAGTCGGTGGCCGAGGTCGAGGGCCTGGGCTCGCTCGGCGTGCACGGCGCGCAGACCCCGGTGCCGATCGCGAGCGTCACCAAGGTGATGACCGCGTATCTGATCCTGCGCGACCACCCGCTGACGGGTAAGCAGACCGGTCCGACGATCCCCGTGGACGCGCAGGCGGCCGACGAGGCGAGTTCGAGCGACGAGTCGACCGCGAAGGTCAAGAAGGGCCAGCAGTTCACCGAGCGGCAGATGCTGCAACTGCTGCTGATCCCCTCGGGCAACAACATCGCCCGCCTGCTGGCGCGTTGGGACTCCGGCACCCAGGAGGCGTTCGTCACGAAGATGACGAAGGCCGCCGCCGACCTCGGCATGACCAACACCACGTACACCGGCGCGAGCGGCTTCGAGGAGACCACGCGGAGCACCGCCGTCGACCAGTTGAAGCTGGCCCGCGAGGTCATGAAGAACGACGTGTTCCGGTCGGTCGTCGCGCAGCCGAACATCGACATCCCCGGCGTCGGCACGATCTACAACAACAACAACGACCTGGTCAACGTGGGTGTGATCGGCATCAAGACCGGTTCGAGCACCCCCGCGGGGGGCGCCCTGATGTGGGCGGCGAACAAGAAGGTCGACGGCAAGGACCAGTTGATCCTCGGCGTCGTCCTCCAGCAGCGCGGCGGCACGACCGTCTACGACAGCCTCCAGGCGGCGCTGGTCAACTCGCAGAAGCTGATCAACTCCGTGCAGGGCGGCCTGACGTCGTCGACGATAGTGAAGAAGGGCGAGGTCGTCGGCTATGTGGACGACGGGCTCGGCGGTCACACGCCGGTCGTGGCGAGCAAGGACCTGAAGGCCGTCGGCTGGCCGGGCCTGAGGACGACGCTGTCGCTGACCCCCCTCAAGGACGGGCTGCCGCACACCGCGACGTCCGGCGCCGAGGTGGGCACGATCGGCTTCGGCACCGGCTCGGCCCGCACCACGGTGCCGGTCGTCCTCCAGTCCGACCTGAGCGAGCCGTCGTTCGGCACCAAGCTCACCCGGGTCGGCTGACCCCGAGCCGCCCGCGGGCGGCACCGCGCAGGCTCCGGTACGCGGCGGCCGGGTCGATCCGACCCGGCCGTCCGCGTGTCAGCGGGTAGCAGGCCAGGCCGAGCAGCACCGACGTGAAGTGCCCGACGTCGGTGAAGGTGCGGCCCTCGCCCAGCGCGAGCCCGTAGAAGAGCAGCACGCAGGCGCCGTACAGGTACCGCCAGGGCATCGTGACCGCCCAGGTCAGCACCGCCTCGACCGCCGCCAGCCCGTAACTGACGCCCACGTCGAGGGTCTCGGCGGCCGACTGCGGCGCGTGCCCGTGCCGGATCGCCCACAGCAGCACGCCCTCACTGATGTACGTCGCCGCGACGTGCCCGATCAGCACGACCGCGAGCCACCGCCAGGTGCCCAGCCAGCGCTCGGCGGTGGCGTGGAAGACCGTGTAGAGCAGCACGTACGGCAGCCATCCGCCGCCGTCGGTCCACAGCGCGCTGCGCACCAGGGCGCGGACCGGCTGGCTCGACAGATTGTGGATGTTCGTCGACCGCAGCCGCAGGAAGTCGTCCACCGTGGCGGGCGCCATCCGGTGGATCGCGACCGTGGTGAAGAACAGGATCGCCAGCCAGATGTACGTGCCGGGGGCGCTGCGGATGTACGCCCACGCGGCGCGGGCCACAGCGCGGGTGACACGCGAGAGGCGTGAGGGGAGATGCACGCTCCGGATTCTGTCCGGAAAGCGAGGTTTATACGGCCGCGCCGCGCGTAAGCGCGGCCTACCGAGTCCAGCGGGCGCGCGGGTCCCGGCCGGGTGCGCGGGCCCCGGCCGGGTGCGCGGGTCCCGGCCCGGTCACGCGGACAGTTCGCGCTCCAAAGGGGTGCGGAATCGCGGTGTGACCGTCACACCGCCGCCCGCGAGAAAAGCGGTGAGACGCTCCGCCGCCGCCTCGACCGCGTCCGCCGCCCGCGCGCCCCGGTCGGCCAGCAGCCGCCAGGCGACAGTGCCGTCCGCGCGGTGCGCCCAGCCGCCGATCACCTCGCCGCCCCACCACACGGTGGGCCCGACGTTGCCCGAGCGGTCGAAGAGGGACGCGCGGTGCTCGCGCGGCAGGAACCAGTCGCGCTCCTGCCACCCCATGGGCGTCGGGTCCAGCGCGGGCAGCAGCGTCGCGGCGGGCGGCGGCGCGTCCGCCGACGGCCCGGCGTCACCGGGCAGTACGTGGCCGACGGCGTCCCCGTCCAGCAGCACTTCCTCGGCGCCGACCGCCGCGAGCGCCTTGCGCACCTCCGTCAGCGACCAGCCCGTCCACCACTTCAGATCGGCCGCCGTCCCCGGCCCGTACGCCCCCAGCCACGCCTTCACCACCCCGGCGCGCGCCTCGGCCACCGGCACGTCGGGCAGCGGCTCGGCGTTCGCCCACCGGAACTGGCTGCTCGTCCACGACCCGGCCGGCCTGCGCCGCTCGATCCGGCCCTCGGCGGCCATCGTCCTGATGATCCGGCTCGCCACGTTCTGCCGCGCCTCGTACGGCTTGCCCGCCGCCACCAGCACCTGCTCGCGCAGCTCGGGCACCAGCTTCGACAGCCCCGCGCCGCTGGTCTCGCCGTGCGCGTCGAGCGCCGCGCGCACCCGCGCCTCGACGTCTTCCAGCCACGCCTCGTCCCAGCCGCCGCCCTCCGCCAGGAACGCCAGCAGCCCCTTGCGCTCCTTCGCCGCGATCTGCCGCCCGGCCGCCGCGTACACCCCCGGCGCCGCCGCCCGGCCCACGACGAACATCGTGCGCCGCATCGCCAGCATCCGCACCAGCGACCCGGTCTCCCCGTACAGCGCCTCCTCCAGCGCCCCGACGCCGTCGCCCGGCTCGCGCAGCCGCGCCGCCACCGTCAGGAACACCGTCGCCGGATCGGTCGCGTGCAGCGCCACGAGCGCGTCGGCGACCTCCTCGCAGGTGCCCACGGCCCGGAGCTGCCGCCGCGCCAGCCGCCCCCGCCGCTCCTCGTTCCCGACCTGTCGCCGCCGCGTTCCGCTCATGCCCTCATGCTCACACGCCCCGCCGTCACTACCGGCTCAGCGGCCGGAAGCCGCGCAGGCGCAGGCTGTTGGCCACGACGAAGACGGAGGAGAAGGCCATGGCCGCGCCCGCGATCATCGGGTTGAGCAGCCCCGCCGCCGCCAGCGGCAGAGCGGCGACGTTGTAGCCGAAGGCCCAGAAGAGATTGGACTTGATGGTGCCGAGCGTGCGCCGCGCGAGGCGGATGGCGTCGGCGGCCACGCGCAGGTCACCGCGGACCAGGGTGAGGTCCCCTGCCTCGATGGCGGCGTCGGTGCCGGTGCCCATGGCGAGCCCGAGGTCGGCCTGGGCGAGCGCGGCGGCGTCGTTCACACCGTCGCCGACCATGGCGACGCTGCGCCCCTCGGCCTGGAGGCGCCGGACGACGGCGACCTTGTCCTCGGGGAGGACGTCCGCGAAGACGTCGGCGGCGTCGATGCCGACCTCGGCGGCGACGGCCGCCGCGACGGCCGCGTTGTCCCCGGTGAGCAGCATCGGCCGCAGGCCGAGCGCCCGCAGCCGCCGTACGGCCTCCGCGCTCGTCGGCTTGACGGCGTCGGCGACGACGAGCACGGCCCGCGCCCGCCCGTCCCAGCCCACGATCACCGCCGTGCCGCCGTGCGCCTCGGCCGCCGCCTTGGCCTCGGCGAGGTCGGCGGGCAGGACGAGCCCGCGCCCGCTCAGCAGCCGCTCGCGGCCGACCAGCACCTCGTGGCCCTCGACGACACCGCGCACACCGAGGCCGGGGACGTTCTCGAAGTCCGTGACCGGCGGCAGTTCACCGGCCGCCTCGCGCGCCCCGGCGGCGACGGCCCGCGCGATCGGGTGCTCGGAGGCCTCCTCCAGCGCGCCCGCCAGCCGCAGGACGTCGGCCTCCTCGGCTCCCGACACACGCACCCCGGTCAGCGTCATCGACCCGGTCGTGACCGTCCCGGTCTTGTCCAGCACGACCGTGTCGACGGCCCGCGTCGACTCCAGCACCTCGGGCCCCTTGATGAGGATGCCGAGCTGCGCGCCGCGCCCGGTGCCGACCATGAGCGCGGTCGGCGTGGCGAGCCCGAGCGCGCACGGGCAGGCGATGATGAGGACGGAGACGGCCGCGGTGAAGGCGGCGGTCGCGCCCTCCCCGGTCAGCAGCCAGAAGGCGAGCGTGCCGAGCGCCAGCACGATCACCACGGGCACGAAGACGGCCGAGATCCGGTCGGCGAGCCGCTGCGCGGCGGCCTTGCCGTTCTGCGCGTCCTCCACCAGCCGTGCCATACGGGCGAGTTGGGTGTCGGCGCCGATCCGCTCGGCCTCGACGACGATGCGCCCGCCCGCGTTGACGGTGGCGCCGGTGACCCGCGAGCCGGGCCCGACCTCGACCGGTACGGACTCCCCGGTGAGCATCGACGCGTCGACGGCGGAGCCCCCGTCGCGGACGACGCCGTCGGTGGCGATCTTCTCGCCGGGGCGTACGACGAAGCGGTCGCCGACCGCCAACTCGCCGACGGGGATGCGCACTTCCCGCCCGTCGCGGAGCACCGCGACGTCCCTGGCGCCCAGTTCGAGCAGCGCGCGCAGCGCCGCCCCCGCCTTCCGCTTGGCGCGGGCCTCGAAGTACCGCCCGGCCAGGATGAACGCGGTGACCCCGGCCGCCGCCTCCAGATAGATGTGGCCGCTGCCGCCGCCGCGCGAGACGGTGAGGTCGAAGGAGTCCTTCATGCCGGACATGCCCGCGTCGCCGAAGAACAGCGCCCACAGGGACCAGCCGTACGCGGCGAGGGTGCCGACCGACACCAGGGTGTCCATGGTGGCGGCGCCGTGCCGCAGATTCGTCCAGGCGGCGCGGTGGAAGGGCCAGCCCGCGTAGACCACGACCGGCGAGGCGAGCGTCAGCGCCAGCCACTGCCAGTTGTCGAACTGGAGCGCCGGGACCATCGACAGCGCGACGACCGGCACGGCGAGGACGACGGCGGTGATCAACCGCTCCCGCAGGGAGGTCGATTCGGGGTCGCGCGCCGGGCCGGCGGCGGTCCCGTCGGCGTCGGCCGGGGGCGGGGGGAGCGCGGCGGTGTACCCGGTGGCCTCGACGGTCGCGATGAGATCGCCGACCGCGACTCCCTCGGCGTACGCCACCTTGGCCTTCTCGGTCGCGTAGTTGACGGTGGCGCTGACGCCGTCCATCCGGTTGAGCTTCTTCTCGATCCGCGCGGCGCAGGACGCGCACGTCATGCCGCCGATCTCCAGCTCGACCGCCTGCTCGGCCGCCGCCGTCCCGCCGTCCTTCGCCGCCGTGGTCATGGCCACTCCCGCTCCCCTCGTGTCCCCGTCGTACCTTTCCTGCCGCCCGGCCCCTGCCCCCGGCCCCCGCCGTGGAGGCCGCGAAGCGCCGGTCAGGCGCGGCCGACCAGTTCGTAACCCGCCTCGTCCACGGCGGCGCGTACCGACTCGTCGTCCACCGGCTGCTCGGACGCGACGGTCAGCAGACCGGTCGAGGCGACCGCCTTGACGGAGGTGACACCGGGAATCGCGGTGACCTCCTTGGTGATCGCGGACTCGCAGTGACCGCAGCTCATCCCGGACACGGAGTAGACGGCCTCGCTCATGGTGTTCTCCTCGATACGTGCGTGCGTGCCTGCTTGTGCGGACGTGCTTCTCCGTCCGCCGGGAACAACCATATACCCCCTAGGGGTATTCCACGAAGCTGAGATCTTCGGCACTCCGGGCGCCCCGCCGGTCCCGGCACGCCGGGCGCTCGCCTAGGCTGGACGCGTCGGCGCGTACCCGTGGCAGGGACGCGACCAGCTCTTTCACCAGGAGGCGGCAGCGTGCTGCGCACCATGTTCAAGTCGAAGATCCACCGGGCCACCGTGACCCAGGCGGATCTGCACTATGTGGGCTCCGTGACCGTCGACGCCGATCTGATGGACGCCGCGGACCTGCTGCCCGGCGAACTCGTCCACATCGTCGACATCACCAACGGCGCCCGGCTGGAGACCTATGTCATCGAGGGCGAGCGCGGCTCCGGTGTCATCGGCATCAACGGCGCCGCCGCCCACCTCGTGCACCCCGGAGACCTGGTCATCCTGATCAGCTACGCGCAGGTCGAGGACGCCGAGGCCAGGGCGCTGCGCCCGGCCGTCGTCCATGTGGACGCCGGCAACCGGATCATCACGGTCGGTGGCGACCCGTCGGAGCCCACCCCCGGCGCGGACACGCTCCGCCCCCCGCACGCCGTGGCGCGGGTCTGACGGCCGAAGCCGGATCACTGATGTGCCGGGGCCCGCTCGCTGATCGCGGGGTGTTCGCGGAATGTTCGCGGACCGCTCGTGGCGCGTCGCGCCTCGTGTGTCCGACGGTGAGCGTTACGCGGCGGTGACGACCGCCGCGCCGCTCACCGGGCCGACGGCCGGGCCCTGGACCGGGCGTATCGGCATCTGGGTACCCCGCGCGGCGGCGGTCCACTCGGCGCGCAGCCGCGCCAGCTCCGTGAGCTCTTCGGCCGTCCAAGGCCGGTCGCCGTGCTCCTGCACATAAGCGCGCAGGGCCGCGTTCGCTTGATCGAGACTTCCCCCGTACATGTGAACCACAGTAGACGGCGGCACTGACAATCCCGAATCCGTTAAACACCGCGCGTGACCGTGTCGATGCGGCACGGCGCCTTCCGTTTCACCCGCCAAGGCGGTGACCTGCGCACGAACGGCGACTGTCGGGACCGGCTGCCATGCTGGGTGTGAGAGAGGACACTGCGTCCCAATCGGACAAAAAGCCCGGCACCCGCCCGATCCGCCCGGCACCCGCCCGATCCGCCCCGCGCCTGCGATCCGCCCGGCACCCCTACCCGCCCGACGCCTCCGATCCGCCCGGACGGCTCCGATCCGCCCGGCCACCGCACGACAGCTCCAGGAGGAAGGCACCCATGCTCACCAACGACTACGTGCCCGGCGCGCCCGACTGGATCGACCTGGGCAGCCGCGACACCACGGCCGCCGCCGCGTACTACGGCTCGCTCTTCGGCTGGGAATTCGAACCGGGCGGCCCCGCGTCCGGCGGGTACGGCACCTTCGTGCGGGACGGCGCGACGGTCGCCGCGCTGGGCCCGCTCCAGGACACCGGCGCCCACCCGGCCTGGACGGTCTACTTCGAGACCGCCGACGCCGACGCCACCACGGCGGCCGTCGAGGAGAACGGCGGCACCGTACGGGTGCCGCCGATGGACGTCTTCGACCAGGGCCGCCTCGCCTCCTACACCGACCCGACCGGCGGCGAATTCGGCGTCTGGCAGCCCGGCACCAACAAGGGCCTGGACCACGTCGGCCCCTGGGGCCTGTGCTGGACGGAGCTGTACACACCGCGGGCCCAGCGCGCCAAGGACTTCTACGCCGCGGTCCTGGCCTGGGACTACGAGGACATGCCGCTGCCCGGCGACGCGTCCGCCGACGTCTACACCGTGGTGTCCCGCTCCGGCGGCGGCCAGGACGGCTCGCACGGCGGCATCCTCCAGCTCGGCCCCGACCTGCTCCCCACCGGTACGGCCTACTGGCAGCCCTACTTCGGCGTCGACGACTGCGACGCCGTCGTCGCCAGGGCCACCGAGGGCGGCGGCACGGCCCTCCTGCCCCCCACCGACATGGCGGGCGTCGGCCGCCTCGCCCTGCTGACCGACCCCGAGGGCGCGTTCTTCGCCGTGCTCACCCCGGCGGCCTCGATGACGTCCTGAGCCCGTACGGCCCGCAAAGCCGCCACAGCGTGCCCGGCCCGCGCGGCCCTCAGGCCCGCGGGTCCTGGCCCGTGGAAGGGGCGGCCTGCTCGGCGGCGGACGGCTCCGCCGCACCGGCCCCGGTCGCGGGGAGCGCCGTCAGATGGGCGAGCGTGCCGGTGATCGTCAGCAGCCGCTCCAGCGCGGGGGACCGGTCGTCCAGGTGGAGCCGGACACCGGCCTCGTCGGTGCGGCGGCGGATCATCAGCAGCGCCGAGAGCCCGCTGGAGTCCGTGCTGCCGAGCCCGGCGCAGTGCAGGTGCAGGTCCGCCAGGCGCGGATTGTCGGCGATCTTGTCGCTGACGACCGCCAGCAGCCGGTCGGCGTTGTCGTAGTCGAGGTCGCCGTGCAGTTCGATCCGCACGGTCGTCTCGGTGTCGACGGCCGTCAGCCGCAGATGGCTCGGGGGAATCGTGGTCATGCGGTGGTCCTGGCGGTGGTGAGTGCGGACGAGGTCAGACAGTCGGTGCCGAGCCGGAGTATCCGGACCGCGCGCGGGAAGTCCTTCAGCTCGTCGGACAGGATCCGCAGCGCGGGCGGCAGGCTGTGCGCGGGAACGCCGCGGGCGGCGAGGATCCCGGCGGTCCAGGTGAGGAAGTCCGCGAAGAGGTCCTCGTCGCCCGTGTAGAGGGCGATGGTGAGGAAGTCCACGATGTGCGCGAGGTCTTGCGCGGTGTGCTCGCGCTGGAGCTCGCTGTACGCGCGCATCGCGGGGAAGGCGGCCTCCAGCCTGCTGAAGACGGTCCGCACCAGGGCCGTACGGGCGCGCGCGACCATCGTGTACTCCTGGTCGGCCAGGTGCGGCAGATCGTCTATCGGCTGGTGCTCGGGCTGCGGGCGCGGCAGCGGGCCGCGCGCGAGGCGCTCCGCGGCCGTACGCGCGTCGGGGGCCCAGGCGTCGGCGCCCAGCAGCCGCGCGTGCCGGCCGTCCGGGCCGAAGGCGGCGCCGCCGACGAGGACCGGCACCCCGACGGCCTGGCAGGCGGTGATCGCGGCGTGCGCGGTCGGCAGCCGGGTGGCCAGCGAACTGGAGAGCGCCACCGCGTCGCACGCGGTGCGGTGCAGGTGGGTGATGAGGTGCGGGGTGGGCACCTGGGCGCCGAGGAAGTCGACGCGCCAGCCGCGCAGCTTCAGCACCTCGGCCAGGATCCGGGCGGGCAGCGCGTGCCACTCGCCCTCGACGCAGGCCACCGTGATCCTGCCCCGCCAGGGTTCGGTACGGGCGGCCGGGTGCAGGGACAGCGCCGCCACCGCCCGGTCGTTGATCGCGGTGGCGGCGTGCTCCTCGGCGACGCTCAGCCGGTTGGCCGCCCACTCCTCGCCCACCTTGCCCTGCACGGGCGCGATGACGTCGAGCAGCACGCTCTCCGCGTCCACCCCCGTGTCCAGCGCGCCGAGCACCACACCGGCCGCCGCGTGCTCGTCGCCGTGCGCGACGGCCTCCCACAGCTCCGTCACGCGCCGCGCGAGCCCCTGATCAGGTCCGGAGCGGGCTCCGGACGGCGGGGCGGGCGGCGAGGACGCGGAGTGCGACGAGGGTGCGGTCGGCTCGGTGTCGGTGCTCACGCTGTGTACCTGCCCCGAGTACGGCCGTTCACCGCACTCAGGTGGTGCGTCCGGGGCGCGGAGATCACGACGACGGCCATGTCGTCGTGACGCCCCGTGCCGACCCATTCGGCGGCGAGCATCTGGACCCGCTCCACGATTCCTTCCGCGGGCATGCCCGCGCACTCCGACAGCACGCGCCGCAGCCGCTTCTCGCCGAACAGCGCGCCGCCCAGGGGGCCGCCGCGCGCCTCGGTGATCCCGTCCGTGTACAGCACGCAGGTCTCGCCGGGCGCCAGGGACAGCGTGACGGTACGGGAGACGGCGTCGGGGATCGCGCCGACCAGGGTGCCCTTGGTGTCGGCCTGCTCCACCTCGCCGTCGGCCCGCACGATCAGCGGCGCGAGGTGTCCCGCGCTGGTCAGCCGCAGCCGCACCTGGTGCCCGTCGCGGAGCGCGGAGGCCAGGATCAGCGTCGCGAAGCGGGTGTGGTGGGAGTTCAGCAGCGCCGTGTTCAGCAGGCTGAGCATCCGCTGGTGGTCGTCGGCCATGGGCAGCAGCGCGTGCAGGGTGTTGCGGATCTTGCCGGTCAGCACGGCCGCCTCGAGGCCCTTGCCGCACACATCGCCCAGCACCGCCAGCGACGCCTCGCCCTCGGTCACCGACGGGTGCACGTCGTAGAAGTCCCCGCCGATCCGCTCGTGGTCCTGCGAGGGCCGGTAGCCGCCGGCGAAGTCCACCCCGCCGACCTGGTGCAGCGACGGCGGCAGCAGTTCCCGCATCAGGACCTCGGTGATCGCCGACTGCTCCGCGTACAGCCGGGCCGCCGACATGGCGGCGCCCGCGCGCGCGGCGAACAGCCGGGCGAAGACCTCTTCGCGTTCGGTGAAGGCGTCGGTCTCCGAGCGCCGCAGCAGGACGAGGGCGCCCGCCGACACCCCGTGCCCCGGCAGCGGGGTGATCACTATCGAACCGACCGGCCCGAAGCCCTCGGGCACCAGCCAGGAGGGGGCCGTCGCCGGGTCGAGCCAGCGCGAGGGCACCGGCGGGAAGCCGCGCAACGCCTCGCCGAGCCCCGGCACTTCGTCCGGATCGACGCCCAGGTGCGACTGCGAGGGGCTGCCGCCGCGCACACAGGAGACCACCGGCAGCCGGTTCGCCCGCGACGGGGCGATGACCATGGCGGCGTCGGCCAGGTGCTCGGCGGCCATCTGCGCGGTGACGTCCATGCACCGGTCCAGGTTGAGCGAGGAGAGCAGCAGGTTGGACGAACGGCTGAGGAATTCGGTGCGCTCGCGTTCCATGCGCAACGCCTCGCGCGCCAGCCGCCGGTCGGTGTCCTCGACCAGCCACCACACGGCGCTTCCGTCGGCTAGCACCGTCGGATGCGCCTCGAAGGTGCGCCCGCCGACCGCGCCCCAGGCCACGTCGACGTCAGCGGTCGCGGCCACGTCCCCGTCCACGTGAGCGGCCACGTCCCCGTCCACGTCAGCGGTCGCGGCCCCGTCCACGTCAGCCGTCGCGGCCCCGTCCGGGCCCGGGGAATCCTCCGTCGGCGCGTGCAGCGTTTCGTGTGCCCGCGACAGCCACGGTGGCGCCACATCCGCGAGCGCCACCCCTTTCCCGGCCCCCGGCAGCAGAATCCCCGCCGCCTCGTTCGCGAGTATCAGCCTGCCGTCGGCCTCGACCACGAGCACCGGGTAGGGCGCCAGCAGGGGGTACGGAGTGTCGCTCCTCGAAACGCTCACCGGTGCGTCCGCACCGGCTGCCGTCGTGACGGAACCAACCACACATTCAGGATCCGCTGAGCGAATCCCTCACCTCATCGACTAGGGGACAGTTGCGTACGGCGACCAGAAGACCGTTGCCGTCCAGCAACCATCCCGTACTTCCCCGCGGCCCCGCAACCAGCCCACCGGAGCGTGGCCGACCGGTCACAGGGCCTCGCGCCACGCCGCCAGTTCCCGCGCGCTGTCGAACCGCAGCGCCCGTCCGGTCACCGGATCGGTGAATTCCAGCGCCCGCGCGAGCAGTTGCAGCGGCCGGGTGAAGTCCTCCCGGCCGCCCTCCGAATCGGGCTCCGGCAGCACCCGCGGATACACCGGGTCGTACAGCAGCGGCAGGCCGAGCGCGCTCATGTGCAGCCGCAACTGGTGGGTACGGCCCGTCGCGGGCAGCAGCCGGTAGCGGCCCCGCGCACCGCGCCGCTCCAGCAGTTCGACCCGGCTCTCCGCGTTCGGCGGCCCCGGCTCCTCCCACGCCGCGATCCGCCCGCGCTCCTTCACGATCCGGCTCCGTACCGTCCTGGGCAGCTCCACTCGCGGGTCGTACGCGGCGACCGCCTCGTACTCCTTGCGCACCCGCCGGTCCCGGAAGAGCGTCTGGTACGCGCCCCGGTCGCCGGGGCGGACCACGAACAGCACCAGGCCCGCCGTCAGCCGGTCGAGCCGGTGCGCGGGCGACAGTTCGGGCAGCCCGCAGTCGCGCCGCAGCCGCGCCAGGGCGGTGTCCGTCACGTGCCGCCCGCGCGGGGTCGTCGCCAGGAAGTGCGGCTTGTCCGCCACCACGATCCGCTCGTCGCGGTACACCACCCTCACCTCGAACGGCACGGCCGTCTCCGGCGCCGCATCGCGGTGGAACCATACGTACGCGCCCGCCTCGTACGCCGTCCCCGCCGTCACCGGACCGCCGTCCGCGGTCACGAAACGCCCCTCGGCCAGCATCGCCCCGACGCGCTCCGCGCCCACCGCCCCCGCGTACCGCTCCAGCAGATACGCCGCCACCGTCGGCGGCTCCCCGCCCCCGCCGGGCAGCCGCAGCCGCACCGGGTCCACGCCGTCCCGCTGCGCCAACGGCGACGGCGGCGCCTTGCGCCCGCCCCTGCGTGCCATGTCCCCGCCCCCCGTCAGCGCGCGACCGGGTAGCCGATCCGCTCCAGCTCCCCGGCCACCGCCTCGAAAGGAGCCGCCGGATTCAGGGCGGCGACGGTCTCGCGGTCCAGTGGCCGCAGCGCGTACACCCCGCGCACGGCCTCGGCCGCGAGCCCGCTCTCGCGCGCGTACGCCTCGGGATCGGGATCGGTGAGCGGCGCGAACAGCCAGGCCGCGCCGTCCGGTCGGCCCCGCACCCCGGACTCCGCGGCCGGGAAGACGATGCCGTCGCCGGTACGCCACCGGTCGTCGTCCGCCGTACGCCACGCGCAGGCCGTGACCAGCGGCACCTCGGCGGCCAGGAACTCCGGCGGCTCCGCCACATAGGGCGCGAACACCGGCGGCACCGCGTCCAACACCCCCGGCCAGTTCCGCGGCGGCGGCCCCGACGCGTACGGGCTCATCGGCGACGCGTGGTCGAAGCCCAGCACGAGCGCCCCGTAACACGTGAACGCCACCGCGTATCCGTCACCGCTCCCCGTCCGCCACACCCCCACGTCGGCGGCCGTCCGCCAGCCCCGTACGAAATCCCGCTCCCGTTCCCCCCGGCCGTCCCCCTGAATCTCCCCCGCCCCCGGATACCGCACGATCTCCAACGCGGCCAACGCCCGGCACACATCCCGCAGCCCCGCGATCGACGGCAGCGCTCGAGCGACGTCATGGATCGTCACACGCTCAGTCATGCCCCATCCCTATCAAGCCGCACTGACATTCCGGACGCATGACGAGCCACGCACGTGGAGTCCGAGCATCTTCAGAGCCGCGGAGCGGGGTTACGGCCGTTGGCCGTCACTGGTCCCGACCTCGCCGCAGAGCCGGATCCGGTCCTGGGTCCTGGCGGCCTCCAGTTCGTTGAGCCCCTGAAAGATCGCGTGTGCAGAATGGAGCTGCTGCAGCGCCTCGTTCCTGCGGCCCGCCTCGAAATGGACGTCAGCGATTGCGGCGTGCGCGCGGGCTTCTTCCTCCGACGAGCTGATCTGCCGGGCCATCGCCAGGGCCTCGGTCAGACGGTCGACGGCCGAATCGCGGTGGTCGGAGCGGTGTTCGGCCATTCCCAGCCCGCGCAGCGCCTGGACTTCCTCCTGCGCCGCCCCTATGTCACGTGCCAGGGTGAGAGCGACCGAATGATGAGCGGCGGCCTCCGCGTAGTGTCCCCCGGCGTACAAGTCGGAACCGATGGCGATGAGAGCTACGGTCTCATTGCGCCGGTCCCCTACATGGCGAAATGCCGCCAGAGCCTGCCTGTGGAGGCTCAGAGCCTTGGCCAAGTCCTCAGGGGCGTCGAGGGTGTTGCCGAGGTTGAGCTGGGCAATGGCCTGCTCGGTGCGGCTGCCGAATTCTGTGGTGAGAGCGAGGACACGGTCGAACGCTTGTCGCGCCTGGTCGTCTTGCCCCATGTGGTGGTGCAGATCGCCCAGATTGTTGAGCGCTTGTGCCTCACCCCGAGGATCCCGCGTGCGGATGAAGCCGTTCAGCGCCGCGCTGAAGCACTCCATCGCCTCTGCGTGCTGACCCAGTTGCAGTAGCGAAATACCGAGATTGTTGCGGGACCTGGCGATGTTCCACTCATCCCCAGACCGCACACGGATGTCCAACGACTCCTGCTGGAAAGCGCACGAATCCGCCAGACGCCCCAGATTCCAGCACACCAACCACAGCGCGCTGAGCGCTTCCGCCTCGATGTTGGCCTCGGATACTGCCCTGGCCGCGTCGAGTGCGCGCTGGCTGTCACGTTCCGCCATCTCATAACGACCTGTCTGCGCATGGACGGTGGCGAGGGCGAGAAGCGCATGCGCCTCGGAGGACTGGTTGCCGGTCGAGCGCCAATGCCGAGCCGCGTGCGTGTGTACGGTCTCGGCCTCTCTCCACAACCCTTCCGTCTCCAAGAACCCCGAAGCAGCGTCGGCGAGTTGAGCGGCGGGCTCGTCCAGGCGGTGTTCGCGGAGATAGGACGCGGCGCCAACCACCGCATCCGTCTCGGCGAGAAGCCACTTCTTCGCTTGGCGGGCGTCGGGCCAGTCGGGGAGGTCGAAAGAGCATGAAGGCGCCCCGTCGGCAAGCCGCGCCCGCCGCGGATGGAGCAGCAGGTCGGCCGCAGCCACTGCACGCGCGTAGAACAACGCCAAGCTGTCCAGCGCCTCGTCGCGCATGGTTAGCGGATCGTTGAGCGCAAGCGACTGTGCGTAGGCGCCGATCAGATCGTGGAATTCGTAACGGTCCGCCGCGGGCTCCTGCAACAGGTGCGCGTCCAGCAGGGACTCGAGAATCCGTTCCGTGGTGTCCAGCGGAAGTCCGACGAGCACGGCTGTCGCATACGGGTCGAAGGCGCGTGTGAAGTGCAGGCTCAGCAGCCGGAAGACGCGCTGCTCCTCTGCGGTGAGCGAGTGGTACGAGAAGGCGAAGACGGTGGCGAGCTCCGACTGACCGTCGCGGATCTCGGCCAGTCTGCCGGGCCCTTGGGACATCTTCCGTACCAGGCGGCCGACGGTCCAAGTGGGTCGGGATCTGAGCCTTCCCGCCGCCAGCTCCAATGCCAGGGGTAAGTAGCCGCACAGGCGGACGAGTTCGGCGACGTCGGTCGGTGCCTCGGCGGGTGTGATGCCGGCCAGCGTCGTGAAGAGGGCCTCGGCATCCGCGGGCGACAGAACGTCCACGAAGACGTGGTGCACACCCGGGATTCCGGTAACCCGGCGGCGACTGGTGATAAGGACGAGCGATGGTGAGTCGCCGGGCAGCAGCGGCTGGATCTGGGCCGCGTCCGCCGCGTCGTCCAGCACGACGACGGCCCGCCGGTTCCCCAGCACGGTACGCCACAAGGTGATGAGGGCCGCCAAGTCGTTTGGCATGGTCTTGTGAGGAATGCCAAAGTCTCGCAGCAGCGCGATGAGCGCGGCCTCGGGGGAGAGCGGGTGCTGCCCGGCGTGCGCTCTCAGATTGATGTAGGCCACACCGTCCGGGTACTGATGAGCCACTTCGCGGGCGGTGTGCAGGGCGAGCAGCGTCTTGCCCACACCGGCCATTCCCGAGATCGCCTGGAAGGCGATGACGCCGGCGCCAGCGGTCTGGAGCGCCCGTATTTCCTCGGTCCTGCCCAGGAGCAGTCTGCTGTGCGCCGGCAGATTGTGCGGGGCGGGCGCCGAACTGCCGGGCGGGCCGCCGTCGGGGATCAGTTCGCTCACGGGCGCCTGGTCGAGAATGCTGCGGTACGCCCGATAGAGCGCCTCACCCGGCTGTGTTCCCACCTGCCGCAATCGGCGCCGGAGGGATTCGAACGCGCGCAAGGCATCGGTCTGTCGGCCGCTGCCGTATGCCGCGGCCATGAAATGCTGCGCCACCGTCTCGTCCGTGGGGTACTGCTCGGCCAGGCCGGAGAGTTCCACTACAAGAGAGCCGAAGTGCCCCAGGCGCAATTCGATGGCTGTGCGCAGCAGCGTCGCTGACAGCCGATGTTCCGTGAGCCGACGTCTGACCTGCTCGGCCCAGAGGCTGGAGAATCCGGTGAGGGGCACTCCGCGCCACATCGCGTCCGCGTTCCGCAGCAGAGTCAGCGCTTCGGCGTCGTCCCCGCTGGACGCCAGCGATCGGGCCTGGGTGATCAGCCGCAGGAACCGGTGGTAATCGACGGTGTGCGGAGGGACGTGGAGTGCGTACGTGTGCGCCTGCTGCTGCAATTGCTCGGCGCCGAGCTTTCGCCTGATACGGGTGGCGTACGAGTGCAGGGACGCGCGCGGTTTGGCAGGTGGTGAATCACCCCACAGCCGACGAGCGAGGTTGTCCAGCGAGATCGCCTTGCCCGCGTCCACTGCCAACGCCGCGAGCAATTGCAGTTCTTTGGCGGCTCCGCGCATTTCCTGCTGCTGCTCTACGCACAGTTCCATCGGCCCCAGGACGACAATGTCGAAGTCCACAAGCAAGCCCCCCAACGCTGGCCGCTGTGCAGCCATGTACGGCCGTGCTCCGCCATGTCCAGAGTGACATGCGTCAACTCCGGTCGACAGAGTCACCTTCCCGTGGATGATTTGTTGGCCGAAACGTTTCTTACTCATCCAACGTCTGTCTTTCATGGTCAGGAACGGGCGGCGTGGAACATCGACCGCCGGACGGGCTCCATAGATTCACCGAGATGTCCGTCGGGCGGCACGGGCTGCAGGCAGTCCTGAGGGAGGGCGCTCAGTATGCATGAGGCGACGGTGGAGGAACTGACCGCTGCGTTCGTACGGGCCGACGGTACGGCGATGGAAGTGTTGGCACGGCTGTTGCCGGACAGTTGTAGGCCGTGGTTGCAGGATCTTCCGGGAGGGGCGTTTCACAAGGACGTTGTGGCCGTGCGTGCCGCAGCGCGCCGGGTGATGTCCTTCGCCGCAGCTCGGCCGGACCTCCTGACGGCCGTGCGGATCTGGCTGGCGGCGGTTTCCGCGAACGACATCGCCCCAGCCGGCGACGTCACCGTGATCGCCAACTCGATCTCCGGTGGCACCAGGATCAACGGCCCAACCTTGCAGGCCCGGGACATCAGCGGCGGCATTCACGTCCACGGGTCCGCCCCTCCCGTGCCATCGCCGCTGCGGCCGGTTCCGCGCCAACTTCTCCCAAGGCCGGTCCATTTCACCGGCCGGAACGCCGACCTGGCCGCCCTCGAATCGATACGCTCCGCACGAACCGGCGCGTCTGTACTCGTCGTGATCAGTGGAACTCCTGGCGTTGGCAAGACTGCACTGGTCTCGCACTGGCTCAGCGGCCTCACCTCTGAGTATCCGGCAGGACAGCTTTACGTGGACTTACAGGGATATTCCGATATAGGTCCTGCTGATCCAGGGGCAGTCCTCGGCCAATTCCTCCGAGCGTTGGGCATCGACCACGCGCCGGCCTCGCTGGCGGAACAGGCCGCCCTATGGCGTACGGTCACCGCGGACCTCCGAATCGCGGTCATGCTTGACAACGCTTACAGCGCCGCACAGATCAGGCCACTGCTGCCCGCGTCGCCCGGTGCGCTCGCGGCGGTCACCAGTCGACGGCGGTTGTCCGGTCTAGGCGTGAACGGCGCGGCCTTCCACCATCTCGACGTCCTGGAACTTGGTTCCGCGCTGGAGCTGCTGAGTCGAAGGATCGGCGCAGAACGGGTGGCACGTGAACGGGAGATCGCGTACGGGCTGGCCCGCATGTGTGGTGGACTGCCGCTCGCCCTGTGTGTGGCCGCGGCTCGGATGTCCGCCCGGCCCAAACAGCCACTCTCCTCCCTGGTCGGGGCCATGGCCCGGGAGGACGACCGGTTGGCCGTCCTGGACGCGGGTGAGGACCGGGCAGTACGCACTGCGCTGGATGATTCGTACGCGGCTCTGCCTCCCGATGTTGCCCTCGGCTATCGGCAGTTGGGGTTGTCCTTCATTACTGAATTCGGGCCGGACGTCGTCGCGGCGGCCCGGGGTGGCTCCCGCGAGGATGCCGCGCGTACCCTGGATGAACTCGTTGACGCCAGCCTGGTCGAGGAGTTGGGACCCGACCGTTTTCGTCTGCACGATTTGATACGGCTACATGCTTTTCGGCGCGCCACGAAGGAGGATTCGTCCGCAGCCCGAGAGACCGTCGTACGACGTGTACTCGACTGGTACCTTGCGACCGCCACCGAAGCCAGGAAACTCCTCTCCCCCAGCCACCGGGAGCTGAGGCGGGACTACGCCCACCCACCCGCGCACGTATTCTCGGATGGGTCCTCCTCGACCGCGTTCTTCAGCGACGACGCCGAAGCGCTGGCGTGGTTCGACCGGGAGCGGCTGCACCTCTTGGCAGCGGTAAGACTCGCCGCTGAGCGTGAACTCTTCCCTACAGCATGGCAATTGGTCGACAGCATGCAACCACTGTTTCTCCGGCTGCGCCCATACGATCTGTGGATCGAGGCCCATGTGATCGGTCTGGCCGCAGCAGAGCGGGCCGGGCACCCCGAGGGCGTCAGCCGCATGCTCACGACCGGCGGCAGCGGCTTCTACAACGTCGGCCGCTACGACGAAGCGATCGACTGGTTCGGCCGCGCGCTCGAGGATGCCCGCGGCCGCGCGGACCGCCGGGCCGAGGCCCAGGCACTGCACGGTCTTGGCCAGTCCCACCGACTTACCCAACGTCTGGACCGTGCGTTCTCGTTCTTCCAACAAGCCTTGGCCATAAGGGAAGTCATCGGGTACGTCAGGGGCGCTGCGTTGAGTCGGCTGTGCCTCGGTGACATCGCGCTCGCGTCCGGCGACCCGCGAGGGGCGATCGACTTCCTGAGCAGGGCGCGGGCCGATCTGCTGGCCGTCCCCGACCCCTATGACGCCGCGCGTGCCCTGGCCTTCCTCGGCAGGGCTCACGCGGCCGAAGGCATCCGGGACCTCGACGGTGCCGAGCGTCAACTGACCGAAGCATTGGCGGAGTTCGCGGCCGCGGGATCAGTGCATTGGCAGGGGCATGTGTTGGAAATGCTCGGACAGACCTCGGCAGAACGAGGCGACAGGGAGAAGGCCAGGGACTGGTACGAGCAGTCCCTGGCTCACTATGCGCCGGTCAGTCCCTTGGACGCCCGGCGTCTCAAGGATCGACTGCGTTCGTTGGAAGAGGATCCGTCGGCAGAAGAGTTGGGTGAGTCGGGAGAGAGTTGATGTCGATGAGCCATCGGTACAGCGTCGACACGAGCAGTGCGTGCTCCCTGTCATCCCGCACAGGGGCGATCGTGCAGTGCGGCCCGGTGCGCGAGACGGTCACACAGCGGCCGCACGTGTCCCTGAGGGAGACGAGGAGGCAACCCGGGTAGCGGGTAAGCAACTCCAGCGCCGCTTCCGGGTCGCCGATGCCATACAGGATGTCCGCGCAGCGGCGGGAGGTCTCGGCGCCCTGGGTGCCGTCCTCCGGGGCAGCGGTCACGTTGATGCATACCGTGTTCTCCGGGACTCGTGCTGCCTGCTCGGGAAGGGGACGGATCACGCGGACGCCTCCCACGCCGGGGCAGCCACCGGTTCGGTCACCGGGGGGAAGGCAGGCTGGCCGATCCCGAGAGTCCGGTACAGCAGGCGCCGCATCCGTTCGTTGAACCGGCCTGGCTCGGACGAGATCCGCCGTGAGATCCGGTTGAAGTCGCGGCGCGGATACGTGGCGGAAGCGTAGTCGAGCTGTTCCGCGAGCGGTCTGTGGGGCGACAGTGCGGGCGCGGTGAGGGCCAAGTCGACACCCGGTGACGCGGGGTTGGCATCATGCTGGGGGTAGCGGGCCAGCACGATGGGTGTGCCGGTCAGCGTCGCGTACAAAGTGGTGGAACCGTAGTCGCCGATCACCGAGTCCGCCGCCACCAGCGCCGCGCGCCAGTCGACCTCGGGCGGCAGCACCATGATCCCCGAACGACGGCAGTCAGCCAGCCATGCCCTGACCTGGAACTGTCCATGGCGCGACCACACATTGGGGTGCACCAGCAGCGCGATGCGGTACCGGTCGCGGGGCAGTTCCGTGAGGAGCCGGGGGAGCAGTCCGTCAAGCCGGTTGAAGGACGAACGGCGTCCCCACGTGGACGTCACCAGAGCCAGGTGTTCCTTGTCCCCGACGCCGAATGCCTCCCGGTAGTTCGCCCGATACGGCAGGCTCGCGGCGATCCGGTCGTGGGTGGGATCTCCGACCACCTCGGCGACCGGAAGTGCCTCCGGGCACCAGCGTGCCAACTCCCGCAGGTCGTCCCGGTGGGGCAGCGCGACCTTACGTGGCACCACCTTGCCGTTCCACGTCAGACCCGCGCGACCCGTGATGCCTCCCGGCTCGCGGCTCCCCCCGCCAGGCGTCTGACCTCTCGCCAGCGACATGTGGCCGGCCCCATGTGAGATCCGGATCAGCGGAGCGCGGACCTGCTCCATCCCCTGAGACCCGGCAGCCAGGGCCAAGTCGAATTCGTCGCTGCCTGTGGCCTCCTCCCACGGAACCACGGTGGCGCCCAGCCCGCTCAAGTACGCGGCCACCCCGTTGTTGAAAGCGTGCGGCGGGATCGTGAACACGACCTCGATCCGGAGATCTGACTCAAGGAGTGGCAGCAAATCCTGCAACCGCCTTCCGTACACCTCGGTGTGCACGAGCACCAGCACCTTCTTGCGCTGGGGCAGCGTGAGCCACTCGCTCCCGTCGCCCCGTGTTGCCCTACCGTCCACCGTCACCTGCCCGGCAGACCTGTTCTCCCCCGACACGTCAACACCCCTCTCCGCTGTGCGAACCGTCCTTCGCGGAGTGAGATGCCCGCACAGCGGACGGAGAGCTTGCTGAAGGCTTGACACGTCCTTGCAGGGTGCCGAGTACCGCGGGCGGGTCAGGCACCCTGAGCTGCGGACGACCGTGTTACCGGCTGTCGTGCAGGACGGCGAATACGACGCTGGTCGGAATGCTCGAAGGCATGCACTGCGCGAGTTGGACGAGGGGCCCGGGTCGGGCAAGGGTTGCGGATTGCGCGAGGCGGAATATCCCGTCATTCCATCCAACTATGCGCACGTGAACCCGTGTGTTGCCATTTTCAATAGTAGACGAACCATTCTCGACAGTGCGGAGAGATTCGTCTTGCGCCCAAACAATCGGATGCGGGGGAGGTGGTACGGCGAACAAATTTATCCTCAGAGAAGTGGGGCGCGACGGTGCCCGAGTATCGCGTATCTGGGGAATCAGAGCACGGGTGCTGGGGTCCCCGCAAGCTGGTTCGTCCGCCATTCCCTTAGGCCTGCTTCGCATGTGTATCTCCCCGCATAGTTTATGCGGACTACGTGCGTAGTATGCGTAGTCCTCTACTGGCCTATGCAATGGGCGTATGTGAAACATGCTTGAGGGCAGTCGCCGGGCCTTTCGATGCATAGGGGATGAGTTGTCCGAAGTGTGCTGCGCGTCAGGGTCCTCGACTGTCCGCCAAGGCGAGCCCGGAACGACTGTCGGTGTGGCCGATGCTCTGCCTCCTCGTCGGCATTCCCCCGTGAGATGAAGGCGTATTTCTACTCGACCTCGACACGAGCCCAACGTGCGTACTAATGTTTCCTTGTGAAATGCGTAGCGAATGCTGTCGAGTGTTCATTGAAATCGGCGCACGCTGGAATTCCCGCGCCTCGATTGGCGCCTGTGAGATCGGACCGGTTGCCCGCGAAGGAGGTGGCGGTGACGATGATGACCGAGGGCCGCGGCTTCTCCAATGCCAAGGCCCGGCGGGAACTGGGCTGGGAGCCGCGCTACTCGTCGTGGCGCGAGGGGTTCGAGAAGGGGCTGAAGTGACGCGGGCGGATGCGCGGCAGGGGCAGGGTTCGGCACGGTCTGACGGGGCACGGTCCGGTGCGGCGCGGGCGGGGGAGTTCGAGGACCTGCGGCCCCTGCTGTTCTCGATCGCGTACCGCATCCTGGGCAGCGTGAGCGAGGCGGAGGACGCGGTCCAGGACACCTGGCTGCGCTACGAGGCCGCCGGGACCTCGCCCGCCTCGCCCAAGGCGTACCTGTCGGCCGCCGTCACCCGCGTCTCCATCGACGTGCTGCGCTCCGCCCGCTTCCGGCGCGAGGAGTACGTGGGGGAGTGGCTGCCGGAGCCGCTGCTCGCCGACCCCTACGACGACCCCGCGCGCTCGGCGGAACTGGCCGACTCCGTCTCGACGGCCGCCCTGTTGCTGCTGGAGCGGCTCAGCCCGCTGGAGCGCGCCGTCTTCGTGCTGCGCGAGGTCTTCGGTTTCGGCTTCCCCGAGGTCGCCTCCGCCGTCGGCCGCTCCGAGGCCGCCTGCCGTCAGCTCGCGGTACGCGCCAGGCGGCACATGGACGAGGGCCGCCCGCGCTTCGAGGCCGACCGGCGGGAGCGGGAGAGGCTGGCGGGACGGTTCTTCGACGCGCTGCGCGAGGGCGACGTCGAGGCCCTGCGCGACGTGCTCGCCGCGGACGTCCAGGTCGTCGGCGACGGCGGCGGCAAGACCCCGCAGTTCGCCCGCGCCATCAGCGGCGTCGAGAACGTGACGCGCCTGCTCGCCACCACCTTCCCCTGGTTCTTCCGCATCGACGTGACCGTCGAGTCCCACGAGATCAACGGCCAGCCCGGCATGATCTTCCGCGACCGCGACCGCAAGGTGCTCAACGTGTGGACGCTGGACGTGCTCGACGGCCGGATCCAGATGATCAACTCCGTCAGCAACCCCGACAAGCTCGGACACCTGGGCCCGGTCGGGGACGCGTGGGCGGTCTACCGCGAGTGGAACGCGGCCCGCCGCCCGTAACGCCCCCCGCCCTTGCCGTCCCGCCCCCGTCGTCCCGTGTCCGTCGTCCCGTGTCCGCCGTTCCCTGTCCGTCGTCCCGTGCCGTCACTTGCGGTCCAGGTCGAGGTTCAGATCCAGGTTCAGGTTCAGGTTCAGGTCCAGGTCGAGACCGAGGTCGCGGCGCAGACGCGTCAGGGCGCTGCGGACACGGGACTTGGCCGTGCCCAGCGGGATGCCGAGCGTCTCCGCGACCTCCTGGTGGCTGCGCTCGGCGTAGAACGCCAGGTGGATCGCCTCCCGTTGCAGATCGGTCAGCACGCTCACCCCGCGCCGCACCGCCGCCTGCCTCATGCGCCGCTCGACGATGTCCAGGACGTTGTCGCCGGCCGGCAGCCGCGTCCTGCGTGCCGCCAGGTCCTCACTGCGCAGCAGTACGGCGTTGCGCCGGATCCAGTCGACGGCACGGCGGTGCGCGATGGTGACGACCCAGCCGCGTACGCTCCCCTGCTCCGGCCGGTACAGCGACGCCTTCGCCCACACCTCGGCCATGACGTCCTGGGCGATGTCCTCGGCTTCGGCGCGCAGCCGCACCCGCCGCTGGACCAGCGACTTGACCATGGGAAAGAGCAGCGTGTACAGCGCGGTGAACGCCTCCTGGTCGCCGCGTCCCGCCGCCAGCATGTGCTGTTCGAGGCCGTCGCTCTCCCAGCACTCCGCCTCCGGCGGCGACGGGAGACGCGTCGGACCTGCGTCCGGCATTCGGCTCACCTCCTCAGCGCCCGGTGCTGAACCGGGTGCCGTGCGGACCAAGGGGAGTTCGTGGCCCCGGTCCTCAGGTATGGCCGCTCCGCCCGATGGCCACCTGGAAAGGGGGTACGGACGTACGGATGTGCGGGCGCCCTGACGTGGCGCCCGTCGGCCGTCCGCCGGGGTCATGGGCGGAGTCGGGGGCCGGTGGCGCGCTCAGCGCCGGGTGAGGTCGCCGTAGAGGGTGTCCCAGGCGTCGTCCTGACGGCTGGCCGGTTTTCCGTCGCAATAGGGCAGCGCGTGCTGGGCCGTGTAGTAGCGGAGCATCGACAGTACGGCCATCGGGTCGCTGTTCTTGCCCGCCGTGTAGTCGCGGTCGGGCAGCGTCGCCTGGTGCACGCGGCAGGTCGGACGCGGGCTCGCGGGGCCGGTGACCAGCGCTCCCGTGTGCCGGTCGGCGGCGCAGGAGGTGAGCGCGAGCGCGAGGACGGCGGCGGTCAGGGCGGCGCCGAGGAGGGCGGCCGGGCGGGAGGCCGTACGCGGTGACGTAGGCGGTGTCATACGTGTGGCCGAACGTGTGGCCGTACGCGTTGTCGTGCGGGTCGTGCCGGTCATATCAGTCGTGCGGGTCGTCGTACGCGAGGGTGTGCGCATGGTTCTGTCCTTGTGGCGTCCGTGGGACAACGGGTGCGGGTGTTGTCGATCCGTCAGAGGGGCATCGCACGCAGGGCGGTTCCCACGCCCACGGCGAGAATGAGGAGCGCGGTGCCCAGAGGGGTGAGGCGACCGCTCCACGCGCCGACGGCGTGCCATCTCCCGCCGCTCAGTGCGGGGAAGCGGTCCCTGAGCGTCAGGAGGAGCAGGCCCGCGGCGGCGAGGGTGGCGGCCATGCCGAGGCCGTAGCAGACGACGAGCAGCACGCCGAACGCCGTACGGCCGAGGGCGATCGAGCCCAGCAGGACGACCAGCGCCGAGGGGCTGGGGACCAGGCCGCCCGCGATGCCGATGCCGATGAGACCGCCGCGCTTGCGGGTGCCGCCCGCGGAGTGGGAGTGGTGATGGTGGCCGTGGCCGAAGAGGCCGTGGCGGTGCGGGTGTTCGTGGGCGGTGTGATCGTCGGTGTGGTGCGAGTGGTGACCGTCGTGGCCGTGGTCGTGCTCAAGGCCGTGCTCAAGGCCGTGCTCGCGGTCGGGTTCGTGTTCGGGGGCCTCCCGTTCGTCCAGGACCGCGACCCGCGTGGTGGCGACGGTCGTGGCCGCGCTCTGCTGGGTGATGCCCTCGGCGCCCTCGGGGACCTCGACGAGCGGGCCGGACGACGGGTGCGGGTGCTGGTGCTCAGCCCCGTGTCCGTGCCCGTGCCCGTGCCCGTGCCCGTGTCCCGGTCCGTGTCCCGGTCCGTGCTCGTGGCCGTGGGAACCTTGAGCCCCGTCCCCCGCGTGCCCGTGCTCCGCCTGCCGCGCCCGGAAGACCCGGACGGCCGACGGCAGCAGCCACAGACCGGCCGCGGTGATGACGATGCCGCTGACCGTACCGAGCCAGGCCAGGACGTCCTCGCCGACGAGCGCGGAGGACACGCTGAGCGCGATGCCGAGGACGAGGACGGAGGCGGTGTGGGTCAGCGTCACCGTGCCCGCGACCGTGACGGCGTCGCGCGGACGCCCCTGACGGCCCGCCAGATACGCGGCCATGATGGTCTTGCCGTGACCGGGCAGCGCCGCGTGCCCCGCGCCCAGCACCATGGCCATCAGCACGGCGAGCAGCCCGACGGGGAGGGTGAGCCGGTCGTGGTCGGTGAGCGCGCCCAGCCGCCGGTCGAGGGCTGCGTACCAGGAGGAGGGCCAGCCGGTGCCGGGCGTGACGGCCGCGACGGCCCCGGGACCCGAGCCCAGGACGAGCCGCGTACGGCGCTGGTCCAGCGGGTCGGCGAGCAGGTCCGCCGGATACGCGCGCAGCTCGCGCGAGACCGAGACGGCAGGGACGTCCGAGGAGCCGATGCGTACGCCGTCCCCGTGCGCGGTGATCTCGTGCCAGCCGATCCGGCTGCTGTCCACGCCGGTGGCCAGCGTGATCGTGTCGCCGCGGCCGGGGGAGGCGGGCGCGGACAGCCGGCACTCCAGCCGTCCGGTGTCGAGCCCGGCCTGCCCGGGCACCAGCCGGAAGGACGCGTCCGTCAGCCCGAACCGCAGGGCCGCGGCCGGCCGCGCGCCCCCGGCGCCGCCCGCGGTCCCCGAACCACCGGCCGCGCCCGTGTCGCCGCCGAGCGTCGCGTCGATACCGCGCGCCAGGTCGGTGCAGGCGGTGTGCGCGTGGGCCGCGGCCTCCGCCGGGCTCAGGGCCCCGTCGTGGTCGGTGTCCATGGCGGCCTTGGCCTGGAGCGTGGGGATCTCGGCGGTGTCCACGACGGCGAGGTCGTCGATCCGGTCGGGGCGTACGGTCAGACCGTCGTACCGGTTGACGGTGAAGTTGCCCAGCGGGTGGGCGGAGACGGCCGGGGCGGCCAGCCACAGCAGCGAGGGCACCGCCACCAGCAGCAGGGCCGCGCCGCGCCGGGCACGGATCGGGGTCGTCATCGCTGTCCTCGCCGTCCTTGCGGTGGTTGTGCCGCCGGTTCCTTCTGATCCTTCTGAAGGGCGGTCAGCCGGGCGCGCGCGTCCGGCGCGTACAGCGGCGAGAAGGCCGGATTGGCGGCCAGGGCCCCGGCCAGGTCCGTACGCGCCGCCTCGTCGTCGCCGAGCGACTGCTCGATCACGCCCCGGTGGTAGCGCAGCAGCGCGTCGCGCCAGCCGAGCCGGTTCGCCTGCTCGGCCAGCGGCAGCGCGTCGCCGTCACGGCCCGCCCGGTGCAGCGCCCAGCTCAGCGCGTCCGCGACCAGCACACTGTGCCGCCGGTCCCACTCGGCGCTCAGCAGCTTCACCGCGAGGTCCGCGTCGCCGTGATCGGCCTGATATTGGCCGAGGTTGAGGTCGTCCACCACGCCGTTGGCCGCGAACAGCCTCTGCTCCGCCTCCAGCACCCCGTACTGCGCCCTGGCTTCCGGCGCCCGGCCCAGCGACTCCAGCAATTCGCCGAATTCCAGCACATATTGCGGCTGCGGTACCCGGTCGATCGCCGTCCGGTAGTCCGCGACCGCCTGGTCCGTCCGCCCCAGCGCCGCCTCCGCCCTGGCCGCGCCCGCCAGCGACGCGGTGTACGTCGGATCCAGCGCGAGCGCCGTCCGGTACTCCCGCAGCGCCTCGCGCGTCTTGCCGGTGTTGAAGGCCAGCTCGCCCAAGTAGTGGTGGCAGAACGCCTGGTCGGCCGCCGTCGTCGCGTCCTGGAGCGCCCGCCGCAGCGCCTGCTCCGCGTCCGCGGTGCGCCCGTGCAGCTCGAAGGTGTACGACGCCCGGGTGAACGACGCCGTCGACGGGTGCAGATCGAGCATCCGCTGCACGGCGTCCTGCGCGGCGCTGTCCTCACCCAACTGGGTGAGCGCGTCGTTGAGCGCGCCGTACGGCGCCCAGGCGTACGGGTCGTCGCTGATCGCCTTGTCCGCCCACGTCCTGGCCTGCGCGAACTGGTGCCGCGCGTTGGCCAGTCCGGCCATTCCGGTGAGCGCGGCGGTGTTGTGCCGCGGCTGGAGCGCGAGCGACTTGCGCAGCGCCGCCTCCGACTTCGGGTACAGCGTCGGATCGACGTCGAGCCGGGCCTGTTCGACGTATTCGGAGCCGAGCTGGGCCCAGGAGGAGGCGTCGTTCGGCTGTGCGCGCAGCGTGCTCTGGAGCTTGGCGACGATGGCGTCCACGCTCAACGGCGCCGCCTGCGGGCCGGAGACCGGGCCGGAGTCCGGGCCGGGACCCGTACCGGAACCTGTACCGGAACCCGTATCGGAACTCTGGCCCGGGACCGCGTCGGACGGCGGCGGGGACGAGGCGCCGCCCGAGCGCTCCAGCGCTGCGAAGCCGGTCAGGCCCGCACAGAGCACGGCGGTGGTGGCGATCAGGGCGAGGCGGCGCATGGGGGTCTGTTTTCTCCGCTCGGGGCGAACAGGGGCTCCGGCCGGTCGGACGGGTGGGGCGGTCGGGCCGGAGGAGAGGGACCCGGCGTGGGCCTGTCAGGTGCCCACGCCGGGTGGCTTGCTCAGCCGGCCTGGTTGACCGAGCCGGTGTAGGGCAGCGCGACGTACGGGAAGGTGCCGGCGAAGGGGACGCCGGGTCCGTTCACGCCGTCACCCGCGGCGAGCGCCTGGATCAGGTGGCCGGGGGTCGCGCCCTCCAGCGCCTGGATCGCGATGTCCACGACGTCGTCACCGAGGCGGCGGCCGTTGGGGTAGCCCTGGAAGTCGCCGTTCAGCACGCCGAGACGGTCCGGCTTCGCGGTGACCGGGGTGGACATGTTCAGCCGCAGCTCCTCGGCGGGGACGAACCGCTTCTTGTCGGCGTCCTGGTTCATGAGCTGCGAGTTGAGGTCCACGGCCAACGGGCCGTTCGCCGCCTTCGCGATACCGGTCAGGAAGATCTCCTGAAGGTCCTTGCGCGGCGTCGCGGGCGCCGGGATCCCGTAGATCGACTGGATCAGCATCGGCAGCTCGGGGTTGAGCACCTTCGCCACGACCTTGGGCTGGTTGTGGTCCTGCGACGGCGGCAGCGCGTTGAACGCGTTCTTCAGACCCGCGGGCACCACCGCCTCGTTCACCAGCGGGTTGCCCAGCCGCGAGACCTGCACGTACGGGCCGCTGGCCGTCTGCTTGCCCGGGGAGAGGTTCATGGTGCGGCGCGAGGTGGTGCTCCACACGCCGATCACCGGGTTGCGCTTGGGGTTGCAGTTGAGCGCCAGCGCCGACTTCGGGACCTGGATCGCCAGGGTGTTGACGTTGTAGCCCTTGAGCGTGTTGTGCCCGGTCTCCGACAGATTCCCGCCGTACAGCAGGTCGAAGACGCGCAGGTCGAGGAAGAACGGGTCGGCGGCCTGCGAGGCCACCGTCTGACCGCCGCCGGGCAGCTTCCGCGTCGCCTGGCCGCGCAGCCGCCCGTAGTTCGGCATCGACGCCTTGCCGACGTTCGACGGCGTCACGATGCCGTCCTTCACCAGCGTGACCGGGCGCTTGCCCGCGCGCAGTTCCTGGAGCGTGTAGTGCTGGCGGAACAGCAGCGTCTTGTCGTTGAGGTTGTTCACCACGCCGTTGTTGTACAGGAATGTCTTGTCTCCGCGCCGGTCCTCGTTGCGGAAGGTCCAGCGGTACGTGAGGTCCGCCTTGCCGGTGCCCTGGCTGTCGATATTGATGTCGTACTGGGCGTCGGTGGCGAACGGGTAGAAGTTCGGCCCCCCGTTGGGCTCCTGGAACGGGTACCAGTTCGCGACCAGCGTCACCGTGTCCGACTTGTCAGGACTGGAGAACGCGTAGAGGTCGGTGTTGTCGACCTGTGGGTCCGCCGCGATCAGCGGCGCCTCGCGGTGGCTGGACGCCTGGCCGACGCCCGTACCGGGACCGGCGAGCGCCGCTCCCGCGATCGCCGTGCCGAGCGTCAGCAGCAGCGCTGCCGACTTCCACCGGCCGACGATGCCCGGTGTTCTGCGTGAACTCATGGGTGGTCTTTCTGTGGGGGTGAAGAGTCCGGCCTCGGGACCGGTCCCTGCACCCCGTTCGTCTCCAAGGGAGGTGCCGGATTGCCCGAAAGAGGTTTTTGTCCCCGATCGGGCGAATATGCGGATACGGATGCCAGGGGTGCGCCGTCCGGCTTGGCGGTGGTGCCGATGTTGACGGCGCGTCATGTCGTGCGCGGTGCAAGGCGCTCCGGCTCTCCCCGGGCATACGGACATACGTATGCGATATGTCCGTATGCCCGGACGCGGAGGTACCGCCGTAAAGAGGTCATGGGCACACCCGTACCAATCCGCGCCCCCCACCGCTCCGAATGCCAGTGCGGAGGCACCCGCCTCCGGTCGCGGAGCCGACGCCATGCCGACTCCGCGAATCCGCGAGTGAAGGGCAGCACCACCATGCGATCCACCAGCGCACGTGTCGTGACCGCGATAGCAGTCGCCGCAGTCCCGTTGGCCTTCCCGGCAGCGGCGTGGGCGGCACCGACGGACACCGACGTCCCCTGGACCACGTACCAGGCGTCGCTGGACCCGATCACCGCCAACCACGTCACGGGCAGCGGTACGGCGATGATCCAGCTCTCCGGCAACACCGCGAAGATCACCGTCACCGCGTCGGGCCTGGTCGGCGGCGGCTCCCCGCACGCCATGCACATCCACGTCGACGGCGCCGGTGTGTGCCCCAAGCCGTCCGAGGCCAAGGACCACAACGGCCACAGCTCGATCAACGTCGCCGACGCCATGAAGGACTACGGCATGATCGGCACCTCGCTCACCACCAGCGGCGACAGCACCCCCAAGAGCGCCCTGGCCGTCGACCGCTTCCCGGCCGGTTCGAGCGTCAAGTACAGCCGCACCCTCGAAGTCACCGACAACGTCGCCGCGAACCTCAAGTCCGGCAAGGCCGTCCTGGTCGTGCACGGCATCGACTACAACGGCAACGGCAAGTACGACAACGTGCTCGGCGCGAGCGAACTCGACAAGACCCTGCCCGCCGAGGCCACCGACCCCGCCCTCTGCGGCGCCTTCAACGTCTCCCAGATGACCTCGATGCCCGGCGGCGGCGCGGACACCGGTGACGGCGCCACGCAGACCGGAAGCGGCATCCACACCGGCATGGTCGCGGGCGGCAGCGCCGCCGCCCTGGTCGGCCTCGGCATCGGCGGATTCGCCCTGCGCCGCAGGGGCGTCACGACCCGATGAGTGACGACGCCGCCGCCGCGCACGAGGACGGCCCGGACGACGAGACCGGCCGTACGGACGAGACCGTACGTACGACCGGCGACGGCCATACCGGCCGTACCCTCCGCGCCAGCCGCACTGCCCGTGTGGGCCGCACGCGACGTACGGCGGTCATGCTCGTCGTCCTCGCGGTGGCCTGCGTCGCCGCGGGGGTCACCGCCGTACTCGCCGGGACCACCGGGGGCGGCGGCAACCCGCCGCCGCAGCCGGGCCCGGCCGTCGCGGGAAGCACACCGCGCGGCGACATGTCGGGTCACGAGATGTCCGGCCACGACATGGCCGCGATGCCCGCCCCGCCGAGCGGCGGCGCCTCGGCCGAAGCGGCCGGTCCGACGCCCACCCGGCCCGGCACCCTGCCCGCGTCCAAGCCGGTCGCCCTCGACATCCCGGCCATCGGCGTCCACTCCGACCTGCTGGACCTGGGCCTCAACAAGGACGGCAGCCTGGAGGTCCCCTCCAAGCCGCTGCGTGCCGGCTGGTACCGCAACTCGCCCGCCCCCGGCCAGACCGGACCCTCCGTCATCCTCGGCCACGTCGACTCCAAGGAGACCGGCCCCGCCGTCTTCTACCGGCTCGGCGCGATGAAGCCCGAGCAGCAGATCCGCGTCACCCGCGCCGACCACAAAGTCGCCGTCTTCACCGTCGACGCCGTCCGTTCCTACGAGAAGGCCCGGTTCCCGACCCTCGACGTCTACGGCAACACCGCGGACGCCGAACTCCGGCTCATCACCTGCTCCGACTGGAACGCGCGCACTCACTCCTACGAGGGAAACACCGTGGTCTTCGCCCACCTCGCGACCTGAGAACGGCCGACGGAGACCGGGGTGTCCCCAACTTCACCCGCACGACGCCGTATTGACTTCCTCTGATCATCTGACCGCAGAGCACAACCAACCCGACGGGTCGGCTGTCGGACGGGGTGGGACACCAAGGGCGGTGTCCCACCCCGTTACGCACAGGAGGAACGTTCCTTGGTCTCCCTGCTCTCCCTCCGCACCGGGCGCCGCCGTCTCGTCGCCGCGACCGCCACCGTCCTGGCCGTCACTCTGGGCGCGGTTTCGCTGACCACCACGGCCACCGCCACCACCTCCGCCTCCGCGGGTGCGACGCGGGCGTCCGCCGCGACGTCCGGGGTGAGCGGCCTGCTCCCGATGACGCCCGGCGCCACGCTGGCGTCCGCAGGCACCCAGGGCTTCTGGACGTACGTCCCGCACGACGGCGACGACGGCAAGCTCCGCTGGACCCCGTACGGGGCCGGCCCGGTCCGCGACCTGCGCTTCGACACCGCCAACGGGATCGCCGAGATCTCGGGGGACACCGTCACCACCACGAGCGACACGTCCGGGAGCCGCGTGCTGGACATGCCCACCGGCACCTCCTTCGCGCTGCGGACGGTCGACGACGGGCTGGACAGCCTCTACGGGGGCGTCGCGGGCCGGGCGCTGTTCGTCCGGGGCGCCACGAAGCTGTGGGTCGAGACCGCGGACGGGGCGAACCGCGCCGTACAGGGCCTGCCCGAGGGAACCGACTACGGGCGGGTGCGGCCGGGCGACGCGACCCACGGCCTGGTCCCCACCGGGACCGGGGAGAGCGACCGGCGCATCGGCCTCATCGACCTGACCACCGCCACCCTCACCTTCCCCTACCCGCGGCAGGCGCGGAATCCGGTGATCTCCGGCAACCGCCTCGCCTGGATCGAGGACGACACCGCCGCGAACACGCTCCGGGTGGTCGTCCGCAACCGGACCACCGGCGCGGACACCGCGGTGCCCGTGCCGGGCGTGAAAGCCGGTACGGACCTGACCATCGGCCTGCTCGGCGACTGGGTGACGTACGGGACGACGGCCCTGCGTGTCGGGACCGGCGAGAAGGTCACCTTCCTGGACCGCGCCGACGCCTCGTACGCCGTCCCCGACGGCACCGCGCGGATCGTCCAGGGCAGCGACTCCGCCCAGGGCGCGGGCGTCTTCCGCGTCGCCCTCGACCCGAACGGCCGGCCGTTCGCGCGGCTCCTCGCGCACGCGGGCACCCCGACCTCCGCCCTGCACGACTTCGACAACGACGGCCTGCCCGACCTGCTGGGCCGCGACGCCTCGGGCGGTTTGTGGCGGGACAGCGCCGCCGACGGGCGCCAGCGGGCGCGGATCGGCGGCGGCTGGCAGATCTACGACAAGCTCGAGACCGTCGGCGACATCGCGGGGACGAACAGCCCCGACTACCTTCCCGAACTCGTCGCCCGCGACAAGGACGGGGTCCTGTGGCTCTACTCGGGCCGCGAGGACGGCGGTCTCACCCCGCGCGTCCGCGTCGGCGGCGGCTGGCAGACGTACACCCATCTCACCGGCGGCAGCGACCTCACCGGTGACGGCCGCCCGGATCTCGTCGCGGTCGACACGACCGGTGCCCTCTGGCTCTACCGCGGCACCGGCAGCGCGGCCCGCCCCTTCGAGCCCCGTGTGCGCGTCGGCACGGGCTGGACCGGCTACGACCAGCTCACCGCCGTCGGCGACCTCGCGGGCGGACCCGCGGGCGACCTCGTCGCCCGCGACAAGGACGGCGTGCTGTGGCTCTACCTCGGCAAGTCCGACGGCACCTTCGAGCGCCGCACCCGGATCGGCTCCGGCTGGCAGACGTACTCCCAGCTCACCAGCGCCGGCGACGTCGACCACGACGGCAAGGCCGACCTCTTCGCCTACCGGGCCGCCACCAAGACCGTCTACCTCTACTCCGGCACCGGCGACCCCGCCCGCCCCTTCGCCCCCCGCGCGATCTCCGACGCCCACACGGGCAACGCGTATAACAACATGAGCTGACCGGCCGGGTCTCCTCGGGGGCGTGCGGACTCCGTGGGCCCCCGCGCGGTCTCCGAGCGGCCCCCGTCCGGACTTCCACGGCCAAAGAGGCCCTCCCGTTCGACAACGGGAGGGCCTCTCATGGCTGTGACCTGCTACTTCCGGTGTGCCCCAGGCAGGATTCGAACCTGCGACACCAGCTTTAGGAGAGCTGTGCTCTATCCCCTGAGCTACTGGGGCGGGGACAGGCGCCAGTGTAGCGGGTCGGCGGTGGCCGGTCGGGGGGCCCGGGGGCGGGGCGGAAGGCCGGTTCGTCAGCCGAGGGTCTTGAGGATCTCGGCGGCCAGGGGACCGGCGGAGGCCGGGTTCTGACCGGTGTGCAGATTGCGGTCGGTGACGGTGTGCGGCGCCCAGGGCGCGCCTTCCTGGAAGTCGGCACCGAGCTGCACGAGCCGGTCCTGGAGGAGCCAGCGGGCCTTGTCGGCGAAGCCCGCCTGGGTCTCCTCGACGTTGGTGAAGCCGGTCAGCCGGTAACCGGCGAAGGGGGAGGCGCCGCCGGGTCCCGTGGCGGTGGCGAGCAGCGCGGCGGGCGCGTGGCACACGATGCCGAGCGGCTTGCCCGAGGCGAGGGCCGCGTTGAGCAGGGCGCCGGACACGGCGTCGGCCGACAGGTCCTCCATCGGGCCGTGGCCGCCGGGGTAGAAGACCGCGTCGTAGTCGTCGAGCGAGACGTCGGACAGCTTCACGGGGTGCTGGAAGGCGGCGATCCCGGCCAGCTCGGCCGCCATCGCCGCCGCGCCCTCCTCGCCGCCGTTGAACTCGGGCGCGAGGCTTCCCCGGTCCACCGTCGGTACGACCCCGCCCGGCGTCGCGGCGACGACCTCGTGGCCCGCCTCGGTGAAGACCCGGTACGGGACCACGGCCTCCTCGGCCCAGAAGCCGGTCGGGTGCGCGCTGCCGTCGGCGAGCGTCCAGTGGGTGGCTCCGGTCAGGACGAACAGGATCCTTGCCATGGAGGTGGCTCTCTCTTCCGTGTCGCTGGGGGCGGGTGGGGCGGGCGTTTCCAACGTACGCCGAGGCGGGGGCTCGCGCCGGGTGCGGCGGGGGGTCGGGTGAGGCCGGGGGCCGGGTACGGCGGGGGCCGGGTGCGGCGGGGTCAGGGTGCGGCCGGGTCAGGGGAATAGGTAAGGTGGCCGGAATGTTCGAGATGTTGAATGCTCAACCAAACAGGGTGAGTGCGACAGGACGGTGGGTGTGATGCAGTTCGGGATCTTCACGGTCGGCGACGTCACGACGGACCCGACCAACGGACGGACGCCGAGCGAGCACGAGCGGATCAAGGCGATGGTCACCATCGCGCGGAAGGCCGAGGAAGTCGGCCTGGACGTCTTCGCGACCGGCGAGCACCACAATCCGCCCTTCGTGCCGTCCTCGCCCACCACCATGCTCGGCTACATCGCGGCCCGCACCGAGCGCATCGTGCTGTCCACCTCCACCACGCTGATCACCACGAACGACCCGGTGAAGATCGCCGAGGACTACGCGATGCTCCAGCACCTGGCGGACGGCCGCGTCGACCTGATGATGGGCCGGGGCAACACCGGGCCGGTCTACCCGTGGTTCGGCAAGGACATCCGGCAGGGCATCCCGCTCGCCGTCGAGAACTACGCGCTGCTGCACAAGCTGTGGCGCGAGGACGTCGTCGACTGGGCGGGCAAGTTCCGTACGCCGCTCCAGTCGTTCACCTCGACGCCCCGCCCGCTGGACGGCGTGCCCCCGTTCGTCTGGCACGGCTCCATCCGCAGCCCGGAGATCGCCGAGCAGGCCGCGTACTACGGCGACGGCTTCTTCCACAACAACATCTTCTGGCCCATGGAACACACCAAGAAGATGGTCGACCTCTACCGTCGCCGCTTCGCGCACTACGGCCACGGCACCGAGCAGCAGGCCATCGTCGGCCTCGGCGGCCAGGTGTTCATGCGCCGCGACTCGCAGGCCGCGGTACGGGAATTCCGGCCGTACTTCGACAACGCCCCGGTCTACGGGCACGGGCCGTCGCTGGAGGACTTCGCCGAGCAGACGCCGCTGACCGTCGGCTCCCCGCAGCAGGTCATCGAACGCACCCTGACCTTCCGCGACGCCGTCGGCGACTACCAGCGCCAGCTCTTCCTCATGGACCACGCCGGTCTGCCCCTCAAGACCGTCCTCGAACAGCTCGACCTGCTCGGCGAGGAGGTCGTCCCCGTCCTGCGCGCCGAATTCGCCAAGGGCCGCCCGGCCGAGGTGCCCGACGCCCCCACCCACGCCTCGCTGCTCGCCCGCCGCGACGCCGACACCGCCGACGAAGTCCTGGAGGCCCGGGCATGACGCATCACCCGATCGAGCGACGCCGGCTCGCCGTCGTCACCGCCGGTCTCAGCCAGCCGTCGTCCACCCGGCTGCTGGCCGACCGGCTGACGGAGGCGGTACGCCGCCATGTCGACGGTGACGTGGACGTGGACGTACGGGTCATCGAGCTGCGGGGCCTGGCCAACGACATCGCGCACAACATGCTCACTGGCTTCCCGGCGCATCATCTGCGCGACGCAATCGATTCGGTGACCGGCGCCGACGGCCTGATCGCCGTGACCCCGGTGTTCACCGGCTCGTACAGCGGCCTGTTCAAGTCGTTCTTCGACATTGTCGACAAAGACGCACTGGCGGGCACCCCGGTACTGGCCGCCGCCACCGGCGGCACCGCCCGCCACTCCCTGGTCCTCGAACACGCCATGCGCCCGCTGTTCGCCTACCTGCGCGCGATCGTCGTACCGACCGCCGTATACGCGGCCTCCGAGGACTGGGGCACGGCAGGCAGTGGCGACGGCAACGGCAACGGGACCAGCGCCGTCGACGGCACCCTCGCCGCCCGCATCGACCGCGCGGGAGCCGAACTCGCCGCCCTGATGACCTCCCGACCGTCCCGCCCGGCGCCGGGCGGGGGCGCGACTACGGATGCCGGTATGGGCGCCGGTGCTGACGACGAGGTCGTGCCGTTCGCCGAGCAGTTGGCGGCGCTCGGCGCGCAAGGGTGACGGCGCCACAAGAGTGACCGTGCGACGGAGCCGGGGCGAGGGACCCGACGACGGCGTCAACTACGACGTCAACGCCCCGGATCCGCGCTCACCCCCGCCGGTCGTATCAACGGCCGGACGCTCGTCCAGGAACTCGATGACCGCGAGCCCCGCCACCGTCACCAACGCGATCCAGAAGATCACCATGCCGGTCGGATACGGCCACAGCGCCAGGACCACCGACGCGACCGCGACGACGACCCACCGCAGCCAGACGCGGAAACGGTCCACCCACGGCCCCACCGGCCCGGTCGACCGCACCCCCGCCGCCTCCCGCACCGCCGCGATCCCCGACTCCCACATCGACCGCACCCGTACCGCCCACTGCCCCGAACCGCTCAGCCACGCCCCCAGCGCCACCACCACCCCCAGGGTGATCACCATCCGAACGCTCGCCCGCAGAAACCGCACTACCTGGTCGTAGATCGCCGCGGCGGCCGCATGGTGCACATCGGGGGAGAGGTGGTCGAGGTAGAAGGTGCGGAAGAGAGCGAGCGCGACGCCGAGTACGGCCACCCCCGCCGCGACACCCAGCGCGGCGGCGACCAGCGCGCGGCGACGCCGTACGGCCAGCAGCACCCCGGCGCCCGCGACGACGACGGTGACCACCGGCAGCCAGTCCCCGGCCAGTTGCAGCGCCCGGAAACCGGTCTTCACCCGCCCGATCTCGTCCGACTTCAGCAACGTGAAGTCGGTGTGCACGTCGGGCAGCCGCCCGGCGACCTTCAACCCGCGGTCCACCAACTGCTGCTTCACCCCGGCCACCACGGGCGCGAGATCGAGCGTCACCGTGTTGTGCTCGACCTGCACCGCCGAATCGTTACTGCCGGTCAGCGCGTCGACGACCGTCGCGTGCGCCCTCCGGTTCAGCTCCTCCCAGATCGTCGAGAAGGCACTGCTCGACACGAACGTCGCCACCGTGCCGTGCACGAAATCCGTCACCCCCGACGTGATCGGGCCGCTGATCCCGCCCAGCGCCGCCTTCACCCCCGGCAGATCCGAGGGCGCCACGCTCGACAGCAGCGAGTCGAGGTCGATCCGGTCCATGACGGCCGCCGTCACCTGATCGGTGACGGCCCTCCGCACCTGCGGGTTGTCGGCGAGCGGCGCCATCGTCGCCACATAGCGGTCGGTGTTGCCGACGATGTCGGCGGCCCACACCGCCACGGCGCTCAGCGGAGCCAACACCGCGGCCAGTGTGATGAGCAGCGCGGAGAAGAACGACCGCACCCGGTGCCGCGACCGCGTCCCCGCCAACCGCGCCCGCAGCGCCGTCAACTCCGCGCGCTCGTCGTCACCCAACGGTCCCGACCCTGACGCGCCGTCCCCGGCAGCGGGTCCGTCGGCGGTCGCCGCCATCCACGTACCCCCTGCCTGTGCGAGTGCCGCCCGACCGGGCCCGTTCCTCTCAGGGAACGTGCTGCCGGGCGGGTGCGCGCGCGGAGTTGGTACGTCAGGGTTGTCGCTAAATCGCCTTTCGCGCGGTGTGTGACGGTGTGCGGTGCTACCTCAGCGCACGCGGTCGCGCTCATTGGGTCGCGCCATTCGGGTGACGACGCGTTAGTCCTATGGGATGGGCGGTTACTGATCGTTGTGTCGGTGCCGCAGACCCGGTGAAGCGCGGGTCGCGCGGCGGTCAGGTTCGTGAAGGGCGCACCGCGTGATCACCACCCGTCTGCTGCTGGACAGGACAGGCACGGCCACCGCCGTGCGGTTCCCGGCCGCGCGGACGACGCCCGCCCACGCCGCCACCGCGGACCGCGGAGCGGCCGACCACTCCGTGACCGTCATCGCCACCCGGGACGGTCGTCCGATGGCGGTCGCGGTGGACTCCAGGGCCTTGCGGGCGACCACCGCCGCGGACGCGACGACCGACACCGAAGACGGAGGAGCCGCCGCGGTTCCGGTACGGGGACCGGACCGCAGCGGCTCCTCGGCACTGCCCAGGGCCCTTGCGCCGTCCGGGCGACGGCTTCCCGCGTGGCGAGGCCGCTGAGCTGCGCCTAGCGTGGAGTTCCCGGGGGGTGGTCGCGCCAAGGGAGAACTCCGTCATGGCCCGTAGCAGCCCGGACACCTCCGCTTCCGCCGCCGGCCTCGGCGGCGGCCCACAGCCCGACGGGAAGCCGGGCCGCAGCAGTGTCGTCGGCACCCCCTCCCACCGCTGGTGGGTGCTCGGCGTGATCGGCCTGGCGCAGCTCATGGTGGTCCTCGACGCCACCATCGTGAACATCGCGCTGCCCTCCGCCCAGACGGCCCTCGGCTTCACCGACGGCAACCGTCAGTGGATCGTGACGGCGTACGCCCTCGCCTTCGGCTCGCTGCTGCTGCTCGGCGGCCGTCTCGCCGACCTGGTCGGCCGCAAGAGGGTCTTCCTGATCGGCCTGACCGGCTTCGCGCTCGCCTCCGCGATCGGCGGCGCCGCCCCCAACTTCGGCGTACTGGTCACCGCCCGCGCCCTCCAGGGCATGTTCGGCGCCCTGCTCGCCCCCGCCGCCCTCTCCTTGCTCACCACGACCTTCACCATCCCCAAGGAGCGCGCCAAGGCATTCGGCATCTACGGCGCCATCGCGGGCGCGGGCGGCGCCGTCGGTCTGCTGCTCGGCGGTGTGCTGACCGAATACCTCGACTGGCGCTGGTGCCTGTACGTCAATCTGATCTTCGCCACGATCGCGTTCATCGGCGGCGTACGACTGCTGCAAGGCGGCACCCTGCCCGACCGTCCCAAGCTGGACATCCCCGGCACCGCCCTGGTGTCGGCCGGCCTGTTCTGCATCGTCTACGGCTTCTCCAACGCCGAGAAGCACCCTTGGAGCTCGCCCCAGACCTGGGGCTTCCTGGTGGCGAGCGTCGTCCTGCTACTCGCCTTCGTCACCTGGCAGCGCCGCGCGGCGCACCCCTTGCTGCCGCTTCGGGTGGTGACCGACCGGGACCGGGGCGCGTCGTTCCTGGCGATGTTCATCTCCGGCGGCGGGATGTTCGGCGTCTTCCTGTTCCTGACGTACTACCTCCAGCAGAGCCTGCACTACTCGCCGGTCTCCACCGGACTCGCCTTTCTTCCGATGATCGCCGTGATGGTGGTGACGTCGGTGACCACCACCAATGTGCTGGTGCCGCGCTTCGGCGCCAAGCCGATCGTGCCGACCGGCATGGCCCTGGCCGGCGTCGCCATGGCGTGGCTGACCGCGCTCGACCTGCACAGCACCTATCCCGCGCACGTACTGCCGCCGCTGCTGATCCTCGGCCTCGGCCTCGGCTCGATCTTCGCCACGGCGATGAACCTCGCCACCGCGGGCGTACAAGCGCGTGACGCGGGTGTCGCGTCCGCCATGGTGAACACCTCGCAGCAGGTCGGCGGCTCCGTCGGCACCTCGCTGCTGAACACCCTCGCCACCAGCGCCGCCGCCAGCTACGTGGTCGGCAGGCAGAACACTCCCGCCGTCGCCGCGCAGGCCCAGTTGCACAGCTATTCGACCGCCTATTGGTGGGCGGCGGGCTTCTTCGCCGTCGGCACCGTGGTGACGGCCTTCCTCTACCGGCGCGGCAAGCCGCGTGCCCTGGCGCAGCCCAGCACGCTGCCCGACGATTCGCCCGCACCAGGTGACGCCGAACCCGACGCCCCGCCCGCCGCACATATGTGACGCCTCCCTCTCGCGCACGGCCGCTCACATCGTGGAATCCCGGGGCGTGAAGGTGGCGGATACAGCTACCGTGCCGTCATGACAGCCAACACCGTCGTGGCCGCTCTCGACGCCGTCAGCGTCCGCCGCTTCACCACCGGCCAGGTCATCCTCGACGACGTCAACTGGACCGTACGGTCCGGCGAGCACTGGGCGCTGCTCGGCGCCAACGGCGCGGGCAAGACGACGATGCTGCGCCTCATCGGCGCCCTCATGCATCCCACCTCCGGCACGGTCGACGTGCTCGGCCACCGTCTCGGCCGTGTCGACATGCGCGAATTGCGCGCGCACATCGGCCTGGTGTCGTCCTCACAGAAGGTGCCGCTCGACGCCACCGCCCACACCGTCGTCCTGACCGGCCACACGGGCACGGTGCAGCCGCTGTGGCGCAAGTACGACGACGAGGTCCGCGAGCGCGCGCACGAGCTGCTGGCGGAGCTGGAGATCAAGGATCTGGCGGACCGGGCGTACGGGGTCTGCTCCGGCGGTCAGCGGGCCCGCGTTCTGGTCGCGCGGGCATTGATGGCCGACCCGGCACTGATGCTCCTCGACGAGCCCTTCAACGCGCTCGACCTGCCCTCCCGCGAGGACCTGATCGACGCCATGCACCGCCTCGCGCTCACCCGTACGGGTCTGGCGACCATCACCGTCACCCACCACCTGGAAGAGCTGTCGCCCGCGATCGGGCACGTACTGCTGCTCAAGGAAGGACGGGTGCTGACGTCGGGGACCGCGCGGCAGGTGCTCACGGCCGAGTCGATGACCCACTGCTTCGGGCGGCCGATCGAGGTCAGCAGGCACGAGGGACGGTGGCTCGCCCGCTCCGGGCGGCGCTGACCGTATGGGGTGACTTCACGGGCGCGAGGTTGACGCTCCCGCAGTCGGTGACCGACCTTTTCAGCGCAGCCAGGGCAGGTCCGCGCGGTCCGGCTGGTGCAGGCCCTCGGCGATGACGCGGGAGATCTCCCCGAGCTGCGCCGTCTGCTCGGGAGTGAGCCGGTCGAAGATCGCGGAGCGGACGGCGGCGACGTGACCGGGCGCCGTACGCACCACCTCGTCGTAACCGGCGTCGGTGAGGACCGCGATCTGCCCGCGGCGGTCGGAGGGGCAGTTCTCGCGGCGCAGCCAGCCGTTCCCCTCCAGGCGGGCGACAGCGTGCGACAGCCGGGAACGGGTGATCTTGGCGCGCTCGGCGAGCTCCGTCATGCGCATACTGCGGCCGGGCGTCTCGGAGAGCGTGCTGAGCAACGCGTAGTACATGTGCGGCATGCCCGCGTCGCGCTGGAGCTGACGGTCGAGGTGGTCTTCCAGCAACGTCGTGGCGTGCAGGAACGCCCGCCAGGTCGCCTGCTCGTCTTCGGTCAGCCATGTCATGGCGTTCATGGTACGTGCACTTCTTGAAGCTTCAATAAAATGGCGTGTCCCGCCGTCGGTCCGCGACCGGGCGCGTCCGGCCCGTACGACCGGACGCCTCTTTGGTGAAGCCTCCCGCCAACCCCGCCAATCGAGTGACGCAGGTCACAAGCGTGACGGGAAATATCCGGGGACGCGGTCCCCGTTTAGACCAGGTGACCGCGAAACGGGGAGTGCCTGTCCGTTTCAACGACGGGGCCCGTACCCCCGTGAACGACCGCTGGATCGATCGGAAGGAGCCGCCCGCCGTGAGCCTCGACACTGTTGGTACGACCAGCGCCACCGCAACCACCAGCAGCACCAGGCCGCGCGCCGTGCGGCTGCGCGCGGACGCCACACGCAACCGCGAGCGCATCGTCGCCGCCGCCCGCGAGGCCATCGTGGAGTTCGGCCCGGACGTGCCGCTCGACGACGTGGCGCGCCGCGCGGGAGTGGGCAACGCCACGCTCTACCGGCACTTCACCGATCGCGCCGAACTGATCCGCCAGGTCACGCTCACCGTCATGGCCACGACCGCCGAGCGGGCCGAAGACGCCCTCGCTCAGGAGCCCGACGCCTTCGCCGCGCTGCGCCGCTTCGTCTTCGAGGCGGCCGAAGAGCGGATCGGGGCGCTGTGCCCGATGCTGTCGGACGCCTTCGACCGCCAGGACCCCGCCGTCACCCAGCAGATGGAACGGCTGGAGCGGTCGGTCAACGCCATCATGGAACGCGCGCAGAGCGCGGGCCTGCTCCGTACCGACATCGCCGTCGGTGACCTGATGGTCGCCCTGACGCAGCTCACCCGGCCGCTGCCGGGCACCGGCTGCATGGGCTTCGACCGCTTCGTCCACCGCCACCTGCAGCTCTTCCTCGACGGGCTGCGCGCCCCCGCCGGATCCGTACTCGTCGGGACGGCGGCCACCCTGGAGGACCTCAAAGCCGGAAACAAATAGTTCGCAACGCCCATGAACCGGGCGATAACGTAGGGAAGTTCGCCGACATACCGAAGCGCAGTTCTCGGCCGCTCGACCGATGAACACCGCGACCGGATCCCGGACCACGATCCGCATCGTCCGGCGCCTGCTCGATGACACACGTCCCCACGTCCTGTCACTCCGCATCCATTAGTGAGATCAGTTATGCCTGAAACACGCTTGCCCGATCCGAAGCGCTGGACAGCGCTGATATTCATCGCCATCGCTCAGCTCATGGTCGTGCTCGACGCGACCGTGGTGAACATCGCACTTCCCTCCGCCCAGGCCGACCTCGGCATCTCGGACGGCAACCGCCAGTGGGTCGTCACGGCCTACACCCTCGCCTTCGGTGGCCTGCTGCTCTTCGGCGGCCGGATCGCGGACCTGTGGGGACGCAGGAACACCTTCATCGTCGGTCTGCTCGGCTTCGCCGCGGCCTCCGCACTCGGCGGCGCCGCTGTCAACACGGCGATGCTGCTCGGCGCCCGCGCCCTCCAGGGCGTCTTCGGCGCCCTGCTCGCGCCCGCCGCGCTGTCCCTGATCTCGGTGATGTTCACCGACGCCAAGGAACGCGCCAAGGCGTTCGGCATCTACGGCGCCATCGCCGGCGCCGGCGCCGCGGTCGGCCTCATCCTCGGCGGTGTCCTCACCGAGTACCTGAACTGGCGCTGGGCGCTGTTCGTCAACATCTTCTTCGCCGTCGCCGCCGTCCTCGGCGCCATCGCCTTCATCCGCGAACCCGCCGAAGGCCGCAACCGCAACCGCCTGGACATCCCCGGCGTGGTCCTCGCCAGCACCGGTCTGGTCGCGCTCGTCTACGGCTTCAGCCGCGCCGAGTCCGACGGCTGGTCGTCCGGTGTGACCATCAGCCTGTTCGTCGCCTCCGTGGTGCTGCTCGCCTCGTTCGTGGCCGTGGAAGGCCGCGTCAAGGCCCCGCTGCTGCCGCTGCGCGTCATCACCGAGCGGAACCGGGGCGGCGTCTACCTGTCGCTGGGCCTCGCCATCATCGGCATGTTCGGCCTGTTCCTGTTCCTGACCTACTACCTCCAGCAGGTCATGGGCTACTCGGCGCTCAAGTCGGGCTTCGCGTTCCTGCCCATGGTCGGCGGTATGGTCATCGGCTCCACGCAGATCGGCACCCGGCTGATGCTGCGGGTCCGGCCGCGCTTCCTGATGGCGCCCGGCTTCCTGGTCGCCGCCGTCGGCATGGGCATCCTCGCCCAGATCAAGGTCGACTCCAACTACGCCGAAATCCTGCTGCCCGGCCTGGTCCTGATGGGCCTCGGCATGGGTACGGCGTTCATGCCCGCCATGAGCCTGTCCGCGCACGGTGTGCGCCCCGAGGACGCGGGCGTCGCGTCAGCCATGGTCAACACCTCGCAGCAGGTCGGCGGCTCCATCGGCACCGCCCTGCTGAACACCCTCGCGGCCAGCGCCACCACCACGTGGATCGGCTCGCACGCCAAGAGCCCGGCCGACCTGAAGAACCAGTTGTTCGTCAACCAGGCCGCCGTCCACGGCTACTCGGTCGCCATCTACTGGGCCACCGCCATCCTGGTGCTCTCCGCCGTCCTGGCCTTCGTCCTGGTCGACGCGGGCGTCCAGAACACCGGAGAGAGGGTCGCCGAAGGCGACTTCGAGGACATCCCGATCCCGGTCATCGCACACTGACCCGGCACGGCACTCACCCGATGGGGTGAGCGCGTGAAAACGGCAGGGCCCCGCCTCGTGCAGCACGAGGCGGGGCCCTGCCGTTGGTCATTCGTCATTCCATACGCAGCCCCGCGCGGCGACCGTCAGAGCCCCTCGGGCCACTTGTACGAGCTGGGCACCGTCACCTTGTCCGAAGGCGCGCCGTACACGAGCGCGATCTCCTCGTGCGCGCCCAGCTTGATCGCCGCCGGGTCACCGGTCTGCTCCTTGCCGTTCACATACACGTGCAGCTCCTTGCCGCCGCCGGTCTTGAGCGAACCGAGCGTGTCCTTCGTGAGCGGCACGTTCCACTCGGTCATGAACTCGCCGAGCGTGAAGTCGGCCTGCACCGGCGACTCGATGTGCACGACGCCACTGGTGTCGTGCGTGTGCAGCGGGCTGATCGACTGCTTGGCCTCGTCGATGCCGATCAGGGCGGGCACGACGACGGCCTTGCCGTCCACGAACACATCCAGGTGACTGTGGATGTGCAGCACCTGCCCCTCCTGCCCGAGCATCGGCAGTCCCGCCGCCTTGACCTGCGCGGAGGCGTCGGCGGGCGCGGGCCACGAGACGGAACTGGCCGCGGGCTTGCTGTCACCGCCGCCCGCGGTAGTCGTCGCCGTGTCGCTCGCTCCCTTGCCGCTGGCGGAGCTGGAGCCGGAGCCGCAGGCGGCCAGCGTCACGGCGCTGACCACTACGGCCACGCCGATCCCGATGCGTCGTTTCTGCATGAGCGTGGGGTCTCCTTGTTCAGCCGAACTGGACGGAACGCTTGGCGAGCCCCATCCAGAAACCGTCGATGATGCTGCGCTGGCTGCCGAGCTCGGACTCGGCGGCGCCGAGCGTAACGAACAGCGGGGCGAAGTGCTCGGTCCGCGGGTGCGCCAACCGCCCGGCGGGCGAGGTGTGTTCAAAGTCCAGCAGCGCGTCCACGTCCTGGGCGTCCAACGCCCGGTGACCCCAGTCGTCGAACTCCGCCGACCAGCTCGGCGGCCGCGGACCCGCGTTGCGCAGCGCCGCCAGATTGTGCGTGAAGAATCCGCTGCCCACGATCAGCACGCCCTCGTCGCGCAACGGCGCCAACTTGCGTCCAATGTCCAGCAGCTTCTCCGGGTCGAGCGTCGGCATCGACACCTGGAGCACCGGAATGTCGGCGGCGGGGAACATCTCCACCAGCGGTACGTACGCGCCGTGGTCGAGACCGCGGTCGGGCACGTCCTGCACGGGATTACCTGCGCCGCGCAGCAGTTTCCGTACGGAGTCGGCGAGCGCGGGCGCGCCGGGCGCCGCGTACCGCACCTGGTAGTAGTGCTCGGGGAAGCCCCAGAAGTCGTACACCAGGGGGACGGTGGTGGTCGCGCCGATCGCCAGCGGGGCCTCCTCCCAGTGCGCCGAGACCATCAGGATCGCCTTGGGGCGCGGCAGGTCGGCCGACCAGGCCGCCAGCTCTGCGGGCCACACCGGGTCGTCGGCGAGCGGCGGGGCGCCGTGCGAGAGGTAGAGCGCGGGCATGCGCTCCGGGGTTGCCGTGGTCATCGCGCACCCTCCTTGAAGTTTCAAGCGTACGGGAGCACCACCGTAACCCCATATGCTTGAACCTTCAAATAAGCTGCACGTGTCCGCACGTGTCCGCACGTGTCCGCGCTGTCCACGCGTATCAGCGTGCGAGGCCGGCGTCAGCCCAGGCGCTTCTCGAACCACGCCACATCGTGGTACGCGCCGAATTTGTGGCCGACCTCCTCATACACCCCGACCGGCCGGAAGCCGAAACGCTCATGCAGCCGCAGCGACGCCGCGTTCGGCAGCGTGACGCCCGCGTACGCGCGATGCAGGTTCTCCTCCGCCAGGGCCTCGAAGAGCGCCGTGTAGAGCAGCGTGCCGATGCCGCGCCCGCCCGCGTCGTGCGCGAGATAGATCGTCGTCTCCACCGACGTCGCGTACGCGGCCTTCGGTCGGAAGGGGCTGCTGGTCGCATAACCCAGGATTCGTCCCGACGGGCCGGGAAAGTGAGCAACCAAGAGCCGGTGCGGGCCGTCTTTCGGGTGGGAGAGCAACCACGGACGACGTTGTTCGACGGTGAAGGGAACTACGTCGAACGTGATCGACGTTTCACGGATGTAGTGGTTGTAGATGTCGGTAAGAGCGGCCAGATCGCCCTCACTACCTGGTCTGACCTGGACTTCTGGACGTTCCGGCACCCTTTGGCCTCCCTGTGTGGCGAGACAGGGTACTGCATGATCACAAAATTCAGGTCACGAGATGGGAATTGTGTCCGGATTCCAATCGTTATCCCGATCAGGACGGGGCAACCGCAAGGCAAGAGCCGCACCTGACGGAACCATCCGGCAAGCGGCCCGACCGCCCGGTCCGACCGAGACCCGACCGCACCTTCGTAAGGGAGCACGCATGGCAACCCGTGCCGTCGCCCGTCGTCACGCTGGCGGGACCAGTAGCGTTCGCGCCGCAGGCGGGGAAGTCGCCGACCGCGACCTCGTCGGCATGTACCTGGACGAGATCGCGCGCACCCCGCTGCTCGACGCCGCCAGGGAAGTGGAACTGTCCCGCGACATCGAAGCGGGCGTCTACGCAGAACGCATACTCGCAGCCGATCCCGGACTGCCCGCAAAGGCCGGCGGTGACGCCCGCCGCGAGGAGCTCGAGGCCATCGTCGCCGCGGGCGAGCAGGCCAAGGACGTCTTCATCCGTTCCAACCTCCGGCTCGTCGTGGCCGTGGCCCGCCGCTACCCGCGCAGCGGACTGCCGCTCCTCGACCTGATCCAGGAGGGGAACGCCGGCCTGGTACGCGCCGTCGAGAAGTTCGACTACGCCAAGGGCTTCAAGTTCTCCACCTACGCGACCTGGTGGATCCGCCAGGCCATCACCCGCTCCATCGCCGACCAGTCCCGCACGATCCGGCTGCCCGTCCACCTCGTCGAGGAACTGGGCCGCATCCGCCGCGTGCAGCGCGAGTTCAACCGCGAGCACGGCCGCGACGCGGAGCCCGCCGAGATCGCCACCGAACTGGCCTCGACCCCCGAGCGCGTCACCGACGTCCTCGACTGGGCCCGCGACCCGGTGTCGCTCAACATGTCCGTCGACGCCGAGGGCGAGACCGAATTCGGTGACCTGGTGGAAGACGGCGCCGCGCCGTCCCCCGAGGACTCCGTGCTCGTGATGCTCCGCCGCGAGGAACTGGACGGGCTGATCGACCGCCTCGACGACCGCACCGCCTCCATCATCCGCGCCCGCTACGGCATCGTCGACGGCCGCGAGCGCACCCTCACCGAGGTCGGCAAGCAGCACGGACTGACGCGCGAGCGCATCCGGCAGATCGAGAAGCACGCACTGGCCGACCTCAAGCGGATGGCCCGCGCGACCGGCCTCGACCAATACGAAGCCGCCTGACCGGCGCGCTTCCCCACAGACCCGAACCCCGGTGCATTCCCCCCCGCACCGGGGTTCGGCCTGTCCGCGACACCCACAACCACCTGATCGGGCACGACCGCCCCAGGTGAGACGCTTCCGCCTATGGACGACCAGACCGACGCCCAAGCCGGGCCCCACAAGAACGAGCCCCACCACGACGGACTCGGCACCCGGCTCAACTGGCTGCGCGCCGCCGTACTCGGCGCCAACGACGGCATCGTGTCCACCGCGGGCCTGGTCGTCGGCGTCGCGGGAGCCACCGACTCCCGCTCCACACTCCTGACCGCGGGCATGGCCGGACTCCTCGCGGGCTCCCTGTCGATGGCGGCGGGCGAATACGTCTCCGTCAGCACACAACGCGACTCCGAACAGGCCGCCCTCGCCCTGGAACGCGAAGAACTCGCCACCACCCCCCAAGCCGAACTCGACGAACTCACCGGCCTCCTCGAAGACCGCGGCATCAGCCAGGAACTCGCCCGCGAAGTCGCCGAGCAACTCACCGAACGCGACGCCCTCGGCGCCCACGCCCGCGTCGAACTCGGCATCAACCCCGACGAACTCGCCAACCCCTGGCACGCGGCCGGCGCCAGCTTCGTCTCCTTCACCATCGGCGCCCTGCTCCCGCTCCTGGCCATCGTCCTGCCGCCCACCTCATGGCGCCTGGCCGTCACCGTCGTCTCCGTCCTGCTGGCCCTCGTCGGCTGCGGCTGGGCGAGCGCCCGCCTCGGCAGCGCACCGACCGGCCCCGCCATCCTCCGCAACGCCGCGGGCGGCGCCATCGCGATGGCCATCACCTACGCCGTCGGCGAGCTCCTCGGCGCGACCGGCGCCGTCTGACCACCACCCCGCGCCTGCAACGTCACCCCCACCCCCACCGTGACCGCACACACCAACCCGGCCCACAACACGGCATGCGAACCCGTGAAGGTGCACGCCAACACCACCACCCCCGAGACCGGCAGCGTGAGCTGCTGCGCGAGACCCCGCTTGTAGTGCCGTGAGTGCAACAGCCAGACAGTGATGAGAAACACCGCGGCGGGAACCGTGACCCAGGCCGCCGCCACCCGCGTCGAGATCTCCGCCTTCCCGACCGCCTGCTCGACTGCGATCTCCATCCCCGCCCCGATCGCCGCCGCCGAACCGAACACCGCGAAGTGGCCGTAACCCCAAAGGAACGCCTGCCTGTTCGACACCAGGTGGTCATGGATCGGCACCGCGAAGTAGATCCACCACGCGGCGAAGACAATCAGCAACCCGCCGATGGCGATCGGCAACAACTCACCGAGCGCGTCGTGCTCGTCGGCCGCCGACTGCACGGCGATGGTCGCCGAGGACACCGACTCCCCGAGCACGATGATCGTGAACAACCCGTACCGCTCCGCGATGTGACGCGGATGCCACGTCGTCGGTGCCGCCCGCTCCGCCAGCACAGGCACCGACATCTCCGCCACCGCCAACAACACGAACGCCCACACCGGCGGCGCACCATGCGGCAACAGCAACGCCATCCAGCCCACTTGGCACAACGTCACCCCGAACGCGTACCGCAGAGCCGTCCCCCGAGCCGCGCCCGTCTCCGCCCCGGCCGCCCGCAGCCACTGCGTCACCAACGCCAGCCGCATCACCGCGTATCCGCACACCGCCAACCGGAAGTCGCCGCTGTCGAAGGCGCGCGGCACACCTGCCGCCAGCATCAGCACACCGACGATCTGCACCAGCGTGGTGATCCGGTACGGCACATCGTCCGTGTCGTATGCGGAGGCGAACCATGAAAAGTTGACCCACGCCCACCAGATGGCGAAGAAGACCAACAGGTAACCGGTCACGCCGTGTCCCGGATGCCCCTCCGCGGCGGCATGCACCAGCCGGACGCCCGCCTGCGCGACCGCCACCACGAAACACAAGTCGAAGAACAGCTCAAGTGGCGTGGACGCGCGGTCTTCCTCGTCGCGGCTGCGTGCCGTCATCCGGCGCAACGCGCCGCTGGTCCTGGCCACCGGACCCGCCGGAGTCGTCGGTTCAGTCATGGAGGACACCATGGAGTACGGCAGGCACTACGCGCAGCGCGCCGCGCGGAATTCCAGGCCGCTCAGCCCCGACTCGCCTGCCCGCTCGGCGAATCCGCCCGCGCCAGCTCCCCCGTGGTCAGGAAGCGTTCGACGCGCTCCACGTAAGGGCCGATCCGGATGCCCTGCTCGGCCAGCCAGCCGTCCGAATAGTACTTCTCCAGATACCGCTCACCCGGATCACACAACAGGCCCACCACGCTGCCCTGTTCACCGCGTTCGCGCATCTCGGAGATGATCCGGAAGGCGGCCCACAGCCCGGTGCCGGTTGACGCGCCCGCCCGGCGGCCGAGCAGGCGCTCCAGGACGCGCACGCACGCGATGGAAGCGGCGTCCGGGACCCGCATCATGCGGTCGATCACGCCCGGCACGAAACTCGGCTCCACCCGCTGGCGGCCGATCCCCTCGATGCGGGACCCCGCTCCGGTCGTCACCGCCGGATCGTGATCCCGCCAGCCCGGAAAGAACGCCGAATTCTCCGGATCCGCGACGCAGATCCCCGTCGTCGCCTGGGCGTACCGCACGTACCTGGCCAGCGTCGCCGACGTCCCCCCAGTGCCGGCCGTCGCCACGATCCACATCGGGACCGGGAACCGCTCGACCGCCATCTGCCGGAAGATCGACTCGGCGATGTTGTTGTTGCCCCGCCAGTCCGTCGCCCGCTCCGCGTACGTGAACTGATCCATGTAGTGGCCGCCGGTCTCCCGCGCCAGCCGTGCCGCCGTCCCATACACCTCGCACGGGTCGTCGACCAGATGACATCGGCCCCCGTGGAACTCGATCAGCTCGATCTTCGACCGCACCGTCCCACGTGCCATCACGGCCACAAAGGGGACACCGATCAGCCGGGCGAAGTACGCCTCCGAGACCGCCGTCGACCCGCTGGACGCCTCGATCACCGGCCGCCCCGGCCGGATCCAGCCGTTGCACAGGGCGTACAGGAACAGCGAGCGCGCCAGGCGGTGCTTCAGCGAGCCCGTGGGATGCGTGGACTCGTCCTTCAGATAGAGGTCGACGCCCCAGTCCGCCGGGAGCGGAACTGACAGCAAATGGGTATCGGCGGACCGATTGGCGTCGGCATGGACCTTCCCCACAGCCTCGCTCAACCAGCGACGGTACGCGAGGTCGCTTCGGTCGAGATCCTGTTCCCGCGCCTGCGCCTCTACGTGCTCCCGCTCCGGTACGTGTGCCTGTGCGCGTCGCTGTTCCCCGCTCTCCGGGTCCGGGCGTACGGCTGCCGGTGCGGGCGAGGGCGTCGGGTCCGGTGTCTGCATGCGGCCAGGTATATCCGGCCGACTGCCTCAAACGGACACTTGGGGTATCTCCCTCCGGCCGCTTGAGCAGGGACGACAGCCCGGCCACCGACGCCCCGCCGTACCCTGGAGGCATGAGCAGCGCCCCCGATCGCACCCCGGCCGAGAACCCCGGCGACGAACCCACCCCGGCCGTTGTACCCCCGGTGGGACCCTCGGGCCTCGTCTTCGACGATCCGCTCGACCGCCCCTCGGCTGACGACACCGACCGGGGCTGGGGCGACCGGCCCTCCGGCTCGGCGGCCGATGACGACGACTTCACGCGCTTCCTCAACGAGAAGCCGCCGCACCACCTCTGAGCCGAGCGGACGATCAGTTCCCGCCCCCGCTGCGCGGCGAGACCAGCGCGTCGCGGATGTCGCGCAGCAGTGTGATCTCCTCGACCTCGGCCGCCTTCTCCACCACCTCGTCGTGCTTGCGCTTGCTCGCCTGCCGTGCCAGGTAGCGGGACATCGGTACGACCATCAGGAAGTACACGACCGCCGCGGTGATCAGGAACGTCAGGACGGCGCTCAGCACCGAGCCCCACAGGATGTGGATCCCGCTGATCGTCTCGCCCTTTTCGTTGACGACGCACGGGCCTTTCAGACAGGACGAGTACCCAACGAGATCCTTCGTACCGAAGGCACCGACCAGGGGATTGATCACGCCGTTCACCACGGAGTTCACGATGTTGGTGAACGCGGCACCGATGACGACCGCGACCGCGAGGTCGATCACGTTCCCGCGCGTGATGAATTCCTTGAAGCCTGCCAGCACGCCCGGCTTGTTCTTGTCGGTCACCGCTATGCCTCTTCCGTGACGCCGATGTGGCGGAATGATGGGTTCCGCCATAGAAGGCAATGCGGGTTCGGCGTGTCCAATCGCCGTCCACGAACGGGTGATTCAGCACAATGTCACCGCCAGCGGTGACGAGACGGCCGCTCCGGAGAGCGCCGCCGCCGTACGGCGTGGCACGGCGAGCACGACCAGTGCCCCGCCGCCTCCACCGCCACTGACATCGGGTGGGGCGGACTCTCCTGTGGGCTTCGAGTCGTCCGCGCGGCCCGGTACGGCCACAACGGTCGCGTTCGACGCCACCACCCGCGAACTGGCCAGCACATCGATCCGGTCGCCAGGGCGCAGCAGCCCGACGGCCGCCGCGTCGGCGATCCGCACCGGCGCCCTGACCAGCACCTCGGCCACGTCATGGGGCGCCCGTACGGTCGCTGCGTGGGTGGTGTCGCTGGCCGGTGCGGGTCCGCGTGGGGCCGCCGCGTCATGACGCGGGCCGATCCCGTGGGCCGCGGACGCCGCCAGCGCGGCCGCCGTCAGCGCCAGACCGAAGGCCAATGAGCGCCGTCGGCGCCCCGGCGACCGCCGCAGGAGCTGCCGTCGGCCGCCCGCTCGGATCGGCGGGAAGTCCGGCACCGCGCAACGCGGCGGCGTGTACGGCTCGGGGCACGCCGGAGCCGAATAGGGAGTGGGGGAGCAGGACATGACGGACCACCGCCTGACGTGAGGTGCTCGATACCGGTATGTCCGGTCGATGCATCCACCATCGCGCACGGCGCCGACAGCGCTCCGATCCCTGTGGACAACTCCCGACTTGTGGATAACTCGGCCACCCGGAGGCGTGAATTACCGCTTCGCGAAAGGCAGGAGCTAAGGGATACGGGAGTCCGCGTGCTAGGGGAAAATGATCCCCGGGTCCTGGCCCCCCAGCGAGTCCACGCACAGGCAGTCCCGCGCGTCGTTGTCCGGCAGCTCGCCGATCAGGTCGAAGAGCACGTCCCGCATCCGGCCGACATTGGCCGCGAAGACCTCCAGCACCTCCTCGTGGGAGACGCCCTCTCCAGTGTCGGCGCCCGCGTCCAGATCGGTGACCAGCGTCAACGACGTGTAGCAAAGCCCCAGTTCGCGGGCGAGCACGGCCTCGGGGTGACCGGTCATCCCGACCACGGACCAGCCCTGCGCCGCGTGCCAGAGCGATTCCGCGCGCGTCGAGAAGCGGGGACCCTCGACCACCACCAGCGTCCCTCCGTCGACCGCCTCCCAGCCACCCGACCGTGCCGTGCCGACGGCGGCCTTCCGGCCCACCGGGCAGTACGGGTCGGCAAAGGTCACATGGACCACGTTCGGCACCTGACCGTCGGCTCGCGTCTCGCCGTCGAAGTACGACTGGGTGCGCGACTTCGTACGGTCCACGAGTTGGTCGGGCACCAGCAGCGTTCCGGGGCCGAACTCGGTGCGCAGACCGCCCACCGCGCACGGACCGAGCACCTGGCGCGCGCCGACGGACCGCAACGCCCACAGGTTGGCGCGGTAATTGATCTTGTGCGGTGGCAGATGGTGCTTGCGACCGTGCCGGGGCAGGAACGCCACCCGGCGCCCCGCTACCTCACCGACGAACAGCGAGTCGCTCGGCGGGCCGTAGGGAGTCTCGACCGTGATTTCGCTCACATCGTCGAGGAAGGAGTAGAAACCGGATCCGCCGATGACGCCGATCTCGGCCTGCGCGTCCGTCGCACTGCTGCTCTGCACCATGTCGATCACCCTATTGCGACGCCGGGCACACGACGAAACCCCCACCGTGAAAACGGCGGGGGTTCGTAAGGTCCGCGAAAGCCTCGGAAGGGCTCAGGCCGCCGACGTGCTGTTCGAGGACGAGGAGCCCGTGCCGGAACCCGAAGAGGAGCCGGACGATGAACCCGACGACGAGCCGGAGGACGGCTTGCTGTCGGACTTGCTGTCCGAGTTGCTGCTCTTGGCGGCAGGCGCGCTGCTCGTGGACGAGCCGCGGCTGTCGGTCCGGTAGAAACCGGAGCCCTTGAAGACCACGCCTACGGCGGAGAAGACCTTGCGCAGGCGTCCGCCGCAGTTGGGGCACTCGGTCAGCGCGTCATCACTGAACTTCTGCACCGCCTCGAGGCCCTCGCCGCACTCGGTGCACTGGTACTGGTACGTCGGCACTTGCTCCTCCTGGCACTCTCACTCATTGAGTGCTAACGACGCTCAATAGTGCAGTATTTCCCGGCGTCAGTCCACCGGGACCGCCGCACGGTGACCGATCACACCCGACGCGACCACTCCTCGCGATTGTGGCACCAACCTCTCGCGCAGCCCCACCAGCACCGTGAGCGCCAGCGCCGTACCGGCCAACGGCACCGTGAAACCGGCGTGCGAGCCGGCGTGGTCGGCCAGCAGCCCGGCTGTCGTCACGGCGGCCGCCTGCCCGAGCGCGACTGCCCCTGTCAGCCACGTGAACGCCTCGGTGCGGGACTCGGCCGGTACCAGGGCGTCCACCATCGTGTAGCCGGTGATGAGGGTGGGTGCGATGCACAGGCCCACCAGCAGTCCGAGCGGTGCCAGTACCGGCACGGCGTGCACGGCCCACAGCGGGGCGCAGGCGAGTGTCAGGGCCGGGTACGCCGCGAGCAGCCTGGTACGGGGGCTGCGGCGCCAGGCGACCGCGCCGTAGACGACGCCCGCCAGCATGTTTCCGGCGGCGAAGGTCCCGTACAACAGGCCGCTGATGCCGGGCCGGCCGATTTCCTGGGTGAAGGCGGTCAGCGACACCTGCATGCCGCCGAAGACGGCGCCGATGCCGAGGAAGGCGACGGCGAGCGCGCGCACTCCGGGTACGGACAAGGCTGAGGCGGGTTTTCCGCTGACGCCCCCCATGGTGGGGTGCGGAACGGGTGCGGTACTTCTCTGCGCGGCGAAGAGGATTCCTCCCGCAAGGGTCAGCGCTGCCTCGGTGATCAGCCCGGCCGCCGGGTGCACCGCGGTGCACAGCGCGGTGGCGAGCACAGGGCCGATGACGAAGGTGAATTCGTCGGTCACCGACTCGAAGGCCGCGGCCGTTGTCATCAAGGGGGAGGCGGCGCTGGACGGGGCGGTTGCTGAGCCGTTCAACGCCACCGCCCAGCGGGCGCGCACCATCGGCCCGATCTGCGGCACGGTGGCACCAGCGGGCACGGCCGCCGCGAACAGCGTCCAGGTAGGCGCATGGGTCAGCGCGAGCGTCACCAGCCCGATGACGGAGACGGTGTGTAGGGCGACGCCTGGTACGAGGACGGCACGTTGCCCGAAGCGGTCGGCCAGTCGGCCGCTCCTCGGGGCGCACAGGGCCATCGAGACCCCGGTGACGGCCGCGGCGGCTCCCGCGGTGCCGTAGGAGCCGGTGGTGTGCTCGACGAGCAGCACCATGCCGATGGTGAGCATCGCGAACGGCTGCCGGGCCGCGAAGCCGGGGAGCAGGAAGGCCCAGGCGCCGGGGGTGCTCAGCAGTTGCCGGTAGCCGGTCTTTGCGTCGACAGCGGCGGGCGTGGGCGTTGTCCCGGGTGGGGACGTGGACGGGGAGGTGGGCACCTTGGATGCCACAGCCTGGTCTTTCTGCCGCCTGGTAGCGCGGACGCGGATCCAGGTCCGCGAATGACCGCGCCGAGAGCCGTCCGCTCAGCGCGGGAATCCGCGCCGGCTCTGCGTCAGACAGAGGTTGAACTCGACAAATACCTCACCATGATACGCGGAGACCGGAGCCGTTTTCGCGCACCTGGCGCGGTCCGGACGTTGATCGGATTTATCGGTCGCCTGGTCGGCCGCGTTGCCGACCAGGCGGCTTCTCTCCGAGCCACCCGGCGAGCTTGCCGCCGCGCCCGACGGCCCGCAGCCGCGCCTCGGCCGCGTCCCGTACCGGATCGGTGGTCACCACGAGCAGTTCGTCGCCGCGCCGCAGCACGGTCGACGGCAGCGGTACGAAACTGGCGCCCTCGCGTACCACCAGGGTGACGGCGGCGCCGGTGGGCAGCCGCAGCTCGTCCACCTCGACGCCGTGCATGCGCGAGCCGTTGGGGATGGCGACGGACAGCAGGTGGCCCTGGAGCCGTTCCAGCGGGGCGGATTCGATGCCGAGGTCGGCGGCGTCGCCGTTGCTGTCGCCGGACAGCCGCAGTCGGCGGGCGACCCATGGCAGGGTCGGGCCCTGCACCACGGTGTAGACGATCACCAGGACGAAGACGATGTTGAAGATCCGCTTGCTGTCGGTGATTCCCGCCACCATGGGGATGGTGGCGAGCACGATCGGCACCGCGCCGCGCAGCCCCGCCCAGGACATCAGCGCCTGTTCGCGCCAGGGGATGCGGAAGGGGAGCAGGCTCGCGATCACCGAGGCGGGCCGGGCGACCGCGGTCAGGAACAGTCCGATGATCAGGGCGGGGACGACATCGTCACCCAGCTCGTGCGGTGTGATGAGCAGACCGAGCAGGACGAACAGGCCGATCTGAGCGATCCAGCCGAGTCCTTCGGCGAAACCGCGAGTCGCGGGCCGGTGTGGAAGTTTGGCGTTGCCGAGGATGAGCGAGGCGATGTAGACGGCGAGGAAGCCGGAGCCGTGCGCCATGGCACCTGCCGCGTAGGCGGTGACGGCGATCGCCATGACGGCGATCGGGTAGAGGCCGGAGGCGGGCAGGGCGACGTGTCTGAGGCCGTAGGCGCCGCACCAGCCGACCGCGAGCCCGATCGCGGCACCGATGACCAACTCCAGCGCGATCTCGCCCACCAGGTGGTACCAGTGGTCGACGGGACCCGCCGCCGAGAAGGCGACCACCAGGATCACGACAGGGGCGTCGTTGAAGCCGGACTCGGCCTCCAGGACGCCGGTCACGCGCTTGGGAAGCGCCACATTGCGCAGCACGGAGAAGACGGCGGCCGCGTCCGTCGACGACACCACCGCGCCGATGATCAGCGCCTGCCGCCAGTCGAGGCCCACCAGATAGTGCGCGGCGCCGGCCGTGACGAAGACGCTCAGCATCAAGCCGAAGGTCGACAACACCGCAGCGGCGGGCAGTACCGGTTTGATTTCCTGCCATTTCGTACCAAGTCCGCCTTCGGCGAGGATCACCACCAGTGCGGCATAACCCAGGACTTGGGTGAGCTGGACGTCGTTGAAGGTGAAACCGAAGACGCCATCCTGGCCCATGATGACGCCAATGCCCAGGTAGATGAGCAGGGTGGGAAGGCCACTGCGTGAGGCGAGGCGCACGGCCACGACCGCGACCAGCAGTACTGAGGCGCCGACCAGCAGGATCTCGTTGAGATGGTGGACAGTCAGGGTGCCGGTCCTTTCAACTTCGTTGCCTTACCTAACATTTTACGCTCTCTTGACATTCCACGGCCCACCGGCCGCCGACCGCTGGGCTGCCCCTATGGTTGCCCTTGCACAACGAGCACCTTGATCACCGGTCCGCCCTGCCCCTCGAAGGACAGCGATGCCCGCACGGAAGAAATCCCGCCGCGTACGCTTCATCGTGATCGCGTTCGTGCTGCTGCTCGTAGCGGGCATCGGATTCGGGTCCTACTGGAGCGTGAGCACCGTCCGCGCCTCCTTCCCGCAGACATCGGGCTCGCTGAAGCTCAAGGGCCTGTCAGGGCCCGTCGACGTCATGCGCGACGCGAACGGCATCCCCCAGGTCTACGCCGACAGCCCCGAGGACCTTTTCCGCGCCCAGGGCTTCGTCCAGGCGCAGGATCGGTTCTACGAGATGGACGTACGCCGCCATCTCACCTCGGGACGGCTGTCCGAGATGTTCGGCAAGGGCCAGGTCGAGACCGACGCCTTCCTGCGCACCCTGAACTGGCGCGGCGTCGCGCAGAAGGAATACGACACCAAGCTCGACGCCACCACCAAGACGTACCTTCAGGCGTACTCCGACGGGGTCAACGCCTACCTCAAGGACCACAGCGGCGCCGGACTGTCGGTCGAGTACGCGGCGCTGTCGTTCAGCAACGACTACAAACCTGCACCCTGGACGCCGGTCGACTCCGTCGCCTGGCTCAAGGCGATGGCCTGGGACCTGCGCGGCAACATGCAGGACGAGATCGACCGCGCCCTGATGACCAGTCGCCTCAGCCAGGCGCAGATCAAGCAGCTCTACCCGGCGTATCCGTACGACCGCAACCGGCCGATCGTGGACGGCGGTTCCGTCAACAAGATCACCGGCGCGTACGAGCCCGCGTCGTCCGGCGGCCCGCAGGGACTCAGCAGCTCGGTCAACACACAGCTTTCGGGTATCTCGCAGGTCATCGACCAGATGCCCGCGCTGCTCGGTCCGTCGGGTGACGGCATCGGCTCCAACTCATGGGTGGTGTCCGGCACCTACACCACCACCGGCAAGCCGCTGCTGGCCAATGACCCGCACCTGGCGCCGCAGCTTCCCTCGCTCTGGTACCAGATGGGCCTGCACTGCCGGGTGGTGAACGCCGCCTGCCCGTACGACGTCGCCGGTTACACCTTCTCAGGAATGCCAGGGGTCGTCATCGGCCACAACCAGAGCATTGCCTGGGGAATGACCAACCTGGGGGCGGACGTCACCGACCTCTACCTGGAGAAGGTCACGGCGGGCACCTACCTCTACGACGGCAAGCAACTGCCCTTCAAGACGCGCCAGGAGACCATCAAGGTCGCGGGTGGTAAAAGCCGCACTATTACGGTGCGCGAAACCAACAACGGCCCCGTGATCTCCGACCGCAGCGACGAGATCCGCACCGTCGGACAGACCGCACCCGTCACCGATCCACCGGGCGGCGTCAACAGTGGTTATGCCGTCGCTCTGCGATGGACGGCGCTTGAGCCCTCGAAGACCATGGACGCCGTCTTCGAACTCGACAAGGCGACGGACTTCGACCAGTTCCGGGCCGCCGCCGCCGACTTCGCGGTCCCGTCGCAGAATCTGATCTACGCCGACACCAAGGGCAACATCGGCTACCAGGCGCCGGGTCAGGTGCCGACGCGCGCCGACGGTGTGGACGGTACGTACCCGGTGCCCGGCTGGGACTCGCACTACGACTGGACGGGCACGATCCCGTTCAAGTCGATGCCGTACGAGTACAACCCCTCCCGCGGATACATCGTGACCGCCAACCAGGCCGTCATCGATCAGAGCAAGTACCCGTACCTGCTGACCGAGGACTGGGGATACGGCACCAGGAGCCAGCGCATCAACGACCTCATCGCGTCCAAGATCAAGGACGGCGGCAAGGTCTCCATGGACGACATGCAGTCGATGCAGGGCGACAGCAGCAGTGAGATCGCCAAGCTTCTCGTTCCATATCTTCTGAAGATCAACATCACGAACGACAAGGGCGACTACGTACGCAAGGCGCAGCAACTGCTGGAGGGCTGGGACTTCAACCAGGACGCCGATTCCGCCGCCGCCGCGTACTTCAACGCGGTGTGGCGCAATGTCCTGAAGCTGGCCTTCGGCAACAAGCTGCCCAAGGAATTGCGTCCCGAGGGTCAGTGCCTGCGGGTGCCCCCGGCCGGGCAGACCGGGCCGGTCGACAATCTCGACGGCAGCAGCGGCACGGTCCACGAGTGCGGCGAGCGGGATGCCGACGAGGCGCAGCCGGACGGTGGCGACCGGTGGTTCGAGGTCGTTCGCAAGATGCTGCCGCAGCAGAACAGCCCCTGGTGGACGATGTCGACAACGGCGTTCTTCAGCGGAGACCCCGACAAGAAGCACCACAGCGATCGTGACCAGCTCCTTGGGCAGGCCATGAAGGACGCCCGCTACGAACTGACCGCCAAGCTCGGCAAGGACATCGACACCTGGAGCTGGGGCCGCCTCCACAAGCTGGAGCTGAAGAACCAGACGCTGGGAACCGAAGGCCCCGCCGTGCTCAAGTGGCTGCTCAACCGCGGCCCCTGGCAGCTCGGCGGAGGTGAGGCGGCCGTGAACGCGACCGGCTGGAACGCGGCGGGCGGTTACGACGTCGTCTGGGTCCCGTCCATGCGGATGATCGTCAATCTCCAGGACCTCGACAAGTCCCGGTGGATCAATCTGACGGGCGCGTCAGGTCACGTCTACAACGCGCATTACACCGACCAGACCAATATGTGGGCGAACGGCGAACTTCTCCCCTGGGCGTTCTCCGCCGAGCAGGTGGACGAGGCCACCAAGGCGAAGATGGCACTCACTCCGTAAATCACACCGGTAATCGCGCACCTGGTGACGGAAAACGTCACGCGCGAATGACATCACCTGGTGAAGTGGTGCACTCCTTCCGGTGTCACCGCCAGGTCTACGAGGTGGTCGTGCGGTTCCTGCGGAACCCGTTCGACCACCTCGTGCGCGTAGAGCAGCACCATGAGAAGAGGATCGACCGCGGCCTCCCTCAGCCGGCCGAGGACCCGGTCGTACGAGCCGCCGCCGCGGCCAAGGCGTACACCGCGCGCGTCCACGGCGAGGCCGGGCAGCAGAACGGCCCGCGCCGTGGTGACGGCTTGGGGGCCGAGGTGTTCGCCGGTCGGCTCGAACAGGCCGCGTCCGGTGCGGTGCAGGGCGTCGGGGCCGTCGTATGCGGCCCAGTCCAAGTCGTTGTCGGGGAGCAGGACGGGCAGTAGGACGCGCGTACCGGCGTTCCGCAGGGTGTCGATCAACTCCCGGGTGCCGGGCTCCGCGCCGATCGACACATAGGCGGCCACCGGTCCGGGGGCGGCCAGTTCGGGCAGGCCGCGTACGGTCTGCGAGAGCGCTGTCGCTGCGGCGGCGCGGTCGGCGGCGGTAAGGTCGCGTCGGGTGCGCAGGAGCCGGGTCCGCAGTGCTGCTTTTCGCTCGCGGGCGTCGCTCATACCACACACATCCGTCACCAATCCGTCACAACCAGTCGTACCTTCGTCTTCGGGCAAATACTTGCCCGCTATGGTGCACGGCATGACGCAATCACATCCTCGTACCCGGATCAGCAAGGCTGTGATCCCTGCCGCCGGTCTTGGTACCCGCTTCCTGCCGGCGACCAAGGCGACGCCCAAGGAAATGCTTCCCGTGGTCGACAAGCCGGCCATTCAATACGTGGTCGAGGAAGCCGTGTCCGCACAGCTCTCCGATGTGCTCATGATCACAGGTCGCAACAAGCGCGCCCTGGAGGACCATTTCGACCGCAACTACGAGCTGGAGGAAGCACTCACCCGCAAGGGTGACGAGTCCCGGCTCGCGCGGGTACGCGAATCCAGCGGTCTGGCGACCATGCACTATGTGCGCCAGGGTGACCCGAAGGGCCTCGGTCACGCGGTGCTGTGCGCTGAACCGCACGTCGGTGACCAGCCGTTCGCCGTGCTGCTCGGTGACGACCTCATCGACCCCCGCGACCCGTTGCTGGCGCGCATGGTGGAGGTGCAGGAACGGCACGGCGGCAGTGTCGTCGCCTTGATGCGGGTCGATCGCTCGCAGATCCACCTCTATGGTGCAGCCGCCGTGGTGCCGACGAGCGACGACGATGTCGTGCGCGTCACCGACATGGTGGAGAAGCCGAGCCCCGACCAGGCACCGTCGTCGTATGCGGTCATCGGCCGCTATGTGCTCGACGCCGCCGTCTTCGACGTGCTGAAGAAGACCGAGCCGGGGCGTGGAGGCGAGATCCAGCTCACCGACGCGTTGCGTGAGTTGTCGCACCGGGACCACACCGGCGGGCCGGTGCACGGTGTGGTGTTCACCGGGCGGCGTTACGACACCGGTGACCGCGGTGACTATCTGCGTGCGATTGTCCGACTGGCATGCGAACGTGATGACCTGGGGCCAGATTTCCGGACCTGGCTGCGTTCGTACGTCACCGAGGAGATGCAAGAGTGAGTCATGACGCCGACCGGGTGTGGTCCGTCTCCGAACATCTCGACAGCATCCTGGGTCAACTGACCCCGCTGGAACCGATCGAGTTGCAGATCCTCGACGCGCAGGGGTGTGTGCTGGTCGAGGACGTCACGGTGCCGGTGGCGCTGCCGCCGTTCGAGAACAGTTCCATGGACGGCTACGCGGTGCGGGTCGCCGACACCAAGGCGGCGACCGAGGAGCACCCGGCGGTGCTCGACGTGGTCGGCGATGTGGCGGCGGGGAGCGGTGAACTGCCCACGGTGGGACCGGGCCAGGCCGCCAGGATCATGACAGGCGCCCCGCTGCCGCCCGGCGCTGAGGGTGTCGTGCCGGTGGAGTGGACCGACGGCGGCACCGGTGGCGGCCCGGCGGCGAGCATGACCGCGCACAGCACCGATCCGGCCGGCGCGGCGGGTGAGGTGCGGGTGCACCGGCCGGTGGAGCACGGGCAGTTCGTGCGGGCTCGCGGCAGTGATGTCGCCGCGGGGGAGTTGGCGTTGGCCGCCGGTACGATTCTCGGCCCGGCACAGATCGGGCTGCTCGCGGCGATCGGGCGCGGCGCCGTCAAGGTGCGGCCCCGGCCGCGGGTGGTCGTGGTGTCCACCGGCAGCGAGTTGGTGCAGCCGGGTGAGGACCTCGGACCCGGTCAGATTTACGACTCCAACAGTTTCGCGCTCACCGCCGCCGCGCGGGCGGCGGGCGCCATCGCGTATCGCGTCGGCGCCGTCGCCGACGAGGTGGAGACGCTTCGCGCCACCATCGAGGACCAGCTCATCCGCGCCGACATCATCGTCACCAGCGGCGGGGTGAGCGTCGGCGCGTACGACGTCGTCAAGGAAGCGCTGTCGTCGATCGCGGACGGCAGTGAGATGAACGTCAACGGCGACGACGGTGAGGGTGACATCTCCACGCCAAGTGGACATGTCGACTTCCGCAAGCTCGCGATGCAACCGGGCAAGCCGCAGGGCTTCGGGCGGATCGGCCCCGACCGCACACCGCTGCTCGCGCTGCCCGGCAATCCGGTGAGCGCGTACGTGTCCTTCGAGCTGTTCGTCCGCCCCGCGATCCGTACGCTGATGGGTGCCGGGTCGGTGCACCGGGAGGTCGTGCGCGCGGTGTGCGTCACCGCGATCGAGAGGTCGCCGGAAGGCAGGCGGCAGTTCCTGCGCGGTCACTACGACCGGGCGTCCGGTACGGTCACGGCGGTCGGCGGTTCCGGGTCGCACCTGGTCAGGGCGCTCGCGCACGCCGACGCGCTGATTGTCGTACCGGAAGCCGACACCTCGGTCGAGGCCGGAGCGGATGTCGAAGTGGTGGTGCTGGAGCCGTAGGCGATCGGCGGCCGGGCGGTCCGCGCGCACACCGGCGCGGACCCGCGGGCCGCGCGGAGGTCCCTGCCGGTACGGTGTCTGCCCAAGAGACCGCACCGGGAGAACGATGAGCAGCGCGCAGCAGCACCTCACCCACCTCGACGAGGCAGGCGCGGCCCGAATGGTCGACGTCTCCGCCAAGGACGTCACCGCGCGCACGGCCAGGGCGACAGGACGGGTCCTGGTCGATCCCGGCGTCATCAAACTTCTGCGCGGCGCAGGCGTTCCGAAGGGCGACGCCATCGCCACCGCGCGGATCGCCGGGATCATGGGCGTCAAGCGCACCCCTGACCTGATCCCGCTCTGTCACCCGTTGGCGGTGTCCGGTGTGACAGTCGACCTGGTGGTCGCCGACGACGCCGTGGAGATCACCGCCACCGTGAAGACCACCGACCGCACCGGGGTGGAGATGGAGGCGCTGACCGCGGTCACCGTCGCCGCGCTCACGGTCATCGACATGGTGAAGGCCGTCGACAAGGCGGCGGTCATCACCGATGTGCGGGTCGAGGAGAAGACCGGCGGCAAGTCCGGCGACTGGCACCGCGCATGACCGGGCCCGCCGTACCGCAGGCCGCGCCGGGCCGCACCCTGCGCGCGCTCGCCGTCACCGCGTCCAACCGCGCCTCCGCGGGGGTGTACGAGGACCGCGGCGGCCCGCTGATCGTCGCCGCGCTCCAGGAGTGGGGTTTCACCGTGGACGGCCCGCGGGTCGTACCCGACGGCGCGCCCGTCGGCGAGGCGCTGCGGGAGGCGGCCGAGGCCGAGTACGACGTGGTGGTGACCACCGGCGGCACCGGTATCTCGCCGACGGACCGTACCCCCGAGGTCACCCGGGAACTGCTCGCCTACGAGATCCCCGGTATCGCCGAGGCGATCCGCGCGGCGGGACGGGAGAAGGTGCCGACCGCCGCGCTCTCCCGTGGCGTGGCGGGGGTGTGCGGACGCACGCTGGTGGTGAACCTTCCCGGTTCGAGCGGCGGGGTCAAGGACGGCCTCGCCGTACTCGCCCCGCTCCTGGTGCACGCCGTCGACCAGATCCATGGCGGCGATCACTTGAATGACCAAACGACTTCAGTCCCTGGGAGACCGAGCTGAACGGGTCCTGGCCGGTTGAGTTGGTGGACGGTGACATCACCCTCCGCCCGATCCGGATGCGTGACCAGCGCGCCTGGCGCGAGGTCAACCGGCGCAACCGCGACTGGCTGCGTCCGTGGGAGGCCACCGTGCCGCCCGCCCCGCCCGGCCATGTCGCGCAGCGCCCCACGTACCGTCAGATGGTGCGGCACCTGCGCTCGGAGGCGAGCGCGGGCAGGATGCTGCCGTTCGTGATCGAGTACCAGGGGCGGCTCGCGGGGCAGCTCACCGTCGCGGGCATCACCTGGGGGTCGATGTGCTCGGCGCACGTCGGTTACTGGGTGGACGAGGCGGTCGCCGGGCGCGGTGTGATGCCGACGTCGGTGGCGCTCGCCGTCGACCACTGCTTCCGGCGCGTCGGACTGCACCGCGTCGAGGTGTGCATTCGCCCGGAGAACGGTCCCAGCCGCAGGGTGGCCGAAAAGCTCGGTTTCCGGGAGGAGGGGCTGCGTCCGCGCTATCTGCATATCGACGGTGGATGGCGGGACCATCTGGTCTACGCGCTGACGGCGGAAGAAGTCCCCGAGGGGTTGCTGAACCGCTGGCGGCAGGCCAGGCCCGGGACGCACCAGAAATAAAACAATTGTTCGAAAATGAAGCCAATCGCAAAAAAATCTCGGCATATCAGCCAGATCGTGCGACACACCGGGCCAAATTGCGTATGGCGTGTCTCGATCACCCCTACCGTGTAACGCGTGAGCAGTAGTGGCCTCATCTACGCAGTCATCGTCGGGGCCTGGGCTGCCTACTTGGTGCCCATGTGGCTCCGTAGGCAGGATGAGCTCAACGAAGCGCGTCCGACGGAACGCTTCAGCACCGCCATCCGGCTTCTGTCCGGGCGCGCGGCGATGGAGCGGCGTGTCGCGAAGGCGCGAGGTGAGAGCGTCGAACCCGCGCAGGACGCAGCCGACGACGTATCCGAGGACGACCTCGCCGGAGCGGTGGACGTCCGCGGACTCGCCGTGCCCGCGACCGAGGTGCGGCCGGGCATCCCGCAGGGCGCCCACGGCGTCCACGGAGCACGCGGTACTCAGGGCGCGGCCGGCGTCCATGGTGCGCACACCGCGCATGGTGCCCGCCCCGGCGTGCCCAATCCGCGTGCCAAGGTGCTCGCGCGCCGTCGCCGCACCACGACACTGCTCTTCCTCGGCTTCACCGTCGGCGCCGTCGCGGCGGCCGTCGGCGGCGTCGCGCTGCTCTGGGCGCCCGCCATCCCGGCCGTTCTGCTGACGGTCTACATCGGCCAGATGCGTCGCCAGGAGCGGCGTCGCTTCGAGGTGCGCATCGACCAGCGGTACGCTGCCGAGGCCGCCCGACGCCTGCGCGCCCGCCCCGAACCGGCCGCCGAGGAGCACCAGCACCAGCACCAGGCGGCGCCCGCCGAACGCCCCGCGCCCTCGCCGCGTACGGCCGACCGGCGCGCCCTCGTCGAGCAGACCGACCACGCCGAGTGGGTCGACCAGCAGCGCGCGCAGCAGAACAACGACGACGGCTGGGAGCCCGTACCGGTCCCGCTGCCCACCTATGTGACGGCTCCGGTCGCCCCCCGTACGCCGGGCGGCGTCGACCCCGGCGCGCCCGACACGTGGAGCGCCGCCAGGTCCGGTACCGCCGCCGCGGAATCCGCCCCGGCGGCTGCCGCGCAGGAGTCCGCCCCGGCCGCCCCCCAGCCGCGCCGCCCGCGCCCGCGCACCCCCCGCACCCCGCTCTTCGACCAGTACGCCGACCCCTCCGACCGCCCCCGCGCCGCCAACGAGTAGTGCCGCCAGGCTTCCCGGCCATCCGGACCAGCGTGAATCGCGTTCACGACCACCCGTCTCGGGATGCTAGAGTTTTCCTCGTTGCAAGGGCCTGTGGCGCAGTCCGGTAGCGCACCTCGTTCGCATCGAGGGGGTCAGGGGTTCGAATCCCCTCAGGTCCACAACCGACTGTTCACGAGTTGTCTGGTGAGCAGTTGACGAGATCCCGTCCGATCTGATTGATCGGGCGGGATCTCGTCGTTTCTGGTGTCTGTTCGATGTGCTGTCCGAACGCGGCAGGCGTCGTGACATCTGTCCGGTGGTCGACAGCCTGTGGGGCCGGGGTGGGTCGGGTGCGGAAGGTGTTCCGGGGCCTTAGCCGGGCGTGCGTGATCGCGTGTGGTGCTGAGCTCTCAGGTGACGGTGCGGATCTGCGGTCGTGCGGGCGGAGGAACCCTGGTCGCGGCGGGAGGCGAGAGTGCTGGACTGCTGGGTGCGCCGGCTTCGCAGAGGGTGGTGAGGGCTCGCTCGGTGCCGGTGGTGTGCTGCCAGGTGAACAGGATGTGCAGGTTGATGCTGCAGATCATCAGCGCGAGCAGGATGGTCTGCGCGACTCGCCCGTGGGCGAGCCGTTTGGTGGGGTCGGAGATGTCGAGGCCGTGGCTCTTGGCTCTGCCTTTGAGACCTTCGATGTTCGCCCGCTCGGGCCGGTAGACGTCCTGCCAGGTGGGGTGGAGGTAATGGCGGTCCTGGCGGAATTTGTCGAGTTTGCCGAGGCCACCTGGCCGGACGGTGATCGTCGGCTTCTGGCAGATCCGCGGCAGCTCGTTCATGGGCAAGGGCCGCAGCCGTTCGCCTTGCGGGATCGGGACGGTGGGCTTGGCAGCGGTGTGTGCGGCGGTGGCTCGCTTGTTGGTGAGGTCGACGACGGCTGGCTGCGGCGCGGGGACGCGGTGGGAGTGGTTGAAGCGGGGGCAGGTTACGGCAGGCGAGGGACCCGTCGACGAGGAGGGCGCCCTGGTGGGTGCCTTGGACGCCGGGTACTGCTGTTTGTAGTCGAGGACCAACTGGTAGCCCATGGTGCGGACCGGCTGTGCGAAGTTCTCGGTGGTCTGGTCGGTGTAGGCGCGGTCGGCTGCCAGCAGTCCCGTCGGGAAACCGAACGGGGCGAGCTGGGCCAGGGAGTGAACGGCGTTCGGGCCGATGCGCTTGCCCGGGGTGTCCAGGCCGAGGGCGAGTTGCGGATGCCGGCTGACACGTTCACCGGCCTGCGGGTGACCTGCGGGGTGCCGTCGGCTGGCGGCGACCAGGAGGCTGGCGGAGTGCCCGAAGATTCCTTCCTCGGAGCCTCCGCAGTAGTGCCAGCCCGCGGTGAGCTCGACGGAGGCCAGGCCCCGTCGTTCGCGGGGCGGCTGGTGCCAGGCGGGAATCGGTGTGGTGTCGGCGCCGATGTCGCCCCGCCAGCCCTTGAGCAGGCCCCGGCGGTGAGCGAGGCGGACGGTGATCAGGATCAGACGATCGCTGATCTCCTGCAGCAGCTCCAGGCGCCGTTTGTGCTCGGCGTCCGTGTCCTCCCAGGCGTCGGCCACGATCCCGGCCTCTTCGGCGGGAAGCCGGCGGCGCCGGTCGCAGCGCTGCGGGTCCAGGGCGGTGGTCAGGCGGTCGAAGGACCGGTAGACGCGGCGGGAGAACGCGATCCTGGCGTGGCCGTCCGCCCTGCTGTTGTCCGGGATGCCGAGCCAGGAGCGGGTAGGGGCCCGCAGCTCATCGAGCAGAACCCGGCAGACGTCCGCGAGGCTCGCGCTGCGGTGGTGATGCAGCGCCAGCAGCAATCCCACCAGCACGGTCCGCACTGGCAGCCCCTTCGGTCCCGGGCGGCCCGCCAACTCGGCGTCAATCAGCTCCAGCACCCCGGACTGGTGCAGGACGGCATCGAGCTGGCCGACCTTGGAATCGGGGATCTCGAAGGGGGCGTCGGTCACCGGCCGGGGTCGGCAGCGCTTGATCTTCTCCGGGTTCCGCCAGGCCCGGGGCTTGGTCACCGCTGCTCCGGGCCCCGCAACAGCCGGGCTGCGGTCGCCTCGTCCACGGGCGGCACCAGATGCTGCCAGCGGGCCAGGGAGGCGGCGGAAGCCAGTCCGGCCGCTTGGGCGATCAGGTGGTGATCAATATGCGCGCGCATCAACTCGACGATCCACGTCGCTCGCAGCCGGCCCACGGACACCGCGGGGCGTATTTCCCGGCGGCCGGTGCATCAGGGACCAGGAGCCGATCAGGTTCTTGGAGTATTCGACGGTCCGCGCGGGCCGGAACACGTACCCGCTGCCCGCCCGTTCCGCCAGTTCGCCCAGCAGGGCATCCCAGCCGGCTCGGGCGACGAGCGGGACCACACGCTTGACGCCCTTGTGCAGCAGCGGCCCGCCTTGGCGAGGACGCCGCAGATCGACGCCGCGACTGGCCGCCACCTCCCTGGGCGTGAGCCCCAGCCCCGCGCCCAGGGCCAGAAGTGCCAGGGCATCGGTCCGCTGCTGGCCCGGCAGGTGATCGGCCCAGTGCCGCAGACCCGCCAACTCGGCTGCCGTGTAGGGCGGGTGCGGAGACGCTTCCGCGTGCATCTGCGACGGGGCTGCCTCTCCGCGCTCGCTGAAGGCCAGAGCATCCCGCACCCGCAGGAGCCACGTCCGGTAGGTCCGCACCGACGACGTTTCGATGTCTCCTGCCCGCGACAGGACGAACGCGTCGATCACCTCATTGCGCAACCACGTATCCGGATCGCGTTCCAGCCCCGCCGACTCGGCCCACAACGCCAGGCGCCCGAGGACGTGCAGCAGCCTCTCCACCTCGTAGGGAACCGAGCTCACCGTGGCAGCGGCCACCGAGCTGACGAGTGGCGCGACCTCGTCCCAGAGCGGTGGAGCCTGCCGGGGGCGGTAGCGGGCGATCTTCGCAGACGTATCGGGATCAACGACCACGGCCATACATACCGGCTGGACAAGCAGCCATTCCAAGCGTGATCGACTTCGACGGACAGGATGGTGCGCGCATGGTCGGCGGACGCGCCCGCGCACGCTCCCCCCCGGCAGATGACCCGCGATCCGGAAGCCTGGCCCGAACAGACCAGCCCCGACCCCGCGGCCGAGGCGGTTCGACAGATCGCTGACGCCCTCACCCGGGCGCTGGCCGATCAGGGACTGAGCCTGCGGGCGGCGGCGGCCGGTTCCGGAGTCAACCGGCAGGCCATCGCGGATCTGCTCGCCGGGCCGGTCCTGGCTCGACGTGGCCACTGTCGCCCGACTGGGCGCGTTCACCGGAGGGCGGCTGTGGCCGCGAAATTCCACGACCGATCGAACTGGGACGCATTGAGCCGCGATTCTCGCCCGAATCCGCACAACGGCGACCGGACATGACGACTTCGCGGCTCCGCGCTTTGAGTGGGAAAGGCATCCACTTCGCTCGAAACGCGGGAGCCACCGTTCATATGGGCGCTCACGCACATTCGGCACCGCCGAGCTGAACCCTCGGCGGTGCCACCCTCCCCGGCCGCACCGGCGGCCGTCGCGTCACCTCATGCCCACTCCTTCCTGACGGTGTCCGCCAGCCGTGGGCGCGATCGCGAAATACGCCGTCGGGCCTTCAACCACCCGGCCCTCTTTCGCCATCCGCTTCAGCCGGGAACGGGTCGTCTCCACCCGCCGCGTGCTCGTGACGTCCTCGCCGATCGCCGCGCAGATGTCCTGCACCTTCATCGCCCGCCCAGCCCCAGCCAGAAGCACCAGCATCTGCTCGCGTGCCACCTCCCAGTCCAACTGGGTCCCGGACGCAGCAGAAGCACCCGAGCTATCGCCATCAGCCGAAGCTGAGACCTCGGCCGAACCGCGGGGCGAACTGCTGGCGGGCGGCGCCTGCCCGGCCTCTTCCGACGCTGCCTGAGGACCCTCGGTGGAAGCACCGCCGTCCAGAAGCGATTCCGCCGTCTCCCGGGTGATGGTCAACCGCGCCAGCCGTTCCTCGGCGACGGTGATCTTCTCCCGCAACGCGGACAACTCGCCGCGCACGATGGCTTCTTCCTCATCCAGACGCCGAAACAGCGATGTCATCTCGTCCCGCCAGTCGCCCGCAGCCGACAGCCGGCTTCCACGGCCTCCGAAGCCCCAGGCAACCGTAGAAGGGAGCGCACCAAGATCGCAGAAGGTGACCGCTCATGCCTCCAAACGACCACACACGCCTGCCTTCCGCCCGCACCGCGTCGCCCCACGACAACTCCCGTCCGCGCCGTAAGCTCATCTCGTGCCGGCAGAGGACAGCCCCCAGAACAGCGTCAAGCACTGGCAGGAGTGCACCAGCGTCTACGACTTCCTGGAGCAGGTCCGTCTGCGACCTGGCATGCGGCTTCCCGGCGGCTCACTCCAGCACCTGCACTCCATCCTCATCGGCTACCGAGTCGCCCTGGGCGTGCACGACATCAACGAACCCTTCGATTTCTGGCCCGACGGGGACTTCACCTACTGGCTTCGTGAGCAGCAGGGCATCTCCGGTTCCCTCAGCTGGGCAGCAGGCATCGAGCGTGCGACACCAGCGGACTCCACACCGGTCGAGGAGTTCTTCCGGCTGCTGGCCCAGTTTCGCCAAGTCGGACGCCGAAGGTGGGAGGACGAGGCCGGTGCCTGATCTCCAGTTCAGCTGGGAACTCAGCGGGTCCGGCTGGGCAACCTGCCGCATCGCAGACGGTTCGTCGGAGCGCAAGGACATCGTCAGCTACCTCACCGATGCCCTTGCCGACCTGCTTCACAGCGTTGCCGGCCTCTACAGCCTGAACTCCGTCCACCGGTTTTCCTTCGACCTCGAACCGGCCGAAGTCAGGTGGGTCCTCCGACGTCTGGGGCCGGACGTGGACATAACGATCTACCGCTTCCCAGACATGTCCGCGAGCTTCGACGCGAACGACGAGGCCGGCACGCTCGTATGGACCTCGACGCAAAGCCGTAGCGCCCTGAGTCACGCTGTCATCGAGGCCGCGCAGTCAGTGTTGCGGCTTCACGGTGAAGAGGGCTACCGAGCAAAGTGGGTGCAACACCCCTTCCCAGTCGCGGCACTGCAAGACCTGCGTCGGCTGCACATCCGAGAGGACGCATGCGGCAACCTGCACGACATTTCCGCCCCATAGGCGGCCCACGCTTCTCCCGGGAAGCGATCACCACTCGGGAAGCGATCTCCAAAGGCGTTGGATGTGCTGGTCAGACCCACGTCTGGCAGCCGTTCCCGACCCCGGCGTACTTCACGCTGGTCCGGTCCGTGCGGCCGCTGTCAGTGGCCTCTGTCAGGATTCCTCGATCAGCACCGTGATCGGGAGAGAGTTATGGGCACTTGGGACGTCGGCCCCTTCGACAACGACACCGCAGCGGACTTCTGTGGCGACCTTGACGAGGTTGCCGCAGGCGAACGCGAGGGCCTCGTCCGCGGCGCTCTCACCCGTGTGATCGACACCGTGGGCTACCTCGAAGCGCCAGAATCAGAGGAAGCCGTGGCCGCGGCCGCCCTCGTCGCGGCGCAGTGTCCCGGGGGTGAGCCTGCTGATCCCGTTTATGGGCCGGAAGAGCTCCTTCCTGATCTCACCGGCCTGCGCGATCTGGCACGTCAGGCCCTCGGCCGTGTCATGACCGAGCCGTCCGATCTGATGGAGCTGTGGGCCGAGCCGAGTGGCGCCTCCTGGCGCGCGAACGTCCGCCAGTTGCAGAACGTGCTCCTGCCACAGCCTCCTGGAGAGCAGTTCAGCCTGATCTGACCGACCGCGACCGCTACTTGAGTCCTGCCTGAAAGGCCACCATGAGCTGGGATGTGCTCCTCCTCCGCTTGCCCGACGAGGTCACCTCGATGCACGAGCTTCCCGACGACTACTCGTCGGAACCGCTCGGCCGGCAATGCGACGTGCTCGCGGCTGTCACCCGGGCCGCTCCCGAAGCTGATCTCTCGGACCCCACGTGGGGCGACCTGTCCGGCCCCACTTGGTCCATCGAACTCAGCATCGGCTCAGAAGACCCGGTGGACTCGATCATGCTTCACATTCGGGGCTCCGGCGACGACGTGTTGGCACCCGTCTTCTGCCTTGCAGAGGCTCTGCGGTGCAAGGTGCTCGATCTCGCCGAAGGGGACCTGATCAATCCGGGACAGACGTCGGGCTGGCACACCTTCCAACAGTTCCGTGACGGTGTGCTCGGATCCGCTCAGTGATGCCGCCCGGCCGGATGATCACGTCCAGTGAAGGCGATGGGGATTCCCAACCCCTATGGCTCAGCGACGAGCCGGCCGCAGCCGGGCTGTGGGCTCGGATGCACGCCGAACACAGAGGCTCCGGCCAGTGGCCCCTGCTGCTGGACGCGCTCGACCCCGAGGATGCCGAATTCCGCCCCTGGGGATCGGGCGAGGTTTTTCCAGAGCAGATGTCCGCTGCCACGTGCCACGACCCAACCGCCCTTCTCGCGAAGTGGTGGGCGACGTATACCGCCGTCGATGAAGACGACGACATGCTGTCGGCCGATCGGCGCCTCGCCGTCACCGCCCCCTTCGAGCAAAGCTGGCCTGGACGCGCACCCAGCCGAGAAGCCGTGTTGAGCGCTGACCAACTGGCCGCCGAGTACGCCGAGGTGTTCCTTTCCGACCACCCCAAGTCGCGTCTCGGGCTGGTCACCGCCGCATCCGGCGCAGAAGCCCTCACAACGGCAGGATGGTCTGGTCCCGCCAACTACGACAACGACACGGCGAAGTTCTCCGCGATCGTCGGCGACTGGGAGAACCGGTTCGGCGCCCGTGTCGTCGCTGTCGGCTTCTCCACCCTGCATCTCAGCGTCGCAGCCCCACCCACAACTGAGGAGGACGCCCTCCTGATCGCTGCGGAGCACTTCGCCTTCTGCCCTGACAACATCTGGCAGGGCAGACGCCCGTACACACTGGGCGCGTACGCTGAGCGGCTCACCGGTGTCCACAACTGGGACTTCTGGTGGGACTGAGGCCCCTCGCTGACACCTCGCGCGGGAAACGATCAACCTTGCCGCGGGAAGCGATCTTCACGGGCGCCACGTGTGCCTGATCAGAGGTATTCGTCAACGCCCCACAACAAGGCCGTTCCTGGGCGATTTCGGGAACGTTTGACGGAATCCCGCCGGTCTTCATGATCGGACGGGATTTCTGTCGTTTACGGGGTCCGTTCGCGACGGTTCAGGGCGGCGGAGTTTTTCAGGGCGGCTTGCGGTCCCGGCCCGGCACCGGCGACACGGGACGGGGGCGGCGGGGGCGGATAGAGTGCGGGTGGGCCGTGACTGGCGCTGAGGTGGAGTACCACCGGGGAGCGGCCTGACGCATACGTCGGTGCCGTGCGCCTGGGCGAGTGGACTGAACACGCCTGGAGGCAACGGTGGCATCGGCACATACCGCGCGGCTCATGGACGGGGCCGGTCTGGCCCGGCGCATCATGGGGGAGACCGCCGCCAAGGCGTCGATCCTTGCGCGGCGCACAGGATTCGCGCCGTGCCTGGCGACGGTGCTGGTGGGTGAGGATCCCGCGTCGGTGACGTATGTGCGGATGAAGCAGTCGCGCAGCGCGAAGGCCGGAATCCTGTCGCGCCATGTGGCGCTTCCCGCGCGGACCAGTACGGCGGAACTCGTGGAGACGCTCGGCGCGCTGTCGGCCGACCCCGAGGTGCACGGCATCTTGTTGCAGCATCCGGTGGGCCCGCACATCGACGAGCGGGCGGCGTTCGAGGCCATCGCGCCGGAGAAGGACGTCGACGGCGTCACGGTCAGCTCGTTCGGCGCGATGAGCTTCGGTCTGCCGGGGTTAGTGTCGTGCACGCCGGGCGGCATCATGCGGCTGCTGGAGGAGTACGAGGTCGGGCTCGCGGGGAAGCGCGCGGTCGTGGTGGGCCGCAGCGCGATCCTGGGCAAGCCGGTCGGGATGCTGCTGCTCGCGAAGGACGCGACGGTGACGTACTGCCACTCGCGTACCGAGGACCTGGCCGCGGTGGTCGCGGAGGCGGACGTCGTGGTGGCGGCGGTGGGGCGGCCCCGGCTGATCCGGGGTCAGGACATCAAGCCGGGCGCGGTGGTGATCGACGCCGGGTACAACGCGGGCAATGTCGGCGACGTGGACTTCGAGACGGCCCGCGGTCGTGCGCGGCTGATCACGCCGGTGCCGGGCGGGGTCGGGCCGATGACGATCGCCGTGCTGCTGGCGCAGACGGTGGACGCCGCCGCACGCCAGCTCGGGGTGTGAGGGCCCGGGACCGGGACGGGCCGCCGCTGCCGCGGCGTTGAGCGCGGCCGACCTGCGCCGATGTCCGCTTGAGGGGCAATTGTCAGTGGTGGGTGGCAGGCTGTGACGGTGACCAGGACTCAGTACTACACAGCGACCACGCTCGACGGATTCCTCGCCGATGAGGCGAATTCGCTCGACTGGCTCTTCGAGGTGGACACCGAACCCGGAGAGCCGTTCGAGCGCTTCATAGCGGGCGTCGGGGTGCTGGCGATGGGTGCGACGACGTACCGCTGGGTGCTGGAGCACGAGAAGGTGGTGGAGCGGCCGGAGGAGTGGCGGCGCTGGTACGGGGACCGGCCGTGCTGGGTCTTCACGCACCGGGACGATCTGCCCGCCGTGCCGGGGGCGGACATCCGCTTCGTCCAGGGTGACGTACGGCCGGTGCACGCGGAGATGGTGGCCGCGGCGCGGGAGGGGAGCGGTGGCAGCCGCGGCTACGGGGAGAACGTGTGGCTGCTCGGCGGCGGCGAGTTGGTCGGGAACTTCGCCGACGCCGGGCTGCTGGACGACATCATCCTCGGCGTCGCGCCGGTGACGCTGGGAGCGGGCGCGCCGCTGCTGCCCCGACGGCTGGACGGGGGGCGGCTGCGGTTGACGGACGTGGAGCGGGTCGGCCAATTCGCCTATCTCACGTACGAGGTGGGGCAGCCGGTGACGCCGTCCGCCGGTGGGGGCGGGAGTCAGCCGAGCGCGTAGGCGATCAGGGTGAGGGTGACCATCGAGAGCAGGGTGGTGAGCAGGACGGTGTCGCGGGGGAGGTCGGTGGGGAGCCGGTATTCGGAGGCGAAGATGAAGGCGTTCTGCGCGGTGGGAAGTCCGGCGCACAGGACGACGGCGAAGAGGGCGTGGCCGGAGAGGGCGAAGGCGTAGCGGGCCAGCAGATAGGCCAGGAGGGGGTGGACGACGGTCTTGATGCGGCCAGCAGACGGCGTTCGGTGCGCGCGGCCGACGTGGGGCGGGAACGGGCGTGCAGCGACATGCCGAGGGCGAAGAGCGCGGAGGGAACGCCCGCGCCGCCGAGCAGTTGGACGGGGGAGACCACTTCGGCGGGCAGGGCCAGTCCGGTGGTGGCCACCGCCAGGCCCGTGGCGGAGGCGGCGATCACCGGGTTGCGGGAGGGGAGTCGGAGCATGCGCCGCCACAGCGCGCCGACGCCGCGGTGGGTGTCGAGGTCGATCAGGACGAGGATCAGCGGGGTGACGAAGAGCATCTGGAAGAGCGCGGCGGACACGATGAAGGACGTGTCGTGCAGGACGTGGACGGCGACCGGGATGCCGAGGTTGGCGGAGTTGACGTAGGACGCGCACATCGCGCCGATCGCCTGGTCGGCCTGGCGGTGCCGGAACAGCTTGCGGCTGACGGTCAGTGCGCATGGCGGACCCGGGGGCGGCCGATCGGGCGGGTCGAGGGGGGATCGGGGACGGCGACTCATATGTGTGGCCTGGGTCACATCTCGGGGTGGGGGAAATAATCCGACCGCCGAAAGAGCTTGATGTTTCAAGATCTTATGAGGGGGTCAGCATGGCGTCGAAGGTGTCGACCAGTGCGTCGGGCACGGCGGTCAACGCGGCGCGGGGCGGGGAGAATCCGCTGCCGGCCGCCGGGATACGGACGAAGGTGCGGGTGCCGCTGCGGTTCTCGGACGGGTGGGGGAGGACGGCGGACGTGTTCACGTTCACCGGTCTGGTGGACGGCAAGGAGCACTTGGCGCTGGGCCTCGGGGACTACGAGGGCGCCGAGTCGCCGTTGGTCAGACCGCATTCGGAGTGCCTGACGGGGGACGTGTTCGGGTCGCAGCGGTGCGACTGCGGGCCGCAGTTGCGCGAGGCGGTCGAGCGGATCGCGGAGACCGGCGGGTATCTGCTGTATCTGCGGCAGGAGGGCCGGGGGATCGGTCTGTACGCGAAGCTCGACGCGTACGCGCTCCAGGACGACGGCCTCGACACGTACGAGGCGAATCGCGCGCTCGGGCGCGGCGAGGACGAGCGGGACTACACCGCGGCGGCCCAGATGCTGGCGGCGCTCGGGGTCGACGGCATACGGCTGCTGAGCAACAACCCGGACAAGGCGCGGCAGCTCACCGCGCTCGGGACGGCCGTGGTCGAGCGGATTCCGACCGCCGTCCACGTGTCGGCGGCGAATGTCAGCTACCTGCGGGCGAAGGTCGAGCACACCGGTCACACGCTGGCGCTTCCCGCCTGAGCCGGGACGCGAGGTCGACCGCGGCGCCGCGCCTGGGCGGGGTGAATCCGTACGCGCGAGGGCGCGGGCACGGTTGAGCGTCGTGAACGTGATTCGACCCACGATCGAAACGGTGGCGTTTCGATCGCGGGCCGTCTATGGTTATGTGTACGACATCGTTTCGACTCGGAGGGCAGGGCGACATGACGGCTGAGGTTTCCGCCACGCGTCGTACGCGCCTGACCCCCGAGCGCGAGCACGAGCTCTACGCGGCGGTGGTCGAGCTGCTGCGTGAGGTCGGCTACGAGGCGCTGACGATGGACGCGGTCGCGTCCCGTACGCGTTCCAGCAAGGCGACCCTCTACCGCCAGTGGAAGGGCAAGCCGGAACTCGTGGCCACCGCGCTGCGGCACTCCAAGTCGGTGTCCACGGCGGACATCGACACGGGCTCGCTCAGCGGTGACCTGCACGAACTCATCCGCTGTCACGACCAGGACGAGACCAAGCGGGACCAGGAACTCATGCGCGGGCTCGCCCACGCGGCCTTCAGGAACGAGGACCTGTTCCGCGCCCTGCGGGAGCTGCTCATCGAGCCGGAGCTGGTCAGCTTCCGGGCTCTTGTGCAGCGCGCCGTGGACCGCGGTGAGCTGGCCGCCGACAATCCGGCACGCGACTTCGTCCCGCACCTGCTGTTCGGGGCCGCATTGGCGCGGCCCATCATCGAAGGTCTCGACCCCGACCCCGACTTCTCACACAGATACATCGACGCGGTGGTCGTCCCCGCCCTGCGTCTGTCGTGACGAAGCGCAGTGACCACTGATGTGATCTGACCTTTCCCCGCGCCACTCAGCACGACTCGGCGCCCCGGCACGACTTCCTCAGCACGACATTCCCCGCACCACCGCTCCACCTGACACGCCGCTCTCGTCGTCGGGCTGGTTCCTCACGCCCACATTTCCATCCTCCTGACGGGAGCCCATGCCCCCATGGCCACATTCCTCTACAAGCTGGGCCGGCTCGCTTTCCGGCGACGGCGGTTCGTCGTACTGATATGGGTGGCGCTGCTGGCGCTCGCCGGTGTCGGCGCGGCGACCGCGCCGTCCGCGCCGAGCGACAACTTCACGGTGCCCGGCACCGAGGCGCAGCAGGCGTTCGACCTGCTGCATGAGCGTTTCCCCGGCACGAACGCCGACGGCGCGAGCGCGCGCATGGTCTTCCAGGCACCCGACGGTCAGAAGATCACCGCGGGACCGAACAAGGCGGCGGTCGAGAAGGTCGTCGACGAGCTGAAGAGCACACCGCAGAAGGCGACGGTCGCCGATCCGTTCGCCGCCGGCGGTGACGCGATCAGCAAGGACGGCACCACCGCTTACGCGTCGGTCAGTTACACGGCCAAGTCCTCCGACATCACCGACGCCACGCACACGGCGCTGGAGGACGCGGCGCAGCACGGCAGGGACGCCGGGCTGACGGTGGAGACCGGCGGTACGGCGCTCCAGGCGTCGGTGGAGACCGGGAACAGCGAGATCATCGGTGTCGGCATCGCGGCGGTCGTGCTGCTGATCACGTTCAGTTCGCTGGTCGCGGCGGGGCTCCCGCTGCTGACCGCGATCATGGGCGTGGGTATCGGTATCGCGTCGATCACCGCGCTGGCCAGCACGCTCGGTCTGTCCAGCACGTCGTCCACGCTCGCGTCGATGATCGGACTGGCGGTCGGTATCGACTACGCGCTGTTCATCGTGTCGCGGCACCGGCATGAGCTGATGGAGGGCCGAGAGGGTGAGGACGCGGCCGGCCGGGCGGTCGGCACGGCGGGCTCCGCGGTGGTCTTCGCAGGTCTGACCGTGCTGATCGCGCTGGCGGGCCTGGCCGTGGTCAACATCCCGATGCTGACCAAGATGGGGCTGGCCGCGGCGGCCACCGTCGCCATCGCCGTACTGATCGCGCTCACCCTGATTCCCGCGCTGCTCGGCTTCGCGGGACCGAAGGCGCTCAGCCGCAAGGTCCGCAAGGGGCGCGCGGTCGACACCGGCAAGCCGAACATGGGCACCCGCTGGGCGCGCATGGTGGTACGCCGCCGGGTGCCGGTCCTGGTCGCGGGCGTCGTGGCGCTGGGCCTGGCCGCGATCCCGATGACGAGCATGCAACTGGGCCTGCCCGACGACGGTTCGCAGCCGGTCAGCACGACTCAGCGCAAGGCGTACGACCTGCTGTCCGACGGTTACGGGCCGGGCTTCAACGGGCCGCTGATGGTGGTGGTCGACGCCGCGGCGAGCGACGACCCGAAGGCGGCGGTCGACCGGATCAAGACGACCATCACCGGCTTCCCCGATGTGAAGACGGTCAACGCGCCCGCCTTCAACACCAAGGGCGACACGGCCACCCTTTCGGTGGTGCCGGACTCCAAGCCGAGCAGCGCGCAGACCGAGGACCTGGTGCACGCGATCCGCGGGCATCAGGGTGAGTTCACCGGTACGACCGGCGCGCACGTCCTGGTCACCGGCACCACGGCGATGAACATCGACGTGTCGCAGAAGCTGAACGACGCGCTGGTGCCCTACCTGGCGCTGGTCGTCGGCCTGGCGTTCCTGCTGCTGATGCTCGTGTTCCGGTCGGTGCTGGTGCCGCTCAAGGCGGCGCTCGGCTTCCTGCTGTCGGTGCTCGCGGCACTGGGCGCGGTCGTGGCGGTCTTCCAGTGGGGCTGGCTGTCCGGCCTGATGGGCGTCGAGCAGACCGGGCCGATCATGAGCATGATGCCGATCTTCATGATCGGTGTGGTGTTCGGTCTCGCGATGGACTACGAGGTCTTCCTCGTCACCCGGATGCGGGAGGCGTACGTCCACGGGGAGTCGCCGAGCCAGGCCGTCGTCACCGGCTTCAACCACGGTGCGCGGGTGGTGTCCGCCGCGGCGGTCATCATGATCAGCGTCTTCGCGGGCTTCATCGGCTCCTCCGAGTCGATGATCAAGATGATGGGCTTCGGCCTCGCGATCGCGGTCGCCTTCGACGCGTTCATCGTTCGTATGACTATCGTCCCCGCCGTGCTGGCGCTGCTCGGGCGTTCCGCCTGGTGGCTGCCGCGCTGGCTCGACCGCGCGCTGCCCAATGTGGACGTCGAGGGTGAGCAGCTCCGCAAGAGCCTCGGTGACACGGTGACTTCCGGCGGCGGCGCCTCGGGGACCGGTGCTTCGGAGGAGGAGCACGAACCCGTACGCGTCTGATCATGTGACGCTGTCGGTTGTGGCTTCGTCCAGTCGGACGCGGCACCAGGTGACGCCGTCCGTTGTGTGATCCTCCACCCGTCCGGTTGCCTTCGGGCACCGGGCGGGTGTTTGACGTTCACCTCGGAGTCGGTGGAATGTCGCGTTCCTGTCTGTCGGGGATGCCTAATATCTGGCGACATTCACAGAACATGCGTACCGGGGGAACCGATGGCACCTCAAGAAGTCCCTCCGGGAGCGGTCGGGCGCGTGAGGTCATGGTTCCTCGCCGCGCGCACACGGGCGGCGCTGCTCGCCGCGGGCATCGCGGCGGTCGCCTTCTGTATCGGTGACGCGGTCGCGGGCAGCTACCCGTTCGGCTCGCGCACGCGCAGCGTCAATGACCTGGGCAATCAGTTCGTCCCGTACCACGCGCACCTGTGGGACCTGCTGCACGGCAGGGCCGACGGCGGGCTCCTGCTCAACTGGCAGTCCGGCTACGGCAGCAGCTTCCTGCCGGACCTCGGCACGTATGTCTCCAGCCCCTTCGCGCTGCTGGTCGCCTTCTTCCCGCGCGACCGGATCGACCTCGCCGTCTACGCCGTGACCGTGCTGAAGATCGGCGCCGCCGCCGCGGCGATGGCCGTACTGCTGCTGGCGCTGCGCCCCGGCCGGTGGTGGGCGGCGGGCGCGCTCGGCGCGTCGTACGCGCTGTGCGGCTGGACGGTGATGCTCGCGTCGTACAACCCGATGTGGCTGGACGGCCTGATCGCGTTCCCGCTGCTGTGCCTGGTGGGGGAGTGGGCGCGGACCGCGCGGCGGCCGTATCTGAGCGTCCTCGTGGTCGCCCTGTGCTGGATCGCGAATTTCTACACCGCGTATATGGCGACGATCGGCGCCGGGCTCGTCCTCATCGCCCGGCTGCTGACCGAGCCCGACCGCGGCGACACGACCGCGCCGGACCGGACCGCACAGGACGGGACAGCACAGGACGGGACCGCACCGGGCGTCGGCGGCCCCGGCGGTACGCGTGCGCCGCGCGAGTGGCTGCGCGCGCTGGGCAGGGCGGCGCGCAGCATGGTGCTCGGCATCGGCCTGTCCGCGCCGCTGGTGCTGACCATCTTCAAGGGGACGAAGCTCGCCTATCCCGGCCTGGTGCAGGAGTTCGAGCCCAAACCGTGGTCGGACCTGCTCGGCCGGATGCTCCCCGGCACGTACGGCTTCACGACGCCGTCCACGTACATCGACACCGCGGCGCTGCTGCTGGCCTTCGCGCTGCCCTTCCACCCGGCGGTGCCGCGCCGCACGCGCACGGTGTGGACGGTGCTGGTGCTGGTGGTCACCGCGTCGTTCCAGTGGAAGCCGACGCATCTGCTGTGGCACGCCTTCACCACGCCCAACGGCAGCGCGTACCGCGAGACGTTCGTGCTCAGCGGGATGATGGTGATCGCCGGGTGGTTCGCCTTCGCGCACGGTCTGCCCGGCCGGCGTCAACTCGCGTGGGCCACGGGCGTGATGGCGGCGCTGGTGGCCGTCACGCGCTTCGGTGCGGAGAAGGGCGTCACCGGGCAGGGCACGTATCCGCTGCTCGCGCTCGGCCTGGTGGCCACGATCGGCGCCCTGTTGCTGCTGCGCTGGGCGGCGGACCGGTCGCAAGGCGGTGCCGCGCCCACCGGGGCTACCGCGGCCACCGGGGCTACCGCGCCCGCCAAGGCTACCGCGACCGCCACGCTGCCCGTGGTGCTGGCCGCCACGCTGCTGATCGGCGCCCAGATCGGGCAGTCGGCGCTCACCAACGCCTGGGACGTCAGGAAGCGGCTGGCGACCATGGACGACTACGGGCAGTGGGGCCAGCGCGAGACGTACCAGTACGACGCCGTCGCGAAGGCCGACGGCTGGCCGGACTACCGCACCGATCCCGGACGCGAACAGACCGTCGGGAACGACCCGTTGATGGTCGACGGCCAGGGCGCGCAGTACTACAGCAGCCTCACCGCCGACGTGTGGACGAAGACCCTGATGGCGCTCGGCGGCGGCTGGACCTCGCGCGGCCGGTCGTTGCAGAGCCTCGACAACCCCGTCACCGACGTCATCTTCTCGGTCGGCGCGCGCGTCCACTCGCGCCGCGACCCGCACCAGGTGCATGTGAACCCGCCGCCGAACGTGCCGCCGACCGTCACCCGGCAGGACGTACCGCCGCTGGTGACGATGCGCGACGCCGCACCGGCAGGGCGCTACGGCCTCTCGCCGTACCGGAACCAGGAGTTGCTGCTCGGCTCCGCCGTCTACACCCCGACCAGCGCCGAACTGCGCGACAGCAAGGGCCGGTTGATGCCGCGCACCCCGAAGGGGTACCGGGTCACCGGGTACGTGCGGCATCCGCGGACCAGTACGTACTCGCTGCGGACGTCCTGCCCCGCGGGCAGCGAAGTGTACTTCTGGTCACCGGACTTCAAGGGTCAGGTCACGCTCCCCGGCGCCGCGCCGGTCGACTTCCTCGGCCGGATGCCCACCCACCGCGCCGCCGTCGAGCGCCTGGGCGAAGTGCCGCGCGGCGGCGGGAAGTTCGCCCTGAAGGTACGGGCCCTGGAACCCGGCACCCTCTCCTCGGACGGCGTCGGCTGCCTCGACCGGGGCAGGCTCGCCGCCGCCGAGCGGAAGCTGGCGGCGGGCGCCGCCACCCGCGTCCAGGTGACCGACGACGGCATCAGCGCCCAACTCCCCTCCGGCGCGCACGGATTCGCGGTCGTCGCGGCCCCGGCCATCACGGGCTGGAGCTGCGCCACCGACAACGGCTCCAGGCACCCCGCGCGCTCCTACCTCGGGCTGATCTCCGTGCCCGTCACCGCGGGCGCCACCTCGGTCTCCTGCTCCTTCACCCCGCCCGGCCTCCACCTCGGCGAGGCGATCGGGGGCGCCTCACTGCTCGGCGTCGCGGCCCTCGCGGCGTTCGGCTGGTGGCGCGGGCGCCGCCGCCCCGAGGAGGACGGCGACAGCGAACCGGTACGGCCGGTGCCCGCGGCGCTGGTCGAGAGCTGAGGCGGCCCCTGCGCCTCAGAGCGGCACCGGAGACTTCCGCACCTCAGAGCGGCACCGGAGGCTCCCGCGCCTCAGAGCAGCACCGGCTGCTGGACGCCGTTCTCCATCGCCAGCAGCCACCGCTTGCGAGGCAGCCCGCCGCCGTAACCCGTCAGGTCGCCGCCCGCGCCGACGACGCGATGGCACGGCACGATGACGCCGATCGGATTCCTGCCGTTGGCCAGGCCCACCGCGCGGGAGGCGGTGGGATGGCCGAGGATCGCGGCGAGTTCGCCGTACGAGACGGTCTCGCCGTACGGGATGTCGCGCAGCGCCGACCAGACGCGCTGCTGGAAGGGCGTGCCCGACATCGCCAACGGCAGGTCGAAGCGGGTGAGTTCGCCCGCGAAGTAGGCGTCGAGCTGGGCGCGGGCGGCGGCGAAGACGGGGCTGTCGCCGCGCGGGCCGAAGGTCTCCTGCGCGGGGCGGTGCCGCTGCTCGGTCATGTAGAGGCCGGTGAGGGCGCAGCCGCGGGCGACGAGGGTCAGTTCGCCGCAGGGGCTGTCCACGACGGTGTGGACCGGGTGCTCCGCCGAGGGGGCGGGGCGGTTGGCGGTCATGAGGGTGAAGTCCCTTTCTCATCGGTGGTGTTGGGGGGCAGGACGTTGATCGGGTGGTCACCCGTCGCCCACAAGTACTGCGTGGCGTAGGCCCGCCACGGCGACCAGGCGGCGGAGTGCCGTACCAGCGCCGCCGGAGTCGTCGGCAGGCCGAGGTCGCGGGCGGCGTACCGCACGCCGAGGTCGGTGGCCAAAAAGGCGTCGGGGTCGCCGAGCGCCCGCATCGCGATCGTCTCGACCGTCCACGGCCCGAATCCGGGCAGCGCCGAGAGCTGGGCGCGGGTCCGTGCCCAGTCGCTGCCGACGTCGAGGTCCAACTCGCCGCTCTCCAGGGCCCGTACGAGCGCGGCCAGGGTGTTCCTGCGGGTCTGCGGCATCGCGAGGGCGGCGGGGTCGAGTCCGGCGAGCGCGGCGGGAGCGGGGAAGAGGTGGGTGAGGCCGCCGCCGGGGTCGGTGACCGGCTCGCCGTGCGCGAGCACCAGACGGGCGGCGTGCGTACGGGCCGCCGCCGTCGAGATCTGCTGCCCGAGGACGGCGCGGACGGCGAACTCCGGCCCGTCCGTGACCCGCGGCACCCGCCGCCCCGGCGCCTTCGCCACCAGCGGCGCGAGCACCGGGTCCGCGGACAGCAGCGCGTCCACCGCTTGCGGGTCCGCGTCCAGGTCGAGCAACCGGCGGCAGCGGCTGATCGCCTGCGCCAGGTCACGCCAGTCGGTGAGCCACAACTGGCAGGCGATGTGGTCGGGTTGGGGCCGCAGCGCCACGATCCCGGTGCCGTGCGGCAGCCGCAGCGTGCGCCGGTACGCGCCCGCCCGCCACTCCTCGACGCCCGGTACCGCGGTCGCGGCGAGGTGCCCGAAGAGATTGTCCGGGGTGAGCGGCCGGCGGAACGGCAGCCGCAGTGACAAGGTGCCGGTCCCCGCGGCCGGACGCCCCTTGGCGACCCGCGCCCGCAGCTCGCTCGGCGACAGCGCGAAGACCTCGCGCACGGTGTCGTTGAAAGCGCGGATGCTGGCGAAGCCCGCCGCGAAGGCCACCTCGCCCATCGGCATCGCGCTCGTCTCGATCAGCAGCCGCGCGGTCTGCGCGCGCTGGGCACGCGCCAGGGCCAGCGGCCCGGCGCCCAGCTCCGCCAGCAGCTGCCGCTCGACCTGCCGGGCGCTGTAGCCGAGCCGCGCCGCGAGGCCCGGCACCCCGTCGCGGTCCACCACCCCGTCGGCGATCAGCCGCATCGCGCGCGCCACCAGGTCGGCCCGCTCGTTCCACCGCGGCGAGCCGGGGCTGGCGTCCGGGCGGCACCGCTTGCAGGCCCGGAAACCGGCCTGCTGCGCGGCGGCGGCGCTCGGGTGGAAGGTCATGTTCTCGGCCTTCGGCGGCACCACGGGGCAGCTCGGGCGGCAGTAGATGCCGGTGGTCAGCACCGCGGTGTAGAACCATCCGTCGAAGCGGGCGTCCTTCGACCGGACGGCGCGTACGCAGGTGTCGAAGTCCGGGACGGCCGCGGCCGACCCGGAGTCCCGGACCGTTCCCCCGGCGGCGTTCCCGCTCGCGGCCCTGCCCGCAGCCGCGACCGCAGCCCTAGTCGCAGTCCTAGCCCTGTCCGTATCCGTATCCGTATCCATGTCCACCCCACCAGCATCGCCCGTCGTCAGGCTTCCGGTCTGGCGGAAATCCGACATGGACGTCGGGGCGCGTGCGGTGCGGGGGCGGCGGTACGGGCGCGGCGCTGCGGGCGGGTCGGTGCGGGAGGGTTAGGGGCCCCCGTACGTACGGGGGCTCAGTCGGAGACGTTGCTCGCCGGTACGTAGAGCAGATCCGCGTACTCCGGGTGCTTGCCGAGCCAGCCCTCGAAGAACGGGCAGATCGCCAGGACCCGCAGGCCCTGCGCGCGGGCGGCGTCCAGGGCGGTGCGGGCGAGCGCGGAGCCGACGCCGCGGCCCTCGTAGGCGTCCTTCACCTCGGTGTGGATGAACGCGATCATGTCCGGGGTGCGCAGATACGCGGCCACCCCGGCGATGTCGTCGCCGATACGTGCCTCGTACCGCTTGCTCTCGGGCGCGTCGGTGACCGTGACGTCACCGTGGACGGAGGCGGCGCCGTCGCTCATGAGCGGTAGTTCTCGACGGTGGAGGCCGGGCGGACCTTCGCGTCGCCGGGGTCCTCGCCCGCGTCGGTCAGGGCGCGGCGCTGCCGCAGCAGGTCCCAGCACTGGTCGAGCTCGCGCTCCAGGGCGGCGAGCCGCTCCTGTTCCGTCGCGCCGTCGATGCTGCCTGCGGCGAGCAGGTCGCGCAGCGCCTTCTCGTCCGCGACCATCGCGCTGATCCGGCCCAGAATGGCCTGGTCTGCCGAGGAGTCGTTGGGCTGTTGCACGGGGCACCTCCCGGGTCGGTACGGCCTTGTGGTCCACTCTCGCAGGTCGTGCGGCGGCGCGCTCGCGATGTGCGGGGTGATGTGACGGGTCAGACGCGGCCGGTACGTCGGGCGCGGTGCGTACGTCAGGCGCCGGCGGTGGGTTCGGCCGGGTCCGTACCGATTTTCGTACCGCCGTCCGTACTGCCGCCCACACCGGCCTCCGCGCCGCCGTCCGTACTGCCGCCCACACCGGCCTCCGCGCCGCCGTCCGTACTGCCGTCCACATCGGCTTCCGCGCCGCCGTCCGTACCGCAGGCCGCGCCGCCCTCCGCCCGCTCCGCCTGCTGCCGCAGCCAGGCGTCGATCTCGGCCCGTACCCGCCGCTCCATCGCGAGCCCCATCTCGGCGTCGACGATGTTCTTGGCGAGGGGCCGCAGGCGTTGCAGGGACTCGGCTATGCGGTGGGCCTCGGCGGGCGGGAGGTCGTCCATGGGCCCGATGACGTGGGTGCGGATGACCTGGGTGAAGAGGTCGGCGAGCGCGTCGGTGTGGGCGCGTACGCCGCGTCCGGCGGCGAGGACGGCGGCCAGCGGCACGCCCTCGTGGACGAGGGCGGCGGAGGCGTCGAGCAGGCGGCGGCTGATGTGGATGACGTTCTCGCCGTCGACGCCGATGTAGCCGATGTCGAGGGCCGTCGTCAGATTCTCCGGGGTGACGTCCTCGCCGAAGTAGTCGGCCAGCTCCTCGGGGGTGAGGCGGACCGGGGTCTCCTCCGACCAGGGCGCGGTGAGCGCGCCCTCCAGGCCGAGCAGTTCGGCGACGCCGCCGAGCGTGCGGCCGTTCTCCCACGCGCCGATCAGTTCGGCGATGCCGCCGAGGGTGTGGCCGCGCTCCAGCAGCCCCGCGATGGTCCGCAGCCGGGCGAGGTGGGCCTCGGAGTACCAGGCGATCCGGCCGTCCCGGCGCGGTGGCGGGAGCAGCCGCCGCTCACGGTAGAACCGCAGCGTCCTGACGGGGATACCGGCCGCCTTGGCCAGCTCCTCCACGCGGTACTCGCGCTCGGCCGCTGAGCCGCTGCCGGAGCCGTCGCCCGCGCCGTGGTCCCCCGCGCCGCCGCTTCCGTTGTCGTCCACGCGGCCAGCCTATGTGCTGTTCGGGGCTGTCCGACCCCGCCCCTGGGCAGGTATTCCGTCGTGACATCCGCCGCCGCGCGCCCGGCCGTACGCCCCCGTGTCCGGACCCGTACGCTCCGTCGCGCGCCCCGCCGCCCGGACGCGTACGCCCCCGCCGTACGCCCCGTGTCCTGGCCCGTACGCCCCACCGCGCGCCCGTCGTCCGCCACCGCGCGCCCCGTCGTCCGGGACCCCACGCCCCACTCCGCGCCCCACGTACGGACGACTTCCGCCCCTACCCCTACCGGAGGTAACCCGGCATGGTCTACAGTCCGAACCGTGCCAGTGATTGCTGGCATGATCGACGGGGGCACAATTCGGCGGAAGGCGGTGCCATGGACGAGCTCGAACACGTGCGGGTGGCGGTGATCGGGTCCGGGTTCGGCGGGCTGGGGGCCGCGGTACGGCTGCGGCGCGAGGGCATCACGGACTTCGTGATTCTGGAGCGCGCGGACTCGGTCGGCGGGACCTGGCGCGACAACAGCTATCCGGGCTGCGCCTGCGACGTGCCGTCGCACCTGTACTCGTTCTCCTTCGCGCCCAACCCCGACTGGCCGCGCGCCTTCTCCGGGCAGGAGCACATCCGGGCGTATCTGGAGCGGGTCACCGACACCTTCGGGCTCCGCCCGCACCTGCGGTTCGGCGCCGAGGTGCGGCAGGCCCGCTGGGACGGCGAGGCGAACCGCTGGCACCTGACGACCGCGGCGGGCGAGCTGACCGCCGATGTCGTCGTCTCCGCGACCGGGCCGTTGTCCGACCCGAAGATCCCCGACATCCCCGGGATCGAGGACTTCCCCGGGCGCGTCTTCCACTCCTCGCGCTGGGACCACGACTTCGACCTCAAGGGCAAGCGCGTCGCCATGGTCGGCACGGGCGCGTCCGCGATCCAGATCGTGCCGTCCATCCAGCCGGAGGTCGCGCGGCTGACCGTTGTGCAGCGCACCCCGCCGTGGGTGATGCCGCGCGTCGACCGCGGGGTCAGCGCCGCCGAGCGCTGGCTGCACGGCAAGGTCCCGGCCACCGCCAAGGCGCGCCGCGGCCTGCTCTGGCTGATCAGGGAGTTCCAGGTCGGCGCCTTCGTACGGCACCCGAAGCTGCTCAAGGCCGCCGAGCGGATCGCGGCCAACCACCTGAAGCGGTCGGTGAAGGACCCGGAGCTGCGCGCCCGCCTCACCCCCGACTACACCATCGGCTGCAAGCGCATCCTGCTGTCCAACACCTACTATCCGGCGCTCGCGCAGCCCAACACCGAGGTCGTCACCTCCGCGCTCAGCGAGGTCCGCGGCTCGACGATCGTCACCGCCGACGGCACCGAGCGCGAGGTGGACGCGATCGTCTTCGGCACCGGCTTCCACGTCACCGACATGCCGATCGGCGACCGGGTGATCGGCGCGGACGGCCGCACGCTCGCCGAGCACTGGAAGGACGGCATGGCCGCGCTGCGCGGCTGCGCGGTCGACGGCTTCCCCAACCTCCTGTTCATCATCGGCCCCAACACCGGCCTCGGTAACAGCTCGATGATCCTGATGATCGAGTCGTCGCTGAACTACGTCGCCGACTTCATGCGCACCCTCGACGCCACCGGCGCCGCCGCCCTCCAGGCCAGGCCCGAGGCCGTCACCGCCTGGAACGAGGAGATGCAGCGCCGCGCCGCCCGTACGGTCTGGAACACCGGCGGCTGCGAGAGCTGGTATCTCGACGCGAACGGGCGCAACACCACCGCCTGGCCCGGCACCACCGCCGAATTCCGGCGCGCCACCCGGCAGTTGAAGCTCTCCGAATACGAGGTGCTGGCCCCGGTCGCGGGTCGGCGCGAGGCTGTGGAGGCCGTGTCATGACGGTGCCCTACGAGGCGGTACGCGCCCGCCGCGAGCTGACCGTCGTCTCCGCCGACGGCACCCGGATCCACGTCGAGGAGTACGGCCGCGCGGACGGCCCGCCGCTCGTCCTCGCCCACGGCTGGACCTGCTCCACCCTCTTCTGGGCCCCGGTCGTCCGGGCGCTCGCCGCCGACTTCCGGGTCATCGCGTACGACCAGCGCGGGCACGGGCGCAGCGCGTCGCCGCGGTCGCGGGCGGGGTACGGGACGGCGCAGCTCGCCGACGATCTGGAGGCGGTGGTGAGGGCTGTGCTGCCGGGGGGCGCTTCGGGAGCCGGTGCTTCGGGAGCCGGTGCTTCCGGGGCCGGTGCTTCCGGGGTCGGTGCTTCCGGAGAGGGTCCTTCCGGCGACGGAGACGGCGGCGGCACCGGTGACGGCACCGGTGACGGCTACGACGGTGAGAAGGCCGTGCTGGTCGGCCACTCCATGGGCAGTATGACGATCATGGCGGCCTCCGGGCGTACCGCCGTCCAGGAGCGTACGGCCGCCGTCCTCATGACCAGCACCGGCAGCGCCCGCCTGCTCGGCTCGACCCAGGTGCTGCCGCCCCGCTTCAGCTCCCGGCGCGTCCGGCGGGCCTTCCACCGGCAGCTCCTCGTATCCCGGCTGCCGCTCGGACCGGTCACCCCGGTCTCGCGCGCGGCGCTCAAGTACGGCGTGCTGGCGTCCGGTTCGACCCGCGAGCAGGTGGCCTTCTCCGCCCGTATCGTGCACGCCTGCGGTGCGCGGCAGCGCTCCGAGTGGGGGCGGGTGCTCGCCGCGCTCGACCTCGACGCGGAACTGGCCGCGCTCACCGCGCCCACGGCCGTGCTGGTCGGCACCGCCGACAAGCTCACCCCTCCGGTGCACGCGCGCGGCATGGCCGCCGCCCTGCCGAACTGCACCGACCTGATCGAGCTGCCCGGGCTCGGCCACATGACCCCGATCGAGGACGCGGACGCGGTGGTCGCGGCGGTACGGAAGCTGGCCGCGGCCCATCTGCGGGTGGGCGCCGCGTCCGGCGACGCGCGCGCGGTGGACGACCCGCACACCGACCCGCGCACCGACACGCGTACCGGCACAGGTACCGGCACACTTACTGACCCGCTCACCGACACACGGACAGAGGAGAAGAGCGCATGAGCAGCCGTACGGACAGCTCGCTCGACGGGCAGGTCGTGGTGGTCACGGGGGCGGCGCGCGGGGTGGGGGCGCTGCTGGCGCGCAAGCTCGCCGCGCGGGGGGCGACGCTGGCGCTGGTCGGCCTGGAGCCGGACGAGCTGAAGAAGGTCGCCGAGTCGATCGGGGCGCGGGCGGGCTGGTGGACCGCCGACGTCACCGACCGGGCCGCGATGGCGGCGGTGGCCGAGGAGGTCGCCGAGCGCTTCGGCCGGGTCGACGTCGTCGTCGCCAACGCCGGGGTGGCCACCGGCGGCCCCTTCCTCGACTCCGACCCCGAGGCGTTCGACCGCGTCATCCAGGTCAATCTGCTGGGCAGCATCACCACCGCCCGCGCCTTCCTGCCCGCGCTGCTGCGGTCGCGCGGCTATCTCCTCCAGATCGCCTCGCTGGCGGCGCTGACCCCGGCGCCGCTGATGGCCGCGTACTGCGCGAGCAAGTCGGGTGTCGAGGCCTTCGCGCACTGCCTGCGCGGGGAGGTGGGCCACAAGGGTGTCAAGGTCGGCGTCGGCTACCTGAGCTGGACCGACACCGACATGGTGCGCGGCGCCGACGAGGACGACGTCCTGCGCGGCCTGCGCTCCAAGCTGCCCTGGCCCACCAACCGCACCTATCCGCTCGAACCCGCCGTCGACCGTATCGCCGCCGGGATCGTGCGCCGCTCCCCGCACGTCTACGGGCAGGCGTGGCTGCGCGGCATGCAGTCCATCCGCGGCTACCTCCCGTCCGTCATCGGCGGCGCCCTCGGGCAGCGGCAGATGCGGCAGGTCGAACCCGCCCTCGCCCGCGCGGCCGGTACCCACCGCGGCCTCGTCGGCCGGGGCGGCGCCGCCGACGAGACGGCCCGCTCGGCCGGCGCGACCACGGGACCAAACGCCTGAGCCTCACGCTCCGTGATCCCAAAGCCCTTGCCACGCTGGGCTTTTCGTCCCGAGATGCGCACTTCGCGCACCCGTGTAAGTCTGGTCGAGGCCCCATCCCCACAGACTCCAGGAGGAGTGATCATGGGCGCTTTCGACCAGTTCAAGGACAAGGCCAGCGAGTTCGCCGACAAGGCCAAGGGCGCGGCCGGCGACCAGCGCGACAAGGCGGCCGAGTCCGCGGACGACGCGCGCGACAACATGCAGCGCGGCACCCAGCAGGACCAGGGGCAGCGGGACCGTCGCTCCGACGTCGAGGACCCGTCGCAGGACCGCCTCGGCTCCGAGTCGAGCGACGCGGACCAGGACGACTGGGCCTGACGTCACGCGAACACCGTGACAAAGAAGGGGCACCCCCTCGGGGGTGCCCCTTCTCCCTTGTGCCCACGGCCCGTTCTCCTGTCCGCCGCGCCCGTTTCTGTCCGCCGCGCCCGTTTCGCGGTGTGTTCAGCGCGGGGGGAGTGGGGGGCGCTGGCGGTTGGGGCGGGTGGTGAGGTCGGGCGGGGTGGCGGCGGGGTGTTCGGCCAGGAGGGCGAGGGCGGTGCGGACCGCGACGTCCATCTGGCCGTGGCGGCCCTCGGCCCAGTCCAGCGGGGTGCGGAGGGCGTCGATGTCGGGGTCGACGCCGTGGTTCTCGACGGACCAGCCGTACGCGTCGAACCAGGCGGCGTTCATGGGGACGGTGATGACGGTGCCGTCGCCGAGGCGGTGGCGGCCGGTCATGCCGACGACGCCGCCCCAGGTGCGGGAGCCGACGACCGGCCCTATGCCGAGGAGTTTGAAGGCGGCGGTGATCATGTCGCCGTCGGACGACGTCGCTTCGTCGGCGATGGCGACGACCGGGCCGCGCGGGGCGTTGCCGGTGTAGGAGACCGGCTGCGCGTTGCGGGTGAGGTCCCAGCCGAGGATGGTGCGGGTCAGCTTCTCGATGACCAGTTCGCTGATGTGACCGCCCGCGTTGCCGCGGACGTCCACGAGCAGGGCGTCGTAGGCGACTTCCATCCGCAGGTCGCGGTTGAACTGCGCCCAGCCGGAGCCGCCCATGTCGGGGATGTGCAGATAACCGCACCGGCCGCCGCTCAACTGCCGTACGACCGAACGGCGTTTGGCCACCCAGTGCTGGTAGCGCAGCGGGCGTTCGTCGATCAGCGGGACGACGGCGACGCGGCGGGGCGCGCCGCGGCGGCCCGGTCCGACGAAGGTCAGCTCGACGGTGGTGCCGCCCGCGCCGGCCAGCAGCGGATACGGTCCCGCGTCCGGGTCGACCGGCCGCCCGTCGATGTGGGTGAGCACCGCGCCCTCGCGGATGCCCGTACCGGCCAGCGGCGAACGGGCCTTGGAGTCCGACGACTCGCCCGGCAGGATCCGTACGACCGACCACGTGCCGTCCTTGCCGTGCTGGAAGTCGGCGCCGAGCAGGCCGATGGGGCGCTGGTAGTGCGGCGGGCCCTCGTTGCGGCGGGCGGGGGCGACGTACGCGTGCGACGTGCCCAGTTCGCCGAGGACTTCGCGCAGCAGGTCGGCGAACTCGTCGGGCGTGGCGACGCGTTCGACCAGCGGGCGGTACTGGTCGAGGATCGCGGGCCAGTCGACGCCGCACATGTCGGGCGCCCAGAAGTAGTCGCGGATCAGCCGCCCGGCCTCCGCGTACGACTGCCGCCACTCGGCCGTCGGGTCCACCTCGTGCAGGATGCGGCGCATGTCGACATAGACCGTCGAGTCGTCGTCGCCGCGTTCGGTGGCGGGCAGGACGGCCAACTCGCCCTCGTCGAAGACCGCCAGGCGCTGGCCGTCGCCGCTGACCGCGTACCAGTCCATGTGGTGGACCAATTCGGTCCGCTTGGACTTGGTCAGGTTGTAGTACTCCAGCGTCGGGCGGGCGGAGGGGTCGGTGGGGTTGGCGAAGGTCTCGCCGAGCGCGCCGGAGATCGGCCAGCGCAGCCAGACCAGGCCGTTGTGCACGGGCTCCAGCGCCGAGTACTTCGACGCGGGGACGGGGAAAGGCGTCACCCGGTTCGCCAGGCCCTCCACCTCGACGACCACCGGGCCGTCGCCGCCGCCGCTCTCGCCCGGGTCGAGACCGCCGCCGATGGGACGGCCGTCGACCGGCAGCGCGAAGGGTGACGGCGTCGCCGAGTTCAGCGGCACCAGATACGGGCGGCAGCCGAGCGGGAACGACAGGTCGCCGGTATGAACGTCGTACACCGGGTCGAAGCCGCGCCACGACAGGAACGCGAGGTAGCGGCCGTCGCGGGTGAAGACGGGCTGCTCGTCCTCGAAGCGGCCGTTGGTGACGTCGATGATCGACTGGTCCGACAAGCGGGCGATCTTCACCGAGCGCAGACTGCGGCCGATACCGGGGTGCGACCAGGTCAGCCACGCCGAGTCGGGGGAGAAGGCCAGGTCGCGGACGGGGCCGTTGGTGGAACGGATCAGCTCGTCGACAGTGCCCGCCATGGTGCGGCCGTCGGTTGTGTGATCGTCCAGCGGTACGCGGCGCACGCCGTTTCGCGTGCCGTCACCCGCGCCGCCGGGCTCGTCGCCTGCGTCGCCCATCTCGCCCATCTCGCGTACGTCGCGTACGTCGCGTACGTCGGCCCGTACGTCGTCCCCTAGGCCGTACGGGTCATCGCCCTCGTCACCGTCCGAGTCGTCCTCCGCCTCCCCGGTCGTGACCAGCAGCAGGCGGCCGTCGTTCGTGGCGACGGCCAGCGTGCCGCCGTCGGGGGAGGAGACCAGCTCCAGGACGCGGCCGAGCTTGCCGACGGCGAGGCGGGTGGGGCGGTCCGGCTCGTGGCCGCCGCCGGTGACGTCGTCGTCCGTGTACACATCGGTGTCGGGCGATTGGCCGTCCGAGCCGGGGGTACGGGTGGGGCCTTCGCCCTTGCCGCGGCCGGCCGCGGGGTCCGTGTAGACCGTGCTCGAACGGCTGACGTCCGCGCCGCCCTTGCCGCCACCGGCCTTGCTCCCGCCGCCCACCCCGCCACCGGCCCTGCCTCCGCCTGCTGTGCCGCCGTCGCCCGCCCCACCGCCTGCCCCGCCGCCTGCCCCGCCGTCCGCCTTCTCGCCACCCGCGACCGGCACCACATCGGTCAGCTCCTCCGTCACCTCGGTGACGTCCTCCGCCTCCGTCACCTGCGCCTTCGCGTCCGCCGCCGCGGAATCCCGCGCGCCGCCGCGGATCGCCGCCCGCGACGCCCGCCCCGGCAGGTGCGCCAGCTCGATCCCGTCCTCGCCCTCCGCGTCCGTGACGAATGCGACCAGCCCGGTGTCGCCGAGCATCTCCGGCAGCCGGACCCGCGCGCCGGGCTCGTCGGCGATCGTCCGGGCGGGGCCGTCGCGGTGCGTGAGCCAGTAGAGGCTGCCGCGTACGCAGACGGCGCTGGCCCGGCCCGTACCGTCCATGGCCAGGCTGTCCAGATTCGAGGCCGCGGGCACCTGGTACGGGCGCTGCCCGCTCCTCGCACCGCCCAGCCGGATGTCCAGGCGGCGCGGCCGGGCGTCGGGCGCCGCCAGGTCCTCCACCAGCCACAGCTCGCCCGCGCACTGGTACACCACCCGCCGGCCGTCGGTGGCGGCGCTGCGGGCGTAGAACTCGGCGTGGTCGGTGTGCCGCCGCAGATCCGTACCGTCCGGGTGGCACGAGTACAGATTGCCGATGCCCTCGTGGTCGGAGAGGAAGGCGATCCGGCCCGACACGAACATCGGCGACGCCAGGTGACCGTCGATGTCCGGAACCAGCCGCTCGCCGTGCAGCCACAGCCGCCCCGTCGCGCCGCCGCGGTACCGCTTCCACGCGTGCGGCTCGTGCGGCGGCGTCCCCGTCAACAGCAGGGTGCGGCGCTCACCCGGCTCCCCGTTCTCGTCGCACACCGCGATGTCCGACACCGGCCCCCACGGCAGCGGGCCGCCGGGCCCGCCGTCCACCGGCACGCTGTGCGCCCACGTGTGGTACGCGAACGGCTGCCCGTGCGACGACACCGCCAGCACCTGGCCGTCCGGCGTCCACGAGCACACCCGGGTGTCGGAGCTGCCCCAATACGTCAGCCGCCGCGACTCCCCGCCGTCCGTCGGGACCAGATACACCTCGGGGTCCAGGCTCCGCCAGGTCGTGAACGCGATGGTCGAACCGTCGGGCGACAGCCGCGGCGGCCCCACCCGCGTCCGGTCCGCCGTCACCCGCCACGCCCGCCCGGGCGACCCCCCGGCCGCCCCCAGCGGAGCCACCCAGATGTCGTCCTCGGCGGCGAAGCTGAGCAGGTCGCCGTGGAGATGCGGGAATCGGAGGTACGCGCCGTCGCTCACCCCTCCCATGGTTCGGCCCCCGGAAACCCCCGGCAACTTTTCGCCACCTTGCGCCCCCGCCTCGCCCCCGTCCGCCGCCCATGCGCCCCGCCCCGGGCGCCCCGGGGGACCCCGTCCCACAGACCTTGGCCAGGCGGCCGGCGTCAGGCGGTCCCCACCGCCAGCAGGTGCGATGCGGCGGACAGCAGCTCCGGGTAGGGCTCCGCCAGCCGGGCGGCGGTCAGAGCCGCGGCGAACATCGGTGAGTCGGTCAGAGACTCGCCCGTGTGCTGCTCGGTGGCCTTCAGCAGTGCCCAGGCCGGGCCCTCGACGCCGAGGACGGTCACGTCGGTGAGGCCCGCGCAGGTCAGCTCATCCGCCAGCTCCGCCGCCGTATGGAAGTAAGCGGCTGTGAAGCCCTTGCGTCCGGGGTCGTGGCGGCCCGTCGCCAGGATGTCACCGACGGCGTCCCGGACGCGGTCCTTCGTCAGCAGCGTCGTCGCGGTGTGCTCGAAGAGCGAGGCGTACCGTCCGATCGCGGCGGCGGCGACCATGCCGCCAGGCCGTACCACCCGCCGGGCTTCCGCTAGCGCCTGATCGCGGTCGGCACGCTCCAGCAGGTGGTAGAGCGGTCCGAGCAGCAGGACGGCGTCGTACGTCCCGGCCCCCGCGCTCAACGCTCGCGCGTCGCCCAACTCCGTGGTGCAGCCGACCGACTTCGCGTGCTCCACATGCCGTTCGACCGGGTCCACCAAGTGCACCCGGTAGCCGTCCTCGACCAGCCACTTCGCATGCACCCCGGCCCCGCCGCCGACATCGAGCACAGCGGCGGGCGCGGGCGGCAGATGACGCCGCAGGATCTCCCGGGTCCGCGCCAACTCCAGCGCGCCGTCGGCAGAGGAGGTCAGACGCGTCGACTCGTCGAATACCGAGCCGTAGAAGTCCAGGATCTCGGACGCTACATGGGGTGCGGTCGCCATGGTTGTGATGGTCTACCCTGACCGGTCAACCTGTCCACCGAACGGGAGTGCCCCGCCATGCCCAAGCTCAAGTACGAAGAGATCGCGGATTCGTTGCGGGCCCGGATCGCCGACGGTGAGTTCGGTTCGGGAGACGTCCTGCCGTCGGGGCGGGATCTGTGCGAGCAGTGGTCCGTGTCGCGGGCGACGGTCATCAAGGCGATGGATGTACTGAGGGGAGACGGCCTCGTGGCGGCTCGCCAGGGGCAGGGATTCCACGTACTCGCAACGCCGTTGGCGCGTCCCGCCGGTCGGCGCCGGGCAGACGCCACGCGCGTGACCGGTGGTCACCCCTTCCGACGGTTGGGCAAGCCTGTTCACGAAACGCCGCCCGACCGTGTCGCAAGGATTTTGGACCTTGCCGCGGGCGTGTCCGCTCTGCGGCGTGACCGCTTGGTGCTGCTTGACGACGGTGCTCCGCTGTCGCTGGTCACGGCGTGGTTTCCGGCGGACATCGCGGCGGCCTGTCCGAAGCTGACTCAGGCGGGTCCGATCGCCGAAGGGACGACCCATTACGTGGCCCGCCAGACCGGGCGTTCACCGGCGCGGGGTACCGACCTCACGAAAGTGCGCCTGGCGACGTCGGCGGAGGCGGAGCAGTTGCGACGTGAACTACCGCTCGCAGTCGCGGTCGTGCTCCATGTCGCGCACGACAAGGACGGCCGGGTTCTCGTCGCAGAAGAGGGCGTCACTCCTTCCGACCTGTGGGAGCTGACGGACAACTACCCGATGAGTCACGGATAGTTGACAATCACTTGACTGGACCGGTCAACCGGTCCAGTCTCAAGGGGGGGCGATTTCCTCGCACCCCTTGTTCGTCGTTGGCGTGCCGCGCGGGGTCCAGGCCGGGATCGCCGCACATGCGGCACGTCTGCGTATGACTTCGCTGCGCTACACGAAGGGAACCGTTCGTGACTGATGACAGCGCTGCGCTCAAGGCCGGAGTCTTACCCGCGGCCGTATCGAGATTCTTCGACGCGAAACGTGAATCGGTCGGGCTGGCACGCGAATTCGCCGCAGGGGCTCTGAGGGCATGGGGGTTGTCGCCTGTCGTTGACGACGTGCGGTTGTGCGTATCGGAGTTGGCGTCGAACGCGTTGGCGCACGGGACGCGGCGGGGGCACGGGTTTTTGGTGCGGGTGGTGGTGGAGGACGGGTGCGTACGGCTGGAGGTGCATGACAGTCGTGACGAGGAGGGGGAGCGGAGGCCGCGGGTGTGCGAGCCCGGTGCGGCGGATGTACGGGGGCGGGGGCTGTTGATCGTCGCGGCGGTCGCGGACGGGTGGGGGGTCGAGGGGCGGGAGCCGTTCGGGAAGGTGGTGTGGGCGCGGTTCAAGGGGGTGGCTTCCGGGCCCGCGGGCGGCCAGGGGTAGTGCGGGGGGGCCAGGGGTGGGTGGTGCGGGAAGACCCGGTCGAGGCCGGGCGCAGTTCGTCGTCATCGCCTACCGCACGGGCCTGGCCCACGCCGCCCCGGAGAGCGGCGCGGACGGCCGTACGTGGTCAAGTGGTGGGGCAACGGCTACGGCTACGGCCGCGGGTAGCCGATGGCCGCGATGTCGTCGGCCAGTTCGGGGAGCGTGAGGTCGGGGTTGAGCGTGGTGACGACCTCGGCGGTCAGCGGGCGCAGGGCGAGGACGTGGTGGACGGGAGCGGGGGCGACCGGGACCTCGTAGTAGTCCTCGGCGAAGGCGCGGTAGGCGTCGGCGTCGCGGTCGGTGAGCAGCGGGAAGAGGAGCCCGGCGCCGTCGGGGTCGCCGTCGGGCGCGTCGGGGAACTCGATGGCGCCGCCGGTCCGCCACGCGGTGTCGGCGGCCTGCCGCCAGAGGCAGGCGGTGACGACGGGCATGCCGTCCTCGTCGCTGAAGGCGGGCTCCTCGACGCAGGGGCGGAAGACGTCGGGGACGTCGTCGAGGACACCGGGCCAGGGGCCGTCCTCGACGTAGGGGCTCATCCGGGACTCGTGGGCGAAGCCGCGGACGTAGGCGCCGAGGGGGGAGAAGACGATGGAGTATTCGTCGCCCGAGCCGTTGCTCATGGAGGCCATCTCCTCGACGTCCGACCAGTGCGCGTCGAAGGAGTAGAAGCGGCTCTCCCACGACGGGCTGAGTATCGCCTCCAGCATGGCCAGCGCGCGGCAGTGGTCACGGAGCACGGGGATGGCGGGGAGCCGCCGGGCGGTGTCGTAAACGGTCACGGCGGCGACCGTACGCCGTCCGGCGGCCGGTCCCGATGCCGGGTCCGGCGCGGCGGTGTAAGACCCGCCGCGCCAGGGTGGCGGGTCTTACGACTCGGCGGGCGTCTCCGACTCCAGCCGGGTGCGGGCGGCCTCCAGGCGGGCCAGCGCGCGCTCGCGGCCGAGGGCTTCGAGCGACTCGAAGAGCGGCAGCCCGACGGTGCGGCCCATGACGGCGACGCGGATGGGCGCCTGGGCCTTGCCGAGCTTGAGGCCGTGGGCGGCGGCGATGGACTCCAGGGCCGCCTTCAGGGGCTCGGCCGACCAGTCGGGAAGCGCGCCCAGTTCATTGGCTGCGTCGCGCAGAAGATCCGCCGCGCCCGCCTTCATCGCCTTGGACCACGACGCGTCGTCGCGCACCGGCTCGTCGAGGAAGAGGAAGTCGACGTACGACGTGATCTCGGACAGCAGGGCGATCCGGGTCTGGGCGAGCGGTGCGACGGTCTCGAAGACGGCCTCGTCGTACGACAGCGGGTCCCAGGTGGCGTGCGGGGCGGTCAGCCACGGCGCGCAGGCGCTGACGAAGGCGGCGGGGGACAGGGCGCGGATGTACTCGCCGTTGAAGGCGGTGAGCTTCTTGACGTCGAAGAAGGCCGAGGAGCCGATGACGTCCTCGATGCGGAAGAGCCGCTCCAGCTCCTCGTAGGGCAGGATCTCGCGGTCGTCGCCGGGGCCCCAGCCGAGCAGCATCAGGTAGTTGACCATGGCCTCGGGCAGGTAGCCCTCGGCGAGGTAGTCCTCGAGGGCGACCTTGTCGCGGCGCTTGGAGAGCTTCTGCCGCTTCTCGTTGACGATCACCGGCAGGTGCGCCCAGGTGGGCGGGGTGGCGCCCAGCGCCTCCCAGAGGAGCTGCTGCTTGGGCGTGTTGGACAGGTGCTCCTCGCCGCGGATGACCTGCGTGACGCGCTCGTCGAGGTCGTCCACGACGTTGGCGAGCAGGAAGACCGGGGAGCCGTCGCCGCGGGCGATGACGAAGTCCTCGATGGAGCTGTTGGGGAAGGCGGGTTCGCCGCGGATCAGGTCGACCACGACCGTCTCGCCCTCGTCCGGCGTGCGGAAGCGCATCGCCCGCCCCGGCTCGTACGCCAGCCCGCGCTCGCGGCAGAAGCCGTCGTAGCCGAGGTGTTCGGAGCCGGTGCGCTCCTTGAGCATGTCGCGCGTGCAGTCGCAGTAGTACGCGCGCCCCTCGATCTGGAGCCGGGAGGCGGCCTCGCGGTGCCGGTCGGCGTTGTGCGACTGGAAGTACGGGCCCTCGAAGGCGGGGTCGGCGCCGCTGATGCCGATGGCGGCGAGCGCGCTGATGATGCCGTCGATCCATTCGGGCTTGTTGCGCGCCGCGTCGGTGTCCTCGATGCGCAGGACGAAGGTGCCGCCCGACTGTCGGGCGACCGCCCAGTTGTAGAGGGCGGAACGGGCGCCGCCGACGTGGAACATACCGGTCGGGGAGGGGGCGAAACGGACGCGGAGCGGGGCATCAGACATGGCGTGAATCCTACCGAGCCGGGTCGGCGCCCCGCGCCTCGGATTATGCGGGGTCCCGATGCCGCTGACCCGCGCCCGCCGCTCGCGTAACGTGCTCGTCACTACGTTGACTACTGGCGAGTAAGGAGCGGTCGGATGGCGCTGGACGCGGATGTCGTGGTGGTGGGCGCGGGGCTGGCCGGTCTGGTGGCCACGGTCGAGCTGGCGGAGGCCGGACGGAAGGTGATCCTGGTCGACCAGGAGCCCGAGGCGTCCCTCGGGGGCCAGGCGTTCTGGTCCTTCGGCGGGCTCTTCTTCGTCGACTCGCCCGAGCAGCGCCGGATGCGGATCAAGGACACGCCCGACCTCGCGCTCCAGGACTGGCTCGGCACGGCCGGCTTCGACCGGCCCGAGGACTACTGGCCGCGCCGCTGGGCCGAGGCGTACGTGCACTTCGCCGCGGGTGAGAAGCGGGCCTGGCTGCACCAGCGCGGCATGCGCTTCTTCCCGGTGGTCGGCTGGGCCGAGCGCGGCGGCTTCCTGGCCACCGGCCCCGGCAACTCCGTGCCGCGCTTCCACATCACCTGGGGCACCGGGCCCGGCGTCGTCGCGCCCTTCGCGCAGCGGGTGCGCGACGAGGTCGCGCGCGGGCGGGTCGAACTGCGCTTCCGGCACCGGGTGACCGGCCTGACCCGTACCGGCGACGCCGTGGACGGTGTGACCGGCGAGGTCCTGGTGGCCAGCGACGTGGCGCGCGGCGAGGCCAGTTCGCGGGAGACGGCGGGCGCGTTCGAACTGCGCGCGCAGGCCGTGGTCGTCACAAGCGGAGGCATCGGCGGCAACCACGATCTCGTACGGGCCGCCTGGCCCAAGCGGCTCGGCACCCCGCCCGGCAAACTGCTCTCCGGCGTTCCCGCGCACGTGGACGGCCTGATGCTCGGCATCACAGAGGCGGCGGGCGGAAGGTTGATCAATGGTGACCGGATGTGGCACTACACCGAGGGCATCGAGAACTGGAACCCGATCTGGGCCCGCCACGGCATCCGTATCCTGCCCGGCCCTTCGTCGCTGTGGCTGGACGCCACCGGCAAGCGGCTGCCGGTCCCGTACTTCCCCGGTTTCGACACGCTCGGCACCCTGGAGCACATCATGGGGACGGGCCACGAGTACACCTGGTTCGTCCTCACCCAGAAGATCATCGAGAAGGAATTCGCGCTGTCGGGCTCCGAGCAGAATCCGGACCTGACCGGGAAGAGCGTGCGCGACGTGCTCAAGCGCGCGCTGCCGGGGGCGCCGGGGCCGGTCGAGGCGTTCAAGCAGCACGGCGTCGACTTCGTGGTGGAGAAGGACCTCGGCGCCCTGGTGCGGGGGATGAACGCCGTAACGGGCGAGGGGCTGGTCGACGAGGCGGTCGTACGGCGCGAAGTCGAGGCGCGCGACCGCGAGATCGCGAACACGTACACCAAGGACTTGCAGGTCACCGCCATTCGCGGGGCCCGCAACTACCTCGGCGACAAGCTCATTCGCACCGCGTCGCCGCACCGGCTGCTCGACCCGAAGGCGGGGCCGCTGATCGCCGTGCGGCTCAACATCCTGACCCGGAAGTCGCTCGGCGGCCTGGAGACCGACCTCGAAGGGCGCGTCCTGCGCGGCGGGTCGGAAGGCGCGGAGGACGGCGGCGCGGCCGGTCGCGGCGAGGTGCTCAGCGGGCTCTACGCGGCGGGCGAGGCCGCGGGATTCGGCGGCGGCGGGATGCACGGATACCGGTCGCTGGAGGGGACGTTCCTCGGCGGCTGCATCTTCTCCGGGCGCGCGGCGGGGCGGGCCGCCGCGGCCGCGACGGCATAACGCGCGAGCGGGCGCCGGGGGTTCCGCCCCCGGCGCTCCCTCCGTGCCCCGGCACCCGGCCGCCCGTCCGGGCGGGTCCGCCAACCGTCATGCGTTTCAGAGGTGTTGGCGCCCGGCCCCCGTCCGGGACCAACTCCATGGACGTAGCGCCAAGCATTGACAGGAGCGGACCGCCTGCCCACTATGGGAGCGCTCCCACGTTAAGAGCGTGTAACCGAACCATGCTTCACCGCACCACCTCCCATGACCCCGCGAAGTCGTTTCGAGGGGTCCATCCCCCCTATGGAGGTTGTTCGCACATGGCAGTCCCGACAGTCCGACGCAGAACCGCCGCGCTCGCGGCCGGCCTGATGGTCGTCGCCTCAGGCGGCGTGGTCGCCGCGATGAGTACGACATCCGCCTCGGCGGCCACCGCCGGTTGCTCGGTCGCCTACGACGTGAGCCAGTGGGATTCCGGCTTCACCGCGCAGGTGACGATCACCAACACCGGCCCGGCCATCACGAGTTGGCAACTCGGCTGGAACTTCCCCGGCAATCAGAAGGTCACCCAGGGCTGGAACGCCACCGTGAGCCAGACGGGCGCGGCCGTGACCGCGGCGAGCCTGTCGTACAACGGCGCGGTGGCGACCGGCGGTACGGCGACCTTCGGCTTCAACGGCTCGTACAGCGGCACCAACACCAAGCCGTCGTCGTTCACCCTGAACGGCGTCGTGTGCGGCGGCGGCACCGGTACGACCCCGCCGACGACGCCCCCGACCACACCCCCCACCACTCCGCCGACGACGCCCCCCACGACGCCGCCGACCACCCCGCCCACCTCGCCGCCGCCCGGCACCAGGGTCGACAACCCGTACGCGGGCGCCAAGGGCTACGTGAACCCGGACTGGTCCGCGAAGGCCGCGGCCGACGGGGGATCGAAGATCGCCAACCAGTCCACCGCGGTGTGGCTGGACCGGATCGCGGCGATCGCGGGCACCAACGGTGCCATGGGGCTCAAGGCCCACCTGGACGCGGCGGTGCAGCAGGCCGCAGGCCAGCCGCTCACCATCGAACTGGTCATCTACGACCTGCCCGGCCGTGACTGCGCCGCGCTCGCCTCCAACGGCGAACTGGGCGCGACGGAGATCGGCCGCTACAAGACCGAGTACATCGACCCGATCGCCGCGATCATGTCGGACCCGAAGTACGCGGGCCTGCGGATCGTCAACATCATCGAGCCCGACTCGCTGCCCAACCTGGTCACCAACGCGGGCGGCACCGCCGGTTCGACGGACGCCTGCGCCACGATGAAGGCCAACGGCAACTACGAGAACGGCGTCGGTTACGCGCTCGCCAAGCTCGGCGCGATCGGCAACACGTACAACTACATCGACGCCGGACACCACGCCTGGCTCGGCTGGGACACCAACCTGGCGCCCGCCGCGCAGGAGTTCCTGAAGGCCGCGAAGACCGGTGGCGCCACCGTCAACGACGTCCAGGGCTTCATCGTCAACACGGCCAACTACAGCGCCACCGTGGAGCCGAACTTCAAGGTCACGGACAGCGTGAACGGCACCACCATTCGCCAGTCCAAGTGGGTTGACTGGAATCAATACGTCGATGAGCAGAGCTACGCGCAGGCCCTGCGCAACCTCCTGGTGTCGGACGGCTTCAACTCCAACATCGGCATGCTGATCGACACCTCCCGCAACGGCTGGGGCGGCGCCTCGCGTCCCGCCGGTCCCGGGGCGACCACGACCGTTGACACCTACGTCGACGGTGGCCGTATCGACCGCCGCATCCACGCCGGCAACTGGTGCAACCAGTCCGGGGCCGGCATCGGCGAGCGCCCGACCGCGGCGCCCGCCGCCGGTATCGACGCCTACGTGTGGGTGAAGCCTCCGGGCGAGTCCGACGGTTCGAGCACCCAGATCCCGAACGACCAGGGCAAGGGCTTCGACCGGATGTGCGACCCGACCTACACCGGTAACGCCCGCAACGGCAACAACCCGACCGGTGCCCTGGCCAACGCCCCGCTCGCGGGTGCCTGGTTCTCGGCGCAGTTCCACCAGCTCGTGCAGAACGCGTACCCGCCGCTCCCGTAGCGGACCCCCCCCACCGGGCCCGTGACGGGTCCCGCGCTCCGGCCGGACACTCTCCGGCCGGGGTCGCGGGCCCGCCGCGGGCCCGGGTGGTTTTCCGGCTCCTGCCGCGGGGAACGGGTGCCGCCCCGCCGCCGATCGTGGGGAACGAGTGCCGCCCCGCCGCCGCCCGTGGGGAACGGGCGCCGCCCCGCCGCCGCCCGCGCTCGACCGCGTATACGGCCCGTCCCACCGCCTGTTTACAGAACGCGCATCTTCGTCGTGCACCATGGGTGCCGCAGAGTTCGGTGCAGCGGGTGGACCGGCGGAGCGGCAGGCGGAGGCGGCATTCATGGACGCGTTCACGGACGTCCACGGCACGGCGGAGGACGGCTGGGAGCCGGTACGTACCGCTTTCGCCCAGAATTTCACCCGCCGGGGGGATGTCGGCGCCGCTTTCGCGCTCTATAGGCACGGCCGCAAGGTGGTCGACCTGTGGGGCGGTGCCGCGGCGGCCGGGGAGCCCTCGGGGAAGCCGTGGGCCGAGGACACCGTGCAGATCGTCCGGTCGGCCACCAAGGGCGTGGCCGCGGCCTGTCTGCTGCTGCTCCACCAGCGCGGTCAGTTGGATCTGGACGCGCCGGTGGGCGCGTACTGGTCGGAGTTCAAGGCGCACGGCAAGGAGCGGGTGACCGTCAGGGACGTGCTGGCGCACCGGGCAGGAGTGCCCGCGCTGGACACGCCGTTGACGCCGGAGCAGGCGCTCGACGGCACGACGGGGCCGCGCGCGGTGGCCGCGCAGAAGCCGCAGTTCCCGCCGGGCGCGGCGCACGGGTACCACGCGCACACCTACGGCTGGCTGGTCGCGGAGCTGGTGCTGCGCGCGTCGGGGCGGACGGTCGGCCGCTTCGTCGCGGAGGAGATCGCCCGGCCGCTCGGCCTCGACCTGTGGGTGGGGCTGCCGCCGGGGCAGGCGCACCGGGTGGGCGGGACCGCCGAGACCGTCACGCCGGAACCGGCCGTCTCCGGCGCGCTGCGGGCCCGGCCCAAGCGGTCCGTGCAGGACGCGTACGCCGACCCCGAGTCGCTGACCATGCGCGCCTTCGGGGCGATCTCGCCGCGGCCCGACGAGAACGACCCCGCCTATCGCGCGGGTGAGCTGCCCGCCGCCAACGGCATCACCGACGCGCGCTCGCTGGCCCGCTTCTACGCGGCCCTGATCGGGGAACTGACCGACGGGCCGCGGCTGTTCGTGCCCGCCACGCTCACCGCCGCCCGGACCGTGGAGTCCGAGGGGCCGGATCGAGTATTGATCGTCAACACTCGATTCGGCCTGGGATACATGCTGCACGGCCCGGCGTCCCCGCTGCTGGCGCCCGGCTCCTTCGGGCATCCCGGCCGCGGCGGCTGCCTCGGTTTCGCGGACCCCGCGAGCGGAATCGGCTTCGGCTACGTCACCAACGGCATGCAGAAGAACGTCACTGCGGATCCCCGTGCCCAAGCCCTGGTCAGGGCGGTACGGGAGTGCCTACGCTGACCCGATGGTGCGTAACGGGACAGCTGCGGCGGCGTATTCAGGGCAACGATTCGCGACCTACACCGTCATGGTGACCGGCGGCGCGCGGGGCATCGGCGAGGCGACGGCCCGCAGATTCGCCGCGGAAGGCGCCGCCGTACTCCTCGCGGACCTCAACGGTGAAGCGGCCGAACGCACCGCCGCCTCGATCCGCGAGGACGGCGGACGGGCGGAGGCGGTCGGGTGCGACGTCGCCGACCGTACGGCCGTGGACGCGGCGGTCGGACACGCGGTGGCGGCCTTCGGCGGCCTCGACGTCCTCGTCAACAACGCCTATTCGTGCAGCGATCACTCCGAGGACTTCACCGAGGAGCCGGACGAGAACTGGCTGCGCGACCTCGACGTCACCCTGACCGGCGCCATGCGCTGTTCCCGCGCCGCGCTGCCGCACCTGGCCGCCGCGACCGACGGGCGCGGCGCGATCGTCAACATCGGCTCGGTCAACGGCATGTCGTACTTCGGCAACCACTCCTACAGCGCGGCCAAGGCGGGACTGATCTCCCTGACCCGCACGCTCGCCGTGCACGCGGCGGCCAGCGGCGTCCGCGTCAACCTCGTCGCGCCCGGCACCATCCGCACGCCCGCGTGGGCGGGCCGCGAGTCCATGCTGGAGACCGCCGCGGGGCTGTACCCGCTCGGCCGCGTCGGCGAACCCGCCGACATCGCCGCCGCCGTCACCTTCCTGGCCTCGGCCGACGCGTCCTGGATCACCGGCGTCACGCTGCCGGTCGAAGGCGGCATCCTCTCCGCGAATCCGGGGTTCACCCACGCGCTGTCGGCCGGGACCGCCGACGACGAGGCGCCGTAGGAGCCGCGGCGGGAGCCGCCGTCGGCGCCGCCGGGAAAGAGTGACGCAGGTCACCTCCGCTTCTGTCACGCAGGCGCCGGGCCGTTTGTCCTATGGGCATCGACGAGGCGGCCGGCCTGTGTGGGTCCGGCCCCGGCACGGGACGAGGGACGGACGGCATGGACGCTGCGAAGGACACGGGAAGCGACCGGCGCACGGGCGGCGGGGGCCTGCGGATTCTGCTGGCGGGCGGCAGCGGCGTCCTGGGACGTTCCGCCGCGAAGGAGTTGACAGCCGCCGGGCATCAGGTGGTACGGCTCGGCAGGGGCGCGTCCCACGACATCCGCGCCGACCTCCTCGACCGTGACGCGCTGCTGCGCGCGGTCGACGGGCTCCGCTTCGACGTCGTCGTGCACGCGGCGACCGCGCTGTCCGGCAAGTCCATGACCAGGCACCGGGACATGGACGGCACCAATACGCTGCGTACGGCCGGAACCCGGCACCTCTTGGAGGCGGCCCGCACGACCGGCGCGTGGCGCTGCGTCACGGAGTCGATGATGTTCGGCTACGGGTACGGCGACCACGGTGAGGGTCCGGTCACCGAGGCGGGCACACCCTTCGGGCCGCACAGCGACGACAAGCACCTGGAGCGGCACGTCGCCGCCATGCGCGTCAACGAGGAGCTGGTCCTGGGCGCGGACGGCGTCGAGGGCGTCGCCCTGCGCTTCGGCCTCTTCTACGGCGCCGGCGTCACCGACACCCTGATGCTGCCACTGCTCCGCAAGCGCACCATGCCGGTCGTCGACGACACCCACCGCCAGGTGTCGTGGGTGGAGGCCGGCGACGCCGCCCGCGCGGTCGCGCTCGCCGTCACCTCGGGGCGGCCGGGGCAGGCGTACAACATCGCCGACGACCGGCCGCTCGGCTTCGCCACCCACATCCGCGCGGTCGCGGACGCGTACGGCGTGGCGCGCCCGCTGACCGTACCGGCCTGGGTGCTGCGCGCCACCCCGCTGATGCGCGCGATCATGGGGACCCGGCTGAAACTGGACAGCGCGAAGGCGGCGGCAGAACTGGGCTGGCGGCCGTCGTACCGCGACAGCGCGCAGGGCGTGCGGGCGATCGCCGCCGGGCCGGTTGCCGGGGCCGGGCCGCTGCTGCCAGCCTGAGCGGATGACGGACGACACGGGGGAACGGCGCACGGGCGGCACGTACGAGCGCCCACAGGGCGACCTCGGCGGCGCGCGCGAGGACGACGCCTTCCTGCGCGACCGGCGGCTGCTGTTCTCCACCGCCTACCACCTCCTGGGCAGCGTCGCCGACGCCGAGGACGTACTCCAGGACACCTGGCTGCGGTGGGCGCGCGTCGACCGCGCCGACGTCCGCCACCCCACCGCCTACCTGGTGCGTACGGTCTCCCGGCTCTGCCTGAACCGGCTCACCTCGGCGCGCGCCACCCGCGAGACGTACATCGGCCCGTGGCTGCCGGAACCGCTGCTGACCGGGCCCGACGCCGCCGACCGCACCGACACGGCGCACTCGGTGTCCATGGCCATGCTCGTCGTCCTGGAGACGCTCAGCCCGCTGGAGCGCGCGGTGTTCGTGCTGCGCGAGGTCTTCGGCTACGAGTACGCGGAGATCGCCGCGGCCGTGGAGCGCGCGGAGCCGACCGTACGGCAGACCGCGCACCGCGCCCGCGCGCACATCCAGGCGCGCCGCTCCCGTTATGACGCCGACGACGCCACCCGCGCGGCGGTGACCGAGAAGTTCCTCGCGGCCTGCGCGGGCGGCGACCTCAACGCGGTGCTGGCGCTGCTCGCCCCGGATGTGACCGCATGGTCCGACGGCGGCGGCAAGGTGACGGCCGCCACCCGTCCGCTGCGCGGCGCCGACCGCGTGGCCCGGTGGGTCCTCGGCGTCCTGGGCAAGCCCGAACTGGCCGCGATCACCGCCGCACCGGCCGCCGTCAACGGCCGGTCGGGTGTGCTTTTCACCCTGCATGGCGCGCCCGCCGGCGCCCTCACCTTCGAACTCGCCGCCGGCGGCCGCATCCACGAACTGCGCTTCCAGGTCAACCCCGACAAGCTGCGCGGCCTGTCCGGATGAGCGTCAACTCGCGTGCAGCATCAGACCTATGCCGGTCACGACCACCACGGCGGCGACCATACGGGGACGGCCGAAGTGCTCCTTGAAGAACAGCGCGCCTATGGCGGCGCCCGCGATGATCGAGGACTCGCGCAGGGCGGCGACCGGGGCCAGCGGCGCGCGGGTCTGGGCCCACAGGACGAGGCCGTAGGCGGTGATGGACAGGGCGCCGCCGAGGAGGCCGCGCAGGGCGACGGGTCTTAGCTGCGCGGCCAATTCTCTGCGGCGCGCAGAGAATGCCACGGCCGGGATCACCAGGCCCTGGAACAGCAGCAGCCAGGCGATGTAGCCGAGCGAGCTGCCGGAGGCGCGGACGCCGACGCCGTCCACGACCGTGTACCCGGCGATGGTCAGTCCCGTACCGGCGGCTGCCGTCAGCGCGGGCCAGTTGGGGCGCTTGCCGCGCAGGCCCCACAGGGCGACGCCGCCGAGTCCGGCGCAGGAGGTGATGACGCCCGCGGTCTGCCAGGGCCCCGGCCGTTCGGCGACGAAGACGGCCGCCAGCACGGTGACGGCGAGCGGCGCGATACCGCGGGCTATCGGATAGACCTGCCCGAACTCGCCGAGCTGGAAGGACCGCATCAACAGGTACTGGTAGGCGAGGTGGATGACCACCGACGCGATCAGATACGGCCACGCGCCCGCGTGCGGCACCGCCGCGAAGGGCAGCAGGGCCAGGGCGCACAGGGCCCCGCCGCCGCCCACGAGGGTGAAGGCGAGGACCTGGTCCTTGATGCCGTGCGCGATGGCGTTCCACGCGGCGTGCGTGATCGCGGCGGTGAGGACGACGGCGACGACCAGCGGCGTCATCCGCGGCTCGAACGGCAGGGGCTGCTCGTACGGCGCGGACCGCTCAGACGGCTGGGGCGGTGCGACGGACGCATCGGCGGGTCAGGAGGCGCGCAGCACGGCCGCCACGATGGGGCCGGCGGACTGGTTGCCGTGACCGCCGCTGTGGACGACGGCGGCGGCGGCGACATGGCCCGCGTACGCGGTGAACCAGCCGTTGGCCTCCGCGGAGGTGTCGGTCTCGGCGGAGCCGGTCTTGGCACCGGAGTCGGGGCCGAATCCGCTCATCACACCGCTGGCCGTGCCGCTGGTGATGGTCGCGCGCATCATCTGCCGCAGATACTGCGTCGTCTTCGACGGGATGCCGGAGGCGGTGGCGATGGGGCCCTCGATGAGGCTCTTGGCGACGATCCGCGGCTGGTGGAAGTCACCGGTGCTGGCGGTCGCGGCGACGGACGCCATGATGAGCGGGCTCATCTGAAGAGTGCCCTGTCCGATCATCTCCGACGTCAGCTCGTCCCCCGTGCCGCCCGGCACCACCGGGTCCTGGGACACGGTGCCGATGTTCCACCCCTGCGTCAGGCCGAACTGCTCGGCCGTGTCCACGAGTCCGGTCGCGCCGAGCGTCTTCGCCTGGAGGATGAAGCCGGTGTTGCAGGACTTCATGAAGTCCCATTGCAGCGAGGCGCCGGGGTTGTTCATGCCGCCGTCGTTCTTGTACGCCTTGCCGTAACCGTAGTTCGCACCATTGATGCACTTCGCGGGCGAGGACGGTGTCAGACCGCGCTGGAGCAGTGCCGCCGCCGTGACGATCTTGAACGTCGAGCCGGGCGCGGCCTTGTCCTGCAACGCGTAGTCGGTGCCGGACGCCGGCCCGTAGGCGACCGCCAGGATGGCGCCGTTCGTGGTGTCGACGGCGGTCACCCCGGACTTGTCCTTGCCCGCCACCGCCTTCTCGGACGCCTTCTGGATCGTGGCGTCGAGCGTGGTGTCCAGCCGTACGGGCTTGCCCTTCTTGAGCACGTTCAGCGTCTTGCCGGCCGAGTCGTCCGCCTTCTGGACGTACGTCTCGATGCCGGGGGTGCCGTCGCCCAGCTTGTCCGCGTACCGCGTGCGCAGGTCGGGGATGATGCGGCTCAGCGACGGATAGTCGGCCGGGTCCATCACCCGTCCCTTGCGGTCCACGACATCGACCTCGGGCACCTTGGCCTGACCGGTGACGAGCTGGTCGCCGTCGCCCAGCTCCGGGCTGATCACGGACGGCTTCCACCGCACGACCGGCTTCCCGCTCGCGCCGCGCACGACGGTCAGCGACGAGCGGTAGCTCCAGGGGGTGGTGACGCCGTCGTACGTGACCTGCGCGGTCACCGTGAACGGCATGGTCGTGGTGGTCGTCGCCGCCGGTGTGCCGGGGGTGAGCTGCACGGACGTCACATGGGCCTGCGTCTTGTACGCGGTGAGCGCGGCCGTCGTCGTCCGCACGGAGTCGGTCAGGGCCGCCGCCCGCGTGATGTCGCCCGACGACCACGCGGTCAGGAAGTCGTCCCCGACGTCGGTGACTTCGGCGGCGCTCGGCGGCGCGGTGTTGACCGGCGTCGGCTTGGGCCGCGCGGACTTGCCGCCGCCCCCGCCGCCGCCCTCCAGCGAGTCGTAGACGTTGTAGGCGCCGTACCCGGCGACCACGAGCATTCCGACGAACACCGTGCCGATGATCCCCGACTTGACACCCCGTGACATGGGCACGAGACCTCCCCCTCCCCTTTGAACGCGTTCAAGGAACGCGCGCTGTAGCACCCTACGGGACCCCTGCGCGGAGGAAGGTCTCAGTCCGGGCACGGGTTCGTACGGAAACAGCCCTCCCGGGACCCTCACCCGTCCCAGGAAAACTCAGCCCGGCGCCGTAGCGCTGTCCGGCCCCCCGGCGCTCGGCCCCCGGCCCCGGACCCCGGTCAGACCCAGGAGTCGAACCACATCCTGGCCTGCCAACTGCTGTACGGAATCGTCATACCGGTATAGATCGGGAAGAAGTAGATGAAATTCCAGATGATCAATAGGACAAGCGTGCCCGCGCCGACCGCGCCCCACATACGTCTGCCCTCACTCGCGCTCGGTGGGCCGAGGAAGGCGCCGATCATCATGGCGACCGCGAGGCAGAGGTAGGGGACGAAGGCGACGGCGTAGAAGAAGAAGATCGTACGGTCCTGGTAGAGGAACCAGGGGAGGTAACCGGCGCCCGCCGCGCACAGGATGGCGCCCGCGCGCCAGTCGCGGCGCATCGCCCAGCGGTAGACGAGGTAGATGAGGGCGAAGCAGGCGGACCACCACAGTAGGGGCGTGCCCAGCGCGATGATCTCGCGGGAGCAGCCGGCCGCCGCGTGGCAGCCGTCCTCGCCGTTCTTGGGGGACTGGAAGAAGTACGAGACCGGGCGGCCGAGTACGAGCCAGCTCCAGGGGTTGGACTGGTAGGGGTGCGGGGTCTGGAGATTGACGTTGAAGTCGTAGACCTGCACCTCGTAGTGCCACAGGCTGCGGATCGGGGCCGGGATCCACGACCAGGTGCCGCCGCGGGCGTCCGCCCAGTGCCGTCCGTAGGCGTTGTCGGACAGGAACCAGCCGGACCAGGAGAGCAGATACGTCACCAGGGCGACCGGCAGGATCGTCAGCGCGGCCCAGCCCAGGTCCTTGCGCAGGACGGCGAGGTACGGGCGGCGGGCGCCGGCCAGGCGGCGTGAGCCGATGTCCCAGACGACGGTCATGATGCCGAAGACCGCCAGGAAGTACAGGCCGTTCCACTTGCTGGCGCAGGCCAGGCCGAGGCAGACGGCGGCGGCGATCCGCCAGGGCCGCCAGCCCATGCCCGTCCGGTCGCCGACCTGCCGGTCGGGTCCCGCGTAACCGCTCTCGTCGACGGGCAGGGCGCGCGCGAGGCGGGCCCGCGACCAGTCGCGGTCGATCAGCAGGCAGCCGAACGCGGCGAGCGCGAAGAAGGAGATGACGAGGTCGAGCAGCGCGATCCGGCTCATCACGAAGTGCAGTCCGTCGACCGCGAGCAGGGTGCCCGCCACGCAGCCGAGCGCCGTGGAGCGGAACAGCCGTCGCCCTATCCGGCACAGCATCAGCACGGACAGCGTGCCGATCAGCGCCATCATGAAGCGCCAGCCGAAGGGGTTGAGCCCGAACATCCACTCGCCGACCGCGATCACCCACTTGCCCATCGGCGGGTGCACGACATAGCCGGGCGCGTCCGAGAGCGGGATCACCTGGGGGTGGGCCAGGATTTGCGGGTTGGAGACCTTGCCGTCGGGCCAGGTGCCCTCGTAGCCGAGCTTCAGCAGCGACCAGGCGTCCTTGGCGTAGTACGTCTCGTCGAAGACGACGTCACGCGGGTTGCCCAGGTGCCAGAAGCGGATCGCCCCGGCGAAGACGGCGACCAGCAGCGGGCCGAGCCAGCCGCTCCACTTCGCCACCCGGTGGGCCGCGACGGGGCCGAGGCCGAGCGCCTCCCACATCCGGGTGCCCGGCTCGGGGAACGGCGGTACGAGGCGGTCGCGGGTGTCGATCCGAGTCCGTTCCGCATAGCCGAACCGGCGCAGTCGTCGCGCCCACGCGCTCGACTCCGCCTCCACCCGAAAGCCCTCGTCGGCCCGGTCCTGCGTCGCGGTCTCACTTGTCACCGGCCCATCGTAGGGAAACCCCCTGAGAAAGCGATGAGGTCCGGGCTCACCGCCCGGGTTTGTCCGCAATCCCGGCCGGTAACCAGGGGTGCGCGGGCCGTGTCCGGGCGGTTTCCGGGCGGTGGGGCGGCCGGGATCGGGGCCGATGCCGTTCGTGCGGGGCCGCGGGGGCGGGCGAGGGCCCCCGGCGTGATCCTGGTCACGCGCCGTGCGGCCGGCTCCGAGGAGCGGGGCGGGGGGCGCGGGGCGGTGGGCGTTGGACGCTGGGCGCTGGGCGCGATTGAGGGGATACGGCGGGCAGGTGGGAGGCTGGGGGCGTGACCACCTCAGCCGTCGGCGTCCTCGTTCTGGCCGGAACCCCCATCGGCGACCCCGCCGACGCCCCGCCCCGCCTCAGCGCGGAACTGCTCGCCGCCGATGTGATCGCCGCGGAGGACACCCGCCGCTTCCGCCGTCTCACGCACGCGCTGGACGTGCACCCGACGGCCAGGGTCGTCTCGTACTTCGAGGGCAACGAGAGCGGGCGCACCCCGGAGCTGGTCGAGGCGCTGGAGGGCGGCGCGCGGGTCGTGCTGGTGACGGACGCGGGGATGCCGTCGGTGTCCGACCCCGGCTACCGGCTGGTGGCGGCGGCCGTCGAACGCGACATCAAGGTGACCGCGGTGCCGGGCCCGTCGGCCGTACTGACCGCGCTGGCGGTCTCCGGGCTGCCGGTGGACCGTTTCTGTTTCGAGGGCTTCCTGCCGCGCAAGGCGGGCGAACGGCTGTCGCGGCTGCGCGAGGTCGCCGCCGATCGCCGCACCCTGGTGTATTTCGAGGCGCCGCACAGGATCGACGACACCTTGGCGGCGATGGCGGAGGCGTTCGGCGAGGAGCGCAGGGCCGCGGTCTGCCGGGAGCTGACCAAGACGTACGAGGAGGTCAAGCGCGGGCCGCTGAAGGCGCTCGCGCTGTGGGCGGCGCAGGGGGTGCGCGGCGAGATCACCATCGTGGTGGAAGGCGCGCCGGAACCGGGCCCCGCCGACCTCGACCCGGCCGAACTCGTCCGCCGGGTGGCGGCCAGGGAAGAGGCGGGCGAGCGGCGCAAGGAGGCCATCGCGGCGGTCGCCGCCGAGGCGGGCCTGCCCAAGCGGGAGGTCTTCGACGCCGTCGTCGCCGCCAAGCGGACCGGCGAACTGCCCCCGGGCGCCTGAGGACGGGGACTCCGCACGGCCCGGCGGCGTGCGGCCCGGGGACCGTTTTCTGACGGCGCGGCGGCCTGCGGTCCGAGGACCGTTTTCTGACGGCCCGGCGACCGCCGTTCGCGGAATCCGTCGCCTGATGCCCTGATTCCCGGGCGCACAATCCCGGCGGGCCGCCCTTTTGACGCCGTAAGAACCTAAACCGTATGCATGGCAAAGCAATATCCGCCATCTGCCACATACGGGCCCAAATCTGGCTCAAGAGTCGGGCGCATCTCCTGCGGAGCGGGCAAATCGGGCGTTCGCTGGTAGGTGCAAAGTCCCGCTCCGGACACCGTGTCCGGAGGGCACGCAGGAGCTGCCATGAGCGAGACCATCGGAAGCGATCCCCGTCCCGTCGCCGCCGCCGCACCGGGTACGCCCGCCGTACCCGTCACGGTGACCGTCACCGCCCCCGCACCCGACGGCCCGGCTCCCGCCCCCGACCGCGCGGCCGCCGCGCGCGAGGAGTCGGGCCGGAACGCGGCGGAGGCGTACGCCTTCGCCTGCCTGAACTGCGGCCACGGCTGGGAGCAGGCGTACGAGATCGAGCACCATGTGGACGCGTCCGGCCACGCCTTCGTCGTCTACCTCGCGGACGGCGCGAGGGTGCCGTCACCGCTCACCCGTCCGGCGTGCCTGAACTGCGGCGGTACGCACGTACGCATCATGCGCTCGGGGCAGGTCTCCGGCGTCGCCTCCGTATGGGCACACCCGCGGGGCGACCGCGGTGTGCGCCGCGAGCACCACTGGTCGGTCCTGCACTTCCTGCACCGCAAGCCGCACGGGGAGCGCGGCAAACACGGGGAGCGCGGCAAGCACGCCAAGCAGCATGGCAAGCACGGCGGGCGGCCCGACACCCAGCCCGGAGCGCAGCCCGGCCTCCAGTGCGATGAGCAGTCCGGGGGAGCCGACACCGCCTGACAGGACGACGGCCCCGCGTCCTTAGGATCGGGGCCATGCCCGACAAGAACGCCAAGGCCGACGACAAGAAGTCCGCCCCGCCGGCGCCCGAGCCGCTGCGGGTCGCGGTCGCCGATTCCCACACCCACCTCGACATGCAGCCGGGCACGGTTCCCCAGGCCCTCGCCCAGGCCGCCGCGGTCGGCGTCGACACCCTCATCCAGGTGGGGTGCGATCTCGCGGGTTCCCGCTGGGCGGCGAAGACGGCCGCCGCCCACGACGCGATCTGGGCCACCGTGGCCCTGCACCCGAACGAGGCGCCCCGCATCGTCCACGGAGCGCCCGAGGGCTCCTACGGGGGCGCGCAGGCGCCGCGCGGCATCGAGGGGCTCGACCGGGAGATCGACGAGATCGACGCGCTCGCCGCCCTTCCCCAGGTGCGCGGCGTCGGCGAGACCGGCCTGGACTACTTCCGCACCGGGCCCGACGGTGTCGCCGCCCAACAGCACTCGTTCCGTCGCCATATCGACATCGCCAAGCGGCACGGCAAGGCGCTGGTCATCCACGACCGCGAGGCGCACGCCGACGTGCTGCGCATCCTCGATGAGGAGGGCGCCCCGGACACCGTCGTCTTCCACTGCTACTCCGGCGACGCCGAGATGGCCGAAGTCTGCGCGGCGCAAGGGTTCTACCTCTCCTTCGCCGGCACCGTCAGCTACAAGTCGGCGCAGAATCTGCGCGACGCGGTGGCCGTCGCCCCGCTCGACCGCCTCCTGGTGGAGACCGACGCGCCTTTCCTCACCCCGGTGCCCTACCGCGGACGGCCGAATGCGCCATACCTCATTCCGGTCACGCTGCGTGCGATGGCCGCGGCCCGCGGCATCGACGAGGACACCCTCGCGACGGCCGTCGCGGCCAACACCGCCAGGGCGTTCGCCTACTGACGTTTCCACGCGCTCACCCGGACAGGTGACTTCGCGCGACCGGAGGTGACGACGCCACGTGACGGCGAGCGCTTGGCCGGTGGCGACAAGTCGGCTACGTTCCCGGTTCCCCGCACCGGAACCCCGCAGCCGTGGAGCGAGCCGTCGTGAGCAATACGCAGGGCACACACCGAGCCGCCGCCCATCCGGCGGCCGCCGTCCGGCGGACCGGCCGCGCGATCGTGCCGCGGGCGCTGGTGATGGCGGTCCTGGCGGGCGGCACCGGCGCGTACGTGCTGGCCGACAAGGCGGTACGGCTGACCGTGGACGGCCGGCCGCGCACGCTGCACACCTTCGCCGACGACGTGGCCGACGTGCTGCACGAGCAGGGCGTCGAGGTGGGCGACCACGACATCGTGGCGCCGGCGCCGGGCGAGGCGCTGCACGACGGCGACGACGTGGTGGTCCGCTACGGCCGTCCGCTGACGCTCACCGTGGACGGCCGTCACCAGCGGGTGTGGACGACCGGCAAGACCGTCGCGGAAGCGCTGCGGCAGCTCGGAGTACGGGCCGAGGGCGCGTATCTCAACGCCTCCCGCGACGCGTCCATCGGCCGCCACGGCCTCTTCCTCGACGTGCGCACCGAGCGTACGGTCACCGTCCTGGCCGACGGCCGCGAGCACACCGTGCGCACCAACGCCGCCACCGTCCGGCAGGCCGTCGCGGACGCGGGCGTCACCCTCGGCGGCCAGGACGCCACCTCCGTGGACGCCGACAGCTTCCCCCGCGACGGCCAGACCGTCTCGGTGCTGCGGATCTTCGGCCACCAGGAGACCCGCGAGGAACCGATCCCCTTCCGCACCCGCAAGCACACCGACGCGACGCTCGCGCAGGGCACCGAGGCCGTGGACCGGCCGGGACGCGACGGCGTCCGCCGCGTCACCTACGCCTACCGCACCGTCAACGGCGTCCGGGAGCGCCCGCGCGTCGTGGAGTCGGTGACCGCGCGCGAACCGGTCACCGAGGTCGTACGCGTCGGCACCAGACCGCCGCCCACCGCCGTCACGGGCGCCGACGGCCTCAATTGGGGCGGCCTCGCGCAGTGCGAGGCGGGCGGCAGACCCGACGCGGTGGACGCGACCGGCACCTATGGCGGGCTCTACCAGTTCGACGTGCACACCTGGCACAGCATCGGCGGCCAGGGCCGCCCCCAGGACGCCCCCGCCGCCGAGCAGACCTACCGGGCCAAGAAGCTGTACGTCCAGCGCGGCGCGGCCCCCTGGCCGGTCTGCGGGCGGCACCTGGGCGGTTAGGGCCGGACAGGCCCTAGGTCCGGTCCGCGAGGGCGGCCCCGGCCGCCCCGTACTCTTGCGGGTGTGAGTACGACAGATCCCGACGCCCTCCTCGGACCGGCCGACATCCGTGAACTGGCCGCGGCACTGGGGGTGCGCCCCACCAAGCAGCGCGGGCAGAACTTCGTCATCGACGCGAACACGGTGCGGCGGATCGTCAGGACCGCCGGGGTGCGGCCCGAGGACGCGGTCGTCGAGGTCGGTCCCGGACTCGGCTCGCTCACCCTCGCGCTGCTGGAGGCCGCCGACCGGGTCACCGCGATCGAGATCGACGACGTGCTGGCCGCAGCCCTGCCCGCGACCGTCGCCGCGCGCATGCCGGACCGGGCGGACCGTTTCGCCCTGGTGCACAGCGACGCGATGCGGGTGACGGAACTGCCGGGGCCGCCGCCCACCGCCCTGGTGGCGAATCTGCCGTACAACGTGGCGGTGCCCGTCCTGCTGCACATGCTCGCCGCCTTCCCGAGCATCGAGCGCACCTTGGTGATGGTCCAGGCCGAGGTCGCCGACCGGCTGGCCGCGGGGCCGGGCAACAAGGTGTACGGAGTGCCGTCGGTGAAGGCCAACTGGTACGCGGAGGTCAAGCGCGCCGGTTCCATCGGCCGCAATGTGTTCTGGCCCGCGCCCAACGTCGACTCCGGTCTCGTCTCGCTGACCCGGCGTGACCCGCCGAAGACCACCGCCACCCGCGAAGAGGTCTTCGCCGCCGTCGACGCGGCCTTCGCCCAGCGCCGCAAGACGCTGCGCGCCGCGCTGTCCGGCTGGGCGGGCTCGGCCCCGGCCGCCGAGGCCGCGCTGGTGGCCGCAGGGGTCTCCCCGCAGGCCAGGGGCGAGGAACTGACGGTGGAGGAATTCGCCGCCGTCGCCGAGCACAAGCCCCCGGCCGAACACAAGCCCCCGGCCGAGCACAAGCCCGCGGTCTGACGCCGCCGCACCGTAAACCCGCCGCCGCCCGTACCCGCCGCCCGCGAATCCCCAGCCCGCGAATCCCCAGCCCGTGAATCCCCACCCCGTGAATCCGCCGCGCCCGGCGGACCGCCCTCCGTACGCACCACCCTCGCAAGGGAGCCAGCAGTGACCGCCGCACCCGTCACCGTCCGCGTGCCCGCAAAGGTCAACGTCCAGCTCGCGGTCGGCGGTCGCCGTCCCGACGGTTTCCACGACCTGGCGAACGTCTTTCTGGCGGTCGGCCTGTACGACCATGTGACAGCAGTGCCCGCCGACGCGTTGACGATCACCGCGTCCGGCCCGGACACCGACAACATCCCGCTGGACGCCACCAATCTGGCGGCCAAGGCGGCGGTCGCGCTCGCCGCGCACCATGGCGTCGATCCCGTTGTGGGATTGCACATCACCAAGGACATCCCTGTGGCGGGCGGCATGGCGGGCGGCAGCGCGGACGCGGCGGCGGCGCTGCTCGCCTGCGACACCCTGTGGGGCCTGAACACCCCGCGCGCCGACCTGCTCGCGATCTGCGCGGAGCTGGGCAGCGACGTGCCGTTCAGCCTGGTCGGCGGCGCGGCGCTGGGGGAGGGCAGGGGTGAGATCCTCACGCCGCTGGAGGTGGCGGGCCCCTTCCACTGGGTCTTCGCCGTCGCCGACGGCGGCCTGTCCACCCCGGCCGTCTACCGCGAGTGCGACCGCCTGCGCCGCGAGTCCGGCGCGGGCGACACCACCGACGACGTACCTGCGCCCGTCGCCGACCCCGCGCTGATCGACGCGCTGCGCACCGGCGATCCGTACGCGCTCGCCGCCGTCTTGGTCAACGACCTCCAGGCCGCCGCCCTGTCGCTGCGGCCCGCGCTGGCCGACACCCTGGCGACCGGCACGGACGCGGGCGCGCTCGCCGCGCTGGTCTCCGGCTCGGGACCCACCTGCGCCTTCCTCGCGCCGGACGCCGACACCGCCGCCAAGATCGCGGTCACCCTCACCGCGTCCGGCACCTGCCGCACCGCCCGCCCGGCCGCCTCCCCGGCCCCCGGCGCGACCGTCGTCCCCGCCCCCTGACCGCCGGGGCACCACCCGGAACCGGCACCTCACCGCGCCGCACTACGCTGAAGCAGAACCCCCGCGAACCCCTGGAGCGTACGAGAGTGGCCGTCAACCTGGTCAACGTCGAAGCCGTCGGCAAGACATACGGCACGCGAGCGCTGCTCGAATCCGTGTCCCTCGGCGTCTCCGAAGGCGACCGCACCGGCGTCGTGGGCCGCAACGGCGACGGCAAGACCACCCTCATCCGGCTGCTCGCCAAGCTGGAGGAGCCGGACACCGGCCGCGTCACCCACCAGGGTGGGCTGCGACTGGGCGTCTTGACGCAGAGCGACAGCCTCGACCCGGCCGCGACCGTGCGCCACGAGGTGATCGGCGACCGCGCCGACCACCAGTGGGCGGGCGACGCGAAGATCCGCGACGTGCTGACCGGCCTGTTCGGCGGCCTGGACCTGCCCGGCTTCCCGCTCGGCCTGGACACCGTCATCGGCCCGCTCTCCGGCGGCGAGCGGCGCAGGATCGCGCTCGCGAAGCTGCTGATCGAGGAGCAGGACCTGCTGGTCCTCGACGAGCCGACCAACCACCTCGACGTCGAGGGCATCGCCTGGCTGGCGGGCCACCTCGGCACCCGCCGCTCCGCGCTCGTCTGCGTCACCCACGACCGCTGGTTCCTCGACCAAGTCTGCACCCGCATGTGGGACGTGCAGCGCGGCTCGGTGTACGAGTACGAGGGCGGCTACAGCGACTACGTGTTCGCGCGCGCCGAGCGGGAACGGATCGCGGCCACCGAGGAGACCAAGCGGCAGAATCTGATGCGCAAGGAGCTGGCCTGGCTGCGCCGCGGCGCCCCGGCCCGCACCTCCAAGCCGCGCTTCCGCATCGAGGCGGCGAACGAGCTGATCGCCGACGTGCCGCCGCCGCGCGACACCGCGGAGCTGATGAAATTCGCCAACTCCCGCCTCGGTAAGACGGTCTTCGAGTTGGAGGATGTGACGGTCCAAGCGGGCCCCAAGGTGCTGTTGAAGCACCTGACGTGGCAGCTCGGCCCCGGCGACCGCGTCGGCCTGGTCGGCGTCAACGGCTCGGGCAAGACCTCACTCCTGCGGGCGCTCGCCGAGGCCGCGGCGACCGGCGGCGACCAGCAGCCGGCGGCCGGCAAAGTGGTCGTCGGCAAGACGGTGAAGCTCGCTTACCTCTCCCAGGAGGTCGCCGAGCTGGACCCGAACTGGCGGGTGCTCCAGGCCGTGGAGTCGGTGCGGCAGCGCGTCGACCTCGGCAAGGGCCGGGAGATGACCGCGGGGCAGCTCTGCGAGAAGTTCGGCTTCACCAAGGAGAAGCAGTGGACGCCGGTCGGGGACCTGTCCGGCGGTGAGCGCCGTCGGCTCCAGATCCTGCGGCTGCTGATGGACGAGCCCAATGTGCTGTTCCTGGACGAGCCCACCAACGACCTCGACATCGAGACGCTCACCCAGTTGGAGGACCTGCTCGACGGCTGGCCCGGCTCGATGCTGGTGATCAGCCACGACCGGTACTTCCTGGAGCGCACCACCGACCGCGTCTTCGCGCTGCTCGGCGACGCCAGCCTGCGCATGCTGCCGCGCGGGGTGGACGAGTACCTGGAGCGCCGCCGCCGGGTCGCCGAGGCCGCGGCGCCCGCCCCGGCGCCCGCCAAGGACAAGCCCACGGGCGACACCCGCGCGGCGAAGAAGGAACTCCAGCGCATCGAGCGGCAGCTCGACAAACTCGGCCAGCGCGAGGCGAAGCTGCACACCGGCATCGCCGACAATGCGACCGATTTCGAGAAAGTCGCCTCCCTGGACGCCGAATTGCGCGCGCTGCGCGAGGAGCGCGAGGAACTGGAGATGCGCTGGCTGGAGTTGGCGGAGGACGCGTAACACCCCTTCACATGGGGCGGGTGAGACCCCTTCACCTGGGGCGGGTAACACCCCTTCGCAGGTGAAGCAGAATCCCTCGACGTGTGAAGACGTGTAGCGGCCAGGTAACGGTCGGGCCGCTCCCCGAGGGGGTGGTGGGGGCGGGTGATAGAAAGAATTTCCGTTCATCCGTCCCTGATTCACCTGTGCCCGAAGGACCTGTTGATGTCGCAGCCGCCCCCGCCGCCCCCCGGAAACCCGCCGCCGCCCGGCGGTGGTTACGGATACCCGGGCCAGGCGGGCCCGGTTCCCGGTAACGAGAACCCGTACGCGCAGCCGGTGCCCCCCGGCCAGAACCCGTACGCGCAGGCGCCCACCCAACCGGCCTTCCCGCAGCAGCAGTACGGCGGCCGGCAGGGACCTCCGCCGCCGCCCGGCCAGGTGCCGCCCCCGCCCCCGCCGCCCGGGCAGGTGCCGCAGGGGCAGACACCGCCCCCGCAGTACGGCTACCCGCAGCCCGGCCAGGTCCCGCCGCAGCAGCAGGCGTACGGCTATCCGCAGCAGCAACAGCCGCCGTACGGGCCCGGACCCTCGGGCTACCCCGCCCCCTCAGGCGGCTCGTCGAACAACAAGCTGATCGTGATCGTCGCGGCGGTCGTCGCCGCGGTGCTGGTGATCGGCGGCGGTGTGTACTTCGCGACCAAGAGCGGCGGCGGCGACGACCCGGCGCCCAAGCCGCAGGCCAACGCCGGTGGCGCCAACGGCGGTACGAACACCGCCAAGACGCACAATTCGACACTGTCGTACAAGTGGGACAAGCCCGCGGACCCGGTGGCGTCGAAGGACAATCTGAAGAGCGTCCTCGGCGTCTGGTTCACCGACAAGTACGTGGTGAAGAACGAGATCGACAAGGTCGTCGGCTACGACCTGGGCACCGGCGCGGTGGCGTGGACCGTACCGACACCGTCGAGCGGCGACTGCACGGCCGCGCGCGACTCCAACAACAACCTGACGGCCGTCCAGTTCGGCGCCAACTGCGAGCAGGTCATGGTGATCGATCTCGCGGCGGGCAGGGCGGTGTGGACGGCGAAGCTGCCGGTCGGCAGCTCGGAGAAGGCGGACTTCGACTACAGCGAGATGGCGATCAGCGGCGACACGCTCGGCGTGGACTGGCTGGAGGGCTCGATCGGCTACCGGCTGAGCACCCAGAAGGTGCTCTGGCGGTCGGGCAACGGTGACTGCGAGGACGACGGCTACGCGGGCGGCAAGCAGTTCGTGGCGATCGTCAACTGCGGCTACAAGACGTACAAGGTCCAGGTCATCGATCCGGACAACAACGGCAGCGCCAAATGGTCGTGGACGGCGCCGGTCGGCACCAAGGTCTCGGCCGTCGTCTCCACCGACCCGGTGGTGGTGGTGCTCGGCACCGAGGGCGAGAGGCAGACGGACGTGGCGACGATCGTCGACGGCCGTCTCCAGTCGCGGGTCTCGCTCGGCACCGACAAGTACGACATCAGCACGGACGGCACCGAGATGCAGGCCGTGCACAATGTGATCGTCAGCAGTGACACCCTCTATCTGTCGCTGACGAGCAAGCACGACAGCAACGGCCAGGTGCTCAGCGGGATCGTCGCGTTCAACCTGAGCGACGGCAAGCAGAAGTGGATCGCCAAGCCCGACAGCAAGCACGACATCCAGGGCCTGGCGATCGAGGACGGCAAGCTCCTCGCGTACGAGCCCGCCGGCTACGACGTGCAGGGCCGTCTGGTGACCCTGGACCCGGCCAGCGGCGCGCTCACCACCTACGCGCAGTTCGACACCGACGCCTCGCAGAAGCTGAACGTGTCGGCGATGCGCAGCTACCCCGTCTGGCACGACGGTCATTTCATCATCGCGACGCGCACGGTGTACGCCTCCTCGTCCGACCAGACCTATCTGGTGACCTTCGGCTGACGAGCTACGGTAATTCCGGATTCGCCGGAACCTTCTGTTCGATAGGGGGCGCGGCCGGTGGTGGATGCGTGTAGCTTCGCCGCCTAGGGCGGTATGCGTAGGGGTCGGGGTCGGCAGTGGTCCGGACCCCGGGGGGATAGGGGATACCCGACATGGGCGTACGGCTCGTGGTCGTTGACGACCACCGCCTGCTCGCCGAGGCGCTGGCCTCGGCACTGAAGCTGCGCGGGCACCGGGTGCTCGCGGCGGCGGCGCCCGCGGCGGGCGCGGCGGAACTGGTACTGAGCAGGTCTCCCGAGGTGTGCCTGTACGGCACGGCCGCGCCGGCCGAGCCGGGCGCCTTCGACGCGGTGGCCAGGATCAAGCGGGAGCGCCCGGCGGTCGCCGTGGTCGTCCTCGGACCGGTGCCCGACCCGCGCGGCATCGCGGCGGCCTTCGCGGCCGGCGCCTCCGGTTACGTACGCCACGACGAGCGCATCGAGGGCGTGGAGCGCGCGATGGCCAAGGCGCGGGCCGGGGAGGTCGCGGTGGCGCAGACGCTCCTCCAGGGCGCCTTCGCGGAACTGCTCAACCCCGCGCGGCAGCCGGACGACGAGGGCGCGCGGCTGCTGGAGATGCTGACACCGCGCGAGATCGAGGTCCTGGTGCGGGTCGCGGAGGGCGAGGACACCCGGCTGATCGCGGCGGGCATGCGGATCGCGCCGAGCACCGCGCGGACGCATGTGCAGCGCGTCCTGATGAAGCTGGGGGTCGGCTCCCGGCTGGAGGCCGCCGCCCTGGCCGCCCGCACCGGCCTGCTGGACCGCGCGGCGGCCGAAGGCGCCCCGGCGTCCGCGGCATTCCCGCAGTCCTCCGCGGCCGGTCCCGGCGCGGCGGGCTGACGCACCGACCCCAGTACCCCCTTTTCCCACACGTTTTCCGCACGTCTTCCGCACGCGGGGCGGCACCTCCGGACAGGAGGTGCCGCCCCGCTCTCGCGTGCGCGGACACTTACCACCACAATCAACCTGTTTCAAGCATCTTCCCGGAGTCCCCATTGACCGGGCTGTTATTTTGTGGTTCCTTGTGTTTGATTATGTTGAGTGCTTGTGATGAGGGGCCTCAAGGGTGAAGAAGACGACGACCCGGCTCGCCGACGGCCGTGAGCTGATCTATTACGACTCCAGGGACGACGTCGTGCGCGACGCCGTGGACCGCCGTCCGCTGGAGCCCGTCGCCACCGAGTCCGAGCTGCGCGCCGACCGGCTGCTGGGCGACACCGTCGCCGTCGCCTCGCACCGGCAGGGCCGTACGTACCACCCGCCCGCCGACGAGTGCCCGCTGTGCCCCTCGCGCGAGGGCCGGCTGAGCGAGATCCCGGACAGCGACTACGAGGTGGTCGTCTTCGAGAACCGCTTCCCCTCGCTGGCCGGTGACGCGGGCCGCTGCGAGGTGGTCTGCTTCACCCCCGACCACGACGCGTCCTTCGCCGACCTGAGCCCCGCCTCCGCCCGCCTGGTGCTGGACGCCTGGACCGACCGCACCCGCGACCTGGGCCAGCAGCCCGGCGTGGAGCAGGTCTTCCCGTTCGAGAACCGCGGCGCGGAGATCGGCGTCACCCTCGGCCACCCGCACGGCCAGATCTACGCCTATCCGTTCGTCACACCGCGCACCGCCCTGATGCTGCGCTCGCTCGCCGAGCACCGCGAGCGCACCGGCGGGCGCAACCTCTTCGACGACGTCCTCGCCGACGAGCGCGCGGACGGCCGCCGAATCGTCCTCACGGGTGAACACTGGACCGCCTTCGTGCCGTACGCCGCGCACTGGCCGTACGAAGTGCACCTGTATCCCCACCGCCGGGTGCCCGACCTGCTCGGCCTCGACGAGGACGCGCGCGCCGAGTTCCCGCGGGTCTATCTGGAGCTGCTGCGCCGCTTCGACCGGATCTTCGGCGAGGGCCAGCCGCGTACCCCGTACATCTCCGGCTGGCACCAGGCGCCGTTCAACGCGCCGGACCGCCGCGATTTCGCGCTCCATCTGGAGCTTTTCACTATCCGGCGCACATCGGGCAAGCTGAAGTTCCTCGCGGGCTCCGAGTCCGGAATGGGCGCTTTCATCAACGATGTGCCGCCGGAGTCCGCGGCGTTGCGACTGCGAGAGGTAGCGAGTCAGTGAGCACCGAGCGAGCGGGCACCGAGTCGACGACCGCCCAGCGGGAGACGGCCGCCCGGCCCAAGAAGGTCCTGGTCACCGGCGGCGCCGGATACGTCGGCGGGGTCGTCGCCGCCCATCTGCTGGAGGCCGGGCACCGGGTGACGGTGCTGGACGACCTGTCGACCGGCTTCCTCGCGGGCGTGCCCAAGGGCGCCGACTTCGTCGAGGGCCGCGTCCAGGACGCGGACAAGGTGCTCGACAGCACCTATGACGCGGTGCTGCACTTCGCCGCCTCCTCGCAGGTCGGCGAGTCCGTCGCCGTACCCGAGAAGTACTGGCGCAACAACGTCGGCGGCACCCTCGAACTGCTCGCCGCCATGCGGGACTCCGGCGTACGCACCCTCGTCTTCTCCTCCACCGCCGCCACCTACGGCGAGCCCACCGCCATCCCCATCACCGAGGACGCGGCGACCGCGCCCACCAACCCGTACGGCGCGACGAAGCTCGCCGTCGACCACATGATCACCAGCGAGTGCGCGGCGCACGGCCTGTCCGCCGTCTCCCTGCGGTACTTCAACGTCGCGGGCGCGTACGGCGGCCACGGCGAGCGGCACGACCCCGAGTCGCACCTGATCCCGCTGGTCCTCCAGGTCGCGCAGGGCCGCCGCCCCGCGGTCTCGGTCTTCGGCGACGACTACCCGACGCCGGACGGCACCTGCCTGCGCGACTACATCCACGTCGCGGACCTGGCCGAGGCGCATCTGCTGGCGCTCGACAAGGCGCCCGCGGGCGAGCACCTGATCTGCAACCTCGGCAACGGCAACGGCTTCTCGGTCCGCGAGGTCATCGAGACCGCCCGCCAGGTCACCGGCCACCCCATCCCGGCCACCGACGAGCCGCGCCGCGCGGGCGACCCCGCCGTACTGGTCGCCTCCGCGGAGCGCGCCAGGCAGCGGCTCGGCTGGCAGCCCAGCCGCACCGACCTCGCGGAGATCATCCGCGACGCATGGAATTTCACCCGGTCGCTGTCGCAGGACCACTCGCCGACGCAGGGGGAGGACGGACGATGACGGAAGCCACGACGGAAGCCGCGTTCGAGATCGCGTTCAAGAACATCTTCGGGCGCGCGCCCGAGGGCATATGGGCGGCGCCCGGCCGGGTCAATCTGATCGGCGAGCACACCGACTACAACGACGGCTACGTCATGCCGTTCGCGCTCCCGCACCGCACCCGGGCGGCCGTCGCCCGCCGCGACGACGGGCTGCTGCGCGTGCACTCCGCCGACATGGACGGCGGCGTCGTCGAACTGCGCGTCGACGAACTGGCTCCCGGTACGACCGGCGGCTGGGCCGTCTACCCCGCGGCCGTCCTGTGGACGCTGCGGCAGGCGGGCCACGCCATCGGCGGCGCCGACATCCACTACGACAGCAATGTGCCGGTCGGCGGCGGGCTCTCGTCCTCCGCCGCCCTCCAGGTCGTCACCGCCCTGGCCCTCACCGAACTGCACGGCCTGGACCTGCCCCGCCAGGAGTTGGCCCTGCTCTGCCAGTCCTCGGAGAACACCTACGTCGGCGCGCCCGTCGGCGTCATGGACCAGACCGCGTCCGCCTGCTGTACGCAGGGGCACGCGCTCCACCTCGACGTGCGCGGGCTCACGCAGCGCCAGGTGCCGTTCGACCTGGCCGCGCAGGGGCTGCAACTGCTGGTGGTCGACACCCGCGTCAAGCACGCGCACGCCGACGGGGCGTACGGCGAACTGCGCGCGGGCTGCGAGGCCGCCGCCGCGGCCCTCGGCGTCCCCGCCCTGCGCGACGTCCCCTACGACGGGCTCGACGCCGCGCTGGCCGCCCTCCCCGACGAGCGGCTGCGGCGGCTCACCCGGCATGTGGTGACCGAGAACCGGCGCGTCGAGGAGGTCATCGCGCTTCTGGACGCCGGGCGCACCCGCGAGATCGGGCCCGTCCTGACCGCGGGGCACGTCTCGCTCCGCGACGACTTCCGGATCTCGTGCGCCGAACTCGACCTCGTGGTCGACACCGCGCTCGCCAACGGCGCCCTGGGCGCCCGTATGACCGGCGGCGGCTTCGGCGGCTCCGCCATCGTCCTGGCGGAGGCCGCCGACATCCCGGCGCTGTCCGCGACCATCCAGGCCGCCCTTCCGGCGGCCCGGCTCTTCCCGACGACGGCGGGCCCCGGAGCGCACCGGCTGGTTTAGCGGGGCCCGGATCTCAAACCCCGTTCCCAGACCCGGTTTCCAGACCCGGTTCCCAGACCCCGTTCTCCCACCCCGTGCTCAAATCCCGTTCCCCACTCCCGTTCCCCGCTGTCGGACGGGTCGGTCCGTGTGAAGCTCGGCACGCGCGGACCGGCCCGTTCGGCGCGCGCGGGGCCGCTCCCGTCACCGTGGTCACTCCGGTACCACAAGACGAGGGAATCCGGAATTCCGCGACGGAGAACTTCCGTCAAGACGGTGTTAACGGGGGCGCGACGCCCTACGCTTTTGAGACAGCGCCGGTGGGGGCCGGCGTGCATCAGGGGGCGAGACGCAAGGGGTTCGGCACCCGGGGACGGGCGGCGGTCCCGATCCGGGTGCCGGATCCCGCGCGAATGCCGCCCCGCCACTGGGGGAGTGCCCAACACCGGGAGTGGTACCCGTGGGACGAATCCGCGTTCTCGTCGTCGATGATCATCGCATCTTCGCCGAGTCGCTTGCCGCCGCGCTCGCGGCGGAACCCGACGTCGACGTCTCGGCCGCGGGGAGCGGCCCGGCCGCTCAGCGCTGCCTGGACCGCGCGGCGGCCGACAACCGGCGCTACGACGTCCTGCTGGTGGACGCCGATCTGGGGGACGGTCCGCGACCGCCGGTGACGCTCGCGGCGGTGCCGCGCATCCCGGTCGAGCAGGAACCGGTCCTGGACGGCCTGGCGCTGGTGGAACGGGTCAGGGCCGAGTATCCGGGGACCCGTACCGTCGTGCTGGCCGAGCGGGACGACGCCCGCAGGGCGGCCCGCGCGCTCCAGGCCGGGGCGTCGGGGTGGGTCGCCAAGGACTGCTCGCTGTCACGGCTGCTCGCGGTCGTACGCGGCGTGCTGCGCGACGAGACGCATCTGCCGCCCGCGCTGTTGACCGGGGTGCTGCGCGAGCTGACGGCCGCCCGCAGGCACCGCACCGAGAGCGAACGGCTGGTGGAGTCGCTGACGCCGCGCGAGCAGGAGGTGCTGCGCTGCATGGTCGCGGGCCTGGGCCGCAAAGCCGTCGCCGAGCGGCTGTTCCTGTCGCCGCACACCGTCCGCACCCATATGCAGAATGTGCTGGGCAAGCTCGGCGTGCACTCGACGCTGGCGGCGGTCGCGCTGGCCCGCAGGGCGGGCGTGGGGCCGGTGGAGCTGGTGCCGTCAGCCGGGGACGTTGTCGAAAGGCGCGGTCAACTGTCGTAGCAGCCCGGCCAGTTCACCGCGCTGCCGGGCGGACAGCTCGCCCAGGATCGCGCGTTCCTGCGCGAGCAGTCCGGCCAGTGACTGGTCCGCGCGCTCCTGGCCCTCCACGGTGAGCCGGACGAGCACGCCGCGCCGGTCGCTGGGGTCGGGCAGCCGCTCGACGAGCCCGCGCTGGGCGAGCCGGTCGATCCGGTTGGTCATCGTGCCGGAGGTGACCAGCGTCTGGGTCAGGAGCTGGCCCGGCGAGAGCTGGTACGGCGGTCCCGCGCGGCGCAGCGAGGTGAGCACGTCGAACTCCCACGGTTCGAGACTGTGCTCGGCGAAGGCCAGCCGCCGCGCGCGGTCGAGGTGCCGGGCGAGTCTGCTGACCCGGCTGAGCACCTCCAGCGGCTCCACGTCGAGGTCGGGGCGCTCTCGGCGCCATGCAGCGACCAGCCGGTCGACCTCGTCCTCCATGCGCTCAGTGTAGTAGGTCTGTCGATATGAAGTCTCTTGATATGAAGCCTCTTGACTTCAAGAGATATGTCGGAGGAGCCTGGACACCGACCAGAGGGCAGAACCTCGCCCTCCGTTTCGGTAGCGGCTGTGCGCAGCCGGCTATGAAAAGCCAGGGAGTACGACGATGCACGCAGCGCCAACGTGGGACCCGCAACAGTATCTCCGGCACTCCACCCACCGCACCCGCCCTTTCCTCGACCTCCTCACCCGTATCCAGGATCTGCCGGGCGGCGAGGCGCCCCGGATCGCCGACATCGGGTGCGGTCCGGGCAATGTCACCGCGCTGCTCGCCGACCGCTGGCCCGGAGCCCGGATCACCGGCTTCGACAGCTCCCGCGAGATGCTGGACGCGGCGGCGCGGTACGCGGGACCCACGGCGGGCGGCGGTGAGCTGGACTTCCGGCAGGCCGACGCGGCGCACTGGGCGCCCGAGGAGTCCTTCGACCTGATCGTCTCCAACGCCGCGCTCCAGTGGGTGCCCGGCCACGCCGACCGCTTCCCCGGCTGGCTCGACCACATCACGCCCGGCGGCACCCTGGCCTTCCAGGTGCCGGGCAACTTCACCGCGCCCAGCCACGCGCTGCTGGGCGAGCTGTGCGACACCCCGCGGTGGCGCGACCGGCTCGACGGACACGGCCGCCGCTACGTCCACATCCTCAGCCCGGCCGACTATCTGGAGCGGCTGACCGAACTGGGCTGCGCGGCCGACGTGTGGGAGTCGACGTATGTGCAGTTGCTCCAGGGCGAGGACCCGGTGCTGGAGTGGACCAAGGGCACCGCGCTGCGGCCGGTGCTGACCGCGCTGGACGGCGACCGGGGGGCGGTGACGGAATTCGTCGGCCAGTACCGCGACCTGCTGCGCAAGGCGTACCCGCCGGGCCCGCACGGGACGGTCTTCCCCTTCCGGCGGATCTTCACCGTCGCGCGCAAACAGGGGCAGGAGGCGGCGGCGTGACGCGGGGAGCGGCAGGGGGGACGGCGGGGGGCGCCGACGGCTTCGGGATCGCGGGGGTCGACCACGTCCAGCTCGCCGCGCCGCCGGGCAGCGAGGAGGCGCTGCGCGCGTACTACGTCGGGGTGCTGGGGATGGCCGAGCTGACCAAGCCGCCGGTGCTCGCGGCGCGCGGCGGCTGCTGGTTCGCGGCGGGGGACGCGGTGCTGCACTTAGGGATCGAGGAGGACTTCAGGCCCGCCCGCAAGGCCCACCCGGGCATCCGCGTCACCGGGATCCACGCCTTCGGCAAGGAGCTCCAGGCGCACGGCGCCAAGGTCGTCTGGGACGACGACCTGCCGGGCCACTCCCGCTTCTACTCCGAGGACCCGGTCGGCAACCGGCTGGAGTTCCTGGAGCCGACGGCGATGAGAGCCTGACGGTCGCGCGCGGGGGCGTCGGGCGAGCGTGCCCGACGCCCCCCACGCGTCCTACAGCAGCAAGAAGGCCGCACCGATAAGCGCCGCCCCCAGCGCCGCCAGCGTCCACGCCGTGCGCCGCATCCGCAGCGCCCCGCCGGCCACGACCGCGGCCAGCAGCAGGGCTCCGGCCAGCGGCACCCAGGAGAAGAACAGGCCGCCCCAGTCGGACCGTAGGACCGTGTTCGTCCCGGGCTTCACCACGACCGGCACACGGTCGCCGACATGGTGTGTGACCGGCAGGCTGATGACCACCTTCGGGCGGGCGACGGCCGACCCCTTCGGCGCGAAGGGTCCGGTGCAGGTGGAGTCGCCGCAGTTCGTCAGCGTCATCGTGCCGTGCTCGTGCCCCTTGGTGAGCACCACGTATTGCGCGGTCTTCCACGAGTCCCAGGCGCCGGACGCCAGGAGCAGCAGCACCAGCGCCCACCCGCCCACCACCCGGGCCAGCAGGATCAGCCCCCAGGTGCCCTCGGCCATCCGGCGGGAACGGCTGCGTTTCACCATGCGGGCGATCTTTGGCCATCGCATGCCGTCCGGTCAACCTCGGTACGCGCCCGCCCTCGACAAGGGTGAGCGCCGTGTCCGGCGGTTGACCGGTCGCGCGTCCGGTCAGGTGTTGTACGTGCTCTGCGCGCGCTCCAGGCCCTCGGTGATCAGCGCCTCGACCGCGTCCGCCGCCCGGTCCACGAACCAGTCCAGCTCCTTGCGCTCGGTGGACGAGAAGTCCTTGAGCACAAAGGCCGCCACGTCCATCCGGCCCGGTGGACGGCCGATCCCCGCGCGCACCCGCAGATAGTCGGGACCCATCGACTTGGTCATCGACTTGAGGCCGTTGTGGCCGTTGTCGCCGCCGCCCAGCTTGAGCCGCAGCGTGCCGAAGTCGATGTCCAGCTCGTCGTGGACGGCGATGATCCGCTCGGTCGGCACCTTGTAGAAGTCGCGCAGCGCGGTCACCGGGCCGCCGGACAGATTCATGTACGACTGGGGCTTCGCCAGCACCACCCGCTGGTTCGCGGGTCCGGGCGGGCCGATCCGGCCCTCCACGACCACGGCCTGCGCCTTCTGCGCGCGCTTGAACTTGCCGCCGACCCGCTGGGCGAGCAGATCGGCCACCATGAAGCCGATGTTGTGCCGGTTCCCCGCGTACTCGGGGCCCGGATTGCCGAGGCCCGCGACCAGCCAGGGCCCTGAGGTGTCACTCATCCACGTCTCCGACTCCGTGTCGCCGACTTCGTACCGGGAAAACGGCCGCCGCCGCACTCCGTGAGGGTGCGGCGGCGGCCGGGGTCACACGCGAGCACGTCAGCACGCGAGCGCGCGGGCACGTGAGCGTACGCACACGAGCACGTCAGCACACGAGCACGTCAGCACACGAGCACGTCAGCACACGAGCACGTCAGCACACGAGCACGTCAGCACACGAGCACGTCAACACACGAGCGCTTAAGCGCGCGAGGACCGGGGGAGCGCGGGGGACTACGCCTCGGCGGCGGCGTCCTCGGTGCCCTCGCCCGCCTCGTCGCCCGCCTCGTCGGCGGCCTCGGCCTGGGCCGAGACGACCTGGATGACGACCGCGTCCTCGTCGATCGCCAGGGTGGAGCCCTTGGGCAGCGTGATGTCCTTGGCGAGGATGGAGGCGCCGGCCTCCAGGCCCTCGATGGAGACGGTGACCGCGGTCGGGATGTGGGTCGCCTCGGCCTCGACGGGCAGCGTGTTGAGCACGTGCTCCAGCAGGTTGCCGCCGACGGCCAGCTCGCCCTCGGTCTGCACCGGGATCTCGACGGTGACCTTCTCGCCGCTCTTCACGGACAGCAGGTCGACGTGCTCGATGGTGCCGCGCAGCGGGTCGCGCTGGACCGCCTTGGGGATGACCAGCGCGGTCTTGCCGTCGAGCTGGAGGGAGATCAGCACGTTCGCGGTGCGGAGCGCGAGCAGCAGCTCGTGGCCGGGGACGGTGACGTGCTGCGGGTCGGCACCGTGACCGTAGATGACGGCGGGGACCTGGTGGGCGCGGCGCACGCGGCGGGCGGCGCCCTTGCCGAACTCGGTGCGCGGCTCTGCGGCGATCTTGACCTCGGCCATGATGCTCAACTCCTCGATACGGAAAACTCGGTACGCGAAAGGGGGGTCATACGGTCGCCCGACCCACGACGGGCCGTTCCACGACTCACCCCCGCTTGCGCGGAGACCGTTACGAGGAGCGCGCCGATAACGGAGGTCCGCCGGAAAAACCGGGGCCTCCCTCGCCGAGCAACGCGGACAGCGTAACCGGCGGGGAGGCCCCGGGAGAAATCGATCTAGCTCAGTGCTCGGAGTCCTCGAACAGGCTGGTGACCGAGCCGTCCTCGAACACCTCGCGCACCGCGTTGGCGATGGTCGGCGCCATGGACAGCACGGTGATCTTGTCGAGGTTCAGCTCGCGCGGGGTCGGCAGGGTGTCGGTGAGGATGAACTCGCTCACCCGGGAGTTCTTCAGCCGGTCCGCGGCGGGCCCGGAGAGCACACCGTGGGTGGCGGTCACGATGACGTCCTCGGCGCCGTTGGCGAACAGCGCGTCGGCGGCGGCGCAGATCGTACCGCCGGTGTCGATCATGTCGTCGACCAGGACGCAGACCCGGCCCTTGACGTCACCGACGACCTCGTGGACCTTCACCTGGTTGGCGACGTCGGGGTCACGGCGCTTGTGGACGATGGCCAGTGGCGCGCCGAGCCGGTCGCACCAGCGGTCGGCGACCCGTACCCGGCCGGCGTCCGGGGAGACCACCGTGAGCTTGGCGCGGTCGACCTTGGCGCCCACGTAGTCCGCGAGCACCGGCAGGGCGAAGAGATGATCGACCGGGCCGTCGAAGAAGCCCTGGATCTGGTCGGTGTGCAGGTCGACCGTGAGGATGCGGTCGGCGCCCGCGGTCTTGAACAGGTCCGCCATCAGCCGGGCCGAGATCGGCTCACGGCCGCGGTGCTTCTTGTCCTGCCGGGCGTAGCCGTAGAAGGGCACGATCACGGTGATGCTCCGGGCGGAGGCCCGCTTGAGAGCATCGAGCATGATGAGCTGCTCCATGATCCACTTGTTGATGGGAGCGGTGTGGCTCTGGATGAGGAAGCAGTCCGCGCCGCGGGCCGACTCCTGGAACCGCACATAGATCTCGCCGTTGGCGAAGTCGAAAGCCTTGGTCGGCACCAGGCCGACTCCGAGACTGTGTGCCACCGCCTCCGCCAGATCGGGGTGGGCGCGGCCGGAGAAGAGCATCAGCTTCTTCTCACCGGTCGTCTTGATCCCGGTCACTGCACCGTCTCCTTGGAGTTTTCGACTGGTGTTCGGCACAGCGTCGCCTTCGGTTAGGCGTGCTGGCGGAATTGTGTGCAAGCCACACGGTACGCCCCAACCGGCGCATCTGTGCACCTCAAGAGGCCCGGATGAGACGTCCCTCACTCGCCCTGCGGCGTCGGCGTGTCTCCTCGTTGTGCGCGTTCGGCGGCCTCGGCGGCGGCGCTGCCGGGACGCTTGCGCGCCACCCAGCCCTCGATGTTGCGCTGCTGACCGCGGGCGACGGCCAGCGACCCCGCGGGAACGTCCTTGGTGATCACCGATCCGGCGGCGGTGTACGCGCCGTCCCCGACGGTGATCGGCGCCACGAACATGTTGTCGGAGCCGGTCTTGCAGTAGCTGCCGATGGTGGTGTGGTGCTTGGCCTCGCCGTCGTAGTTCACGAAGACGCTGGCGGCGCCGATGTTGGTGTACTCGCCGATCGTGGCGTCCCCCACATAGCTGAGGTGCGGCACCTTGGTGCCCTCGCCGATCGAGGCGTTCTTCATCTCCACGTACGTGCCCGCCTTGGCCTTCGGGCCGAGCTTGGCGCCGGGGCGCAGATACGCGTACGGGCCGACGGTCGCCTCCTCGCCGATCTCGGCCTGGTCGGCGACGGTGTTGGACACCCGTGCGCCGGGGCCGACCGCGGTGTCGGTGAGCGTGCAGTTGGGGCCGACCTCGGCGCCCGCGCCGACGCTGGTGGCGCCCAGGAGCTGGGTGTTGGGGTGCACCAGGCAGTCCTGCTCGAAGCGGACGTCGACGTCGACCCAGGTGGAGGCGGGGTCGACGACCGTGGCGCCGTCCAGCATGGCGCGGTGGAGCAGCCGGTCGTTGAGCACCCGGCGGGCCTCGGCGAGCTGCACCCGGTTGTTCACCCCGGCGATCTCGCGGTGGTCGGGGGCGACGTACGCGCCGACGCGGTGGCCGGCCTCGCGCAGGATGCCGAGGGTGTCGGTCAGATACTCCTCGCCCTGCGAGTTGTCCGTGGTGATCTTGCCGAGCGCGTCGGCGAGCAGGGCCGCGTCGAAGGCGTAGACCCCGGAGTTGATCTCGGCGATCGCCAGTTGGGCCGGTCCGGCGTCCTTCTGCTCGACGATCGCGGTGACCCGGTCGTCGGAGGAGCGGATGATCCGGCCGTAGCCGGTGGGGTCGGGCACCTTCGCGGTGAGGACCGTCACGGCGTTGCCGTCGCCCTCGTGCGCGCCGACCAGGGTGTGCAGGGTCTCGGCGGTGAGCAGCGGGGTGTCGCCGTAGGTGACCACCACGGTGCCGTCCAGGACGACGCCCTGCGCGGACAGCGCGTCCAGGCCGATCCTGACCGCGTGCCCGGTCCCGTTCTGCTCGTGCTGCACGGCGGTGAGCGCCTGCGGGTCGATGCCGTTGAGGTGCTCGGTGACCCGCTCGCGGGCGTGGCCCACGACCACCACGAGGTGCTGCGGCGCCAGTTCGCGGGAGGCGGCGACCACATGGCCGACGAGGGAACGGCCGCAGATGGGGTGGAGGACCTTCGGGGTGGCCGACTTCATGCGGGTGCCCTCACCCGCGGCGAGGACGACGACGGCAGCCGGACGGTTCGGGCTCACGTGAGGAGACTCCTCGGCTTCGGGTGCTGGACATCCGCAGGATACCGACGGGTTCCCGGATGGACGCCGGGCGGCCCCGGCCGGACCGGCCGGGGCCCCGGTGAGGTGCTCCGCCGCCAGGACTCGAACCCGGACATAAGGCACCAAAAGCCCCAGTGCTGCCAATTACACCACGGCGGATCAACCCGCGCTTTCGACCCGTTGGCGAGCCGGGCGGGCTGGACTTCACCATCATGCCGTACGAGCCGGGGTGGACGCGACGTAGATCCGGGGTAGAGATCGCACGACGGGCCGCGCGAAGTGGTTCTGTCGCTCGTCGTCGGCCGCTGCAATACTTACGGCGGCGTAAGTTACGGGCTTGACCGGCTGAAACCAGCCCCCTCAGATCCCCAAGGGACAGACATGACCACGCACACGGACGTGAGGCCCGAGTCCCGGGAACCCGGGCCCTCGGGACAGGAAGACGCGCTGAACAGCGCCACCCGCGGTGGTGAGAGCAAGCGGTCGATCGAGCAGATCGCGCTGCTGCTGTTCATCAGCATCCCCTTCGTGGCGCTGGTGGCGGCCATCCCGCTCGCCTGGGGCCGCGGCATGAGCTGGCTGGATCTCGGCCTCATGATCGGCATGTACTTCCTCGGCTGCCACGGCATCACCATCGGCTTCCACCGGCACTTCACCCACGGTTCGTTCAAGGCCAACCGCCCCCTGAAGATCGCGCTCGCCATCGCCGGATCGATGGCCGTCGAGGGCCCGATCGTGCGCTGGGTGGCCGACCACCGCAGGCACCACAAGTTCAGCGACGCCGAGGGCGACCCGCACAGCCCGTGGCGGTACGGCGAGACGCTGCCCGCGCTGATGAAGGGCCTGTGGTGGGCCCACATGGGGTGGCTGTTCGACGAGGAGCAGACCTCGCAGGCGAAGTACGCGCCCGACCTGATCAAGGACTCCGCGATCCGCCGCATCTCGCGCGACTTCTGGCTGTGGACCGTGATCTCGCTGGCCATCCCGCCGGTGGTCGGCGGCCTCGTCACCATGTCGTGGTACGGCGCGTTCACCGCGTTCTTCTGGGGATCGCTCGTTCGGGTGGCGTTGCTGCACCACGTCACCTGGTCGATCAACTCGATCTGCCACGCGGTCGGCAAGCGCCCCTTCAAGTCCCGTGACCGCTCCGGCAACGTGTGGTGGCTGGCGGTGCTGTCCTGCGGCGAGTCCTGGCACAATCTGCACCACGCCGACCCCACCTCCGCCCGGCACGGTGTGCTGCGCGGCCAGGTCGACTCCAGCGCCCGGATCATCCGCTGGTGCGAACAGCTCGGCTGGGCCACCGACGTCCGCTGGCCGAGCGCGGACCGTATCGCGGCCCGCCGTAAGGAAAACATCAGTGAAGCGGCATGATTGACGCGTGAGCGACGGCAGCGGATCGAACGGCGACGGCGGAAGCGGCAGGGCCTCGGGTACGGATTCGGGTACGGATTCGGGTGCGAAGTCGGGCTCACGTCCGGCCACGGCCTCCGTGGCGGGACCCACCGCCCGGCGCGCCCGCCGGGTCCGTATGACCGGCAAGGAACGGCGCGAGCAGCTTCTCGACATCGGCCGCACGCTCTTCGCCGAACGCGGCTTCGAGGGCACCTCGGTCGAGGAGATCGCCCACAAGGCGGGCGTCTCCAAGCCGGTGGTGTACGAGCACTTCGGCGGCAAGGAAGGGCTCTACGCCGTCGTCGTCGACCGTGAGATGCGCCGGTTGCTCGACATGGTGACCGGCGCCCTCACCGGCGGCCACCCCAGGGAGCTGCTGGAACAGGCCGCCTTCGCGCTGCTGGACTACATCGAGCAGTACACCGACGGTTTCCGCATCCTGGTGCGCGATTCACCCGTCGCCCAGTCCACCGGCACCTTCGCCTCGCTGATCAGCGACATCGCCACCCAGGTCGAGGACATCCTCGGCCACGAGTTCAAGCGGCGCGGCTTCGACCCCAAACTCGCCCCGATGTACGCGCAGGCGCTGGTCGGCATGGTGGCGCTCACCGGCCAGTGGTGGCTGGACGCGCAGAAGCCGAAGAAGGCCGAGGTCGTCGCCCACCTGGTGAACCTCTCCTGGAACGGCCTGGCGGGCATAGAGCCCAAGCCGCGGCTGATCGGCCACCGCAAGAACTGAGGCGGCCGACGACGTACAGGCGCATAGGCGCACAGGCATACAGATGTACAGGCATACAGACGTACAGGCGTACAGAAGAAGGCGCCCGGCGGACCGATGATCGGTCCGCCGGGCGCCTTTCTCCTATCGCTCAGCCGGTGTTGCGCAGCCCCGCCGCCACACCGTTCACCGTCAGCAGCAGCGCGCGCGACAGCAGCGGGTCGGGGCTCTCGCCCCGCTCCGCCGCCGCCCGCTGCCGGGCCAGCAGCGTCACCTGGAGATACGAGATCGGGTCCAGGTACTGGTCACGGATGTGGAAGGTCTGCGCCAGCAGCGGGCTGCCCGCCAGCAGCTCGGACTCCCCGGTGATCCGCAGCACCTCGCTGACCGTCAGCGCGTGCTCCGCCTCGATCGTGGCGAAGACGTGCTTGAGCTCGTCGGGCACCAGGGTGTCCACGTAGTGCCGGGCGATCCGCAGATCGGTCTTGGCCAGGGTCATCTCGACGTTGGACAGGAAGTTGCGGAAGAAGTGCCACTGTCCGAACGCCTCGTCTATCACCGGGCCGAGCCCCGCCTCGCGGGCGGCCTTCAGCCCGGCGCCGACCCCGAACCAGCCGGGGACGATCTGCCGGGACTGCGTCCAGCCGAACACCCACGGGATGGCCCGCAGACCGTCCAGGCCCGCACCGGAGTCCGGGCGGCGCGAGGGACGCGAGCCCAGGTGCAGCTCGCCGAGCTGGTCGACGGGCGTGGAGGCGAAGAAGTACGGCGGCAGGTCCGGGTCCTCGACCAGCTTGCGGTACGCGTCGTGGGCCGCCTCGGAGACGATGTCCATCGCCGCGTCCCAGCGCGACAGCGCCTCGTCGGACTGCCGGGGCGCGGTGTGCAGCGCGGACGCCTGGAGCGTGGCGGCGACCGTCAGTTCCAGGTTCTCCCGGGCCAGCGACGGGATCAGGTACTTGTCCGAGATCACCTCGCCCTGCTCGGTCACCTTGATCTCGCCCTCCAGGGTGCCCCAGGGCTGGGCGAGGATCGCGGTGTGCGAGGGGCCGCCGCCGCGGCCGACGGTGCCGCCGCGGCCGTGGAACAGCCGCAGCCGCACCCCGTGCCGGTGCGCGACGTCACGCAGCCGCCGCTGCGCCCGGTGGATCTCCCACTGCGAGGTGGTGATGCCGCCGAACTTCGACGAGTCGCTGTATCCGAGCATGACCTCCTGCACGTCACCGCGGAGCGACACCAGCCGCCGGTAGGACGGGTCGGACAGCATCTCGTCCAGGAGCTGGTCGGCGATCTTCAGCTCGTCGGTGGTCTCCAGCAGCGGCACGATGCCGATCTTGGCGATCCCGGCGTGCAGGTCGATCAGCCCGGCCTCGCGCGCCAGCACCGCCGCCGCGAAGACGTCGTCCGAGCCCAGGCACATCGAGATGATGTACGACTCCACGACCTCCGGACCGAACCGCTCGAACGCCTCCCGGATGGTGTGGAACACCCCGAGCGTCTTGGCGCCCGCCTCGTCCAGCGGGGCGGGCGTCGGTGCCAGCGGGCGGCGCGAGCGCAGCTCCTTGGCCAGCAGCTTGCGCCGGTAGTCGCGCGGCATGTCCGCGTACCGCCAGGACTCCTCGCCGAGCCGGTCGAAGAGCTGCCCCAGCGCGTGGTGGTGCGCCTCGGCGTGCTCGCGCACGTCCATGGTCGCGAGCTGGAGGCCGAAGGCGGACAGGGTCCGGATCGTACGGTCCAGGCGGCCGTCGGCGATCAGGCCGCCGCGGTGGACGCGCAGCGAGTCCTGGATGAGCTGGAGGTCGTGCAGCAGACCGCCGGTGCCCAGGTAGTCGCGGCCGGGGACGTGCGGGGTGCCGCCGGCCAGCCGCTCGCGGGTGTTGACGAGCTTCTGCCGGATGCAGGTCGCCTTCAGCCGGTACGGCTCCTCGGCGTTCAGCCGCTTGTAGCGCGGGCTGATCTCGGGCAGCGCCACCAGGTCCGTGGCGAGCGAGTCCAGCAGGTCGGTGCTCGCGCCGCAGTTGCGGATCGAGTTGGACAGCGCGCCGCGCAGCACGTCCACCAGGTCGAGCGCGTCGGTGATGCCGTGCTCGTGCTGGAGGATCAGCACGTCCCAGGTGACCTGCGGGGTCACATTGGGGTTGCCGTCGCGGTCGCCGCCGATCCAGGTGCCGAAGGTCAGCGGGCGGGTCCCCGCGGGCAGCGGCAGCCCGACCCGCTCCAGCTCGGCCGCCAGGTCCTCCAGGACGTCGCCGACCGCGCCCGCGTGCAGTTCGTCCAGGTAGTAGATGGCGTTGCGCGCCTCGTCGGCGGGCTCAGGGCGCACCACCCGCAGCTCGTCGGTCTGCCACAGCAGGTCGATGTTCTCCGCGAGCCGCAGGTCCGCGCGGCGCCGGTCGCCCGTGCCCTGCCCGGTGGTGTCGTCCAGCAGCTCCGCGATCCTGCGCAGCTTGTTCAGCACACTGCGCCGCGCGGCCTCGGTGGGGTGCGCGGTGAACACCGGCCGCACGTTCAGATTCCGTACGGTCTCGCGTACGTGCTCGGGGTCGCCGTCCTTCAGCAGGTCGGCGGTCTGGGCGAGCAGGCCGCCCTCCTGCGCGCGGCGCTCGCGCAGGTCCCGGCCGCGGTGCACCTGCTCGGTGACGTTGGCCAGATGGAAGTAGGTGGAGAAGGCGCGTACCAGCTTGGCGGCGGTCTCCAGGTCGGTGTCGCCGAGAAGCGTGGCGGCTGCCTCGCCGTCGGTGCGGGTCAGGGCACGTACCCGCTCGACGAGATCGAGGAGTTCCTGGCCTTCCTGTCTCACCAGCGTGCCGCCGAGCAGTTCTCCCAGGCGGCGGATGTCGGCTCGCAGGGCGGTACTGCTCTCCGGGGCGGTGTCGGCGCTGCTCACAGGTGCGGCTCCTTGTGCAGTGGAAGTGGACGACGGCATACAAGGCGTAGGGAAAGACGTGGCTGCGGACCGCGCTGTCCGACCGCTCCAGGATAGGTGGCCGCCTCCGCGGCGAGACGGCCCGCCCATCTGGCGGACACGGCACCCGGTCGCGCTTACCCCTGGAGACCCTTACCGGTCCCGCCGGCCGATACCGCGCCGATACGGGGCTGACACGGCCGCCACGCCGCCTCGGGCACCGCCTAGTCTGGACGCCATGAGTACGACGGGGGCGCACGTACCGGACGACGGGGCTGGAGGACGGCCCGGGTCCGGCTGGTGGTGGTGGACGCGGCGGCGCGGCTTCCTCCTGGACCTGGCGCTGGCCGTGGCCTCGGCCGTGGAGTGCGCCTTCGAGGGCGTGACCTTCGCCCACAAGACCGGGGTGACACCCGCGGTGGCGGCGCTGATCGGGCTGCTCGCGGGCGGCACCCTGCTGCTGCGCCGCCGCTGGCCGATCGCCGTGGTCCTGGTGGGCATCGCCCTGAGCCCGGCCGAGCTGGGCTTCCTGCTGTCGGTGGTCGGCCTCTACTCCCTGACCGTCTCCGAGGTGCCGCGCCGGATCACCGCCGCGCTCGCCTCCATGAACGGCCTCGGCACCTTCCTGGTCTCCTTCATCCGCCTCCACGACAGCCTGCGCAACGCGGACGACAACCGCTCGATGTCCCTGCCGATCGTCCTGAGCACCTCACTCCTGCTCGCCCTCGGCCTCACCGCCCCGCCGGTCCTGCTCGGTCTGTACGTACGGGCCAGGCGCCGGCTGGTGGAGAGCCTGCGGGAGCGGGCCGACGGCCTGGAACGCGAGCTGGAACTCCTCGCGGAGAAGGCGGCCGAGCGCGCCGAGCGGGCCCGCGCCGAGGAGCGGACCCGGATCGCCCGCGACATGCACGACGTGGTGGCCCACCGGGTGAGCCTGATGGTCGTCCACGCGGCGGCCCTCAAGGCCGTCGCCCTCAAGGACCCGGCCAAGGCGTCCAGCACCGCGGAGTTGCTCGGCGACATGGGGCGCGAGGCGCTGACCGAACTGCGCCAGATGCTCGGGGTGCTGCGTACGGCGGCGCCCGAGCGGGCGCCCGCGCCCGCGCCGCGGCTTCCCGCGCCGCGGGTTCTCGAGCCCGAGCCGGATACGGATACGGATACGGATACGGATACGGCTACGGAGCCGGAGCCCGAGGGGCCGTGCATCGACCAGCTCGGCGAACTCGTCGAGCAGTCCCAGGCCGCCGGGATGACCGTCGAGTTCACCGTCGAGGGCGAGGAGCGGCCCTGCGGCGCCCGCGTCGAACAGACCGTCTACCGCGTGGTGCAGGAAGCGCTCACCAACGTCCACAAGCACGCCGGGGGCGCCAGGGCCCATGTCCGCCTCGCCTACCGCGAGCTCGAGATCGCCGTCCTCGTTCTCAACGGGCCCTCCGACGGCACCCCGGCCACGCCGCTTCCCAGTGGGGGGCACGGGCTGGTCGGTATGAAGGAACGTGTCACCACCCACGGCGGGGGCTTCGCCGCGGGCCCCACCCCCGACGGCGGTTTCCGCGTCTCCGCCCTGTTGCCCCTGGCAGCCCGCCCGATCTGACGCCCGCCTGGCGCCGGACGGTAAGCCGCTCTTCGGGGGCGGGGCCCTGCGCGCCCACCGTGCGCAGGAGGACGCGGTCCCAGGGGCGCGAGGAACTGCGCGCTCAGCCACCGACGGTGGCGCGGCCTTTGGCCACCGGCCCCAGCGGGGCAGACGCGGTTGTTGTCGGGCTGACAGCCCGGTGGGGGCGGGCCGCGCAGTTCCCCGCGCCCCTCAAGACAGCGCCCTGCGCAAGGGCAGCGCACCTTCCCCGCGCCCCTAAAAACACGGCCCTGCGCAATGGCAGCGCGCCCTGGGGGTCAGGCCGGGTCGGACGGGTCGGCTTGTTCGGGGAGGCCGGGGGCGCCCGGTGCTTCGGGGTGGTCCGGCCCGGAGGGCGGGAGGTGGCGGCCGGTCAGGGAGGCGAGGGTGGCCCGTACGTGCGCGAGATGCGCGCGAATCTCGTCGCGGTGCTGCTCGTGCTCGCGCAGCGAGCGCTCGCTCTCGCGGCGGGTGCGCTCCTCGTGCATGCGCGCCTGGGCGAGCAGTTCGGACGCCCGCTCCTCGGCCTCCTGCTGCTGCACCCGCAGGGCCTCCTCGGCGTCGGCACGCTCCTGGTGCGCCTCGTGGAGGCGCCGTTCGGCGTCGCCGAGAAGGTCGGCGAGCCTGCTGTCGACCCCGGCCTCGCGCTCGGCGAGCTCGTGTTCGAGGGTGTCGAGCCGTTCGCGGCGCTCCTTGTCGACCTCGGCCAGGGTCCGGCCGACGTCCTGCCGCATGGCGTCCAGGGCGCGGCCCGCCTCGCCGCGTACGGCCTCGGCTTCCGCGCGGGCCTGGCCGAGGATCTCGGAGGCGCGTCCGCACGCCTCGTCCAGGAGCCGTTCCGCCTGCTCCTCGGCGGCGGCGAGCCGGGCGGAGGCGGCGGCGCGGGCCTCGTCCTGGAGGGTGCGGCGGGCGGTCTCCGCGGTGTCGCGCGCGTGCTGCGCCTCGGCCTCGGCGCGGTCGCGTACGGCGGCGGCCTCCTCCTCGACCAGCCGCAGCAACTCCTGGGCGCCGTCGCCGAGCGCGTCGAACGAGGTGGCGCCGAGCGCTTCGACCTGGTGCCGCAACGAGGCGCACTCGGCGTCCATCTCGTTGGCGAGCACCGTCAGCCGGGCGGCCCGCTCCCAGGCGGCGTCCCGGTCCTCCGACAACTCGTCGAGGAAACGGTCGACCTGTTCCGGCCGATAGCCGCGTCCGCGCGCGGTGTCGATGTTGCGGGCTGACGATGCGGTGTTGCTGCTCATGCCCTGCCCCTCGCCGTCGGCCGTTCCGTCCTGCCTATTTTTGGCTTATGTCCGAATTGTACGGGCTGCGACACTCCGACCTGTCTCCTACCCATCCACTCCCTTCCCGATGGCCCCGAACGCAGACGGGCCGGGTGAAGAAGGGAAGTGCCCTTCGTCACCCGGCTCTTCGCCGCGTGCGGGGTGGGGGTCAGCGCGCGAGGGAGACGGCGAACGGCGTGAAGCCGTTCCGGCGCAGGACGTGGGGCACGACCAGGATCATGGCCTCGGCGGCGCGGGCGGTGCGAATGCCGCCGAGGTCCTCGATCCATGCGGGCCGCCAGCCCAGGTCGGCGAGCAGACCGGTGACGGTCTTCTTCGCGTCCTCGTCGTCCCCCGACACATAGGCGGTCGGCGGGGTGGCCAGGATCTCGGGAGCGGTCATGACCATGAACAGCATGGTGTTGAGGGTCTTGACCACACGGGTGTCGGGGAGCGCGGCCTGGAGGTGCTCGGCGAGGCTGCCGCCGGGGTAGCACAGGTCGCCGGGCAGCCCGTCCTCGGCGTCGCGGGTGGCGTTGGAGACATCGACGAGGATCTTCCCGGAGAGTTCGGCGCGCAGGCCGGTGAGGCGTTCCAGCGAAGTGTCGCCGGGCGTCGCGTTGATCACGATGTCCGCGCCGCGGGCGGCGGTGGGCTGGTCGGCGAAGGCGACCGTCGGGGCGGCCCCGGCGGCGCGGGCGGCGGTGTCCACCGGGGTCCGGCCGCCGAGGGTGACCTGGTGTCCCGCGGCGGAGAGCTTGTTGGCGAGGTGGGTCCCGACGCGGCCCGCGCCCAGGATGCCGATGGTGGTCATGAGGTGATGCTCCTTGCGGTGTCGAGCGGGTAAGGGCGGGCGTCCGGTCAGACGATCGGCGACAGGACCTCGCGGGCGGCGGCGTGGACGCCGGGGGCCGCGGCCAGGAAGTCGCGGCTGCGGGTGCTCCAGGGCTCGCCCGCCAGGTCGGTGACGGTGCCTCCGGCCTCGGAGACCAGCAGGGCGCCGGCGACCAGTCCCGAGCGCACGTCGGAGAACTGCCAGAAGGCGTCCATCCGTCCGGCGGCGACGTGGATGAGCTGCATCGTGGCGGGCACGGACACGCGTACGACCAGGCCGTTGACGAGCATGGCGGTGACGGAGTCGCCGATCCGCCGGAAGGTGCGCTCGTCCTCGCCGGGCCTGGCCTGACCGGTGCCGATGAGCGAGGCGGCCAGACCGGTCTTGGCGGACACCGTCAGGGGCCGGTCGTTGAGGCGGGCGCCGCCGCCGGCCACCGCGGTGTACGTGTCACCGGTCAGCGGCAGATGGACGACGGTGAGCACCGGCTGGTTGTCGCGGACCAGGGTGGCGGTGACGGCCCAGTCGTCCATGCCGTGCACGTGGTTGATGTTGCCCTCGGCGGGGTCGACCACCCACCACTCCCCGGGCGGGAGCGCGCCGCCCGCCAACTCGTCCTCGGCCCACCGCGATCCCGGCCGGGCCCGCAGCAGCGGTTCGCGCAGCACGCTCAGCACCGCGTCGTCGTTGGCGTGGATCTCCGCGACGACCTCGTCCAGGCTCACGCCGCGGGCGTGCGTGGTGTGGCGGGCGCGCAACGTGCGACCGGCGGTCCGCACCGCGGCCGTCACGTCGGACAGGAGGGTCGTGCCGGCGGCGAAAGGCATGGCTGTGCTCATGGGGGGCTCCCTGGTGTCGATGGCCGCGGGGCGGTTCTTCTCGCGCCCGCACTTCGACGGTAGGTCGCCCGTGGATTAACAACAAGTGCATGCTTTTCACTTGTAGATTTACTGTCATGCAACTGGATCTGAACCTGCTCACGGCCCTGGACGCGCTGCTGGAGGAGGGGAGCGTCACCGGCGCCGCGGCCCGCCTCCATGTGACCGCGCCCGCGATGAGCCGGTCCCTGGGCCGTATCCGCAAGGTCACCGGTGACCAGATCCTGGTCCGCGCCGGGCGCGGCATGCTCCCCACCCCTCGCGCGCTGGCCATGCGCGCCGAAGTCCACGCCCTCGTGCAGCAGGCCCACCGCCTGCTGTCCGCCCGGCAGAGCCTCGACCTGGCGGCTCTGGACCGGGTCTTCACCGTGCGCTGGCACGACGCGCTGACCGCGGCCTGCGGCACCGCCCTGACCACGGCCGTCCGCGAGCAGGCGCCCGGCGCCCGGCTGCGGCTGTCCGCCGAACCCGGCACGGACGCGCCCGAGTCGCACCGGGGCGAGGTCGACCTCGAATCCAGCTCCGGCCGGTCGGCGCTTCCCGACATCCGCCACCGCCTCGTCGGCAGGGACCGGCTGGTCGTCGCCGTCCGGCCCGGCCACCCGCTGGCGGAGGGCCCGTTGAGCCCCGAGCGTTACGCGGCGGCGGAACACCTCACCGTTTCCCGGCGCGGAAGCCTGCGCGACTCGGTCGACGACGCCCTGGCCGCGCGCGGCCTCGAACGGCGCGTCGCCGCCGCCGGGCCCACCGCCGCCTTCGCACTGCGGCTGGTCCTCGACACCGACCTCGTGGTCACCGTGCCCGACGCGGTCACCCGCGAGGCCAGGGACCACCTCGGCCTGCTCACCCTGCCGACGCCGCTCCCGCTGCCCGACGTCCCCTTGTACCTGCTGTGGCACCAGCGGTACGACGAGGACCGCGCCCACATCTGGCTGCGCGACCTGGCCACCGAAACCGTCCAGGCGCTGTTCGCACCCCTGAACGCCTGACCGGCCCGCCGGATCGGCACGCTTGACCGGCCCGCCTGAACGGCACAGCGAACGGCCCCGCCGCGGCGGGGCCGTTCCCTGACGCCTCTGCTACGACCCGGCGGGACGGAACTTCTGTCGGCCGGGCCCTGGCGGGGCCGTTACAGCAGTCCGTCCCACATCTGCTCGATGAGAACCGACCACCAGTGGTCGGGCGAGGCGATGGCCGCCGGGTCCTGCGCGGCGAGCTGCGCCTGGAAGTCCACCGTCCAGCGGCCCGCCTGATCGGGCGTCAGCCCGATCCGCAGCCGCCACATCCGGCCCAGCAGCGCCAGGCAGCGGGCGAATTCCGGCAGGCTCGAATTGACGAACTGCGGCGGCGCGGGCTGTCCGCCCGGACCGGCCTCCAACGGCACCGCCACGATGTGCGCGGTGCCGTACTGCACACAGAGCTGACGGCCGAAGTCATTGCCCATCACCAGATACGAGCCCGCGTCGGACGCCGCCTGCACGCCGCGCTGCTGGGCCAGCTCCGCCAGCGTCGGCACCGGCTGGCCCGGCTGGGCCTGCGCCCAGAAGAACGGGCCGAAGTCCACCGGCAGCCCGGCCCACACCAGGGTCTGCGCCACGATGTCGGGCACGCCCTGCCGGGACACCGCCCGCTGGTCGAAGCGGAACAAGCCCTGCGGCCCGAAGGCCGACGCCAGTTCCTGGCCGATCACGTCGAGCGGCACCGGCGGCACCCGCAGCACACTGTGCGGGTCGGGCATCGGGACCCGCTGCGGCTGCGGGCGCGCGGGCGCGCCCGCCACCTGGTGCAGCTCGCCCTGGTGCGTCAGCAGATGCTGGACGCCCTGCTGGCGGCTGGCGTGGTCCCTGCCGTACGGCGCGGTGTGGCTGATCCGCACCTGCGGCCAGGTCTCGCGGATCATCCGCGTGCAGTAACCGCCGGGCAGGTCGCACGACTCCAGCTCGGTGTGCAGTTCGAGCACCTGCTCGGGCCGCACGCCCATCGAGCGCAGCTCGTGCAGGATCTGCCACTCCGGGTGCGGAGTGCCGGGCGCCGAACGCCGGATGAGCTGCTGCTCGCTGCCGTCCTGGCCGCGGTAGCGGAGCACCGCCATGTAGCCGGGGCCGACCGTGGGCACCGCCGTCGGCTGCGGGTAGCCGTAGCCGGGCGGCGGGGGCGGCGGACCCATGGGCGCGCCGCCGGGACCCGCGAGCATCGTGGCCGCGTAGTGCGGGTCGTTGCCGCCGGGCCGGCCGGGCGCGCCGGGGCCCGCGCCGGGCGCCTGGGGTCCGGGCGGCCCCGAAGGCCCTGCCAGCATCGTGGCCGCGTAGTGCGGGTCGTTGTTCCCCGCGGGCGGCGGGGGCGGCGACATGCCGGGGCCGGGCGGCGGCGGGGGCGGTCCCGTCGGACCGGTGGGTCCGGGAGGTCCGGGCGGGGCGCCGGGGCCCGCGAGCATGGTCGCCGCGTAGTGCGGGTCGTTGCCGCCGGGACGACCGGCGGCGGGCGGCGGCGGTCCCTGCGGGCCCTGCGGGCTCTGACCACCCGGCGGATTCTGCGGTACGAGCTGCGTCGGCAGGTAACCGCCCGCAGGAGCGGCGGCTCCCGGCGGGGGCGGCGGCGCGTCCGGGCTGCGGACCGGACCGCCCGAGGGCGGCGGCACATGGCCGCGGGCGGCCTTCGCCGTCTCCAGGTCGGCGATGTCGGCGGCACCGCGACCGGGGCCACCGGGCGGAGGCACGGATCCGGCGCCGAGGCCGCCGGGCGGCGGCAGCGGCACCGCGGGTCCGCCGGGCGGCGGGAATTCCGAACCCCCCACGGTGTGCGGCACGCCGGGCCTGGCGGGCGGCACGGGAGCCTGCGGCTCCACGGGCGGGGCGATCCGGGTCTTGGGCAACCCGCTGCCGCTCGGCAGCAGTTCGGTGCGGGCCTGCTCGGCCTCGGGGTCCTGCGCGACGTCCACCTGGTCGGAGCCGCTGATCGGCGGCGCGAAGACGGTCGCGGGCACCGGGACCGACTGGCCCTCGCCGCTGTCGCTGGTCGTCTTGCCCGCCCAACTGCCGCCGGGCACGGCCGGTTCCGCGGGCGCCGAGGGGGTCGCGGGCGCGTCGGCCGCCGGGGCCGGGCGCCGGTAGTCGATCCCGCCGGACGCGGCCGGTGCGACGGGAGCGCTGTCAGCGGGGGAGGGTGCGGGCGTTGAGGCGCCGGAGGAGGCGGGCCGCCGGTAGTCGATCCCGCCGGAGCCGGAGCCGGAGCCGGAGCCGGAGCCGGAGCCGGGCGCGGAGCCCGTACCGTCGCCCGGTCCCGAGGCGGGACCCGAGGCCGCCGCCAGGCCGTACCCGCCGTCGGCGTCGGCCGCCGGGGCACGGTCGGCCGGGGCGCCGCCGGACCCGGGGGCGGCGGCATGCCACGCGGGAGCGTCGGCGCCCGCGCCCGCGGCGATACCGGCACCGTTGGTCCGGCTCGACCGGCGGTTGTCGGGGATGCCCATCTTGTCGGCCGCGTCCTGGAGCCACTGCGGGGGGCTCAGCAGGAAGGACGTGGCCTCCAGGTCGATGCGTTGCGGCGGGTCGGGCACCGCGTCGTTCGGCACCGGGCCGTACTCCTCCTCGTAACGCCTGATGAGCTCGCCGACGGGCAGGCCGGGCCACAAGGTGGCCTCGCCGCTGTCCTTGGCTATGACGACGCGGACGTCGCCGCCGTCGCCCGCGGACGGGCCGCCCTCGCGCGGCTCCGACCAGACGACGAAGCCGAGGTCGAATTCGCGGACCCGGATCTCCCGGGCCTCGTACGCGGGGACGTCGCCGTTGATCCAGCGCTCCGCCCGCTCCTGGGCCTGCGCGAAAGTGACCATGTCCGGCCTCATCCCTCCACCGGGACGGCGCTGGCGAAGCCCCCGTCCACCATCAGGTTCGCGACGGTCTCCAATTCCGGCGGATTGCCCGCGAGCCGGAGCAGGAACGCGTCGAGTGACTCACCGCAGGGCAGCAGCAGTTCGGCGACCCGGTCGGCGGGGGCGGCCCAGCGGTCGCCGTCGCGGACGTCGTCGTACGCGCAGAACCAGACCGAGCCCGTCCGCTCGCCCTTGACCTTGACCGCGAGCAGGCCGCCCTGGAGGTAGGAGATCGCCAGAAAGTCCTTGGTCAGGTGGTCGCGCAGGCACTTGTTCACGTACACCAGGTCGTTGACCGCGGCGTCGTCGCGGACGGTGAAGAACGGCTGGTCGATCAGCAGGCCGAGGTCCGGGTCGAGCGCGACGCCGCTCGGGGCGCAGCCGCCCGCCGCCTTCAGGAAGGTGCGGTAGCCGCCGGGCAGCCGGTAGCCCAGCTCCTCCTCGACGTCACGGACCTGCGACTCGGTGACCGCGACCGGGTCCTTCGGCAGTCCGAAGTGGACCGGGCGGGTCTCCTGGAGCGGCCGGGTGCCGCGCTTGGCGTGGTCGGCGGAGGAGGCGGCCAGGCCCCCGTGGTGCCGCAGCAGCGCCTTGACCTCGACCGGGATCAGCTCCATCCGGCGGGTCCCGATGACGTGGTGCCAGGTCCAGCCGTGCGGGGTCGCGACGGGGGAGAGGCTGCCCCACAGCTCGTGGCCCGAGGCGTGCAGCGCCGCGTTCGCCGACACGTAGTCGGTCAGCCGCAGCTCGTCTATCCCGAAGCCCTCGGGGGGCTCGGCGATCTCCGCCACCGCCCGCGCGTACGGCGCGAAGTCCGGGATCCCGTTGTCGTCCACCCAGACACCCTGGGGATGGCGGGCGGCGCGTACCGGGTCGGGAAAATGCACGACCTGTCCGGCGTAGGCCGCGTTCGGCGGCGGCACGATACGTCCCCCGGCCCGCGGACCGGGAGGTGCGCCCAGCCCTTGCCGACCTGTCGTCATGGCGGTTGCCCCCTGCTGCGTCTGGCTGATGACCACAGCCTAGGGCCTCACCACCAGGGCAGAGCCAGGGCCTGTGGATAACTTGCCTGATCCGCCTGCCGCCGGGCCCGCGTCGGCAGCCGTCGACTCCGCGCCGATTCCGCGCCGACTCCGCCTCGACTCCGCGTCGGCGGCTGTCGGCCCCCGCGTCGCCCCCGCGTCGGCAGCCGCCGGGCTCAGTCGCCGGTCGCCGCCGCCCGCAGCTTCTCCGCCTGCTTCAGCGCGATCGCCGCCCGCAGCGTCGCCGTCTTGTGGTCGGCGCGCACCGTCTCGTACGCGGCCGTGGCGCCGCCGGACCTGACCACGGTGACCAGGACGACGCCCGCCGCGCCCCGCGCGGTGTCGGCGATCGTGTACGCCACCTCCTGGTCGCCCAGCGCGGGCCGGCCCGCGGGCGGCGCCACCGGGCGGACGGTGTAGGAGGTGACCCCGCCGTCGCGGGTGGCCTTGAAGCCGCGGCAGGTCTTCAGCGCCGTGGTCAGCTCGTCCAGCACGGTCTCGGCGGTGCCGGGAGCGTAGGAGGCGATCACCTCCAGGCTGATCGCCTTCGCGTTCTTGTCCTTGTCCGCGGTGTCGGTGACCATCGCGCCGGTGTACACCTGCCGCGTGTGCTTGGGCCGGCTGCTCCACTGGTCGGCGACCGGCTGGCAGGCCGCGTTGTCGACCGTCGTGGCCGGGCCGAGGAGCTGCGTCTTGCTGCCCGCGGGCAGCACCTGGACGTGGGGGACGTCGGAGGACGTGAGCAGCGCGGAGGTGAGCTTGGCCGTCGACACCGCGCCGGACGCGCGGACCGGGCCCGGCTCCTTCTTCGCCTTGTCGTCGCCGCCCCCGCCGCCCCCGCCGCCCCCGCAGGCCGCGGTGAGCGCGAGCACCGGCACCAGGGCGGCGGCCGCCAGCACGGCGGTCCGCGTGTGCGGGCCGCCGCGTCGCAGGTCAGCGGCCGACTCCCGGCTACCGGTCAGTAGGCGACTGCGTGCACGTATCGGCATCTGGTGTTCCCCTGTGTTGTGTCCGTCCCCGGGATCGCACGGGCGACGGTCCGTTGCCGCGCGACTTTACGGCACCAGGGGCGCGATTTCGCCTGTGGGGCCGCTCACAAAGAGGTGCGCGAAAGTGGCCCCGGGGCGTGCCCCGAGACGGTCCCCGCAGGCCCTTCAGCGGACGGTCACTTCGCCTGCGCCGCCTTCAGCTTCTCGCTCTGCTTGCGCGCGACGTCGATGGGCAGGGTGCCCGCGCCGCCCGCCGACTTCACCGACAGGTACGCGGTGATGGTGTCGCCGGTCCGCACCACGCTCACCAGGGCCGCGCCGGACTTCTTGTCCGCGGTGTCGGCCATCACATAGGAGACGGCCTCGTCGCCGGTCGGCACCGCGGGGCCCTTGGCGATGGTGAACGGCGTCTTGGTGCCGGTGTTGTCCGTCGCGGTGAAGCTCTTGCAGGTGCCCAACGCCGTCTTCACCGACTCGATGACCTTCTCGGCGTCACCGGGCGCGTGACTGGCGACCAGCATCTGGTTGATCGCGTCGGGGGTGGCGCTCGACGTCGTCTTCGCGAAGGCCGCGCCGACGAACGCCTTGCGCGGGATCTTCGGCTTGCTGCTGGTGATGTCGGCGAGCGGCTGGCACGCGGGCTTGTCCGCGGTCAGCGTGGAGGTGTCGGCGGAGTCGTCGGTCTGCGAGACCTGGATCGTCCAGCCGGGCACGTCGGCCTCGGCGATCAGCGCCTTGGTGAGCTGCGCCTTGGTGAGCGCCGAGCCGTCCGACGGACTGTCGGCGCCGCTCGTCGGAGCGGAGGCCGAGGTGGAGCCCGTGGCCTTGCCGCCCTTGCCGTCGGCGTCCTTGGAGCCGTCGGACGAGCCGGAGCAGGCCGCGGCGAGGACGAGGGCGGGGAGCACGGCGGCGGCCAGGCGGAGCCGGGTCTTGCGCATGGGGGGTCACGTTCCCTGATCGGCGGCAGCGGGTCCGCGGGCGCGGACCGACTGCCGATACTCCCGCCATGTCGGGCGCGCGTCCATGCCGCGCCGAAGCTGTGTCGCGGCTGTGCGTGCCTGACGCCCCCGCGGTGCGCGCCCCCGCCGCCGACATGTGTTCGGGAAGCGCCCGCCGGGGACCGGCCGTCACCCTGCGTCGACCGTCCGCGCCCGTACGACGATCGCCCGCGACCGTATGGCGGCCGGTTTTGTGCACATGCTGTGCCCGTGCTGCCGACGCTCCGTCACACGACGGTGACATGGCCCACACACGATGGGCGCGGTGCCGCGTCCGGCTTCCCGTCGCATGGCCTGTTTGGCACTCTGAACGACATACGGGGGATCGCCCGCCCAGGCGGGCGGATGGAGGGACGCACACAGATCATGACAAGTCAGACCCAGGCGGCGAGGGCCGCCGATCCGCGCTTGAGCTGGAGCGGTTCGGACGATCCGGTGGGCCCGCCGGTGCTGCGGCACCGCAGGGACGGCATCATGCCCGCGGTCGCCGCGGCGCTGCTGATCCGCGACGACGTGCTGACCTGCACCGGCGCCAAAGGTGAGCAACCGCCCGTACTGCACCCGATCGTTCAGGACTTCCTGGACGCGCTGCCGGTCGCGCAGCGGGAACGGTTCGCCGGGCGCTGTCCCGAACCGGTGCTCATTTCACGCCACTTGACGGCAGTCGAGGCAAACCGGGGCAAGCGTGCGTCCCGCAAGCCGCTCACCCAGGGTGAGGCCCGCAAGGCGCTGCGCGGGGCGAAGCTCACCTCGCGGCGCATCCGGGAGGACGGCGACCCGACGCACGGCGCGTACGCCCCGCCCTGCCGCTCGTGCGCGCCGCTGCTGTCGCACCTGGGGGTCAAGCCGGTGGATCCGGCGGCCGAAGGAGTATGAGCATCCCGATGGCGGGCACCACCCGTTTCCCGGTCGGCGTCGACGCCGCGCTGCGCGCCGCGGGCTGGCGGCCGGGGCGCTGGGACATCAAGCAGGCCGAGTTCTGGGCGGACCGGCTGCGGGCGTACGAGTCGCCGGGCGGCCACCGGCACGCCGTCTTCCCCGCCGCGGTCGAGGCGTGGGCGGAGTTCGGCGGCCTGCTGATCCCCGGCGCCTCGGGTCCCGGCCGGCAGATCGCCCCCACGGCCATCGCCGTCGACCCGCTGCGCGGCCTGCACCTGGCGCGGACCTTCGGTGATCTCGGCCGCGCCCTGGAGACCGACATCAGCCCGCTCGGCGAGGAACCCGCGTCCGGCGCGCTGCTCGCCATCGACGCCGAGGGCCGCGTCTACACCGTCGACCACACCGGCGACTGGTACGTGGGCCCCGACATCGACCGCGCGCTGACCGCCCTGATCGGCGGCGTACGCCCGGTGCGCCTCACGATGCACTGACCTTCGCCGGGTTGAGCCGCGATGCACTGACCTTCGGCGCGTTGAGCCGCGATGCACTGACCTTCGCCGGGTTGAGCCGCGAAAGACCGGCTCACGGCGTACCCGTCCACGACGGACCGCCCGCGTCCGCGGCCGTGGACGCGGGCGTCCCCCCGGCCATGACGACCCCTCAACTCCCGTACGTGTAAAGGACACCTTCGCGTGGTCACGGCGACATCCCCGACACGGGGATGAGCCTCAGGTAGCAGACCCCTAGGGGGAGGTACCTACTTTTGGTGGCCATCGGTTCGTACCGGCGGATGACGATCCCGGGCCGTCCGTTCCATACGGTCATGAGGCGGGGTGGGGATAGCCCCACCCACAAGACGGAGACCTCCCCCATCGTGCCGGGGGACGCCGCTCCGACAAGCTGAGCACACCGGCTCAACAGGGCCTGGTCAGGGCCCGCATCGACCTCACAGGAGATTCACGTGACAACGGCAGTGACGATTCCCAAGTCCGGGGGCAGCGGAGAGCGTCCGGCCGTTGCCGCAGCAGGCCGAGCGGTGACGAAGGCGTACGGCAGCGGCGAGACGCGCGTCCTGGCGCTCGACGCGGTGGACGTCGACATCGCGCGCGGCCGGTTCACCGCGATCATGGGCCCCTCGGGCTCCGGCAAGTCCACGCTGATGCACTGCCTGGCCGGGCTGGACACCGTGTCCGAGGGCCGGATCTGGATCGGCGACACCGAGATCACCACCCTCAAGGACAAGAAGCTCACCCAGCTCCGCCGGGACAAGATCGGCTTCATCTTCCAGTCCTTCAACCTGCTGCCGACGCTCAACGCGGCGGAGAACATCACGCTGCCCATGGACATCGCGGGCCGCAAGGTGGACCGCGACTGGTTCGACCGGGTGGTGGAGACCGTCGGTCTCGCCGGGCGCCTCAAGCACCGCCCCACGCAGCTCTCCGGCGGTCAGCAGCAGCGCGTCGCGGTCGCCCGCGCCCTCGCCGCCCGCCCCGAGATCATCTTCGGTGACGAGCCGACCGGAAACCTCGACTCCCGCGCCGGCGCCGAAGTCCTCGGCTTCCTGCGCAAGTCGGTGGACGAACTGGGCCAGACCATCGTGATGGTCACCCACGACCCGGTCGCCGCCTCCTACTCCGACCGCGTGCTGTACCTGGCGGACGGCCGGATCGTCGACGAGATGCAGAACCCGACCGCCGACGGCGTCCTGGAGCGCATGAAGTCCTTCGACGGTCGCGGGAGGACCTCGTGACCGTCCTGAAGACATCGGTGCGCAACTTCCTCGCGCACAAGGGACGCATGGCGCTGTCCGCCGTCGCCGTCCTGCTCTCGGTGGCGTTCGTGTGCGGCACGCTCGTGTTCACCGACACCATGACCGCCACCTTCGACAAGCTCTTCGGCTCCACCGCCTCCGACGTCACCATCAGCGCCAAGAAGGTCGACGACGCGCAGGAGACCGGGCGGCCCGACACCGTGCCCGCCTCGCTCCAGCAGACCCTGCTCAAGGTGCCGGGCGTCGCCAAGTCCTACCCCGACGTCACCAGCGACCAGGTGACGGTCGCCGACGCGAACAACAAGAGCATCAGCCCGACCAGCGGCGCCCCGACCATCGTCAGCAACTGGGACCCGACCGAGACCAAGGCCGTCGAGCTGTCCTCGGGCAACACCCCGCGCGGGCCCACCGACGCGGTGATCGACGCCGACACCGCCGACAAGCACCACCTGAAGATCGGCGACACGCTGCGGGTCATCGCCGCCCCCGGCGACTTCCACGTCACGATCTCCGGCATCGTCACCTTCAAGACCACCAACCCCGGCGCGGCCGTCATCTACATCGAGACCGCCACCGCCCAGGCCAAGCTGCTCGGTGACAGCCACGCGTACACCGGCTACGGCCTGACCGCGGCCAAGGGCGTCACCGACGACCGCCTCAAGGCGGACGTCACGACGGCCATCGGCGCGGGCAAGTACACCGTCGACACCGCCGCCGAGACCAAGAAGAAGGACAAGGACGACGTCGGCAGCTTCCTGAACTTCATGAAGTACGCGATGCTCGGCTTCGCGGGCATCTCGGTCCTGGTCGGCATCTTCCTGATCGTCAACACCTTCTCCATGCTGGTCGCCCAGCGCACCCGCGAGATCGGCCTGATGCGGGCCCTCGGCTCCAGCCGCAAGCAGGTCAACCGGTCGGTGCTGGTCGAGGCGGTGCTGCTCGGCGTCGTCGGCTCGGTGCTCGGCATCGGCGGCGGCATCGGCCTGGCCATCGCCCTGATGAAGCTCATGGGCCAGGCGGGCATGAAGCTCGACACCTCCGAGCTGACCATCAAGGCCACCACCCCGATCGTCGGCCTGGCCATCGGCGTCATCGTCACCGTGATCTCCGCCTACATCCCGGCCCGCAGGGCCGGACGGATCTCCCCGATGGCGGCGCTGCGCGACGCGGGCACCCCCACCGACGCGAAGTCCGGCCGGATCCGCGCCGCGATCGGCGTCCTGGTCTGCGCGATCGGCGCCGTGGCGCTGGTCGGCGCGGGACAGTCGGACAAGGCGTCCTCCGGCGGCGGACTGCTGGGCCTGGGCGTGCTGTTCAGCCTGGTCGGCTTCGTGATCATCGGCCCGCTGCTGGCCGGTGTGATCGTACGAGCGGTCAGCGCGGTCATCCTGCGGTTCTTCGGACCGATGGGCCGCCTCGCGGAGCGCAACGCGCTGCGCAACCCGCGCCGTACCGGTGCCACCGCCTCCGCGCTGATGATCGGCCTCGCGCTGGTCGCCGGCATGTCGGTGGTCGGCTCGTCCATGGTGGCCTCCGCCGACGACCAGCTCGACAAGTCGGTCGGCGCGGACTTCATCCTCCAGCCCGACGGCGGCCAGCCGCTGACCCCCGCCCTGGTGGCGGCGATCAAGTCGGCCTCCCACATGGAGCACTTCACCGAGTACGCGGGCGTCAACGCCAAGGTCACGCTGCCCGACGGCAAGACGGTCACCAAGCAGTTCAGCGCGGTCAGCCCGACCTACGCCGACGACCTGCGGCTCAAGACCGTCAAGGGCGAACTGAAGGACGCGTACGCGAAGAACGGCATGTCCGTCAACGAGGCGTACGCCAAGGACCACCACATCAAGATCGGTGACGAGCTGCCGGTGACGATGATCGGCGGCACGCCGACCAAGCTCCGCGTCAACGTCATCACCAGCGACGACACCACGGTCGACCACGGCGCCTGGTACACCAACCTGGCCACCGCCAAGCAGTACCTCCCGGCGGACAAGCAGCCGCTCGACCAGATCATGTTCGCCAAGGCCGTCGACGGCCAGGCCAAGGAGGCGGGCGCCTCGCTCACCGCGGCCGTCAAGGACTACCCGCAGCTCAAGGTCCGCGACCAGTCCGACTTCAAGGACCTCATCCACAAGCAGGTCAACCAGCTCCTGTACATGATCTACGGGCTGCTCGGCCTCGCGATCATCGTCGCCATCCTGGGCGTGGTGAACACCCTCGCCCTGTCGGTGGTCGAGCGCACCCGGGAGATCGGCCTGATGCGGGCGATCGGCACCTCCCGGCGCCAGCTGCGCCGGATGATCCGCCTCGAATCGGTGGTCATCGCGCTCTTCGGCGCGCTGGTCGGCCTCGGTCTCGGCCTGGGCTGGGGCACCACGGGACAGAAGGTGCTGGCCTCCCAGGGCCTCGGCGTCCTCCAGATCCCGTGGACGACGATCATCCTGGTCTTCATCGGCTCCGCGGTCGTCGGCCTGCTGGCCGCGCTGCTCCCGGCCTTCCGGGCGGGGCGGATGAATGTACTGAACGCGATCGCCACGGACTGACGCCGCCGGTCGCACCGGCCGGTGGCGCAGGTCACCACAGACGCGGCCCCGGAAGCGCAACCCCCCGCGCTCCGGGGCCGCCCGCGCGTCCCGCACCCCGGTCCGCCCCCCCGCCGGGCGTCCCCGCCCACGGGCTCCGCGGCCCCGCGCCTCACGCGATGGCCTGTGGCTGTCGGCGGTACGTCGTACGCTGGAGGTACCCCCGGCCCGTGACACGTGTCGGGTGCTTCGCGTTGCCTCTGCCCCGGGACGGAAAACCCCTCATGAGTCTGAACGGTCTGGTCGACGTCGTCGTCGAGGACGCCGCCCTCGCGGAAGCGGTGGAGGCCGCCGCCTCCGGCGCCCGGCCGATGGTGGACCTGGTGGGGCCGCCCGCCGCGCGTCCGCTGGCCATCGCGGCGCTCGCGGCCCGCGCGCACCGCACCGTACTGGCGGTCACGGCGACCGGCCGCGAGGCGGAGGACCTGGCCGCCGCGCTGCGCACCCTGCTGCCGCCGGACGCCGTCGCCGAGTACCCGGCGTGGGAGACGCTGCCGCACGAGCGGCTGTCCCCGCGCAGCGACACCGTCGGTCGCCGCCTGGCCGTCCTGCGCCGCCTGGCGCACCCGCGGGCCGACGACGCGGCGACCGGACCCGTACAGGTCGTGGTCGCCCCCATCAGGTCCGTGCTGCAACCGCAGGTCAAGGGCCTGGGCGACCTGGAGCCCGTCGCCTTGCGGACCGGGCAGAGCGCCGACCTGGGCACCGTCACCGAGGGCCTGGCGGCAGCCGCGTACTCCCGCGTCGAGCTGGTCGAGAAGCGCGGCGAATTCGCGGTGCGCGGCGGCATCCTCGACGTCTTCCCGCCGACCGAGGAGCACCCGCTGCGGGTGGAGTTCTGGGGCGACGACGTCGAGGAGATCCGGTACTTCAAGGTCGCCGACCAGCGCTCCCTCGAAGTCGCCGAGCACGGCCTGTGGGCGCCGCCCTGCCGCGAGCTGCTCCTCACCGACCAGGTGAAGGAGCGGGCCGCGGCGCTGTCGGTCGCCCACCCCGAGCTGCACGAACTGCTGGACAAGATCGCCGAGGGCATCGCGGTGGAGGGCATGGAGTCCCTGGCCCCGGTGCTGGTCGACGACATGGAGCTGCTGCTCGACGTGCTCCCGGCGGGCAGCATGGCCGTGGTGTGCGACCCGGAGCGGGTCCGTACCCGCGCCGCCGACCTGGTGGCGACCTCCCGCGAATTCCTGGAGGCGTCCTGGGCGGCGTCGGCCGGCGGCGGCGAGGCGCCGATCGACCTGGGCGCGGCCTCGCTGTGGTCGATCGCCGACGTCCGCGACCGGGCCCGCGAGCTGGGCGTCCCCTGGTGGTCGGTGAGCCCCTTCGCGGCCGACGAGGCCGACGACCTGGCCGCCGACACCCTCAAGCTGGGCATGCACGCGCCCGAGCTGTACCGCGGCGACACCGCACGCGCGCTCGCCGACACCAAGGGCTGGCTGGCCGACGGCTGGCGCACCGTCTACGTCACCGAGGGCCAGGGTCCGGCCGCCCGCGTGGTGGAGGTGCTGGGCGGCGAGGGCATCGCCGCCCGCCTCGACATCGAGCTGGCCGACCTCGCGGCGTCCGTGGTCCACGTGGCGACCGGCTCCATCGAGCACGGCTTCATCGACCCGGCGCTCAAGCTCGCGGTGCTCACCGAGACCGACCTGTCGGGGCAGCGCTCGTCCACCAAGGACATGGGCCGGATGCCGTCCCGGCGGCGCAAGACCATCGACCCGCTCACCCTCCAGGCGGGCGACTACATCGTGCACGAGCAGCACGGCGTCGGCCGCTATGTGGAGATGGTGCAGCGCACCGTGCAGGGCGCCACCCGCGAGTACCTGCTGGTCGAGTACGCGCCCGCCAAGCGCGGCCAGCCGGGCGACCGGCTCTTCGTCCCCACCGACCAGCTCGAACAGGTCACCAAGTACGTCGGCGGCGAGGCCCCCTCGCTGCACCGGCTCGGCGGCGCGGACTGGACGAAGACCAAGGCGCGGGCGAAGAAGGCGGTCAAGGAGATCGCCGCCGACCTGATCAAGCTGTACTCGGCGCGGATGGCCGCCCCCGGCTACACCTTCGGGCCCGACACCCCCTGGCAGCGCGAGCTGGAGGACGCCTTCCCGTACGCGGAGACGCCCGACCAGCTCACCACCATCGCCGAGGTCAAGGAGGACATGGAGAAGTCCGTCCCCATGGACCGGCTGATCTGCGGCGACGTCGGCTACGGCAAGACCGAGATCGCCGTGAGGGCGGCCTTCAAGGCCGTGCAGGACGGCAAGCAGGTCGCCGTGCTGGTGCCGACCACGCTGCTGGTGCAGCAGCACATGGGCACCTTCGCCGAGCGGTACGCGCAGTTCCCGGTCAAGGTGCGGGCGCTGTCGCGGTTCCAGACCGACAGCGAGGCCAAGGCCACCATCGAGGGGCTGCGGGACGGCACCGTGGACCTGGTGATCGGCACCCACCGGCTCTTCTCCTCCGAGACGAAGTTCAAGGACCTGGGCCTGGTCATCGTCGACGAGGAGCAGCGCTTCGGCGTCGAGCACAAGGAGCAGCTCAAGAAGCTGCGGGCCAACGTGGACGTGCTGACCATGTCCGCCACCCCGATCCCGCGCACCCTGGAGATGGCGGTCACCGGCATCCGCGAGATGTCCACCATCACCACCCCGCCGGAGGAGCGGCACCCGGTGCTGACCTTCGTCGGCCCGTACGAGGAGCGGCAGATCGGCGCCGCGATCCGGCGTGAACTGCTGCGCGAGGGCCAGGTCTTCTACATCCACAACCGGGTGGAGTCGATCGACCGGGCGGCGGCGCGGCTGCGCGCCATCGTGCCGGAGGCGCGGATCGCCACCGCGCACGGGCAGATGGGGGAGTCGCAGCTCGAACAGGTCGTGGTCGACTTCTGGGAGAAGCGGTTCGACGTGCTGGTGTCCACCACGATCGTGGAGTCGGGCATCGACATCGCCAACGCCAACACCCTGATCGTGGAGCGCGGCGACACCTTCGGGCTCAGCCAGCTCCACCAGTTGCGCGGGCGCGTCGGCCGCTCGCGCGAGCGCGGCTACGCGTATTTCCTGTACCCGCCGGAGAAGCCGCTGACCGAGACCGCGCACGAGCGGCTCGCCACCATCGCCCAGCACACCGAGATGGGCGCGGGCATGTACGTCGCCATGAAGGACCTGGAGATCCGCGGCGCGGGCAATCTGCTGGGCGGCGAGCAGTCCGGGCACATCGCGGGCGTCGGATTCGACCTGTACGTACGGATGGTGGGCGAGGCCGTCGCCGACTACCGCTCGGCGCTGGAGAGCGGCGGCGAGCCGGAGGAGACGCTGCTCGACGTCAAGATCGAGCTGCCGGTGGACGCGCACGTCCCGCACGACTACGCGCCGGGCGAGCGGCTGCGGCTCCAGGCGTACCGGGCCATCGCGGCGGCCAACACGGCCGAGGACATCGCGGCGGTCCGCGAGGAGCTGACCGACCGCTACGGCAAGCTGCCGGAGCCGGTGGAGAATCTGCTGCTGGTGGCGGGGCTGCGGATGCTGGCCCGCAAGGTCGGCGTCAGCGACATCACCCTCCAGGGCGCCAACGTCCGTTTCGGCCCGGTGGAGTTGCGCGAGTCGCAGGAGCTGCGGCTGAACCGGCTCTACCCGCGCACGGTGCTCAAGCACGCGACGAAGCAGACCCTCGTCCCGCGTCCGACGACGGCGCGGATCGGCGGCAAGCCGGTGGTGGGCCGCGAACTGCTGGAGTGGACGGCGGAGTTCCTGACGACGGTGCTGGACAACTAGGGCTGTTCCAGCCGGTTTCCCACCGCCCGGCGGACGTTCAATGGTCTGGACCTTGACAGGTCCAGACCATTCCGCTTGAGTCTGTCCCGACCCCACTCGAACCCCCACAAGGAGTGGTCACGTGTCGAGACAACGGCTCATAGCGTTCCTCACCGCACTCGCGGTCGCGATAGGGATCGCCATCCTCGTACCGCTGGCGTCCACCGCCTCCGCCGCGGGCTGCTCCACCGCGTGGAACTCGTCGTCGGTGTACACCGGCGGCATGGGCGCGTCGTACAACAGCCACAACTGGCTGGCGAAGTGGTGGACCCAGGGCGAGACGCCCGGCGCCGCCGACGTCTGGTCGGACCAGGGCGCCTGTACCGGCGGTTCGGGCGGCACCGGCGGCACCACGGGCGGCACCGGCGGGACCTGCAACTACCCGGCGTGGGTCCAGGGCCACAACTACGTCGCCGGTGACATCGTCAAGTACAGCAACGGCAACTACTACAAGGCCTCCCACGACAACCCGGGCTACGACCCCACCATCAGCACCTGGTACTGGGACCCGTTCGGCTGCAACGGCGGCGGTACGACCACCCCGCCCGGCAACCCGAGCGGATTCGTCGTCACCGAGGCCCAGTTCAACCAGATGTTCCCGAACCGGAACTCCTTCTACACCTACAGCGGCCTGACCGCGGCGCTCAGCGCGTACCCCGGTTTCGCGAACACCGGCAGCGACACGGTGAAGAAGCAGGAGGCCGCGGCTTTCCTCGCCAACGTCAGCCACGAGACCGGCGGCCTCGTCTACATCGTCGAGCAGAACACCGCGAACTACTCGCACTACTGCGACACGAGCCAGTCCTACGGCTGCCCGGCCGGACAGTCCGCGTACTACGGCCGCGGGCCGATCCAGTTGAGCTGGAACTTCAACTACAAGGCCGCGGGCGACGCGCTCGGCATCGACCTGCTGCACAACCCCAACCTGGTGCAGACCGACTCGGCCGTCGCCTGGAAGACCGGCCTGTGGTACTGGAACACCCAGACCGGCCCCGGCACCATGACCCCGCACAACGCCATGGTCAACGGCGCCGGATTCGGTGAGACCATCCGCAGCATCAACGGCAGCATCGAGTGCAACGGCGGCAACCCCGCGCAGGTGCAGAGCCGGGTCAACTCCTACCAGAGCTTCGTCTCGATCCTCGGAGTCCCGGCGGGCAACAACCTGAGCTGCTGACCCGGCGTCGCCCCACGGACGCACGCAAGGCCGTACGCGGGTAAGGCCGTACGCGGGTAAGGCCGCACGCACGCAAGGCCGTACACAGGTAAGGCCGTACGCGCCCAGCCCGTACGCACGCTTCATCCGACGCGCCCCGCTCACCACGAGCGGGGCGCGTTAGTGTGAGCGGCTGTGACGATCACCGGAGCGGGGACGAATGTACGGCCGCTGGCGGCGGGACAGCGCGCGCGGCTGCTGGTCGGGGACATCGACGGCGGCGAGCCGCGCCTGGTGTACGAGACGGCGGACAGCGCGCTGGAGGCGCCGAACTGGTCGCCGGACGGCCGCTGGCTGGTCTTCAACCAGGACGGGCTGCTGCTGCGGATCGCCCCCGGCGGCGGGGCGCCCGAGGTCATCGACACCGGCGGCATCACGGACGCCAACAACGACCATGTGCTCTCGCCGGACGGCGGCACGGTCTATCTGTCGGCGGGCGACGGGCACATCCACGCCGTGCCGTTCGAGGGCGGACCCGCGCGCCGGGTCACCAACGACCGCGGCCCCGGACCCTTCCGGCACTTCCTGCACGGCGTCTCGCCCGACGGCCGCACGCTGGCGTACGTGGGCGTCGAGCCGTACGGCGGCGACGAGTGGGGCTACCGCAACATCTTCACCGTCCCCGCGGCCGGCGGCCCCGACACCCGGCTGACGGACTCTCCCGCGCCCGCGGACGGCCCGGAGTTCAGCCCCGACGGCGCCTGGATCTACTTCAACTCCGAGCACGGCGCGACCGTCCCCGGCCACGCCCAGCTCTTCCGGATGCGGCCGGACGGCAGCGAGTTGACGCGGCTCACCTCGGACGCGCGCGTCAACTGGTTCCCGCACCTGTCACCCGATGGACGACACGTCCTCTACATCAGCTTCCCGCCCGGCACCGAGGGGCACCCGGCCGACCGCGACGTCGTCCTGCGCGTCATGGACCCGGACGGCGGCGCCCCGCGTGACGTCCTGGCCTTCCCCGGCGGCCAGGGCAGCCTCAACGTCAACAGCTGGGCCCCGGACAGCCGCCGCTTCGCCTACGTCGACTACCCGACGGCCTGAGCCGGTCCCGCTGCGCCCGACGCGTCCGGCCCTAGCCGTTCGGCGGGCTCGTCCGGTGCATGATCACATAGCCCTCGGCGTTGACGATCTGCTGATATTCGGCGTTCGGGTGGAGCTGCTTGGCGTAGGTGAGCGGATCGGGCACCCAGCCGGAGGAGTTGTCGATCACGATGTAGTCCGGGCTGATGCCCTGCGTGTCGCCGACCCAGTACACCGTGGTCCGGTGGACGAGACGGCTGATCGGCCCGACGTTCGCCTCCACCGAGGAGCCGCTGGGCACCGTTTCGAGCAGCTTCTCCACGGCCTTGGTGTGCGCGTCGACCTTGTAGGTGTCGGAGTGGCTGAGCGAGGCCAGCGGCATCGTCAAGGTGAGCGCCAGCGCGGCGCCCGCCGCCGCCGCGGGCAGCCCCGAGGCGTACGAGCGCAGCCAGGGCCGCGGGCTCCTGCGGGAGAGCGCCGCCGCGTCCACGAGGGCGAGGAAGACCACCGGCATCAGCACCGCGCTGTAGTGCCAGTCGGTGCCCCAGTAGTGGTCGTCGTGCGAGATGAACCGCCAGCCGATGGTCGGCAGCGCGGCCAGCAGCAGCGGCGAACGCAGCGCCAGCAGGCCGGTGGTCGGCAGCAGAATCCACAGCAGGGTGTGCACGGCGGTGCCGAACGGGACGTGCCCCGGCATCGGCGCCCCGTTGCCGTTCAGCTTGTTCCAGTAGTCGTATCCGCCCGCGCTGTTGAACGCCGGGATGATCACCGCGAAGGCGAGCGCGGAGGCCAGCACCCCGAGGCTGACCAGCCCCAGCGCGTACGGCCCGTACCGCATGCCGTCGCTGAGCCGCGGCGGCTCCTCGGCCCGCGTCCCGCTCCCGTCGGCCTCCGGGGCCTCCGGGGTCGCGCCGCCGTCGGCGCGCGGCGCCGGGACGACGTCCTCGCCCCGCGCGGACCCGGACCCGCCGACTGTCCCGGACCCGCCGACCGACCCCGCCCCTGACGGCGCCCCGGACATGGCCTCGGACCCGGCGTCCGGCTCGGTCTCCTTGCGGGTCCGCAGCCACACGATCGCGCCGATCGCGGCGGCCGTGACGCCCATGTCCTCCTTGACGAAGATCAGCGGCAGCGCCCACCACATCGCCGGCGCCCACTTCCGGCGCAGCACCGCCTCCAGCGAGAACGCCAGCAGCGGCATCGCGAAGGCGATCTCGTGGAAGTCGAACTCGACCGCCCGCTGCACGCCCCACGACAGCCCGTACGCCACGCCGACCGCCAGTCCGCGCCCGCGGCCCAGCAGATGGGCGGCGCCCCGGGTCACGGGCACGATCGACAGCGCGAACAGCAGCGCCTGCGCGACCAGCAGCGTCACCGGGCTCGGGAACACCCGGTAGAAGGGGGCGATCAGGGCGGTGATCGGACTGAAGTGGTCACCGAGGATGTTGAAGCCGGGGCCCTTGAGGTCGGCGACCGGCGCGTGGAAGTGCGCGTAGGAGCCGACCGCCTGCTCGAAGATGCCCAGGTCCCACGACATCGTGAGCATCCGCCGGTAGCGGGTGACCGACAGCGCGAGGAACGCCGCGAAGAAGACGGTGGCCAGCAGATACGGGTCGACGCGCGGCCCGATGCCGCCGAGCCTGAAGCCGGTCGTCGGCGCGTCGTCGACCGTGGTGCCGCCGGGCGCGGCGGCTCTGGTGTCCTGCGCCGGTATGACGGCCTCGGCCCTGTCCATCGTCGGTCCTCCCGCGGAAGCTGGGTCGGGGTCTGCCGGAAAAGATACGGGACGCGGCTGTGCCGGGGGCACTCCTGAACCCGCCATCCCCACTCACCTCCGCCACTCGCGTCCCGGCACCACGGGCCCGCCGCTCCCGGCGGACCGGCGCGGCCCCGCGGTGTCCGTCCTGTATGCACCGTTATGCGGTGCTTCACCGCGAGAAAGATACCCCTCGGCCGCCGCTGTCCCGGCGGCCCGCGCCGCATATGCTGCCCGCCGTGAAAACGTGGACGAACGCGCATCGGCTCTGGATACTCCTCGCGGGCGCCGCGGCCGTGGCGGTGGCCGCCACCGTGACCGCCCTGGTCCTGACGTCCTCCGGCCCAGGCAAGGAGCAGGCCCTGCCGCCGGCCCGGGCGCGTACGTACACCGACCAGCAGGCGTGTCTGCTCACCGGGGAGCGCGGTCTGGCGGACCCGGCGGCGGCGCCGGTGTGGGCGGGGATGCGGGACGCCTCGGCCGCGACGCACGCGAAGGTCAGCTATCTGGCGATGGCGGGGGAGCAGAGCGCGGCGGCGGCCGGGCCCTATCTGGCGACCCTGGCCGACCGCAAGTGCACGGTCGTCCTGACGGTCGGCGCGGCCCCCGACGGCGCGGTCCCGGCGGCGGGACCGAAATTCCCCGGCACGCGCTTCGTCGTCGTGGGGGAGAAGGCCGTGGGGGAGAAGGCGGGCGGTACGGCTGACGCGCCCGGTGCGAATGTCACCGCCGTGCCCGGGGGCTCCGCCGCGAGCACGCGCAAGGCGGTCGAGGCCGCCGTGACCGACGCGCTGCGTCACTGAGGCGTCACTGAGGCGTCGCTGAGGCGTCGCTGAGGGGGTCCGCCGGGAGGCCCGCGCGGGCTTGACCTCTCTTGCCCAAAAGCAGGGCGAAAGGCGGACCAAACCCCTCCATTGTAAAGATCGTTCCCGGAACGAACCGGGACAGGGGTCACAAGTCGCCGCGCTTGATGATGTACAGGCAAAGAGTGTCCCCGGATCGTCCCCACGATCTATCCGCGGGTGAGGAAAACGGTCACGATCGGCAAGTTTTCTGTGTCGATCCTGTCAGGAGCCTGTGCCGTGCGCGCATCCTTCGCCCGTCGTTCGTCCCGGAGAACAACCCTCCGTCGCCGGTGGCTGCGTGCCACCGCGATGCTGTCGCTGATCGCGCTGGCACTGGTGCTGACCACGGAGCAGGCGGCGGCGGACGGGGCGACCCTGCCCGCGCTGTCGATGCCCAGCCTCGCCTCGCTCACCGCGTGGCTGAAGCACCCGCACTGGGGGCGCGTGCCGCAGCAGGAGAGCGGCACCGCCGCCGGGCACAGCCACCGGGCGACCGCGGACTCCACCCGCGCGCACGTCGGCGCGGGGCACAAGCCCGGCAAGGCGCCCGGCGAACTCGACGCCTACCACCCGTTCCGCAAGGCGTCCACGTCCGGCCGCAGCGGTGTCGTCGGCGGCTACTCCGCCCGCACCAGCAAGCGGAACGCGGCGAAGTCGACCGACACCGTCACGGTGTTCGACAACGCGGACGGCACGCACACCCGCCGCGTGTCGCAGACGCCGGTCAACTACCGGGACGCGCACGGCGCCTGGCAGCCGATCGACACCAGCGTGCACCGCCGGGCCGACGGCCGCCTCCACGAGGCGGCCAACTCTCTCGGCGTCGACTTCGCGCCGCGCTCCTCCGCGCCGGACCTCGCCACCTTGCGCACCGACGCCGCGCACTCCGTCGCGTACGGCCTGTCCGGCGCGGCCGACGTCACCGCCGCCGTGTCGGGCGACCGGGTCACGTACCCGGACGCCCTGCCGCGCACCGACCTGGTCGTCGCCCCGTCCGCGACCGGCGTCAAGGAAGCCGTCGTCCTGCACGCGGCGAGCGCCGCCAACTCCTGGCTCTTCCCGCTCAGGCTCCAGGGCCTGACCCCCGTCCAGGTCAAGGACGGCTCGGTCGAACTGCGCGACGCCGCGGGCAAGGTGACCGCCCGGATACCGCGCGCCTACGCCTACGACTCCAAGGTCGACCGCCGCTCCGGCGAGCCGACCACGACCTACGCGGTCGACTACCGGCTGGTCGCCGACCACGGCGGCACCGCCCTGAAGGTCACCCTCGACCCGGCGTGGCTGCACGACCCCGCGCGGGTCTTCCCCGTCACCGTCGACCCCAGCATCGTCGACGGCTGGACCACCACCTACGCCGAGTCCGGCAACCCCGCGGGCGACCACTCCTTCGAGCAGACCGTCAAGATCGGCTCGTACGACTCCGGCACGCACTCCGCCAACACCTTCGTCAACCACTGGTACGGCGGCTGGGACGGCTCCAAGGTCACCGTGACCGCCGCGTCGCTGCACCTGTTCGAGACCTGGGCCTCCACCTGCACCGCCGAGCGCTTCGACGTCGCGCTGATCACCGCGCCGTGGACCCCGACCGGCGTCACCACCTACCCCGGCCCCTCGCACGGCGCGTCCATCGGCAACCTCACGCCCAGCGTCCCCATCGCCTGCGCCAACACCGCCGCCGACCCCACCAAGGGCAACGCGGTGGAGGTGCCGCTCACCACCGCCTCCATCCAGGGCTGGATGAACGGCACCACCCCCGACTACGGCCTCGCGGTCTACGCGGCCACCACCGACGCCCTGCACTGGAAGCAGTTCGGCTCCTTCGCCGACGCGGGCAAGGGCCCGTACATCGACGTCACGTACACCGGCACCACCCCGCCGCAGGTCTACCAGCAGTACCCCAACGACAACGAGGTGGAGTACACCACCACCCCCCAACTGACCGCCTGGTCCGGCGGCGCCAACTCGCAGGCGAACACCACCACCAAGTACGACTTCCAGATCTACGACAACACCAACACCAAGGTCGTCGACTCCGGACTGCTCACCACCGGCTCCTGGACGGTCCCGGCGGGCAAGCTCAAGTGGGGCCAGAGCTACTCCTGGACGGTGCAGTCGCAGGACGCGGGGCTGTACTCCGGCGCCACCTGGTACCAGATGGCGATCCAGGTCCCGCAGCCGCTGATCACCTCGGGGCTGTCCCAGAACAGCAGCGACCACGGCTACGACCCGTCGATCGGCAACTACACCACCTCCGACACCGACGCGACCGTCTCCACCGTCGGCCCGAGCCTCGACGTCGACCGCGACTACAACTCCCGTGACCCGCGCTGGACCGGGGCGTTCGGCGCGGGCTGGTCGAGCATCTTCGACGCCCGCGCCACCGAGCAGTACAACCCGGCGGGCGCCGTCGTCTCCAACGTCGTCACCTACCCGGACGGCTCCCAGGTCGGCTTCGGCAAGAACGGCGACGGCAGCTACTCGCCGCCCGCGGGCCGCTTCGCCACCTTCAAGGCCGTCACCGGCGGCTACACGCTGACCGACAAGAACGCCACCGTCTACGCCTTCACCCAGTCGCTGGGCTCCGGCGCGTACGGCATCACCTCGGTCACCGACGCCAACGGCCGCGCCGTCACCTTCACCTGGACCAGCGGCCACGTCACCACCATGACCTCGGTGACCTCCGCCCGCGCCCTGCACCTGACCTGGCAGACACCCACCGGCGCGAGCGCCGCGCACGTCGCCACCGTCGTCACCGACCCGGTCACCGCGGCCGACCCGAACTCCGCGCAGACCTGGACGTACGGCTACACCAACGACCAGCTCACGAAGGTCTGTTCGCCGATCTCCAGCACGCAGTGCACCGCGTACAACTACACCGCGGGATCGCAGTACCAGAACGCCGCGCTCGACCTCGACCCGCGGGCGGTGTGGCCGATGTCCGAGGCGTCGGGCACCGTCGGCAAGGACGCGGTCCTCGCCAACCAGGGCACCAAGAACCTCGCGTACAGCGGCGTCACCTACGGCCAGGCGGGCCCGCTCACCGGATCGGCCGCCACCGCCATCGGGTTCAACGGCACCAGCTCGTACGCCACCCTCCCGTTCGACATGGGCAACAACACCGACTCCGGCGCCCTGTCGCTGTGGTTCAAGACCTCCGCCGGGCCCGGCGTGCTCTACTCCTACGCCTCGCAGCCGGTCACCGCGGGCGACTCGCCCGGCGGCTACACCCCGGCCGCCTACGTCGGCACCGACGGCAAACTGAAGGCCGAATTCTGGTACAGCGGCGGCATCGCGCCGATCAGCACCACCGCCTCGGTCGCCGACGGCAAGTGGCACCACATGGTGCTGTCCGCCGCGGGCAACAGCCAGACCCTCTTCCTGGACGGCGCCAAGGTCGGCTCGGTGTCCGGCTCGATCTCCATCCAGCCCGGCATCGCCTTCGGCAAGAACCAGCCGTACAACACCCTGGGCGCGGGCTTCCTCGGCGGGGCCTGGCCCGACCAGCCGCACTCCAGCACCACCGACAAGACCGGCTACGCCACGTACTTCAACGGCGCGATCGCCGACGCCGCCTGGTACGACCGCCCGCTGGTCGCCGCCGACGCGAGCGCGCTGCGCACCTACGGCACCCACGCCGCGAGCCTGCTGAGCACGGTCACCCGACCGTCCGCCAAGACGTACCACGCCATGACGTACGACCCGGCGACCACGGCGCTGACCCAGCTCACCGACGAGAACGGCGGCGTCTGGAAGCTCGGCGCGCCGACCGTCACCGGCTCCAGCCAGACCTACCGCGGCGCGGTGCTCGGCGGCGCGCCCGCCACGTACTTCCGGCTGGGCGAACCCGCGGGCGCCACCACGGCGCTGGACGAGACGCGCGGCGGGACCGGTACGTACAACGCGGTGACGCTCGGCGCGACCGGGCCGTTCAGCGACCAGAAGGCCGCCACGTTCAACGGGACCAGCTCCTGGGTGAAGGTGCCCGACACCGTGACCGGGGACACCGCGGCCTCGGCCGAACTGTGGTTCAGCACCACCCACGGCGGCGCGATCCTGCTCAACACGCAGAGCGCCGCGATCGGTTCGACCGTCTCCTCCACGACACCGCAATTGTGGATCGGCAGCGACGGCAAGCTCTACGGCGGCTTCTACACCACGTCCGGCTCGGTGCAGATGGGCACCACGGGCACCGTCACCGACGGCAAGTGGCACCATGTGCTGCTCAGCGCCGGAGCCACCAGCCAGACCCTGTACCTCGACGGCGCGCAGGCCGCGACCAAGACGGCCACGGCCGCGCTGTCCAACAGCGCCAGGACCACCGCCTACATCGGCGCGGGCACCACCGGCTCCGGCTGGACCGGCCTGACCAACGGCACCGTCGCCTACTTCAACGGCACGCTCGCCGACGTCGCCACCTACCGCACCGCGCTGACCGCGCAGGACGCCGAGAGCCACTTCCAGGCGGGCAAGAACTCCACCGGCCTGCTGCCGGTGGAGACCGTCAAGGTCACCTCCCCGGCGAACAAGGTGACGACGTACACCTACGACGTCGTCAACAACGAACGCCAGCTCACCGAGACCGACGGCCTCGGCAACAGGACCAGCTTCGGCTACGACACCGGCGGCTACGAGCACACGGTCACCGACCCCAACGGCGCGATGACCGTCACCGGCCACGACGTCCGCGGCAACGTCGTCTCCTCGACCACCTGCCAGAATCAGGCGGCCAAGGTCTGCTCCACCGAGTACTACACGTACTTCCCCGACGACACGACGGAACAGCTCACCACCGCCGACCCGCGCAACGACGTGCTGCTCACCGAGCGGGACGGCCGCTCCTCCTCGGCGACCGACCCCACGTACCTGACCTCGTACACCTACGACGCGTTCGGCGACGAGACCGCGGTGACCGGACCGCCGGTCGCGGGCTTCCCCAACGGGCGCGCCTCGACCACCGTGTTCAGCGACGGCACCGCCACCTACCCCGCCGCCGACAGCGGGAACGTGCCCAAGGGCCTGCCGGTGCGGTCGGTCTCGCCCGGCGGCGCGGTCAACTCCGTGTCCTACTTCCACAACGGCGACGTGGCCTCCTCCACCGACGCGGTGGGCCTGGTCACCAACTACACCTACGACGGCCTCGGGCAGGTGCTCACCAAGAAGGCCGTCTCCGACACCTACCCCGCAGGTCTGACCACGTCCTACACGTACGACAAGGCCGGGCAGATCACCGAGGAGGACGACCCGCAGCTCACCGACCGGGTCACCGGCGCCACCCACGCGGCGGCCACCACCACGGTCTTCGACGCCGACGGCGACATCACCTCGCAGACGGTCAAGGACCTCAGCGGCGGCGACGCGCCCCGGACCGAGACCCAGACCTACGACGCGTACGACCACGTCCTCACCCAGACCGACGCCAACGCCAACGCGGGCGGCGCCAACGGCGGGACGACGACGTACACGTACGACACGTCGGGCAACAAGACGCAGGAAGTGTCCAAGTCGGGCACGGTCACCAACTACACGTACGACGACAACGGGCACCTGCTGACCCAGACGCTCCAGTACACCGGCGACCCGGTCAGCCCGCAGGCCGCCACCACGCTGACGGAGTCCTCGCGGGCGTACGACCCGGCGGGCCGGCTGGCGTCGGTGACCGACTCGATGGGCGCCACGACGTCGTACACCTACACCGACAACGGCCTGGCGGTCACCGCGAGCAAGAAGAGCGCCGACGGCACGGCCTCGACGGTGCTCCAGACCACCACGTACGACGCGGCCGGGAACCAGTTGTCGCAGACCACCGACAACGGGCAGACGGTCGTCAACTTCACGGTGGACGCGGCCTCCAGGACCACGAGCACCACCGTGGACCCGACCGGCGTCGACCGGGTGACCAGCGTGTCCTTCACCCCGGACGACCAGGTCGCCACCCAGAACGAACACGACTCCTCGGGCTTCGACCGCACCACCTCCTCCACCTACGACGCGGCGGGCAACACCCTGACCGAGACGCTGCACGGCGACGCCTCGGGACACCCCTCCGCCTGGTGGAAGCTCGACCAGACCACCGGCTCCACCGTCACCGACACCTCGGGCAGCGGCTACACCGGCGCCGCCTCGGGCGTCACCTGGGGCGGCGACGCGGCGACCTTCGCGGGCACCTCCGGCCAGCAGATCGCCACCAACGGCCCGGTGCTCAACACCGCCGGGTCCTACACGGTCTCCGCCTGGGTCAACATGGCGTCGCTGCCGACCCACAACGCGACGATCGTCGCCCAGGGCGGCACCACGGCCAGCGCCTTCTACCTCCAGTACAACTACGCGCACACCAGCGCGCCGCTGTGGAGCATGGAGCAGACCAGCGCCGACACGGCCGCGCCGACCTTCCCGTCCGCGTACTCCACCGCCGTGCCCAAGACCAACACCTGGACGCACGTGGTCGGCGTGTACAACGTCGCCAACGGCGCCAGCCAGATCTACGTCAACGGCGCGCTGTCCGGCAGCGGCACCAACACCGCGCCGTGGTCCGCGAACGGCCCGCTGACCATCGGCGCGGGCAAGTACAACGGCGCGCCGACCGACTTCCTGCCCGGCGCGGTCTCCAACGTGCAGGTCTACCCGCGCGCGCTGACCGGCACCGAGGTCAACACGCTGTACGGCAACGGCCGTACCGGCGGCACCGTCGGTTCCTCCACCGAGCAGACCACCCGCTACACGTACGACAAGCGCGGGCTGCCGAAGTCGATGACCGACGCGGACAACTTCACCACCGACTACTCCTACGACGAGGCGGGGAATCTGGCGGTCACCACCGCACCCGCCGTCCAGGTCGAGACCGGCGGCGGCCAGCCGGTCACCCAACGGCCGGTCACCACCAGCGGATTCGACACCTTCGGCGAGGCCGTCGAAGAGGTCGATCCGACCGGCAACCAGACCACCACGGTCTACGACGCCAACGGCAACAAGGTCTCCGAGACCCTGCCGCCGTACACCCCGGCGGGCGCGTCCGCCCCGCTGGCGGCCACGTCGACCTGGTCGTACGACTCCGACGGCAACCAGATCTCCTCCACCACGCCGGGCGGGAAGACCACCGGCTTCCTGTACGACCAGCTCGGCGACCTCGCGCAGGTCACCGAGCCGGACGGCACCAAGCTGCACACCACGTACGACACCAACGGCGACCAACTCTCGGTGACGGACGGCACCGGGGCCGTCACCCAGGCCACCTGGGACTACCTCGGCCGGCAGGTCACCGCGACCACGCTGGAGCGCTTCCCCTCCAACCGGGTGCTGACCACCACCAACTCGTACGCGGTGACCACCGGGAATCCGTACGGCGCGAATCTGGCGTCGACCACGACGCCCGCCGGGGTCACCACCACCTACGGGTACGACCGGGCCAGCGAGGTCACCTCGGTCACCGACGGCGCGGGCAACACCACCAAGTACACGTACGACTTCATGGGGAACCGGCAGAAGACGATCCAGCCGGACAACACCTGGACCGAGACCGACTTCGACGTCGCGGGCAACCCGACGCTGAGCACCCAGTACGACGCCGCCAACACGCAGCTCAGGCAGACCCACCAGGTCTACGACGGCGTCGGCAACCTCACCGCCTCCACGGACGCGAACGGCAACACCAGCCACTTCACGTACGACGCGGCGGGCACCGTCACCCAGGAGATCCAGCCGGTCACCGCGACCACCTCGATCACCACGTCCTTCGGGTACGACGCGGCGGGCAACAGGACCCGGTTCACCGACGGCCGCAACAACTCCTGGCTGTACGGATACACCCCGTGGGGCCAGCAGGAGACGGTGAAGCAGCCGGCCACCGCCCAGTACGGCTCGGCGGCCGACTCCACGACCACCAACGTCTACGACCTCGACGGGCAGTTGGTCTCCAGCACGCTGCCCGGCGGCGTCACCCACACGATGACGTACGACCAGCTCGGCAATCTGAAGACCGCCTCGGGACAGGGCGCCGACGCCGCCACCGCGACCCGCAGCTTCACCTACGACCACGACAACCAGGTGACCGCCGCCGACACCGCGGAGGCGGGCACCACCGGCGCCAAGGACCACCAGGCCGCCACCCACGAGACGTTCAGCTACGACGACCGCGGCGACCTGACGTCGGCGGGCGGCTCCGGCGGCTCGTCCAACTTCACCTACAACGACGACGGTTCACCGCTGACCCGCTCGGACGCGGCCGGCACCACCTCCTACGGCTACGACACCGCGGGCCGGCTGTCCACGCTCAACGACGCGGCCTCCGGCACCGCGCTCACCTACGGCTACAACACGCTGAACCAGACCGCGTCGGTCAAGTACGGCGCGAGCGGCCCGACCCGCACCTTCACGTACAACACCGCGCACGACCTCACCGGCGACACCCTGACGCAGGGCGCCAGCACACTGTCGGCCATCACCTACGGCTACGACAGGAACGGCAACCTGACGTCGAAGAACACCGTCGGGGTCGCGGGCGCCTCCAACAACGTCTACACCTACGACCAGGCCGACCGCCTCAGCTCGTGGAACAACGGCACGGCCACCACGAACTACTCCTACGACGACTCCGGCAACCGCACCCGCGTCGGCGCCGACGTCTACACCTACGACGCCCGCGACCAGCTCACCTCGGACGGCGTCCACAGCTACGCGTACTCCGCGCGCGGCACCATGACCTCGGACACCTCCACCGCCAACGGCCAAGTCGCCTACTCCACCGACGCGTACAACAACCAGATCACCGCGGGCACGCACTCGTACACGCTCGACGCGTCGGGCCGGAACATCACCGACGCCAACTCGGCCGACCAGTCCTCGCGCGCCTTCCAGTACTCGGGCGCCGACAACACCATCGCCGCGGACGGCAACTACAGCTATACGTACGATCCCGGCGGCTCGCTGATCGGCATCAACGGCGGCACCGCGCCGGGCACCGGCCAACTGGCCCTGACCGACAGCCACGACGACGTCATCGGGAACTTCGCGCCGGGGGCGACCACCCTGGCCGGTTCCACGACGTACGACCCGATGGGCAAGGTCACCGCCAACAACGGGCTCATCGGCCACCTCGGCTTCCAGTCCGGCTGGACGGAGGCCGACACCGGCAAGGTCGGCACCGCGTCACGCTGGTACAACCCGGCGACCGGCACCTTCATGAACAAGGACTCCGCGTCCGTCAACCCGGTGCCGAACGAGGCGGCGGCCAACCCCTTCGCGTACGTCGGCGACAACCCGCTCGACGGCACGGACCCCTCGGGCAACTGGGGCCTGGGCAGCGTCTGGCACGCGGCGAGCCACGCCGTCAGCCACGCGGTGAGCAGCACCTACCACGCGGCCACCTCGTACGCCTCCAGCAGTTGGAGCTCCTTCAACTTCTACGCCTCGTACGCCTATTACCACTACACGCCGCCGATCGTGCACAAGGTCGTGCACGCCGCCAAGCGCGTGGTGAAGAGGGTCGTCCACCACGTGCGGGACGTCTACCGCGCCACCGTCCGCTACACCCGCCGCGTCTACCACTACGCGGCGCGCAAGGTGAAACGCGTCGTCCACGCCGCCGTGCACGCCGTCCACTCGGCCTACCACGCGGTCAAGAAGGTCGCGAAACGCGTGGTCCACGCGGTGAAGAAGACCGCCAAGGCGGTGGCGAAGGCATCCAGAACCGCGTATCACGCCACCGTCAAGGCCGTGAAAACCGCGGCCACCTACGCCAAGCACCATGCGGCGGCCATCACGTCCTTCGTGGTCTCCACCGCCGTCTTCATGGGCTGCGAGGCGGTCACGGCGGGCGTCGGCTCCATCGGCTGCGCGGCGGTCGCGGGCGCGGCCGGGTCACTGGTCGAGCAGGGCTTCAAGTGCGCCGAGGCGGGCGGCGCGGCGTGCAGCGCGGGCGCCTTCGCGACCTCCGCCGTGACGGGCGCCGTCGCGGGCGCGATCGGCGGGGCGCTCGGGTCGCTGGGCGGCAAGGTGCTCAGCAAGTTCGCCCCCAAGGCGATGGAGGCCGTCGGCGGGCTCTTCGGCAAGGGCGCCACCGAGGCCGAGGAGGCGGCGGCGGGCGACGCCACCCAGACCGCGGCGCGCCAGGGCGAGTCGGGCGCCGCCAAGTCGGCCACCGACAGCGGGACCTGCCACAGCTTCACGGCCGGCTCCCGTGTCCTCATGGCGGGCGGCGGCACCAAGGCCATCGACCGGATCAAGGTGGGCGACTCCGTCGTCAACTCGGTGCCGGGTGCCTCCGGCACGCAGAGCCACAAGGTCACCGCGGTGATCGTGACGACGACGGACCACGATTTCGTGGACGTCGGGGTGAAGCCGGTCGCGGCCAACGCCGTGACGTCCGCCGCGAAGAAGGTGATCCGGCGCGCGGCCCTCGGCCTCGCGGCCTCCGCGGCGGTCCTGGGCGCCCTGGGCGCGACCCACCACGCGGCCGACTCCCACCCGGCCACGGCCCCGGTGGCGGCGGTCTCCCCGGCCGCCCCGACGCCCGCGAACGGCCACCTCACCACCACCTTCCACCACCCCTTCTACGACGAGACCCAGTCCGCCTTCGTCGAGGCCAAGGACCTCCACCAGGGCGACCTCCTCCAAACCCCCACCGGCACCGCCCAGATCACCACCGTCCGCCTCTTCCACGCCCACACCACCACATACGACCTGACCATCGGCGACCTCCACACGTACTATGTGCTGGCGGGGGTTACTCCGGTCCTGGTTCACAACTGTGGTCCTGGGGTTGCAACTGAAGACGATGCGATGCTTGCTCTCAACCGTGCGGAAGAGTTGCAGGCGTCCCGCAATGATTACTTCATGGCGGACGTGAAGGGCACCACGGCGGTAATGGGTGTCTTCAACTCTCAGACGAAGACGTTCACCACTCGGATCGGAATCAATGGGGGCGGCGCAATGCCTTCCGGGTGGACGCTTCGACCGGGAGAGGAATTCGTGCAGGCGGCTGGACATGCAGAGGAAGGGATCCTTAACAGCTTGGGGCCAAATGAGCATGCAGTGTTCGGTGCGGCATCGCGAAACTTCTGCGTTGCCATCTGTTCGCCCATGCTGAACGTTCGCGGGGTGACGTTGGGTGGCGCAGGAATCCGCGGTCATGCTGCACAAAACTCCCCATTCACAATCTTCTGGGCCACTGGAGGCTAGAGGGGCATGGAGATTCCGTCAGAAATTCAGGCAATTTCGAACGCTTCGGACTCTGAGCTGATGCTGATCTGTGCTGCAGCCGCGGAACGGGGGGTGACTTTCTGTCGAGCCCTAGGCCCTTCGGAGTACTTGACGTGGGTCGATGCCTCGCTTGAGCTTGCTTGGGCGGCAGCTGCTGGCGAGTCTGTCCAGGACGAATGCGCCGAGGCGTTGGATGGGCTGGAGATGGAACCTCAGGACGGCGAGGGTGATTCTTATCGCCCAGAGTTCTATGTGGCTCAGGCGGTGGGGCTCGTGGGAAATGCTCTTGCCGTCTCCTTGAGGCCTTCAGCCCCGAAGGCGGAGATGTCTATCAATACCCTCAGGTCACTGCTCTCCATGCTCGATTTCAAGCTGTCAGGAGAAAATCCCGTAATTGTAAGATACGGAGAAGAGCCTCCTCCTCCAGGGCTGCTAGTGCAAATGGAGATTGACGCCGAGCGTGAGGTCCTTGCGCTTCTTTCTCAGGGGTCAGAAGATTCCGCTCAAGGTGTGATTGGACGCTCGGTGGCAACCCAGGCGCAGGTATCAGCAAGCGCATTTTCCGTGCAACTGACTCCTTCTATCGAGGCGTTTGCCGAACTAAACAACTGGGAAATTTGAGAGGCGATCTTAACTCAAGAGTCCGCGTCATAAGGTAAGTATCTGAAAACCCATGTCGCCCTTCCCGGAGCTGTTCCGGGGAGGGCTACATGGCGTCTTGACGGCAGTAGTTGACGGCAACGTCAGCGGACGGGTGCTGCACAAAGCGGCGGGCCGTCGCCGTCGTCGGGGTTGGTGGCGGCCTCGGAGGACTTGCCGAGGGTGCGGCCGAGGAGGTCGATGGCGTCGCGCTGGAGGCGGATGCGTACGTGGGCGTAGACCGTGGCAGTGACGCCGATGTGGGCGTGTCCGAGGAGTTCCTTGATCACGACGAGTTCGCCACCCTGTTCCAGGAGCAGGGTGGCGGTGGAGTGGCGGAGGTCGTGGAAGCGGATGCGGCGGAGGCCGGCCTTTTGGAGGAGCGCGATGAAGGTGCGGGTGAGGTTTGTCGGGTCGATCGGTCGACTCTGCGCTGTGGGTGCTTCAGCGATTGGACGCAGCGGGTAGGGAGGGCGATGCGGCGTTCGGAGGCCCAGGTCTTGGTGGGCAGCGTGGTGAGCCCGCCTGCGGCCGTGCGCTGCAAGGTTCGGCGGATCGCGGCGGTGCCCGCGACAAGGTCGAGGTCTTCCCAGTGCAGGCCGAGGAGTTCGCCCTTGCGGAGCCCGGTGTGGAGGACGAGTTCGAACAGGGCGTGCAGCCGGTGTTCGTTCGCGGCGGCGAGGAGTTGGCGGGCTTCTTCAGCGGTGAGGGGTTCGAAGCGTCGGGGCCGAGGGGGGCCGGTGCGGACGTTGCGGGCAACGTTGCGCGGAATCTCCTCCTCGCGCATGGCGTGTTCCAGGGCGTACTTGAGGACGGAGTGGATGTAGGTCGGCGTCATCGGTGAGAGGCGCTTGGAGCAGCATGGTCTGGTGGCGGCGCTGTAACGGGGTTGATCACGGCTTGCGTCGATGCTGCGGGCACAGCACTGGCAAGTGGTGCGGAGTTGGTTGAGCCAGGTGTGGACGTCCTTGGCGGTGAGCTTGGCGAGCTTCTACCGTCCGAGGCCGGGGATGAGGATGAGGTAGAGGCGGGTGACCGCGGTGTAGCGGGTGTGGGTGTTCCCGCGGAGCCGGTGCATGGCAACGGTCTCCAACCAGTACGTCAGGTAGGCAGCCACGCTGCCTGCGCGGATGGGACGGGCAGGCCGAGGTTGCTGGCGGCGATCTTCTCGTGAGCTTGGCCAGGGCGTCCTTGCGGGTGGTGCCGTAGACGCGGACGTGCTTGCGGGTGTTGCCGGGGGAGAGGACGTATCCGGCGGCTTCCCAGCGGCTGTCCTTGCGCTGGTAGAGGGTTCCGTCTCCGTTCTCGCGGGTGCCGGAGCGGCAGGACGATGCGGGGCGGGGTGTGGTCATCAGGCGGCTTCCTGTCCCAGGCGGGTGCGGATGAAGTCGGTGAGGGCGTGGGTGGGGATGCGGCGGGCACGGCCGAGGGTGATCGAGGCGAGCTGGCCGGTGCGGAGCAGCTCGTAGACGGCGGAGCGGCCGAACTGGGGACGGGCCTGACCTGGGGCACCGTGAGCAGATCCAGCGCCGGTGCTGCTTCCTCGTGGAGGACGGCGAGCGGGGGCGAGGTCATCAGCAGCCTCCTTCGGCCACGAACTGCCGCTCCAGTTCCCTGCGGTGCCACACGTGGGCGGCGAGGAGGGCCGCGCCGGGGCTGTAGCCCGAGCCGAGGTAGTTCAGGTGCCGGTGACGAGGGTGGTCGTCGGGTCAGACTCGGGCAGGCCGGTATGGGTGCGGGCCTGTTCGGTGCGCCAGGCGCGGCGGGCGTCGCGCAGCGCACCGAGGGTGGTGGAGTAGGAGCGGGACTTGCTGGAGAAATGGCCCCGGAAGCCGAGCATGTGCGCCCACTTCCAGAGCTTGAGTTCGGCGAACTCCGGCAGGCGGCCCAGTTCCCAGCAGGTGCGGATCATTTGCCGCACGTGCCGGGTGACGGCGAGCCGGGGCAGCGGCCGGGCCTGCCCCGTGCCATCGCATGCGGTGCAGGGGAGCGGGGTTCCGTGGGACAGGAGGGTGGCGCCGCGTCCCTGGCAGGGACGGCAGAACAGGGCGTGGTCGAGGGTGCCGGAGGCGTCGGCGGACTTGGCGGCGTACTTGGCCACGTAGGCGGCGACCGCCTGGTCGGTGAGTTCGCTGTCGGTGCCGAAGGCGGCGATCTCGCGTACGTCGAGCTGCTGGCCCCAGGCGAGGTCGCGTTCCCCGACCGCGGAGTCGACGGAGATGCGGGCGCACGGTGCGGCGGTGCGGATGGCATCGGTGAGTACGCCGGCGTTGGCGTACGAGGGCGGGGGGTGGGTGTTGCCGTCGGGGCCCCCTCCTCCGCCAGGCCGACTGGACCGTGGACGACCTCACTGAACATCTCAAGTAGCCATACAGGTCTAGACCACTGACGGCAGTAGTGCCAGCAACAACCACGCACATCGGCGCACGACAAGGGACCCTGACGGACCGCCAAAGCCCCGCCCACCTGCCAAAACGCACGTAGAGCAGGGTGGAGTGTCACACGTACTATGTGCTGGCGGGCGAGACGCCGGTCCTCGTTCATAATGTAAATGAAGGCGATCTCTGCAATTTGACTCTCGGGCCCAACTTGAAGGGGCAGAAAGCGGAGGGGGTTACTGCTGAGCGTGGAGACACTGTTCTCGCTCACGAGCAGCGGATGATCAATGAATTCGGGGATCGGAACGGTTGCGCTGCTTGCGGTGCCGAAAAGTCTGGCTACAAGGATGGGCACTGGACTGGCGACCACAACCCGCCGAACAAGCTCTCCCCGAATGGTCCGTGGACTCTCTATCCGCACTGCAAGGCATGTTCCAAACAGCAGGGTGGAATCGTGCGAACGCTGATCAAGGAGTATTACGACTTCCCGGCGTGGAAGCCGAGACAGTAGGTGGATTCAATGATGCTTTTCGCCTCGTGCACGACAAGATTCGCGCACGGTTTGGTTGTCGCTGCCGCGCCTGGGAGTGTTGACAACCACGCAGGTTGGGACGCGGCTGCTGATGTGGTGCACGGCGGTCCGGACTCCTTGTTCATCGCGGTGCAGCAAGCCGCCAGCGGTCCGGTGTCAGTCCAATGTATGCAGGGGCCTTACCAGCCGAGTGGAAAGGTTCTTGTGTACTCAGGGAATCTGACTCTCCCCAAGGCGTCCCTCGAAATTTCGGATCCTAATGAATCGGTGAGACTGCTGATTCCCGTTCCGAATGTAGAAAATCGGGTCGACGTCTACGGAGACGGAACCGATGAGCCTGATGAGGTGGTCATCGTCCTGACGGGCGATGAGTCGTGGTGATCCGCAAGCTCTGACGTATGGGCTCTGTCGGCAAGTCGGACGCCACGATAATCTCTCAACTCTGCGTTCGCGAGAGGCCGTACCTGGGCTGAATCGTATGATGGCAGTAGTGAAGGCAACAACCACGGTTTTCCCGCAAACCACGGACGTCAGCGGAACGCAAAACGCACGCTGACCAGAGACGCTTGGCTCTTATACCTATTCGCGGGGCGCTTGGCTACTCTGGTGATCGAGTCCTTTCTATCAACGGCAACCTTATTGAGGATAATCGGGCCACTTTCATGTGCTCACGGGTCAAGGCATGCCAGCGGAAGAGGCAATCTTCACGCATGACCGGGGAAATTGGCTACGAGAAGCGGCTTCGGTGCGCTACGGTCTCTTGAACGTGTTTGGCGAGCCAGGGGCACACTCCACGGTTGAGCCAATTTTTACGAGACCTAAGGGGTGCAAGGGTGTCCATCGATGACTGGGTCGCAGAGGCAGGCCGCATGCAGCGGGAAGGGGCATCGATTATCGACATCGCCGCCTTTCTTCGGGCGTTCGGGGAAAATGGCGGAAGGAAGATTAACGCGGCATCCGCTCTCGGCAAAGAGTATGGCTGGTCAGTAAAAATGAAGCTTGAATTGTTGAGCTGGACCGAAGGTGGTACCACGGACCAAGAGCTGATATCCCTTGTTCCGTCCTGGTTTCCTGGCGGCTAATTTAATCTCAATTATCCCACTGGGTCGGACCGCGTCGTGGAGCAGACGTTTGCCCTGCTCCACCACTTCAAAGGACTTGCTGTTCGGTGGGAACGCCGCACCAAACTTCACGACGCCTTCGGATCTCTGGTCCGCAGCCCCATCTGCTGGAGACGTCTTAACAGACCCGCATCATGACGCTTCAGAAGGGCAGCGGCTCGGCGTCCAGCGGCTCGGCGTATCCCAGGGCCCACCGGCCGGGGACGGTCTCGCAGATCGCCTCCAGGTCGGCCATGGTCCGGCCCCGGACGTGCAGCCAACTGTGGGTGCCCAAGCCATCCTGGCGCAGCAGCTTTCCCGGGGCGGAGAACCAACGCACTGGAAAGTCCTCCGGCCCTGTCCACATCGGATAATCGGGCAGCGCGACCCGCTGGAAGCGGTCAGGCACCGTCCCAAGCAGGTCCGCCGGCAGCTCGCACGCGTTGTACAGCCGACCTCCGCTGCCGAACAGTGCCTCGCTCAGTACGAGCTCGACGCAGGCCAGAGACACCCGGTCCAAGAACGGTACCCAGCCGTGCCGCGCCTGGACGAACACCGGCGGATCGTCTTGCTCAAGGTCGCGCAGGCGCACGCCCCAGAAGGCGCAGCCCTGGTTTTCGCTACGGAAGACGAGGACACCGCCGCACTCGTCATGCACGAACATCTCGGCGGGCGGCAGCAGCGGATCCTGGTTGGCGATCAGGCCGGACCGCGTACCCAGGAGCGTGTAGACCTCGCGCAGCGCGGCCGGCAGGGAGCAGCCGAGCGTCGCCTCGGCTTGCGCCAGTTCCGCTGCCGGCGTGCCGTCATCCTCGGTCAACGGTGCGTCCCAAGCAGCGGCGAAGCCGCGGACAAAGGCCCACGCCCGCCCCCGGTCGGTGACTCCCCCGTAGAGAGCCTGGGCCACGTCGAACACGCCGGTCATGCCGCGAACCGTACCGGAAGCACGCGGCGCATCACCCAGAGACGATCGGGCCGCCAGCGAGAGCAGCCCTACCGGGCGGGTCCGAAGTCCTGGTAGAGCACCGAGGCAAGCATGAAGCCGACGGACACTACGACCTGACCGCACTCGCCAAGATCGTGTGACGAATTCTAAGCGGTCAGAGCACTAGCGCGACTCCGTTGCCTGCTTGCGGTCCTGGGGGATGTCACAGGTTGCATCAACCGCGAGGTGTGAACGTGACAGTGGAGGTGAACCCGTGAGCGCGGTGGATGCGGCGACCGTCAAGCGGGTTGCCAAGGACTGGGCGGCTCGGTACCCAGGGTTCGATGTCAGATGGTGATCGTGTGACGAGCGCTCAAGGACGGAATTCGTTGTCGGTGCCGGGAGGACCGGGTAGGTGGGCGGAACGGTGAGTCGGTCGGACGGGTTGAGTAACGAAGGGCTGTCGGCGCAGGTCGCGGCCATGGGGCGGGGGCAGCGCTGCCAGGCGGCGTATTTCGCGCTGCGGCGACTGCGGGGGCCGTTGGTCGGTATGGCGATGCCCGAGGAGTGGGGAGTGGACCCGGCGGCGCTCGCGGAGCTGCTCCGGGCCGGGGCGGACGTGGCGGACGGCGGGAGCGGTGCGGAGTTCGCCCGGGCGGTCGCCGCGTTGACCGCCGCCCCGCTGTTCGAGTCGGAGATCGAGCCGGAGTTCGCGGAGAGCTTCCAACTGGAAGCCCTCAACGGCTGGTTGATGCTCGCGGACGCCCTCGGCGAGATGAGCGAGGCCGACACCGAGCGGATCATCGACGTCGCCCGCGCGACGGCCGTCTACCTTGACGACTACATGGCCGGCTCGCTCACCGAGGTCGCCGGTGAAGAGACCCGCGAGCGCTGGCTCGCTGATGTCGACGAGTCCCTGCGTGTTTACGGGCTGGGGTATTTCGGCACCCGGAACCTCGCCGTCGAGGCCGAGTGTCACGACGCCGTTCTCGCCGCCCCGGCCGGTGCGGATCTCCTGACGTCCGCCGTACGCCAGCGACTTGAGGAATCCTGCGACGCGTACAGCGAGCAACTTGCCGCTGTACTCCGAGGCTTCGCGGCGCAATGACACGTGGCGTCGTGACCGTGGAGACGTGGGACCCGTCCTACCGGAACTCGAAGGTCCCTCTGTCGGACCTCGCAACGGTGGTCGGCGCGGTTCCGCCGGGCACGTCGATGGGTCTGACGCTGGACGACGGTGAGGACGACTGCGTCATCGTGACCGTGGAGCCGGAGTTCTCCACGGTCACGTTGTTCCGGGACCGGACGTTCTACAACCTTCAGACGTCCGACGACTCCGCAGACACGGTGATCACTGTCGCAGGGGAGGAGATCACCTGGCCGAAGGGCTGTCTCCTACCTCCCACGACGGGCCCCGAGGTCCTCCTGGAGGCCAGTGACCGACAGACGGTGTGGGAGCGGTACACATGGGTCGAACAGGGCTGACGGAGACGGTCGCCAGTGAAGTGGTCGTCCCGGCGGCATCGGAGCTGCGAGCGGGAGACGTGTGTATGGTCTCCATTCCTCCGACGCGTCTCTACGTCGGCCATGACGAGGAGTACGACCCGCCGCGCGATCTGGGGTGAAGTCCCGTGCCCACGGCGGGAATCTATCGAGTGAAGGTCGGGGGGCGGCGGCGGTGACGGGGGAGTTCGCGCGGAGCGCGACGCGGGAGCAGGCGGCGGTGTTCGGGGCGGCCTGTGCGGAGCGGGCGGCGGCGATCTTGTTCTGGGTGGTGGCCGGGGACGGGCGCACGGCGGATCTGGAGGCGTACGCAGCGGAGTTGGAGGCGCTGTGGACGCCCGGGACGCTGACAGAGGGGCGCGGGCGCATCGAGGGGATGCGGGAACTGGTCGAGGGCGACGGGGCGTCGGGGGCGCGGGCGTTCGCGTATCAGGGGGCGGTGGCGCTGCACACGGCCATGGGCGCGGAGCCGGTCCTCGGGTGCTCCTCGGTCCTGCGCGACATGGCGTTCCGGCTCGGGCGGCGCTGCGGCGCCGATCTGCTGACCGGGGAGGACGAGACACAGCGGCAGGACATCGCCGACCTGACGTCAGGGACGGCGGACGGCGCGATCCGCGAGAGGTCACGGGAGGCGGGACGGCGCTGGCTGGCCCTGGCGGCCGGTCAATTCGGCGGGCGGCCTGGGGAGACGGGGAGATGAGGACGACGTAAGTGGGGCACGCCGGGGCAGGCGTGATTGTGTAGGGGCAGGGGGGCGGTGCCGTTGCGTCCCCGGACGACGACCTCCGAGGTGCGTACATGGACAGACGGATATCCCGGCGCCTCGCCTGCGCCGCGACCCTGCTCGCGGTGATCGGCGTAGCGGGGTGCAAGGACACGACACTCGGCGCCGACCCGACGGGCAGCGCGAACCCGTCGGGAGCGGCGGGCCCCGCGGCCGGCAACGGGCTGGCGGTGAGCCCGCTGGACAACCCGGACGGGACGAAGGCCGGTCTGGCCGCGATCACCTCGGACGCCGACAAGAAGAAGGCGCGCGACCTGATCGCCAAGGTGAAGACCAAGGGCCGCGGCCCCAAGACGGGTTACTCGCGGGCGCAGTTCGGCGCCGCGTGGATGGACTCCGCGCCCTCCGTCCCCTTCGCGCACAACGGCTGCGACACGCGTAACGACCTGCTGAAGCGGGACGGCGACGACGTCCACTACAAGGGCACGTCCAAGTGCGTGATCGCGACGATGACGCTCAACGACCCGTACACCGGCCGGGTCATCAAGTGGACGAAGACCAAGGCCACCACGGTCCAGATCGACCACGTGATGCCGCTGTCGTACGACTGGCAGATGGGCGCGGCGCACTGGAGCAAGGACAAGCGGGAGTCGATCGCCAACGACCCGCTCAACCTCATCCCGGTCGACGGCCCGTCCAACGGCTCGAAGAGCGACTCGGGACCGGCGTCCTGGCTGCCGCCGAACAAGCAGATCCGGTGCTCGTACGCGGTCCGGGTCGCACAGGTCTCGATCAAGTACCAACTGCCGGTGACCAGCGCGGACAAGGACACGATGCTCGCGCAGTGCGGAGGGTGACGCCGGGGGGCCGCGGTGTGATTGTCAACGGCGCGCGGCCCCGCCATACTTTGCTGGCCGCGCGCACCGCGATCACTCCGATCGCCTCTGGTGGATCGCGCCGCCCGAGCCCCCAGAGGACCCCGTGTCGAACAGCCGTCGCCTGCCCAAGCCGATGCGGTACCGCGTCATCGCGACAGTCGCCGCAGTGATCGTCGTCGGGGGCGGCGGCGCACTCGCCGTGGGCGCCACGTCCGGCGGCGGAACGGGCGGGTCGGCGGCGGCCGGCCAGGCCGCCAACCGGTCCGCCGACGCGAACGCCCCGCAGGGCGCGACGAGCACCCTCAACGCACCGAACGGCGCCAAGAACGCGGCCCCGAAGGGCTCCCCGGCCGGCACCCCGAGCGGCAGCCCCTCCGCGTCGCACGCCCCGGCCGCCGCCCAGACGGCCAAGCCCGGCAACCCGGTCGCCTCGGTCCCCGGCTCCCTGCCGTCCGTACCCCGCCAGACCCGCCGTCCGGCCGCGCCGTTCAGCGGCTTCGTCCGCACCTTCACCGGCCTCGCCTTCGACACCTGCACCGCGCCCAGCGCGAGCAAGATGGCGTCCTGGAAGAGCGGTTCGCCCTACGGCGCCGCCGCGGTCTACATCGGCGGCGCCAACCGCGGCTGCGCGCAGCCCCAGTTGACGTCCTCGTGGGTGACGACCGTCAGCGCGGCGGGCTGGAAGCTCATCCCGATCTACGTCGGCGCGCAGCCGCCCTGCCAGACCGGCAACAGCCCCGAACGGCTCACGGCGGCCAACGCGGCCACGCTCGGCGCGCGCGACGGCGCCGACGCGGTGAAGAAGGCCGCGGCCCTCGGTATGCGCCCGGCCAGCGCGCTCTACCTCGACATGGAGCCGTACGCCGTCTCCGACACCTCGTGCAACAACGCCGTCCTCACCTACGTCCAGGCGTGGAACCGGGCGCTGCACACCGGCGGTTACCTGGCGGGCTTCTACGGCTTCAGCTCGTCCAGCGCCGCTGCCGTGGCGGCGGCCAAGGCGACCATGGACGACATGCCGGACGCCTTCTGGTACGCCAAGTACGACGGCGTCAACAGCACCACCTCCGGCTTCCCGTTCGCCGCGAATCTGTGGACCGGGCACCGGCGCGGACACCAGTTCCTGGTCAACTCCAAGGAGACCTACGGCGGCGTCACGCTGACCGTGGACCGCGACGCCTGGGACGGCCCGGTCGCCGTCGTCTGACGGCGGGGCGGTGAGGGTGGCGGGGACAAAGGCGCCAGGGCCCACCGGGTGCGCGGCGGCCCGGCCGCGAGGCGTACTCTCCCCCGCGAGGAGAGCCGTTTGCGCCGAGTGCTGGAAATCGGCGGGCCCCGGTCCATATCCTCGTACTCGATCATCGCTTCAGTACCGCTAGGTCGTTCCCATGCCGGGAGGCACCATGGTCCGCCGCCGCACCGCCGTCTCGATCGCCGCAGCCGCGCTGCTGGCGGCATCGCCCGCCCTCACCGCGTGCGGTTCGGGACCCGCGCACCCGGGGGCCGCGGCGGTGGTCGGGGACCAGAAGATCTCGATCGCCACGCTCCAGCACGAGGTCGACCAGGTGCGCGACGCGCAGAGCAAGTCGCCGCAGGCGGCGCAGCTCATCGGGCAGAGCGGCAAGCTGCCGCAGCAGACGCTGAGCATGCTGGTGCAGAACAAGGTGATCGACAAGGCCGTGTCCGACGCCGGGCTCTCGGTCAGCACCGCCGAGGTGCAGCAGTCGCACGCGCAGGCGTTGCAGCAGTTCGGCGGTGACGAGAGCCAGTTCGAGGCGGCGCTGCTCCAGCAGTACGACATCGTGCCGTCCGGCATCGACACCTTCCTGCGGACCAACATCGCCGTCGGCAAGCTGATCCAGAGCCTCGGCTTCCAGCCCGGCAGCGACACCGGGAACGCGGCGGCCATCGCCGTCATCTCCAAGACCGCGAAGTCGCTCGGCGTGGACGTCAACCCGCGCTACGGCACCTGGGACGCCAAGAAGGCCATCGTCGGCGCCACCAACGAGCCGTGGGTCGTGACCAAGACGGCGACCCCGGCGGACCCGAGCGCGTAAGCGGACCCGGCCGCGCGGTCCGGGCAGCGGCCGCCCGCAGGGCATGTCGGTGGTCCGGGGTACGTTCGAGGGGTGAACGACGTAGACGACGCGAACGCGCCCGGGCGGCTGGTGCTGCTCACGACCAGCCACCGGGTCGCGCCGGGACAGCTCTCCTGGCCCGCCTGGCAGACGCTGCGCGAGGCCGACCTCGTGGTGTGCGCCGACCCCGAGCATCCGCAGCTCCCGTATCTGCGCGAGGCGGGGGTACGGGTCGAGCTGGCGACGCCCGGCGGGCGCGAGCTGGTGGACGCGACGGCGGGCGGCCGTACGGTCGTCTATCTGCCGCCCGGCGGCGGCGCGGGCGACCCGGCCGTCACCGACGAACTGGCCAGGCTCGGCGGCTCGGGACGGGTCGCCATGCCCGACCTGGAGCTGCTGCCCGGCTCGTACGACCTGCCCGGCGCCCGGCTGCTCGACCTCGTCCAGGTGATGGACCGGATCAGGGCCGAGTGCCCGTGGAGCAGCCTGCGGACGCACGAGGACCTGGCGAAGTACGGCATCGAGGAGATGTACGAGCTGGTCGAGGCGATCGAGGAGGGGGACCGCGCGGCGGTGCGCGAGGAGCTGGGCGACGTCCTGCTCCAGGTCGTCTTCCACGCGGCCATCGCGGAGGGCGACCCCGAGGAGCCGTTCGGCATCGACGACGTGGCCGGGGGACTGGTGGACAAGCTCGTCCACCGGCACCCGCACATCTTCGGCGACGAGGTCGCCGAGACCCCCGAGCAGGTGCGGGCGAACTGGATCCGCCTCAAGGGCGTCGAGAAGTCCCGCGACTCGGTCACCGACGGCGTGCCCCTCGCCTCGCCCGCCCTCGCCCTGGCCGCCAAGCTCGCGGGCCGCGCCCGGGAGGCCGACCTCCCGCTCCCGGCCGACGACACCCCGGCCGACGGCACCCCGGCTGACGGCACCCCGGCTGACGGCACCCCCGCCCCCGGCGCCCCCGCCACCGACGAGACCGCCCTCGGTGACCACCTCCTCGCCGAGGCCGCCGCCGCCCAGGCCGCGGGCCTCGACCCGGAAGCCGCCCTGCGCCACGCGGCCCGCCGCTACCGCGACGCGATCCGTACGGCGGAGCGGACCCGGACCGCCGAGCCACCCCGTACGACCGAGGCGGGCTAGCCCCGATGCGCGTCGACGTGCCGCACGCGTGGCCGGCCGACGAGGCGGAGGCGCTGGCGCTCCAGGACCGGCTGCGCCCGCTGGCCGACCACCGCGGCCCCGGACCGGCCGCGCCCCGCCTGGTCGCCGGGCTCGACGTCGCCTACGCGGGCGACGGACGCGGCACCGGGGACCTCGTCGCGGCGGCCGTGGTCGTCATCGACACCGCGACGCTCGACGTGGTCGAGCGCGCCACGGCCACCGCGACCACGACCTTCCCGTACGTGCCCGGACTCTTCGCCTTCCGCGAACTGCCCGTCCTCGTCGAGGCGTTGCGCACCCTGCGGGCCACCCCCGACCTGCTGCTCTGCGACGGCCACGGCCTGTCCCACCCGCGCCGCTTCGGCCTCGCCTGCCACCTGGGCGTGCTCACCGGCCTGCCGACCGCCGGAGTCGCCAAGACCCCGTTCGTCGGCCGCTACGACCCCGACGCCCTCGCCCCGGAGCGCGGCGCGTACGCCGACCTCCTCGACGGCGGCGAAACCGTCGGCCGCGCCCTGCGCACCCGGACCGGCGTCAAGCCCGTCTACGTCTCCACCGGCCACGGCATCGACCTCGCCACCGCCTGCGCCCACACCCTGACCCTCGCCCCCGCCTACCGCCTCCCCGAAACCACCCGCCAGTCCGACCGCCTGAGCCGCGTCGCCCTGGCGTCCACAACCTCAGAGAGCCTCTGACGCCCCCGCCCCGCCCCCCGCCCCCGCAACGGCCAGGTCCCGGTGAGCCGGGAACGCGGCCGGGCCGGATAGCGTCGGCGCATGACCGACCCCACCACCGACCCCACCACCGACTCGCCCACCGGCCCCACCCCCGCCCCCACCGACCCGGCCGACGGCGGCCCCACCCTCTTCACGTGGGAATTCGCCACCGACCCCTACCCCGCCTACGCCTGGCTGCGGGAGCACGCGCCCGTGCGGCGGACGACGTTGCCCAGCGGGGTGGAGGCGTGGCTGGTGACGCGGTACGCGGACGCGCGGGAGGCGCTGGCGGAGGGCCGGCTGAGCAAGAATCCGGTGCATCACGCGGAGTCGGCGGGGGCGAAGGGGAAGACCGGGATTCCGGGGGAGCGCAGCGCGGATCTGATGACGCATCTGCTGAACATCGATCCGCCGGACCACACGCGGCTGCGCCGCCTGGTGTCGAAGGCGTTCACCCCGCGCAGGGTCGCGGAGTTCGGGCCGCGGGTGCAGGAGCTGACGGACCGTTTCATCGACGGCTTCGCGGCGAGCGGCGAGGCGGACCTCATCCACGACTTCGCCTTCCCGCTGCCGATCTACGCGATCTGCGACCTGCTGGGCGTGCCGCCGCAGGACCAGGACGACTTCCGGGACTGGGCGGGGATGATGATCCGGCACGGCGGCGGCCCGCGCGGCGGAGTGGCGCGGTCGGTGAAGCGGATGCGCGCGTATCTGGTCGAGCTGATCCACCGTAAGAGAGAAGACCCGGGCGAGGACCTGATCTCCGGTCTGATCCGGGCGAGCGACCACGGCGAGCACCTGACCGAGAACGAGGCCGCCGCCATGGCCTTCATCCTGCTCTTCGCCGGTTTTGAGACGACTGTGAACCTCATCGGCAACGGGGTGCACACCTTGCTCCGCCACCCGGAGCAGCGCGCCCGCCTCCAGGAGTCGCTGGCCGCGGGCGAGACCGGCCTGCTGGAGACCGCGGTGGAGGAACTGCTGCGCTACGACGGCCCGGTGGAGCTGGCCACCTGGCGCTACGCGACCGGCGACCTGAGCCTCGGCGGTCAGTCGATCGCGGCGGGCGACCCCGTACTGGTGGTACTCGCTGCGGCCGATCGCGACCCCGCGCGCTTCAACGCGCCCGATACCGTCGATCTGGCCCGGCGTGACAATCCCCACCTCGGTTACGGCCACGGCATCCACTACTGCCTGGGCGCGCCGCTGGCCCGGCTGGAGGCCAGGACGGCGCTCGCGTCCCTTCTCACCCGCCTCCCCGACCTGCGGCTCGCGGCGGATCCGGCCGAATTGCGCTGGCGCGGCGGACTGATCATGCGCGGACTGCGTACGCTGCCGGTGTCGTTCACCGCCGAGGCCGCGCAACAGAAGTGACGGCGCGTCACGGTCGTGATCGCGACGTGATGATCGCTACACCGACTTGTGATCCGTTGGCCAACACCGCTACGTTCTGCGGTCAACGCGAGAAGCGCGGTCGCTCGTACGGGCACGGTGCGTACGGACGGCCACCTCTCGCGGACGGCTCGCGCCAGACGCGGCGGACGTCACGGAAGCGGAAGCGGAAACAGCAGGAACAGCACCAGCAACGTCGGCGGGCTCCGGCCCGCTCCCCGCCGCCGTCACGTCACGCACCGCGCTCCGGCGCGTAAGGCTTACGAGAAAGGCGACCGCATGCTCTCGTCCGGGAACGGCCGGCACCGCCGACCGCGACAGGCCCCGGCGGCCATGGTGACCGTCGCGGCGACCGGCGCGGGGATCGCACTCCCGCTCCTCGGCGCGGGGGCCGCGCACGCCGCGGACTCCAGCACGTGGGACAAAGTCGCGATATGCGAGACCGGCGGCCTGTGGAGCGCCGACCCGAGCAACGGCTTCTACGGCGGCCTGGCGATCACCCAGGACACCTGGAACGCCTACGGCGGCCAGGCGTACGCGCCACGCCCCGACCTCGCGTCCAGGACGGAACAGATCGCCGTCGCCGAGCGGATGCTCGCCGACCTCGGGCCGAACGCCTGGCCCGGCTGCGAGGACGGTACGGGGCTGCTGGACGCCGTGACGCCGCCCGTGGCGGGCGGCACGCCCGCGGCCACCCCCACCACCCCGGCGCCGTCCGCCTCGACCCCGCCCTCCGGCGACGCCACGACCGGCGGTTCCGGCGGCACCGGTGGCTCGAACACCGACCCGTCGCTGCCGACGATCATCCCGACCGCGCCGGGGACCGACGCGCCCACCGGGCCCGCCGACGGCTCGACGGTCACCCCGGTGACGCCCACGGCGCCCACCGCCCCCGTCACCCCCACGTCGCCCGGTGACGGCTCGCGGACCACTCCGGGCTCGCCCACCGCCGACGCGCCCGCGACGCCCGGCACGGGCCGCCACGCGAAGCCGTACGTGCCCACCGACGCCGAGCTGGCCGCGGCCGACCAGGCGACCCGTACGGAGCTGACCGCCGTCACGGACGCGGGCGCGGACAGCGGTACGGACACCGGCAAGGGCTCGGACGACGGCAGCACCGGAGCCACCGGCGCCAGCGACACCGGACACAGCGCCGACGGCGGCCACGACTACACCGTCGCGTACGGCGACTCGCTCGCCGGTATCGCCTCCAGCCACCACGTCCAGGGCGGCTGGAGCGGTCTCTACGACGCCAACCGGCAGGTGATCGGCCAGGACCCGAACCTCATCAAACCGGGTCAGATCCTGACACTTGACCTCGGCTGAGGGCTCCGCGTCTTTCTGACTGTCCGTCACGGCCGCGGGGGCAAACCGGACGAACCGTACGACGTCCTCCGCGGCCCGTGTGACAAGCCTCTCGCCCGCCCCTGTGACCGCCCGCTCGCAGAGCGCTGAAACCGGCCCCTGTGACCTGCGATTCTCTGAACCCGCCCTGGGGGCGGGAGCGGTGCGCGGGCGGAACGCGGATGTTTGTCCTTTCCGGCGCCTGTGCTTAGCGTCGTCATCGCTCGCCACAGCGGGCCCCGCCGGTCAGGAACGCCGAGTCCTGCCGCCGACCGACGGGAACAGTCGACGCGAAAGCGCCGTAGGCAGGAGCGGGGGACCCAAGGTCTTTCGCCGGTCACGTTCGTACGGCACGCAGCCTGCGGAACGCACCGGCTCGGGGTTAAGCACGGAATCCGCGGTCGCGGATCCGGCCGGGCAACTCACGCCCGAACCCGACAGCTCACCTCGCAGGCGTCGGTGAGGACACGAACCATGGCTAAGCACCGCCGTACGTCCAAGCTCGTCCGCATCGCCGCGCTCGCCGGTGTCACCGGCACCGCGATCGCCGTACCGCTCCTCGGAGCCACCTCCGCCTCCGCCGCCTCCGTCTCCACGTGGGACGCCGTCGCCCAGTGCGAGTCCGGCGGCAACTGGTCCATCAACACCGGCAACGGCTACTACGGTGGCCTCCAGTTCTCGCAGTCGAGCTGGGAGGCCGCGGGCGGCACCCAGTACGCCGCGCGCGCCGACCTGGCCACCAAGGACCAGCAGATCGCCACCGCCGAGAAGCTGCTCGCCATGCAGGGCCCGGGTGCCTGGGCCTGCGCCGGCGCCGGCAACCTGACCTCGGGCGGCTCCGCGGCGAACGTCGACACCTCGTCGCCGTCGTCGTCCTCCTCGTCCTCGTCGTCGTCTTCCAGCTCCTCCGGCTCCAGCAGCTCGGACTCCTCGAACACCGGCTCCTCCGACAGCTCCTCGCAGCCGTCGCAGCAGCAGAGCACCCCGGCCCCGGCCGAGACCTCCGCGCCGGTCACCCACCACAAGAGCCACGGCAAGGGCAACGGCGAGTACACCGTCGTCTCCGGCGACTCGCTCTCCAAGATCGCCACCGCGCACCACGTCTCCGGCGGCTGGCAGCACCTGTTCGACCTGAACAAGGACATCGTGCAGGACGCCAACCTGATCTACCCGGGCCAGCACCTGCACCTGGGCTGAGGCCACGGGATGTGATCCCCGGCCGGGCACGTACTCTCCCCCGAGCGTGCCCGGCCGGGGCCTTTTTCCGTCTCAGGGTCCGGGCTCGGTACCGGGCGCGACACCGAAGACGGTTAGGCTCAGGTCGAAAAAGACAGAGACATCTCAGAAGGACTGAAGGAGACACTCGTGCCGTCCATCGACGTCGTCGTAGCCCGGGAAATCCTCGACTCGCGAGGCAACCCCACCGTCGAGGTCGAGGTCGGCCTCGACGACGGCAGCACCGGCCGCGCGGCGGTCCCGTCCGGCGCCTCCACCGGCGCATTCGAGGCCCTCGAACTCCGCGACGGCGACAAGAACCGCTACCAGGGCAAGGGCGTCGAAAAGGCCGTCCTCGCCGTCATCGAGCAGATCGGCCCGGAGCTGGTCGGCTACGACGCCACCGAGCAGCGGCTGATCGACCAGGCGATGTTCGACCTGGACGCCACGCCCGACAAGTCCTCGCTCGGCGCCAACGCGATCCTCGGCGTCTCGCTCGCCGTGGCGCACGCCGCCTCCGAGGCGTCCGACCTGCCGCTCTTCCGCTACCTGGGCGGCCCGAACGCGCATGTGCTGCCCGTGCCGATGATGAACATCCTCAACGGCGGCTCGCACGCGGACTCCAACGTCGACATCCAGGAGTTCATGATCGCCCCCGTCGGCGCGGAGTCCTTCTCCGAGGCGCTGCGCTGGGGCGCCGAGGTCTACCACACGCTCAAGGGCGTGCTGAAGACCAAGGGCCTGTCCACCGGCCTCGGCGACGAGGGCGGTTTCGCGCCGAATCTCGGCTCGAACCGCGAGGCGCTCGACCTGATCATCGAGGCCATCAAGCAGGCCGGGTACGCGCCCGGCCAGGACATCGCGCTCGCGCTGGACGTCGCCGCCTCCGAGTTCTACAAGGACGGCAAGTACCAGTTCGAGGGCAAGGAGCGCTCGGCCGCCGAGATGACCGAGTACTACGAGGACCTGGTCGCCTCCTACCCGCTGGTCTCCATCGAGGACCCGCTGTTCGAGGACGACTGGGCGGGCTGGAAGGTCCTCACCGAGAAGCTCGGCAGCAAGGTGCAGATCGTCGGCGACGACCTGTTCGTCACCAACCCCGAGCGCCTGCAGAAGGGCATCGACAACGACACGGCGAACGCGCTGCTGGTGAAGGTCAACCAGATCGGCTCGCTCACCGAGACGCTGGACGCCGTCGAGCTGGCCCAGCGCAACGGCTACAAGTGCATGATGTCGCACCGCTCCGGCGAGACCGAGGACGTCACCATCGCCGACCTGGCCGTCGCCACCAACTGCGGCCAGATCAAGACCGGCGCCCCGGCCCGCTCCGAGCGCGTCGCCAAGTACAACCAGCTCCTGCGGATCGAGGAGATCCTGGACGACGCCGCCGTGTACGCGGGTCGCTCGGCGTTCCCCCGCTTCAAGCACTGAGCCGTCCGTTTCCGGGCCCCGGCCTCCGTACGTCCCCGCACCCGGTCCCGTACCGTGGGCGGGGACGTACTGGCGTGCGCGCCCGTACGGCAGCGTGTGGACGCGACGGCGTGCGAGGACGGCGAGGGGAGACACGGCGTGGGGGCGGATCGGTTCTCCACCTCGGCCCGGCTGAAGGCCATCGGCCAGGAGGCGCAGGCCCGGGTGTACCGGGCGGCGGCCAAGCGGCGCCCGCCGCGGCGCAACAAGCTCACCGGCCGCGCGGCGCTGCTCGCCCTGGTGCTGTGCGCCCTGGTCGTGGCGCTCGCCTACCCGACACGGCAGTACATCGCCCAGCGCTCCGACATCGCCGACCAGCGCCGCGAGGCCCAGAAGGCCCGCCAGCGGGTCGAGGAGCTCCGCGAGGAGAAGGCGCGCTGGCAGGACCCGCAGTACGTACGGACGCAGGCCCGCGAGCACCTGCACTTCGTCCTGCCCGGCGAGACCGGCTACAACGTGGCGGCGCCGGCCCCGACCGGGGACGCCGCCGCCGACCACCGGACGACGAACGAGGCCGCCGCACACCGCCCCTGGTACGACAATCTGTGGGACAGCCTCGACCACGCCGACGCCGCCGCCGCGCCCCGGCACTGACCCCTCGCTCCCCGCGTACCGCCCCCGACCTAGAACGGCCCATGACGAAGCACCCCGAGCCCACCGCCCCCACCCCGCCCACCGACGCGGACGTCGCCGCGTTCACGGCGCAGCTCGGCCGCCCGCCGCGCGGCCTGCGCGCGATCGCGCACCGCTGCCCCTGCGGCAACCCGGACGTGGTCGAGACCCAGCCCCGGCTGGAGGACGGCACGCCCTTCCCGACGCTGTACTACCTGACCTGTCCGCGCGCCGCGTCCGCGATCGGCACGCTGGAGGCCGACGGCGTGATGAAGACGATGACCGCCCGGCTCGCCGAGGACGAGGAACTGGCCGCGGCCTACCGCGCGGCCCACGAGGACTACATCGCGCGGCGCGACGCCATCGAGGTCCTGGAGGGCTTCCCCAGCGCGGGCGGCATGCCGGACCGCGTCAAGTGCCTGCACGTGCTCGTCGGCCACTCCCTGGCCGCGGGCCCCGGCGTGAACCCGCTCGGCGACGAGGCCATCGCCATGCTGCCCGAGTGGTGGGCGAAGGGCCCGTGCGTCGCCCCCGCGACGGAGACCGGGACCGGGACCGTAACCGGGACCGGGACCGGAACCGCGACCGGGACCGCCCCCGAGACGGAGGAGTCCGCGTGACGACCGGTACGGCGACCGACGGGCCGCGGGGCACGACCGTCCGCGTGGCGGCCGTCGACTGCGGGACGAATTCGATCCGGCTGCTCGTCGCCGACGTCGACCCCGCGACCGGCGCGCTGACCGACCTCGACCGCAGGATGCGGATCGTCCGGCTCGGCCAGGGCGTGGACCGCACGGGGCGGCTGGCCCCCGAGGCGCTGGAGCGGACCTTCGCGGCCTGCCGCGAGTACGCGGAGGTGATCGCGGAGCACGGCGTCAGCGCGGACCGCGTCCGCTTCGTGGCGACCTCCGCGTCCCGCGACGCGGAGAACCGGGACGACTTCGTACGCGGAGTCGTCTCCCTCCTCGGCGTCGAGCCCGAAGTGATCAGCGGCGACCAGGAGGCCGCCTACTCCTTCACCGGCGCCACCCGCGGCCTGACCGGCGCCGAGGCCCTGGACACGCCGTATCTGGTGGTCGACATCGGCGGCGGCTCCACCGAGTTCGTCCTCGGCGACGACACGGTCACCGCCGCCCGCTCGGTCGACATCGGCTGCGTCCGCCTGACCGAACGGCACCTGGTGGCGGACGGCGCGGTCGTCGACCCGCCGACCGGCGACCGGGTGGCCGCGATCCGCGCCGACATCGACGCCGCCCTGGACGAGGCGGCCCGCGCCGTCCCCCTCGACCGGGCCCGTACGCTCGTGGGTCTCGCCGGGTCGGTCACCACCGTCGCGGGCATCGCGCTCGGCCTGGCCGCGTACGACTCCGCCGCGATCCACCACTCCCGTATCACCGTCGAGCAGGTCGCGGAGATCACCGCCCGGCTGCTGGCCGCCACCCACGCCGAGCGCGCCGCGATCCCCGTGATGCACGAGGGCCGCGTGGACGTGATCGGCGCGGGCGCGCTGGTGCTGCTGCGGATCATGGAGCGCACGGGCGCGAAGGAGGTCGTGGTCAGCGAACACGACATCCTCGACGGGATCGCGTACGCCGTGGCGGAGTCGGCGGGCCGGGACAGGCCCTAGCCGTCCCTGCGGAACAGGGCCGTCCAGAGGAAGGGCTCCCCGAAGTGCGGGGAGTCCTTCGGCTCGGCGCGCATGCGGCGCAGTTCGACCTCGGTCAGGCCGGAGAAGATCCAGCGCAGCGACTCGGGGGTGTAGCCGAGGCCGCCGTGCAGCCGCGCGTCCCGGTAGAAGTCCGCGTCGGGCAGTTCCGAGCCCATCGCCCCCGCGGCGAAGCAGGTGAGCGCGAGATGGCCGCCGGGGGCGAGCACGCGGTCGAGCAGCGCCAGATAGCTGATCCTGCGGTGCGGCGGCAGATGGTGGAAGCAGCCGGAGTCGCAGACCAGGTCGTACGGCCCGCTCAACGCGCCCGCGCCCGCGCCCATGCCGTCGCCGTCGCCGCCCTCGCTCAGCGCGAAGGCGTCCCCTTCGTGGAAGCGGATTCCCTCCACCCCGGCCGCGCGCGCCCGCTCCCGCGCCCATCGCACGGCGGCCGGTGACAGGTCGACGGCGTCCACCTCGAAGCCGCGCCGCGCCAGCAGCACCGCGTTGCGCCCCGGCCCGCACCCCAGGTCCAACGCCCGTCCCGGCCGCACCACCTCCCGGTCCAGGCAGGACACCAGGTTCTCGTCCGGCTTGTCCACGAAGAACGGCACTCCGCGTTCCCGGTCCCCGTAGAACCCGTCCCACCACCCGGCGGCCCCTGCCGTCCACCGGTCCGCGTCCCCGGCGAACAGCCCGTCCAGCAGCCTCAGTACGTCCTCCACCGACCTGATGTCCCGCTCCACGCCAGCCCCCTCTTCTCCGGTCTTCTCCGGCGTTTCCGACAGGGAGAACGCTAGGCCCATCGGGCATGAAAGCCCAGGTCAGAGCCTTTGTGGCGACCCCTTCACGCGCCGCCTGCGGGCCTGGCCCGACCCGGCCGGGGGAGTCCGCCGGGGGGCCGCCCGCACGTCCCCGGCGGCCCCGCGGAAGCCCGGCGAAGGGCCTCCCGGGGCGAGCGCCGGCACACTTTCTCAGCTGAATTCCGTCCGCGCGGCTGCCGCCGCCGTCTCGATGACCGTCACGATGTCCTTCCCCTTCTTCTCGGTGTACGTGACGAGTTGAGCCGGAGCCCGGACACCGCCTCCAGCACGCGGGAAGATGCTGGACAGGGTTGGACAGGGTTGGACGGGGTCGGGCAGGGCTGGACAGGGTTGGGCAGACCGGAACGGCGGGGCATGGATCAGTCGGAGGACCTGTCGGCGGCGGCCGACTTCGCGGTGTGGCTGGCACGATTACGGGCCCACGCGGGCGACCCGTCGCTGGCCGTCCTGGCCCGGCTGACCGGCGCCGTACCGCGCGGCCGCCCCGTACCGAAGTCCACGCTGGGCCGGGCGTTGCAGGGCGAGAGCCTGCCCTCGGTCGACGACGCCGTCTCGATCGCGGTGGCCTGCGTCCTCCACGAGGGCGGCGGCCGGGAGCGCGCGGAGGCCGTCCGGCGCGAGTGCCGCGAGCGGTGGGTGCGGGCCAAGTCGGCCGAGCGGGAAGCGACGTTGACGGCGAAGGCCGCGGCGGACGGGGAACCGGCGCCGTCGGCCGCGGCCGTACGCACCGCGGCCGAGCAGGCGTTCCTCGCCAAGTACCACCCGTGCGTGGAGACGTTGCTGGACACGATGGAGCTGTTCGGTGTGACACTGCGCCGTTCGGACTTCCGCTACCGGATGAGCACGTCGTACATCAGCCTCGCCGTCCAGGGCGAGGGCAGCGCCCAGCGCGTGCAGGAGGCGATCCACGCCGCCAAGCGGGTGCTGATCAGGGGAGACGCCGGTTCCGGCAAGACCACGCTGCTCAAGTGGCTTGCCGTGGGGGCCATTCGGGGCGATCTGCCGGAGCCGATGGGCCGGTGGAACGGCGCGACGCCGTTCTTCCTCCCGCTGCGGCACTTCGCCGAACGGCCGCTGCCCGCCCCCGAGGACTTCCTGACCTACGCGGCCAGGACGCTCGCCGACGTCGCGCCGGACGGCTTCGTCCGGGACGCGCTGGACTCCGCGCACAGCCTGGTGCTGATCGACGGCGTGGACGAACTGCCCGCGAGCCGCCGCGACGAAGTCCGCGACTGGCTCCGCGAGTTGACCAGCGGATACCCGGACTGCCGGTATGTCGTCACCTCGCGGCAGGCGGCCGTGACCGAACGCTGGCTCGCCCCGATGGGCTTCGCCTCCTTCGAGCTGGCCCCGATGAGTCCGTCGGACCAGAACCAGTTCATCGAGCACTGGCACACCACCATGCGGTCCACCGCCGAGGACGCGGAGGAACGGGCGCGCCTGACGACGTACGAGCACGCTCTCGTGCGCAGCCTGTCCGAGCGGCGCGAGCTGCGCAGACTCGGCGGGAACCCGCTGCTGTGCGCCCTGCTCTGCGCGCTGCACTGGGACCGGGACATGCAGCTTCCCGACGACCGGGTCAAGGTGTACGACGCGGCGCTGGAGATGCTGCTGGTCCGCCGCGACCAGCAGCGGAACATCGCGGTGGAGGGCCCGCGGCTGCGCAGCGGAGTCCAGGAGATGCTGCTGCGCAGGCTCGCGTACTGGATGATCCGCAACGATCTGACCGAGATCTCCTTCGCCCAGCTCACCGGGCGGGTGGCCGCGTACCTCGCGGACTCGGCGCAGTACCCCGAGGAATCCGCCGCCGTGGCCCGCCAACTGCTGGAGCGGTCGGGGCTGTTGCGCGCCCCGGCGCACGACTCGGTGGACTTCGTGCACCGCACCTTCCAGGAGTACCTGGCGGCGGACCAGTTGCTCAACGACGGCGATCTGGCCCTGCTGATCAAGCACGCGCACGAGGACCAGTGGCAGGACGTCGTGGTGATGGTGTCCGGGCGGGCGCGCGACTCCGAGCGCGATCACCTGATCAAGTCCCTGTTGAAACGGGCCCGTCGGGACAAGGCCCACCGGCTGCGGCTGACCGTTCTCGCCGTGGACTGCGTCGGCGACGGCACCGCGATTGACCCGCGCGTCGTCGACGAGGCGAGACGGCGGGCGGCGGAGCTGATCCCCCCGCAGAATCCGGCGCAGGCCGCGGCGCTGGCGAACCTCGGCGAGGTGGTGCTCGATCAGATGCCCGGCCCCCGGCCCGAGTTGGCGCCCGGGGTGGTGCGGGCGATCCTGGAGACCTGCCGCCTGGTCGGCGGGCCCTCCGCCATGCGGCTGCTGGCCCGTTTCGCCGCGGTCCCCGACCTGGAGACCGAGCGGCGGCTGGTCGGCATGTGGCCCGACTTCGACACGGCGGAGTTCGCCCATGTCGTGCTCTCCGAACTGTCCTGGCTCGGGCCGCTGACGGTGGGGCCGCACGAGCTGCACCATCTCCACCGGCTGACCGGCGTCACGGACCTCACGGTCGACGGCGCCGCCGACAGCTACGCGGTCGTCCGGCGGCTGCGGAATCTGCGCTCACTGCGTCTGGTCGACCCCGAGCCGGGCCTGTCCGGCCTCGAGTTGCCGCCCGCCCTGCTGGTGCTGTCCCTCGACGGTTCCGTCCGGCACGACCGGTTCCCGGCGCCGACGGCGCCGGGCGTCCAGGAGCTGTGGTTCGACGACTGCGCCTGTCCCGACTGCGGCCTGAGCGCGTGGCGCATGGCGGGGCTGTGGCCCGCAGAAGCGCGGCGCGCGGTATGGCTGCTGTCGGTGCGGGCCGCCCCGGCCACGCTCGATCCGCGGCTGCTGGCGGAGCGCTTTCCGGGGCTGTCCGTCCTGGCGGTCAGGTCCGACATGGTGTTCGGCGTCGGCGAGGTCGCGGACTACCTCAAACGGCTCCGTGAGTGCTTCCCCGCGCTGACCGAATTCCGGCTCTACTCCCACGGCGACGACGGGCTCGACCAGCAGCTTCAGGAGGCCGGCTTCCTGCACTGGACCCATACGATGGAGGCCGCGCCGGGGACCCGGACGACCCACGTCTTCACCCGCACGGGGGCCGGATGACCCGGCCGGAGGACCCTCCTCCGGAAAAGCTTTGTGAAACTCTTCACATGAAGTTCCCGCCCCGCGGCCCAAATTTTCCAAGGTGACCGCGTGTCAAACCCCCTGAATCCTTGGCGGGAGAGTGTTTCGGCGGTGTGACGGGCGTCGGAACGACGGATGAGCGGTGATCGATCAGCGCTGCTCAGAGGCGGTGGCCGGAGCGGGCGGTGCGGAGGAGTCCGCGCAGGTCAGATAGGCCCTGGTCATGAAGCCGGGCAGGATAGCACAGGGTGTCCAGTACCTTGTGAAGGGGCTCACGAGCACCCCCCTGGGACGTGCTGAATACTTGTCGCCATGAGCACCACGGAGCGTCCACGGATCCTCGTAGTAGGCGGCGGTTACGTCGGCCTGTACGCGGCGCGTCGCATCATGAAGAAGATGCGGTACGGCGAGGCGACCGTCACAGTCGTCGACCCGCGCTCGTACATGACGTACCAGCCCTTCCTTCCTGAGACTGCCGCCGGCAGCATCTCCCCGCGGCATGTCGTCGTCCCGCTGCGACGCGTCCTGCCCGGGGCCGAGGTGCTCACCGGCCGGGTCGTCGACATCGACCAGGACCGCAAGGTCGCCTCGGTCGAGCCGCTCGTGGGCGAGTCCTACGAGCTGCCGTTCGACTACCTGATCATCGCGCTCGGCGCGGTCTCCCGTACCTTCCCGATTCCCGGCCTGGCCGAGAACGGTATCGGGATGAAGGGCGTGGAGGAGGCCATCGGCCTGCGCAACCACGTCCTGGAGCAGCTCGACAAGGCCGACTCCACGACCGACGAGGACATCCGCCGCAAGGCGCTGACCTTCGTGTTCGTCGGCGGCGGCTTCGCGGGTGCGGAGACCATCGGCGAGGTCGAGGACATGGCCCGCGACGCGGCCAAGTACTACCCGAACGTGAAGCGCGAGGACATGCGCTTCATCCTGGTGGACGCGGCGGACAAGATCCTCCCCGAGGTCGGCCCGCAGCTCGGCACGTGGGGCCTGGAGCACCTGCGCGAGCGCGGCATCGAGGTCTACCTCAGCACGTCGATGAAGTCCTGCGTCGACAAGCACGTGGTGCTCGCCAACGGCCTGGAGGTCGACGCCTCCACCATCGTGTGGACGGCCGGTGTGAAGCCCAACCCGGCGCTCGCCCGCTTCGGTCTGCCGCTGGGCCCGCGCGGTCACGTGGACACCGCCCCCACCCTCCAGGTGCAGGGCAGCGACTACATCTGGGCCGCGGGCGACAACGCCCAGATCCCCGACCTCGCCGCGGGCGAGGGCGCCTGGTGCCCGCCGAACGCCCAGCACGCCCTGCGCCAGGCGAAGGTGCTCGGCGACAACGTGGTCTCCGGGATGCGCGGCTTCCCGCAGCAGGAGTACAAGCACGCGAACAAGGGCGCCGTCGCCGGTCTCGGCCTGCACAAGGGCGTCGCGATGATCGTCTTCGGCAAGGCCAAGATCAAGGTCAAGGGCCGGCTGGCCTGGTACATGCACCGTGGCTACCACGGCATGGCCGTGCCGACCTGGAACCGCAAGATCCGGGTCTTCGCCGACTGGACGCTCGGCATGTTCCTCAAGCGTGAGGTCGTCTCGCTCGGCGCGATCGAGAACCCGCGCGAGGAGTTCTACGAGGCCGCCCGCCCCGCTCCGGTTCCGGCCGCGGCGGTGCCGGCTCCCGCCGAGAAGACGGCGGAACCCGCCAAGGCGTCCTGACGCGCCGCGGCGCGCGCGCCGCACCCGCTCCACCGTCCGAAGGGCGCCCGCCATCCGTGGTGCGGGCGCCCTTCGGCGTACCCGGCGCCGTTTCCGGGACCTGCCCGCGCGGCCTGCTCCCGAGCCGCCGGACGCCCCGCCGTGTCCGGTCGGGGCGGCGCCTCGCCGCCCGTCCCGCGCACCCGCGCGGCGTCCTCCGCTTCCGCCGCGCGGCGCCCGCGCCGCCGCCGGTGAGCGGCCCGGAAAAAATGCATGTATCCGCAACGTAGATTCGTCAGCGGAGACTGTCTTTCAGTCGTACGCTCGGAAGCATGGCTGACGCGGCTCACAGAATCGTCGAACTCGCCGACCACGCCCTCTCGACTCCGTTCCCGTTGCGCGTGCGCGCCTGGGACGGCAGCGAGGCCGGGCCGCCCGGCGCCCCCGTCCTCGTCATCCGGCGCCGCCGCGCGCTGCGCCGACTGCTGTGGAAGCCCGGCGAGCTGGGCCTGGCCCGCGCCTATGTCTCCGGCGACCTCGATGTCGACGGCGACTTCTACGAGGCGCTCGGCCTGCTGTCCGGGCTGTTCTGGGAGCGCGAGGAAGGGCCCGCGCAGAGTACGGCCGCCGCCGTGCGCCGTACCGCGGGCGTCCTGCGCGACCCGGCGAACTACGGCGTCGCCCGCGCGGCCCTCGCGCTGGCCGGGCCCGGGCTGCCGCCCCCGCCGCCGCCCGAGGAGGTCCGCCGCCGTACCGGGATCGCCCACAGCAGGCCGCGCGACAAGGCGGCCATCGCCCACCACTACGACGTGGGCAACGATTTCTACTCGCTGGTCCTCGGCCCCTCGATGGTCTACTCCTGCGCGGTGTGGGAGGGCGAGAAGACCACGCTGGAGGAGGCGCAGTCCGCCAAACTCGACCTGGTCTGCCGCAAGCTGGGCCTCCGGCCGGGGATGCGGCTGCTGGACGTCGGCTGCGGCTGGGGGTCGATGGTGCTGCACGCCGTCGAGCACTACGGCGTCCACGCGACCGGCGTCACGCTCTCCACCGAGCAGGCCGCCTTCGCCCGCAAGCGGATCGCCGAGGCCGGGCTCACCGACCGTATCGACATCCGCGTCCAGGACTACCGGGACGTCAAGGACGGCCCCTACGACGCGATCTCGTCCATCGGCATGGCCGAGCACGTCGGCAGCGAGCGCTACCGCGAGTACGCGCAGGCGCTGTACGGACTGCTGCGGCCGGGCGGGCGGCTGCTCAACCACCAGATCGCGCGCCGCCCGCTGCGCGACGAGGAGTCGTACCGCATCGACGAGTTCATCGACCGGTACGTCTTCCCCGACGGGGAGCTGGCGCCGGTCGGGTCGACGGTGGCCCGGCTGGAGGAGGCCGGGTTCGAGGTGCGGGACGTCGAGGCGCTGCGCGAGCACTACGGGCGCACGCTGCGCGCCTGGGTGCGCAATCTGGAGGACGCCTGGGGCGCCGCCGCGCGGGCCACGTCGGCCGGGCGGGCCCGGGTCTGGCGGCTCTACATGGCGGCCTCCGCGCTGGCCTTCGAGCGCAACCGGATCGGGGTCAACCAGGTCCTCGCGGTGCGCACCGCCCCCGACGGCGACCCCGGCATGCCCGCGACCCGCACGGCGTGGCTGAGTTGAGCCCGGTTGCGTTGAGCCCGGTTGGGCCGAGCCCGTTGCGCCGAGCCGGCTGGGTTTGTGCTGTGCGGGGTTTGGGTGGTGCTGAGGCGAGTTGAGCGGGGCCCGGCTGAGCGCGGAGGGCGAGATCCGGTCGCGGAGAGCGATTTCGCGTCACTTGTGCGTGGCGACTGATACTGCTGTGAACGGTGCCTGTTCAGCCCAAGAACCCTGGAACTCGTACTAACACCCCGTCAGTAACCCCTAAAATAAGACAACATGGCCGGTTGGGCGCCCTGTTCGGGATCTCCAACCCCGATACGCTTTTCACTGCGCCTCGCCGGCCCGGATGGTGGAACGCAGACACGGCGAGCTTAAACCTCGCTGCCCCTCGGGGGCGTGCCGGTTCAAGTCCGGCTCCGGGCACTCAGCCGCTCACGGGCCACGGCCCCGGGGAGCGACTGAGAACCGCCGCACGACGCGGTGTTCCCCCTGGGAACACCGCGTACTCCCCGGCGCCGCGAAGCCGCTCCGTCATCGGCCGCCGGGCCGTGCGGCCGGATGACGGCCTGTCACTGACACCAGGTGCCGTAGGCGGAGAACTTGGTGACCACGTTCTTGCCGCCCTGTTTCACGTAGGCGAAAGAGCGGTAATTGCCGCAGGAGTTCGGGATGGAGTACGTCACCGTTCCCGCCCCGATGGTCTTGCAGGCGCCGCCCAGATCGATGTCGGGTCCGTACGGGTACGTGGCCAGCAGATCGACGCAGAGCTGGGTGCCCGCGATGTTCGGTCCGCTGAGCGTGGCCGACGCGTATATGCGACCTCCGGACGAGTACGGCACGTTGGCGGTGGTCAGGCCGACGGCCTCCGCTTGGCCCGCGTTGACGGCGAGGAACGCTCCGGCGACGCCGAGCACTGCCGCTATACGGCTCTTTCTCATCTGTACCTCACATGTCCGGTCGCCAAGAGACGACACCGAGATCCCGAAGCGCCGTTGAGGGGAACCCGACAAAATTGGTTCGCTATTCGGGTTCCCGACGGCTCGCAAAGCCTTCCAGCGGGGGCGGGGGGTGTCTTTGACGTGGCGTGCACGGGGGGCTTGATGATCCGTGCAGACCCGGCGCTGCTCGAACGTTCTCGGCCACCTCGCGGGCCGCGACGCGGCCGACGGCGTGGCCCGCGCCCTTCGGCTCGGCGTCGGGTACGGGCCGCCGGCCGTCCTACGAGGCGGGGGGCGTCGCCACCGCGCGGGGGGCGGGCGGCCTCATCGTTCGGGGCGCGTGAGGTCGTGCCCCGAACGCGGGCGGGCCGCCGAGGCCACCGTTGCCGCCGCCTCGCGCTCGCTCAGCCCGGTGTGCACCGCCGCCGTCACCAGCGCCGGTGCCAGCGCTTCGCCGAGACCGGCGTCGTACGCCCGGCACGCGGCCCAGAACAACCGGCCGTTGCGCTCTCCTTCGTGTGAATCCAGGACGAAGCGGACGAGCGCGGCGGCACGTTTCTCCGCGGGGTGGCGCGGCGCGGAGGCATCGCGGGGCGGCGCGACCGGCGGTGGCGGCGCGGCGAGCAGCAGCAGCGCGGACGGCGCGGGCGCCAGCGGATGGCCCGCGGTGCCGGGCGCCAGCAGATAGCGGCCCGCGACCGTACGCGAGCCGGGGCCCACCACGTAACCGCCCTCGCCGCGCACGTCGATGCCCGGCGCCAGGCGGCCCGCCGAGTTGGGGACCTGTGTCGGCGCGGTCAGCCACAGGTGGCGTCCGCCGCTGGGGGTGAGCACCGTGACCGTGTCGGGCACGGCGAAGCCGTGGGCGGTGGCCAGGGCGGTGAGCGCCGCGACGCCGTCGGCGCCGTGCTTGACGTCCAGGTCGAGGCCGATCAGATGGTGCGGCGCCCGGCCGCAGGCGATCCCGTACCCCGTCGCCCAGGGCGCGGCGGCGAACAGGGAGCGAATCCGGGCCGGGTCGGTGCTCGCGTCGTACACACCGTGTCCCGGACGCCCGCACGCGCCCCGGCAGTCACTCGTACGGGGCTCGTCGCGGTGCGGTGAGCGGATGGCGGGCAGTTTGGTCCGGGACAGCGGGATCACCGGCAGGCCGCGCGCCGCGGTGAGCAGGGCGGCGTGCAGCGCGCGGGTGTGGTCGGGGCGTGGCATGGCCTGCTCCCTGACGTTCGAACGTGTGTTCGTCTGCACCCTCAAGTAATACCGCGCGCGGCGCCCACCGTCCACTGCGCGAGCCGGTGTGGCGGTGCGTTCCGCGTCACGCCCGTGACACCCCGGTGACCGTGTTCGACACGCGCGGGTACTACGGTCGGGCGCGGACAGGTCGTAGCTGTCCGAGTCCGGCCCCAGGCGGGCCGGCGCCGCGACGGAGGGGCGGGAGAGATGGACGAACTGCACGCGGGGGACGCCGAGTTGTGCGCGGGCGGCGGTGACGAACGGCTGGCGGCCGAGGGCGAGACGGCACTGGCCCGGCTGATCATGGACGGCGGCGACCTGCCGCACGCGGCGAGCCATCTGGGCAACGCCGTCGCCATCGACCCGCTGCTCCCCGAGACCCACGAGGCGCTCACCGAACTCGCCACCCGCGCGGGCGGCCCGCGCGCCGCGCTCGACCTCTTCCCGCTCGACCACCCCTACATCGGCGCCGTCGTCTGCCGGGCGCACCTCCAGGCCGCCTGCGGCGAGTGGGCCGAGGCGGTCGGCCTGATCGCCGCCGCCGTACGCGCCGAGTACGACCGGCCGTGGTCGCACGTCGCCTGGCTCACCCAGGACCGGCTGCCCGAACTGCTGCCGCCGCAGGTCATGACGCAGGCGCTGGCCCGCGCGGTCGGCGGCGCGCTGCCCGACCCCGTGCCCGAGCACGCCCGCGACGCGCTGCGGCCCTTCTACGACCTGACCCGCGCGGTGGTCGAACGCCACCCGGACGAGGCGCAGCTCGCCGCCATCGGCTCGGGACTCGCCCGCCGCTTCGAGGACCACGACCGCGCCATCGCCTGGGCCCGGCAGGCGGGCCGGGTCCAGCCGGGACACGTGCCCAGCGTCATGCTCGGCTACGCGTTGCGCGCCGCGGGCCGCCCCGACGAGGCGCTGCGGGTCTGGGAGGAGGAGATGGCCAGGGACGACTCCGACCTCTCCTTGATGGTCGACATCGCCGAGCTGTACGCGGTCACCGGCCGCGCCGAGCAGGGCCTGGCGTGGGCCGAGCGGGCCGTCACCGCGGACCCGCGGCACCCGCAGGCCGCCCCGGCCGTGCACGGCGTCCGCTACGCCGCCGACGGCGACCCGGCCCATCTCGTCGCGCTCACCGACCACCTGCGCGAGCACCCCGACCACCCCTACGCGGGCACCGTCCTGGCCCGGCACAGCGAGTGGCAGCCGTGGCTCGGCGTGGTCGACAGCGCCACCGAGGCGACCGTCAACGTCCTGCACCAGATCCTGGAGAGCCCCGACGCGCAGGCGATCCGGTCCGGCGGCGGCGCGAAGCTGTCCGCCTCCGCGGTCGAACCGCCGAGCGCCGCCCTCGCCTTCGCCCTCGCGCTGCCCGGCGGCACGCTCGTCAACGACGCGGCGGGCGACCCCGACCCCCGGCAGCCGACCGCCGAGGTCGCCGTCCGGATCTGGCGGTACGAGGGCCTGGCCGCGCTGCCCGCCGTCGCGCCGCCGTCGCCCGAGGCTGCGGGGCTGGTCCAGGACACCGCCTCGGTGAGCTGGCCGCACCTGCCCGCCGCGTACGACCACGCGGTGCGGCTGGCCGGGCTCGGCCTCGACGACCTGCTCGGCGTCCTCGCCCACCCGCCGCAGCCGCCGGACGACGACCAGGGCCGCTTCCTGCGCGACCACCGCCCCGAGCTGTGGATTCGCGCCGTGCAGACCTTCGCCTGCCTGGGCGTGGCCCACCACCGCGCCGACGAGCCGTGGGAGGACTCCCGGCGCCGCGCGGTCCTGCTCGACCTGCTGCACGGCCCCGAGGACTGGGTCAACGAGACGGCGGCCTTCGCCATGGTGGCCACCGCCTGGGGCGACCCGGCCGTCCGCGCCGACGTCGGCCTGCGCCTGACCGAACGGATGCTGGACGCGGCGAAGGCGTACCAGACCCGTGAGGTGACCGTCCTCGGCTCGCTGTGCCGCCTGGTGCTGCTCTGCCCCTGGCTGGACGACACCTATACGAGCCTCGCCCGTGACCTGCTGGCCGCCGTCCGCCGCTCGGACGCACACGCCGAGCAAGGCGAACGAGCCGAACGAGCCGAACGAGCCGAACACAGTGAACAGGGCGAGCAAGGCGAACAAGCGGAAGCCGTGCGGGAAACGGCCGCGGAAACCGCCGCCGCGGGTCCGCCCCGCCGCGGACTCTTCCGGCGCCGACGTGACTGAGGGTCCGTCCTGGGGGAAGATCCTCCTCCAGGCGTAGCTCGGCTTTTTGCCAAGCCATTACTCTTGACGCAAGCGGAGCCGCAGCACGCGGTCTTGGAGGAGTGAAATGAGGAGCAGCAACCCGGTCTTCTCCCGGCGGGGATTCACCCGCGGGGACTCGTACGCCGGATTCGGTGCGCAGGGCGCCCAGGGTGCCCGGCAGCAGGGCGGAAACCCTTACGGGCAGCCAGCGGGGAACCCGTATGCCGCCCAGCCCCAACAGGGTGGGAACCCGTACGCGGCCGACGGGCAGCCCCTCACCCCCGAGCAGATGGAGGAGATGTACGCCGGTCCCGCCGCGGGTCCGGCGCAGACCGGCCGGATGACGATCGACGACGTCGTCATGCGGACCGCGATGACGCTCGGCGTGGTCGTGCTCGGCGCGATCCTCGGCTGGTTCGCGCTGCCCGACAGCTACGGCCTGGCCATCGGCGCGGCGCTGATCGCGTTCGTGCTGGCGATGGTCCAGTCGTTCAAGCGCACCCCGATGCCGGCCCTGATCCTGGGGTACGCGATCTTCGAGGGCGTCTTCCTCGGCGTCATCAGCAACATGTACAACGAGCGGTGGCAGGGCGCGCCCGTCCAGGCCGTGCTCGGCACCATGGCGGTCTTCGCGGGCATGCTGTTCGCGTACAAGACCCGGCTGATCCGGGTCACCGCCCGCTACGCGCGGATCGGCATGGCCATCGCGGTCGGCTTCCTGCTGGCGATGGTGGTCAACCTGCTGTTCTACGCCTTCGGCAGCGGCAACGGCCTGGGCCTGACCACCGGCCCGCTGGGCATCGTCTTCTGCCTGCTGGGCATCGGCCTCGGCGCCTTCTTCCTCTCCCTGGACTTCAAGCAGGTCGAGGACGGCATCCGCTTCGGCGCCCCGCAGAACGAGTCGTGGTTCGCGGCCTTCGGCCTGACCGTCTCGCTGGTCTGGATCTACCTGGAGATCCTGCGGCTGCTCTCGATCCTGCGCGACTAGCGCACACGGTCCGCGTCATCGCGACGGGCCGCCCGGAAGCGTCGCTTCCCGGCGGCCCGTCGGCGTCTGTGGAGGGAGGGGGCGGGGCCTGGCGGGCGCTACATCAGATTGCGTGCGGCCCGCCGCAGGTCGTACTCGTGGACGAGGGCCTTCGCGTGGCCGTAGGAGAGGGCGTGCTCGCTGCGCAGCCAGCTCACCTTGTCGTCGAAGCGGAAGAACGAAGGGCCGTCGGCGAGGTCTCTCAGCCAGTCGCTGACCTCGCGGCCTGTGCAGTGCGGGATGCGGTCCAGCAGATTGCGGTGGGTCTCGGCGGAGAAGTGCGTTTGGGACATCGGCGCCTCCGGTAGGTGGTCCGGTTACCCCACCGTGCCCGAGCCTTCCCCCGTTGGCAACCACCCCGGACGTGCGGATATGGGTGCGATGCCGGTCCGCGCGCGCCGGTAGGGTCACGACCATGGCCGATCGCACTCCTCTGCGCCCCTCCGTCGAACGCCTCGCGGGACGGCTGCGGGCGCTTCCGCAGCGCCGCCTCCAGGCGGGCGCGGCGGCCGAAGGGCTCGCGCTGGCACGGTGGTTGGCCCGGCAGGCGCAGGCGCTGGAGTTCCCCGGCCGGGAGCCGTACGAGCTGCCCGACGACGGCGTCTTCACCGTCGGTGATCAACTGGCCGTCGCGGGCAATGACTTGGCGGCGGCCCTGGAAGCCGACCCGGCGGGTACGGCGGAGGTGTGCGCCGCGGCCCTCCAGCGGGTGTCGGCGGCGGCGAAGGCGATCGGCTGAGCCGGTCAGGGCCGGAAACCGGCGTCCCGCTGTGGAGCGGGTCCGGCCCTGGAGCGAGTCCGCCTCAGAGCGAGGCCACGACCCGGTCGGCCAGTACGTACACGCTCTCGTCGCCGTACGCGAAGGTGAGCGCGTACGCGCCCGCTATCGCGGAGCCGCCGCGCAGCACGGGCACCTCGCCGCGGTCGAGGGCGTCGGAGAGCTGTACCGCGGTCTCGCGGTGGCCGGGGGTCATGCACAAGGTGGTGCCGTCGGCGAAGACGTACACGTCGAGGGTGCCGAGCGGTCCGGGGCGCACGTCGGTGAGCGGGACGCGGCCGTCGGCGAGGTCGGCGAGGCGCTCGGCGGTCTGGTCCTGGGACGCGACGACCGGGGACGGCGCGTAGTCGGGACCCGAGGGGTGCGGGAAGGTGCCGGGCAGCGGGAGGGTCGCCTCCGACGCCTCGGGCTCGTGGGCCGCTTCGAGGCCGCCCGTCTCGATTCCGGCCGCCTCGAGGCCCGCGAGGTCGGCCTGCCGGGGCAGGTAGGGAAGCACCGGCGGGACCTCGTAGTCACCGGCCGCGGGACCCTCGGCGCCGGCGCCGTAGACGCCGCCGCGGAAGAAGGTGCCGTCGGTGGCGGTCTCGCGGGCCTCCTGCTCGGCCCAGAAGGCACGGGCCTCGGCCAGCTCCCGCTCCCGCTCGTCGGCGAGCGCGTCGGCGACGGCGGACCTGATGTCCCCGGCGGAGGCGCGCGGTCCGGGCACACTCAGACCGGCGAGGTCCTGACGCAGGGCGGACAGCTCGCGGCGCATGCCACGAGCGGAGAGCAGGGCGGCGGAACCCGCGGCCACGGCGATACCCGCGGCGACCAGCAGGACGGTGAAGTTGGCGCTCACTGACGTTCTCCCGACTGACGCGCGACCCGAGCAATGCCCACCGAAGCGGTGGGTGAAACTTTCCCCTCCCAACACTCTGCCGGTAAACCCCTGGCCTTTGCAGTGCGGAAAGTCACGAATTGGCCGGGTCTGTCGTCCTAGGCCATCCGGGTATGACCGTTCTGACCTGCGAAAACGCATCGCCCCCAGGAAAAATCACATCCTGGGGGCGATTTGATTGCGACTTACGTCACAACTGTGCGTTACGAAGCCGAGTGATCACGGAAGGTCACAAAATGGCCGGATGACGGGCTTCGACGGCGCGTTACGACAGCCTCTCGATGACCATCGCCATGCCCTGGCCGCCGCCGACGCACATCGTCTCCAGGCCGAACTGCTTGTCGTGGAACTGGAGGCTGTTGATGAGGGTGCCGGTGATGCGGGCGCCGGTCATGCCGAAGGGGTGGCCGACGGCGATGGCGCCCCCGTTGACGTTCAGCCGGTCCAGGTCGATGCCCAGGTCGCGGTAGGACGGGATGACCTGCGCCGCGAACGCCTCGTTGATCTCGACCAGGTCGATGTCGCCGACCGACAGGCCCGCGCGCGACAGCGCCTGCCGGGACGCCTCGACCGGGCCGTAGCCCATGATCTCGGGGGAGAGCCCGGACACGCCGGTGGAGACCACGCGCGCCAGCGGCGTGATGCCCAGCTCGCGCGCCTTGGTGTCGGACATCACGACCAGCGCGGCGGCGCCGTCGTTGAGCGGGCAGCAGTTGCCCGCGGTGACCGTGCCGTCGGGGCGGAAGACCGGCTTGAGGCCCCGTACGCCCTCCAGCGTCACCCCGGCCCGCGGACCGTCGTCCTTGGACACCACGGTGCCGTCGGGCAGCGTGACGGGCGTGATCTCGCGCTCCCAGAAGCCGTTCTTCAGCGCTTCCTCGGCCAGATTCTGCGACCGCACGCCGAACTCGTCCTGGTCCTCCCGGGTGATCCCCTTGAGCTGGGCCAGATTCTCGGCCGTCTGCCCCATCGCGATGTACGCGTCCGGCACCGCGCCGTCCTCACGCGGGTCGTGCCAGTCGCCCAGCTCGGCGCTGCCCTGCTCGGCGCGCTGCTGCGTACGGGCCCTGGCCTCGTCGAAGACCGGGTTCATCGTGTCGGGCAGGCTGTCGGAGTTGCCCTTCGCGAAGCGCGAGACCATCTCGACGCCCGCCGAGACGAAGACGTCGCCCTCGCCGGCCTTGATGGCGTGCAGCGCCATCCGCGTGGTCTGGAGCGACGAGGAGCAGTAGCGGGTGACCGTACAGCCCGGCAGGTGGTCCATGCCCATCCGCACGGCCACGATCCGGCCCATGTTGAAGCCCTGCTCGCCGCCGGGCAGACCGCAGCCCAGCATCAGGTCGTCGATCTGGCGCGGGTCGAGCTGCGGGACCTTGTCCAGCGCGGTCCTGATGATCGTGGCGGCCAGGTCGTCGGGCCGCAGCTCCTTCAGCGACCCCTTGAAGGCGCGCCCGATGGGCGAACGGGCGGCAGAGACGATGACGGCTTCTGGCATCGCGACACTCCTCGTCGAGGCTGCGGGATTCTCGGGACTCCTGGGGAAGCTACCGCCACGTAGCGCAGCGAGTCATCAGAGACCGCCTGTGATGCGGGCCTCTTTCTGAGCGCTTGCTTACCCCGCTCCGTGGCTGGTCCTACCCGGCTCCGCCCGTTCCCACCCCTTCGGCCGCCGCCTCCGGGTGCCGCTCGTCCTCCGCCGGCAGTCCGCGCCGCCTGCGCCGCTTGATCAGCGCCCAGCGCCCGCGGGGACCGGACACCGCGCCCCGCGCCGCCGTGACCTCCGTACCGCCCTCGGAGGCCGCCTCGGCCGCCGCCTGGGCCACCGGCAGGAAGCCCTCGCCGCGGCGCGCGTCCGGCCGCTCGTCGTCGGTGTCCGGCCACAGCCCCAGCGCCGCGCACAACGTCGGCAGTACGGCCATGGCGGCCGTCGCGTAGCCCTCCGCCGACGGGTGGAAGTTGTCGGGGCCGAACAGCTCGCGCGGCCTGGCCTCGAACTCCGGGCCGAGCAGCGCGCCCAGCGACACCGTACGGCCGCCCAGGCCCACCACCGCGATGGTCTGCGCGGCGGCGAGCTGGCGGCTCATCCGGCGGGCCAGATAGCGCAGCGGCTGGTAGACCGGCTCGACCGAGCCCAGGTCGGGACAGGTGCCCACGACCACCTCGCACTCCGCCTCGCGCAGCCGCCGTACCGCGTCCGACAGCAGCCGGACCGAGGTGGCCAGCGGCATCCGGTGCGTCACGTCGTTGGCGCCGATCATGATCACCACGACCTCGGGCACCGGAGCGCCCGACTCCAGCAGCAGCGTCACCTGACGGGCCAGGTCGTCCGACTGCGCGCCGGGCAGCGCCACGTTCACCAACTGCACCGGCCGCTCGGCGACCGCGGCGAGCCCGGAGGCCAGCAGCGCGCCCGGCGTCTCCCTGGCCCGGCGCACGCCCTGACCCGCCGCCGTGGAATCACCCAGGAAGCCCAATCGCAGCGGCGTCTCGCCGGTCCGGTGCGCGAACGCGGAGCCGTACCTCCCGTCCGCCCGCGGCGCGACCGCGCCGGATCCGCCGACCATCCGCTTGGCCAGCCGCGCCTCGGTCAGCAGCACCCCGATCGCGGCCCCGCCCAGCAGGCTGATGCCGCCGCCTCCGAACGCCGCCGCCGTCGCGATCCGCCGTGCCACCCTCGCCCTCGACATCGAGCCGGTCACCTCCCACTGACTCCACCGGCCTACTGCGTGTACGCACGCGTATCGGTCCTGGTTACTTGGTACATGAACCTGGTGCCCCGTCAGGGACCATCAGCAACGTCAACGCTGTCCGCGTCGTCCACGTTTCGCCCGCGGTTCGCTTCCCCCGTCCTGGACCTGCCCGCCAGGTACCGCCAGCCAGACGAGACCTTGCGGACACGCCCTAGGCTTGGCCCCACCATCACGGAGAACCCGGAGACATACGGTGCAGTTTCACGACTCGATGATCAGCCTCGTGGGCAATACCCCGCTGGTGAGGCTCAACAGCGTGACCGAGGGGATCCAGGCGACCGTCCTGGCCAAGGTCGAATACTTCAACCCCGGCGGTTCGGTGAAGGACCGCATCGCGCTGCGCATGATCGAGGCCGCGGAACGCAGCGGCGATCTCAAGCCCGGCGGCACCATCGTGGAGCCCACCTCGGGCAACACCGGCGTGGGCCTGGCCATCGTCGCGCAGCAGAAGGGCTACCACTGCGTCTTCGTCTGCCCCGACAAGGTCTCCACCGACAAGATCAACGTCATGCGGGCGTACGGCGCCGAGGTCGTCGTCTGCCCGACGGCCGTCGACCCCAGCCACCCGGACTCGTACTACAACGTGTCCGACCGGCTGGTCCGCGAGACGCCCAACGCGTGGAAGCCGGACCAGTACAGCAACCCGAACAACCCGCTGTCGCACTACCACTCCACCGGCCCCGAGCTGTGGGAGCAGACCGAGGGGCGGATCACCCACTTCGTCGCGGGCGTCGGCACCGGCGGCACCATCTCCGGCACCGGGCGCTATCTGAAGGACGCCAGCGAAGGCCGCGTCCAGGTGGTCGGCGCCGACCCCGAGGGTTCGGTCTACAGCGGCGGCTCCGGGCGGCCCTACCTGGTCGAGGGCGTCGGCGAGGACTTCTGGCCGACCGCGTACGACCGTGAGGTGGCCGACGAGATCGTCGCCGTCTCCGACAAGGACTCCTTCCAGATGACGCGCCGCCTGGCCAAGGAGGAGGGCCTGCTGGTCGGCGGCTCCTGCGGGATGGCGGTCGTCGCCGCGCTGGAGGTCGCCAAGCGGCTCGGCCCCGACGACGTGGTCGTCGTCCTGCTGCCGGACAGCGGGCGCGGCTACCTCTCCAAGATCTTCAGCGACGAGTGGATGAGCTCGCACGGCTTCCTCGACGAGAGCGGCGGCAACCAGCGGATCGCCGACGTCCTCGCCCACAAGGACGGCGGTCTGCCGCAGCTCGTCCACATGCACCCGGACGAGACGGTCGGCCAGGCCATCGAGGTGCTGCGCGAGTACGGCGTCTCGCAGATGCCCGTCGTCAAGCCCGGCGCCGGGCACCCGGACGTGATGGCCGCCGAGGTGATCGGCTCCGTCGTGGAACGCGACCTGCTGCACGCGCTGTTCACCAAGCGCGCCACGCTGGAGGACCCGCTGGACAAGCACCTGTCCGCGCCGCTGCCGCAGGTCGGCTCGGGCGAGCCGGTCGCCGATCTGATGACGGTGCTGGAGAGCGCCGACGCCGCGATCGTGCTGGTGGAGGGCAAGCCGACCGGCGTCGTGAGCAGGCAGGACCTGCTCACCTTCCTGGCCGGGCACAGCGGCGTCTGAGCCGCCGGGGGGCCGTGTGCGGCGGGTGTCCGCGGCGCGGGCGGGGATTCGCGGAACTGGTACACCCGCGACACGTCCGCGCAGCACGGGCTTAACAAGCGTCCGGCACATTAGGGGATGTCGAAAGGCACGGGACACCGGCCGGTCGGCACAACTGAATGTGGCGCCAAGGACTTCCGGAGCGGCTCCCGGACTCCATGGTGACCCTTGGACGCGAGTGCTCGGCCCTGACCCAGCCCGCGTCCACCGCGGGAACCGCCGTCGTCCCGCCCTCCGGCCTTGTTCCGGGGGTGCGGCGGTTCCCGCGCTAACTCTTTCGCCGGCCCGATCGCGAAGGCGCGCCGTACGGGTGCGGGTTCTTCGGCGCGGGGCCCGGCCGGCCAGGGCCTGTCCGGCCCTAGGCCCAATCGTCCTTGTCGTCGTCGCGCTTCGAGCGCGGCACCAGGAAGCTGCTCAGGCCCTGGGCGACGTTCACGCCCACGATGCCCGCCCAGGTGATGAACAGGCCCGCCGTACCGGCGTTGACCGCGCCGATCGCGGACAGCGGGATGGCGGCGATCATCGTGAACCCGGCGAAGCCGTAGCGGGCGAAGCGCGCGCTGGGCTGCGGGGGCCCGATCGGGCGGCGGTCGGCGCGGGCGTACGACGTCTGCTGCTGCGCCAGCTCACGCCGTACGCGCTGCTCCACGCGGCTGTCGACGCGCTCTGTCACCTTCTCCATGAACGAGTCGACCAGCTCCGACTCGTACTCCGCTCCGAGGTCCTTGCGTGCCTGCAAGGTGGCGGAGAGTTCCTTGTTGAGTTCCGGGTCGCGGGCGTCCATGCGGACACCGTACGGACAGCGGGGGGTGGGCGACACTGGGGTTAGCCCCCGAATGCGCCGGGGGCCAGCCGTCCGCGAGGAGATTCCCGTATGCCTTCCCCCGTGCCGCAGCCGCCCGCCGTCCCCCTGCTCACGGCGCTGTACGAGGGCCGGGACCGGGCGGACGCGCTGACCGTGGACGGCCGGTCCTGTTCGTACGAGGAACTGCTGGGCGCCGCGGGCGCGGTCGCGCGGCGGGCGGCCGGGACCGGGGCCTTCGTCGTGGAGGCGACGGCGTCGCTGGAGACGGTGGCGGCCGTGGTCGGCGGGCTGCTCGCCGGGGTGCCGGTGGTGCCGCTCGCGCCGGACGCGGGCCCGGCCGAGCGCGAGCACGTCCTGCGCGACTCCGGCGCCCGGACGCTGCCGGTGGACTTCGCCGAGCGCGCCGACTTCACCGGGACGCCCGCGCCGGGGCCGGCCCTGATCCTCTACACCTCCGGCACCACGGGCCCGCCCAAGGGCGTACTGATCTCACGGGCCGCCGTCGCCGCCGACCTGGACGCGCTGGCCGCCGCCTGGCAGTGGACCGCCGACGACACCCTGGTGCACGGCCTGCCGCTCTTCCATGTGCACGGCCTGGTCCTCGGCGTGCTCGGCGCGCTGCGCACCGGCAGCCGCCTGGTGCACACCGGACGGCCGACCCCGCAGGCGTACGCGGCGGCGGGCGGCAGCCTCTACTTCGGCGTGCCGACCGTCTGGCACCGGGTGGTGCGGGACGAGGCCGCCGCCCGCGCGCTGTCCGGGGCCCGGCTGCTGGTCTCCGGCAGCGCGCCGCTGCCCGCGCCCGTCTTCCGCGACCTGCTGGCGCTCACCGGCCAGGCCCCGGTGGAGCGGTACGGCATGACCGAGACGCTGATCACCCTGAGCGCGCGGGCCGCGGGGGAGCGGCGCCCCGGCGCGGTCGGCACCCCGCTGCCCGGCATCCGTACCCGGATCGCGGAATCCGCCGACGGCGTCGGCGAGTTGCAGCTCACCGGGCCCACCCTCTTCGACGGCTACCTCGGGCGGCCCGAGGCGACGGCGGCCTCGTACACCGCCGACGGCTGGTTCCGTACCGGCGACATCGCGAGCGTGGACGAGGACGGCACGCACCGGATCGTCGGCCGGGCCTCCACCGACCTGATCAAATCCGGCGGTTACCGGATCGGCGCGGGCGAGGTGGAGAACGCGCTGCTCGACCACCCGGCGGTACGGGAGGCCGCCGTCGTCGGCGCGCCGCACGCGGACCTCGGCCAGCAGATCGTCGCGTACGTCGTCGCGGACGGGGTGACGGCGGCCGAACTGACGGACTACGTGGCCACCCGGCTGTCGGTCCACAAGCGGCCCAGAATGGTCCGGTTCCTGCCTGAACTGCCGCGCAACGCGATGGGGAAGCCGCAAAAGAAGTTGCTGCCGCCCGTATGAAAAAGGTAGGGATACGGGGGTCGGAGTTGCCGCTTGCCGGGCGGCAAGTAGGCTCCTGGCCTATCAGTCCACCCCCTTGCACACCACCGGGCGGCCGGTACACGCCGCCCGGGTCGCCGATACCCGGGCCCCGCTCCAAAGGGTGGCGGTGATACGCCCTGCCATGGAGGCAGCACCGCATGTTCCACCGCATCGGACGCACCGTCGTCCGCCATCCCGTATGGACGATCGTCGCGTGGCTGATCGCCGCCGTCGCGATCATCGCCACCGCACCGAGTCTCCCGTCCAACAGCGACGAGAGCAGCTTCCTGCCCAGCAGTTACGAGTCGATCAAGGCGATGGACGTCCAGGAGAAGGCGTTCCCCGCCGCCTTCACCCCGGCCGCGATCGTCCTCTACCAGCGCACGGACGGCGCGGCGCTGACCGACGCCGACAAGTCGGAGATCACCAAGATCACCGACGAGCTGGGCAAGAAGAAGATCGACCAGGTCCAGAAGGTCGTCCAGGGCAGCGCGTCCAAGGACGGCAAGTACCAGACCGCGCTGGTCCAGATGAACAAGGAGACGGCCGGCCAGCCCAAACAGGCCGACGCGGCCAAGGCGCTGCGTGACGACTCCACGGCGCTCGCCAAGGGCACCGATCTGAAGGTGCAGGTCGGCGGGCAGGCGGCCCAGGCCCTCGACCAGCAGGACGCGGGCAAGACGTCGGACGCCGTGGCGCTCGTCGGCTCCCTGCTGATCATCATCATCACGCTGGCGATCATCTTCAGATCGCCGCTCATCGCGATCATGCCGCTGGTCATCCTGACCGGCGTCGTCTTCACCGTCGCCAACGCGCTGATCGCGGACGCCACCAAGATCTTCGGACTCCAGGCCAACAGCTCCATCTCGGCGCTGCTGATCGTGGTCGTCCTCGGCGTCGGCACCGACTACTTCCTCTTCCTGATGTTCCGCTACCGAGAACGGCTGCGGGCGGGTGACGAACCCAAGGAAGCGATGATCAACAGCGTCACCCGCGTCGGCGAGGCCATCGCCTCGGCGGCGGGCGCGGTCATCATCTCCTTCCTGGCGCTGGCGCTGTCCACCCTGGGCTTCCTCACCCAGCTCGGCCCGGCGCTGGCCATCCTGGTCGCCGTCACCCTGATCGCGGGCCTCACGCTCTTCCCCGCGATCTGCTCGCTGATCCCGCCGCGCGCCCTGTTCTGGCCCGGCAAGAAGTGGCAGCAGGAGCCCTCCGACGCGCGCTTCGCGGCCATCGGCCGGGTCGTCGGCCGCAGGTCCGGCATGGTGGCGATCGTCTCCGGTCTCGTCATGCTGCTGCTCGCGCTCGGCACCCTCGGCTACAAGGCGTCCTACGACCTGGCGTCCGGGTCGATCCCGAAGACCAAGGAGTCGATGGTCGTCCAGGACACCCTCCAGAAGGCGTACTCGGCCGGTGCGGCGGAGCCGACCTCGGTCTTCCTCACCAGCACCTCGAACAAGCCGCTGGGCTCGGTCGACTACACCGCGTACGCCGACAAGCTGAAGAAGGTCGACGGCGTCGCGGACGTCTCCTTCGACCAGAAGAACGACCTCAACAAGGACGGCACCACCGCGAACTTCACGGTGACCCTGAAGTACGAGTCGGCCAGCGACAAGGCGATCGCCGCGGTGGGTGATGTGCGCACGGTCGCGCACGACAACGCCCCGCCCGGCACCGAGGCCCTCGTCGGCGGCTCGTCCTCGATCTTCAAGGACATCAACGCGGCGGTGAACCACGACTACAAGACGGTCTTCCCGGTCGCCGCGATCCTCATCATGATCATCCTGGGACTGCTGCTGCGCAGCGTCGTGGCGCCCTGGTACCTCATCGCGTCCGTCGCCCTCGGCTTCGGCGCCACCCTCGGCGCGACCGTGCTCATCTTCGGCCGCGGCGACGGGCTGATCTTCCTGCTGCCGATCATCATGTATCTGTTCGTCGTCGCCATCGGCACCGACTACAACATCCTCATGATCGCCCGGTTGCGGGAGGAGGCGCAGGAAGGCCGCGAGCCACGCGAGGCCGCCAGCATGGCGCTGCGGCACGCGGGTCCGACGATCGGCGCCGCGGGATTCATCCTGGCCGCGACCTTCGCGACCCTGATGCTCTCCGGCAACGCCTTCCTGACCCAGATGGGCTTCGCCGTCGCCTTCGGCATCATCGTCGCCGCCTTCGTCATGGCCATGTTCTTCACCCCCAGCCTCACCGCCCTGATGGGGCACGCGGCCTGGTGGCCCGGCCACGCCGACCGCACCCGCGCGGCCGCACCCGGCGGTCCCGCTCCCGAGCGCGAACTGGACGAGTCGGGCCACCGCTGACCCCGCGCGGTGCGGTCCGCTCGGTCCGCACTGTTCGTCCTTTATGTCCGACTCGCTCCGGCTTCTGAAGGGGCCGGGCAGGTGTTCACCGCCTGCCCGGCCCCTTCGCCGTGCCGGTCGAGGACGCGGGTGGGTAAACCTCGCAAACCCTGACGGCGTCCTACGTCATGGTCCGCATGGGGCGGATGTCCGGCGGATAGACGCGTCTATACGCTTGTGGGCGGAGTTTGGGAGCGGGAGAGGGGGCGGTGTCGGGTGCCGGGCAAGGTCCGCGAGGGGAGTCGGGGCGCCGCGGAGCGGGTGGGGACGGCACTGCGGGGAGCCCTGCGGCTGATCTGGCGGACCGTGCGCGGCGAGTGGCAGGGGATCGTCGTCGCGCCGGTGCGTGAGCTGCTGCGCCGCGGGCTGCCCGGACTGTCCCTGGCGTTCCTCGCCGGGCTCGGGGTGATCTTCTTCCACGGGATAGCGCAGAGCAGGGCGGGCGCGACCGTGGTGCGCGTGGTCGGCGGTGTCTACGCCGATCTGCCGCTGCCGCTGGCCCTGTTGCGGACACCGGTCTCGCTGTACGTCCCCGCGCTCGACCTGCCCGTGTGGGCGGGCATGACGCAGCTCTTCCTCGCCTTCGCGCTCGCCGAGCTGGTACTCGGGCGGGCCAGGACGCTGGTGATCGCGTACACCACGACGCTGGTCGGCACCCTCATGGCGCGCGCCATGATCGCGATGGGCACCGGCTGGTGGGGGCTCGGGCTGCCGCCCGACGCCGGGGCGATCCTCGACACCGGACCGTCGGCCGCCGTCGTCGGGCTCTTCACCTATCTGTCGATCACGCAGCGCGCGCCCATCGTCTTCTTCTTCACCGGCGGCTCCATGGTCATGGAGTCCGTCATCAAGCCGAATCTGGCGGGCCGCGAGCACCTGATCGCCATCGCCACCGCGATCGTCCTGGCCGTCGTCCACCGCCGCCACGCGCTGTCGGCCTCGCGCGTGATCCGCAGCTCCGTCGCCGAGGAACACTCCCGCCGGGTCGAGGAGCACCCCCTCCGGGCCGAGGAGAATCTCCTCCGGGCCGAAGAGCGCCCGCACCGAACCGAGGAGCGCCCCCTGCGGGTCGAGGAGAACCGCGACCTGCCGGGCGCCCAGGCACCGTAGCCTTGCCCCGACTGCATATCGTCATGCAGAGTCTTGTCCCAGTGAATAAGAGCCGGTGGACGGGGTCACGATGGGCTGGGCGGCGAAGGTCGGGAACGGCGAAGGGCCGGTGCGGTGACGGGGAGCGACGTGGTGACGGGCGGCGACGCGGCGGCTCGGGACGCGGCGGGCGGCGCCTCGGCCCGGCTGCTGAAACTCTTCGAGGCGCACCGCCTCACGCCCACCCAGCGGCGGATCGCGCACTGCCTGGTGCGTAAGGCCGCGCAGGCACCGTACCTGTCCAGCGTGGAGGTGGCGGAACTGGCGGGCGTCAGCCAGCCGTCGGTCACCCGTTTCGCCGTCGCCCTCGGCTTCGACGGCTACCCGGCGCTCCGCCGCCACCTGCGCGAGGTCGCGCCCGCGCCCGCGGAGCCGGAGACGGCCGCGTACAACGAGTACCAGCAGGCCGTGCACGCCGAGATCGAGAATCTGCGGCACCTCGCGGAACTGCTCGGCGACACCGGGCCCGCCACCCGCGCGGGCGCCGTACTTGCCGCGTCCCGGCCGCTCCCGGTCCTCGGCCTGCGCGCGGCCGGCGCCCAGGCCCGCGGCTTCGCGTACTTCGCCGCCAAGGTCCACCCCGACGTGCGGCTCCTCGACGAGGGCGGCACGATGCTCGCCGACCGGCTCGACGCGGCCGTGCGCGCCGGAGCCACCGCCCTCCTGTGCTTCGCGCTGCCCCGCCACCCCCGTGAGGTCGTCGACGCCCTCGCCCACGCCCGCGCGGCCGGCCTGACCGTCGTCACCGTCGCCGACAGCGCCTTCGCCCCCGTCGCCGCCCACACCGACCTCCTCCTCCCCGCCGCCGTCGGCACCGGCCTCGCCTTCGACACCGCCTGCGCCCCCATGCTCCTCGGCCGCGTCCTCCTGGAGTCCATGTGCGACGCCCTCCCCGACGCCCAGGCGCGCCTGGAGGAATTCGACGCCCGGGCGGCGGCGCGGGGCGTCTTCACCGAGTAGCGCCTCGGGCGCCGTTCTGATGGCCTGGCACCGTTCTCAGGGCCCGGTGCCGGTCTCATGGGCCGGTGCCGGTCTCATGGGTCCGGCGCCGCCCCGCCCGCGGCGAATCCGCATGATTCCGGGCCGGAAGCCGCACTTCTTAACGAAAATCTGAGAAACACTGAGTACCCTCCCCACCACTTGCTGGGTGATGCCGTGGCGAAGGACGGCAGCGAAGGAGGAGGCGCGACGTGGTGCGCGGGGCCTACACATTGGCACGGGTGGCAGTGACGGTGCGCGCGGCGGCGTGCTGGCTGTGGTGGGCGGGGGTGATCGCGGCCGTGCCGGGCACGGCGGTGACCTTCAGCCCGACGGGACGCCGGATCGGCGTCATGGCGGGCGCGGTGGCGTTCATCGTCGCCGCGGTGACCGCCTACGCGGTACGCGGCGGCCGGTACGCCGAGCGGGCGAGCGCCGCGACCAAGGCGGCGAAGAGCGTCTTCCTCCAGGACCGCAGGGTCACCGCCCGCGCCTGGCTGCGCCGCCGCAGGTGGTGGCTGCTCGCCGCCTGCGTGGTGGCCGCGGCCTCGTCGCTCGCGCTGCCCTGCGCGGGCGGCATGCTGCTCGGCGGCATCGGCGCCGGGCTGTGGGCCAAGTCCCGCAGGATCGGCCGGATCGAGCGCTCCCAGGACGCCCTGCTGTGGGTCCGCCCGGACGGCGACGGCGCCGCCTACCAGCTCACCGGGATCGCCGCGGGCGACGCGGCCCCCGGCGGCGGTCGCCGCCGCGGCCCGGTGACCGCCGCCAACCCCGTCGCGGCCCCGGCGCCGCGCCGCCGCTCCGCGCGCCCGGCCCGTCCGCGCGCCGGACGGTCCTGAGCCGAGGGAAGGCGACCGCCGGGTGGCCGCCGCCGGGCGGTCCTGACCTGAGGGATGGTGACCGCCGTGTGACGGCGCCGCCCGGCACCGGGCGGTCCTGACCTGGGCGAAGGCGACCGCCCGGTGGCTGCCGCTGGGCGGTGCTGACCCGCGTGACGGCGGTCGGCCCGGCACCGGGCTGCCCCTGCGCTAAGTGAAGGCGACCGCCCGGTCGTCGCCGTCAGCCCCGGCGCAGGGGCGGCAGGGCGCCGCCGCTCTCCGCGACCAGGTCGTCCAGGGTCTGGGCGGTCCTGACCCGGGCGAAGGTGACCGAGCCCGTGCTGTCCGCGGTGTAGCCGTGGACGGCGGGCCGGGGCAGCGAGTTGTACGCGAAGTGGTTCGAGAAGTAGTACGCGCCGGTGTCGAGCAGCGCGACAAAATCACCCGCGTCCAGCAGCGGCAGCGCCCGGCCCTGCGCGACCAGGTCGCCCGCGAAGCAGCACGGCCCCGCCACGTCCTGCACGACCGGCTCGCCGTCCTTCTCGCGGCCCTTCCCGTCCAGCGCCAGCACCCGTATCGGCCACGCCTCGGGGACGAAGACGGTACGGGTGGCCACCTGCGCGCCCGCGTGCGTCACCGCGATCGGCCGCCCGCCCGCGGACTTGGCGTACTCCACCCGCGCCAGCACCGTGCCGTTCTTGGCCAGCAGCGAGCGCCCGAACTCGGTGACGATGCCGTAGCGCCCGTCGAAGAGGCCGGGCACCTCGGCGCGCAGCACGCGCGCGTAGTCCGCGAAGGACGGCGCGACGTCGTCGGAGCGGAAGTTCACCGGCAGGCCGCCGCCGATGTCGAGCACGCTGACCTGCTGCCGCCCGGCCGCCGCGTTGATCCGCTCGGCCAGCTCGTACGCGGCCCGCACGCCCGCCGCCATCAGTTCGAGCGGCACACCCTGCGAACCGGTGTGGGTGTGCAGCCGGTTGAGCCAGGGGCGCTCGGCGTACGCGCGCAGCACCCACTCCTCCGCGCCCGGGTCGCGCAGCGCCACGCCGAACTTCGAGGTGGCCGTCGCGGTGCTCATCGCGCCGATCGTGCCGCCGCCCACCTGCGGGTTGACCCGCAGCCCGACGGGGGAGGCCGACTCCGCCCCGGCCAGGCGCAGCGCGTCGATCCTGGCCAGCTCCTGCGGATTGTCCGCGTTGACGGCGATGCCCAGCTCCAGCGCCTCGCGCAGCTCCGCCACGGTCTTGGCGGGGGAGTCCAGCACGGTCCGGTCGGCCGGGATGCCCGCGGCGCGCGCCAGCGCCAGCTCGCCGGGGCTGGCGACCTCCGCGCCGAGCCCGCACTCGCCGAGCAGCGCGAGCACCGGGACGAGGGAGGCGGCCTTGACGGCGAAGGTGTGGGTGACGGCCACGCCCGGCGTCGCGAAGGCGGCGTGCAGCGCCGTCGCCGAGCGTTCGATGCCGGTGACGTCCAGCAGACCGACGACCGGCTCCGCCTCGCCGACCAGTCCCTGCTCCACCGCGGCACGCAGCGCGTGCCCTCGCCGTATTCCCAGTTCATCCGTCATGACATCCATCCCACCACCTCCCCGCCCGCGCCCGCCAACCCGGCTCAAGGAGTGGTCGCGCCGATCTCACCGGGGCCGCGCGACCGCACCTTGTTGACTAGAGCTATTCAGCTAGTCAGGATGTGAATGGATGCACCCACACCGGGTGCGCCGACGACGAGGAGGCCGCACCGATGACGGGACCGAGGCCGGTACGCGCACCGCGCGGTACGGAACTGAGCGCGCTGGGCTGGCAGCAGGAAGCCGCGTTGCGCATGTTGCAGAACAACCTCGACCCGGAGGTCGCCGAGCACCCCGACAAGCTCGTCGTCTACGGCGGCACCGGCAAGGCCGCCCGCGACTGGAACTCCTTCGACGCCATGGTCCGCACCCTGCGCGGCCTCAAGCAGGACGAGACGATGCTCGTCCAGTCCGGCCGCCCGGTCGGCGTCATGCAGACCCACGAGTGGGCGCCGCGCGTCCTCATCGCCAACTCCAACCTCGTCGGCGACTGGGCGAACTGGGAGGAATTCCGCCGCCTCGAAGCCCTGGGCCTGACCATGTACGGCCAGATGACCGCCGGCTCGTGGATCTACATCGGCACCCAGGGCATCCTCCAGGGCACCTACGAGACCTTCGCCGCCGTCGCCGCCAAGCGCTTCGACGGCTCGCTCGCCGGGACCATCACCCTCACCGCCGGACTCGGCGGCATGGGCGGCGCCCAGCCGCTGGCCGTCACCATGAACGGCGGCGTCGTGCTCTGTATCGACGTCGACCCGCGCGCCATCGAGCGCCGTATCGAGCACCGCTACCTCGACGTGAAGGCCGACTCGCTGGAGCACGCGCTGCGGCTGGCCACCGAGGCCCGCGACGCCCGCCGCCCGCTGTCCATCGGCGTCCTCGGCAACGCCGCCGAACTGGTGCCCCAACTGCTCGCCATGGGCGCCCCCATCGACATCGTCACCGACCAGACCTCCGCCCACGACCCGCTCGCGTACCTCCCGCTCGGCATCGACTTCTCCGACATGGCCGACTACGCGGCCGAGAAGCCCGCCGAATTCACCCAGCGGGCCCGCGAATCCATGGCCACGCACGTCGAGGCCATGGTCGGCTTCCAGGACGCGGGCGCCGAGGTCTTCGACTACGGCAACTCCATCCGCGGCGAGGCCCAACTCGCCGGGTACGAGCGGGCCTTCGCCTTCCCCGGCTTCGTCCCCGCCTACATCAGGCCGCTGTTCTGCGAGGGCAAGGGCCCCTTCCGCTGGGCCGCGCTGTCCGGCGAGGCGTCCGACATCCACAAGACCGACAAGGCCATCCTCGAACTCTTCCCCGAGAACGAGTCGCTGGCCCGCTGGATCCGCCTCGCGGGCGAACGCGTCCAGTTCCAGGGCCTGCCCGCCCGCATCTGCTGGCTCGGCTACGGCGAACGCGACCGCGCGGGCGAGCGCTTCAACGAGATGGTCGCCGACGGCACCCTCGCCGCGCCCGTCGTCATCGGCCGCGACCACCTCGACGCCGGTTCCGTCGCCTCCCCCTACCGCGAGACCGAGGCCATGCTCGACGGCTCCGACGCCATCGCCGACTGGCCGCTGCTCAACGCCATGGTCAACGTCGCCTCCGGCGCCTCCTGGGTCTCCATCCACCACGGCGGCGGCGTCGGCATCGGCCGCAGCATCCACGCCGGCCAGGTCACCGTCGCCGACGGCACCCCCCTCGCCGCCGAGAAGATCCGCCGCGTCCTCACCAACGACCCCGGCATGGGCGTCATCCGCCACGTCGACGCGGGCTACGACCGCGCCGACGAGGTGGCCGCCGAGCGCGGCGTGCGCGTCCCGATGCGGGAGGGCACCTCCGGTGAATGACTTCGCGCCCCCACACAATGCACCCCCTCCGGCGTTCGAGGAGCGGGGTCCAGGGGCCGAGCCCCCCGTTCCGGGAAGGGGCGGGCCAGGGGAGAACGGGCCAGGGGAGAACGGCTCAGGGGCGAAACAGCCCGCCGCGGGCGCGTCCTTCCACGCGATGTGGCGCGACCTCCTCCCGGTCGGCCGGGACACCGGAACCGGCGGCTACCGCCGCTACGCCTGGACCCCGGCGGACACCGACTGCCGCGCCTGGTTCCGCGCCCAAGCGGAGTCCCGCGCCCTGACCTACGAGGTCGACCGCAACGGCAACCAGTGGGCCTGGCAGGGCGACCCGACGGCGGGCGACGCCGTCGTCACCGGCTCCCACCTGGACTCCGTCCCCGACGGCGGCCCCTTCGACGGCCCGCTCGGCGTCATCTCCTCCTTCGCCGCCCTCGACGAACTCCGCGCCCGCGGCGCGACCCCCACCCGCCCCCTGGCCCTGGTCAACTTCACCGACGAGGAAGGCGCCCGCTTCGGCGTCGCCTGCGCCGGTTCCCGGCTGAGCGCGGGCCAGTTGACCCCGGAGCGCGCCAGGGAACTGCGCGACGCGGACGGCGTGAGCCTCGCCCGGGCCATGGAGGCGGCGGGCCAGGACCCGGAGGCGATCGGCCCCGACGCCGAACGCCTCGCCCGGATCGGCGCCTTCGTGGAACTCCACATCGAACAGGGCCGGGCCCTGGACCTGTCGGGCGACGCGGTCGGCGTCGCCTCGGCGATCTGGCCGCACGGCCGCTGGCGGTTCGACTTCACCGGCGAGGCCAACCACGCGGGCACCACCCGCCTGGAGGACCGCCGCGACCCGATGCTGACCTACGCCAACACGGTGCTGGCCGCCCGCAAGAAGGCCCGCCTCGCGGGCGCCCTCGCGACCTTCGGCAAGGTCAGCGTGGAACCCAACGGCGTCAACGCCATCGCCTCACTCGTTCGGGGCTGGCTCGACTCGCGCGCCGCGGACGAGGCCACCCTCGCCGAGGTCGTCACCGCCATCGAGCAGGCCGCGACCGAGCGCGGCGCCCGCGACGGCGTGGACGTGCGGGTCGTGCGCGAATCCTTCACCCCGGTGGTGGAATTCGCCCACGACCTGCGCGACCGCCTCACCGCGCTGCTCGGCGGCGCCGCGCCCGTACCGGTCCTTCCGACCGGCGCGGGACACGACGCGGGCATCCTGTCCGCGACCGTCCCAACCGCCATGCTGTTCGTACGCAACCCCACCGGCGTCTCGCACTCCCCGGCCGAATCGGCGGCCGAGGACGACTGCGTCGCCGGTGTGACCGCACTCGCCGACGTACTGGAAGGTCTCGCGTGCAGGTGACGTACTGGCTGGAGCACGCCTGGCTCGGCACCCATGTCGAGCCGGGCGTCGCGCTCACGGTCGCGGACGAACGCATCACCGAGGTCAGCACAGGCGTGGACGCGCCGCCCGCCGGGGCGACCGTCCTGCGCGGCCTGACCCTGCCCGGCCTGGCCAACGCCCACAGCCACGCCTTCCACCGGGCCCTGCGCGGCACCGTGCAAGTCGGCTCCGGGACCTTCTGGACCTGGCGCGAGTTCATGTACGGCGTCGCGCAGAAGCTCACCCCCGACACGTACTTCGACCTCGCGCGCGCCGTCTACGCCGAGATGGCGCTGGCCGGGATCACCGCGGTCGGCGAATTCCACTACCTGCACCACCAGCCGGGCGGCACCCCGTACGACAATCCCAACGCCATGGGCGAGGCCCTGATCGCCGCCGCGGGCGCGGCCGGGATCCGGATCACGCTGCTCGACACCGTCTACCTGCACGGCGGCCTGAACCGGAACGGCTACGCGCCGCTGGCCGGACCGCAGACCCGCTTCGGCGACGGCACCGCCGACCGCTGGTACGAGCGCTGGTCGCAGCTCAAGGGCGGCGGCCACGCGACGATCGGCGCCGCGCTGCACTCGGTGCGGGCCTTCTCCGCGAGCGACGGCTACACGGCCTTCGCCCGCTGGACCGACGGCGTGCCGACGCACATCCACCTGTCCGAGCAGCCCGCGGAGAACGAGGCGTGCGTCGCGGTGCACGGCCGCACCCCGGCCCGGCTGCTCGCGGACTCCGGCTTCTGGAAGCCGACCGCCACCGCCGTGCACGCCACGCACCTCACCGGTGAGGACATCGGCCTGATCGGGCGCGCGGGCAGCACCGTCTGCATGTGCCCCACGACGGAACGCGACCTGGCCGACGGCATCGGCCCGGCGCCCCGGCTCAAGGCGGCGGGCAGCCCGCTGAGCCTGGGCAGCGACAGCCACGCAGTCATCGACCTCTTCGAGGAGGCGCGCGCCATGGAGCTGAACGAACGGCTGCGCACCCGCGCCCGCGGCCACTGGACCGCGGCCCAACTGCTGCGCGCCGCCACCGAGGACGGTCACGCGAGCCTCGGCCGACCCGACGCGGGCCGCCTGGAACCGGGCTGCGCCGCGGACTTCACCACGATCGCGCTGGACTCCGTCCGCACCGCCGGACCCCTGCCCCGGCTGGGCGCGGAGACCGCCGTATTCGCGGCCACGGGCGCGGATGTGACGTCCACCGTGGTCGGCGGCCGGCAGATCGTCCGTGACGGGCGGCATCAGCTCGTCGAGGACGTGCCCGCCGCCCTGGCAGCGGCCATCGCGGCCACCCGCTGAGTCCGAGCCGGAACCCGAGCCCGAATCCGAACCCCCTCGCGGGGCGCCCACCGAGCCCGTCCCCGAGCCCCGGCACGCCGCCCCCGCCCCCGTGCCCGCGTCCGAAGGAGAACCCCCGCGCGATGACCAGCAGCCCGGCGACCAGCAGCCCGGCGACCAGCGCCCCCAGCGGCCCGGCGCACAGCACGGCCATCACCAACATCGGCAGTCTGGTCACCAACGATCCCTCCCTCCGCACCCCGGAAAACCCCCTCGGCCTGATCCAGGACGCCGCCGTCGTCATCGAGGGCGACCGCGTCGTCTGGACCGGTACCCACAGCAAAGCACCCGCCACTGACAGTCACCACGACGCCGGGGGCCGGGCGCTGCTCCCCGGCTTCGTGGACTCCCACGCGCACCTGGTCTTCGCGGGCGACAGGACCGCCGAATTCCACGCCCGGATGTCGGGCCGCCCCTACTTCGCGGGCGGCATCCGCACCACGGTCGCGGCCACCCGCGCGGCCACCGACGACGAACTGTCGGCGAACGTCGCCCGCTACCTCGCGGAGGCGCTGCGGCAGGGCACCACGACGCAGGAGACCAAGTCCGGCTACGGCCTGACCACGCACGACGAGGCCCGCGCGCTGCGGATCGCGGCCGGTCACACCGACGAGGTGACGTACCTGGGCGCCCATGTCGTCGCCCCGGAGTTCGCCGACGACCCGGCGGCGTACGTCGCCCTGGTGACCGGCGAGATGCTGGACGCCTGCGCGCCGCACGCCCGCTGGATCGACGTCTTCTGCGAGGAGGGCGCCTTCGACGGCGACCAGGCCCGCGCGGTCCTCACCGCGGGCGCGGCCCGCGGACTGATCCCGCGCGTGCACGCCAACCAGCTCTCGTACGGCCCCGGCGTGCGCCTCGCCGTCGAGCTGGACGCGGCCTCGGCCGACCACTGCACGCATCTGACGGACGCCGACGTGGACGCGCTCGCCAGCGCGCCGCGTACGGTCGCGACGCTGTTGCCCGGCGCCGAATTCTCCACCCGGGCCGTCTACCCGGACGCCCGGCGGCTGCTGGACGCGGGCGCGACGGTGGCGCTGTCCACGGACTGCAACCCGGGCTCGTCCTTCACCAGCTCCATGGCCTTCTGCGTGGCCCTCGCGGTCCGCGACATGGGCATGACGCCCGACGAGGCCGTCCTGGCCGCCACCCTCGGCGGCGCCCGGGCGCTGCGCCGTACGGACGTCGGCACGGTCGCGCCCGGCGCCCGCGCCGATCTGCACCTGCTGGACGCCCCCAGCCACGTCCACCTCGCCTACCGCCCTGGAGTCCCCCTGACGGCGGCGGTGTGGCAGGCCGGGAAGCGCCTCTGAAGCGCCGAGGAGCGCGTCTGAGCGCCCGGGGGAGGCTGCTTAGGGTCTGTGCGGCGGGCGGGCGTGCCAGGGGGCGAAGGGGCCGTTCGTGATCCGCCGGACAGGCCCTAGTCCTCAACCATCAGTCCGCGGCGCAGTCGCGCCAGCGTGCGCGACAGCAGCCGTGACACGTGCATCTGCGAGATGCCCAGCTCCTCGCCGATCTCGGACTGCGTGAGATTGGCGACGAAGCGCAGCGACAAGATGGTGCGGTCGCGCGGTGCGAGCCCGGCGATCAGCGGCTTCAGGGACTCGACGTACTCGATGCCCTCGAGGTCGTGGTCCTCGTAGCCGATCCGGTCGGCCAGCGCGCCCTCCGGGTCGTCCTCCGCGGGCTGGGCGTCCAGCGAACTGGCGGTGTACGCGTTGCTCGCCGCCATGCCCTCGACGATCTCGTGCTCGGGCAGCCCGAGGCGCTCGGCGAGCTCCCGCACGGTCGGGGAGCGGTCCAGTTGCTGGGCCAGCTCGTCGCCCGCCTTGGCGAGGTCGAGCCGCAGCTCCTGGAGCCGCCGCGGCACCCGCACCGACCAGCTCGTGTCACGGAAGAAACGTTTGATCTCACCGATGATCGTCGGCATCGCGAACGTGGGGAACTCCACACCGCGGCTCAGCTCGAACCGGTCGATCGCCTTGATCAGGCCGATCGTGCCGACCTGGACGATGTCCTCCATCGGCTCGCTGCGGGTGCGGAAGCGCGAGGCGGCGAATTTCACCAGCGCCAGATTGAGTTCGACCAGGGTGTTGCGGACATACGAGTACTCGGTGGTGCCCTCCTCCAGCGACTGGAGGCGGGCGAAGAGCGTCTTCGACAGAGCGCGGGCGTCGACCGGTCCTATACGGTCGTACGGCGGGATCTCGGGAAGTCCCTCAAGGCCCTTGAGCTGCTCGTGCGCATGATCCAGGCTCAGCCGGGGTGTCATGTGCTCCTCCCTCTCTTGAGACCTTTCGCGACCACTCGCGGCGATGGATGGAGCGGTGCCGTATCTCCACCCCTACCCCGATTCCCCGGCCGGTCGCAAATTCCCTCGAACGGGTGAGGTACGGTCCGCTGGACCGTTCCTGCCGGGCCCGCGACCTCCGACTACCGCGCCATCTGCGAAAAGCGTAGGGTCGGGGGGCGTGTCAACACGGACGCACAGAGGAGCGCACATGGACCGCGATGTGGTCGGCACGGCCGACCTGGGAAGGCTGCGTGTCGAGGTGGGACACCACGGCCGATCCGCGGTCTTCGCCCCCACGGGCGAGTTGGACCACCACACCGCTGACCTGCTGAGCGAGCCGCTCGACGCGGCTCTCGACGCGGGCACCACCCGGCTGGTGATCGACTGCTCGGGCCTGGAGTTCTGCGACTCCACGGGGCTGAACGTGTTGCTGAGCGCGCGACTGCGGGCGGACGCCGCCGGGGGGGCCGTCCATCTGGCCGCCATGCAGCCGACGGTCGCCCGCGTTTTCGAGATCACCGGGGCGGACACGGTTTTCACCGTGCACGCCACGCTGGACCAGGCGCTTCAGGAGTAGCGGGGTGCGTACGGGGGCCATGGGACGTGAGTGGCGATTTCCTGCGGGACGATGTTTGGTGGGCTCCCAGACGTGTTCCCGGAGATCGACCGGGAAGAAGACCGACGGACACCTGTTGGACATCCGTGAGGTGAGGCGCTGATGAGCACCACCCGGCCTTACGCTGCGGACGACCGCGGCTCGGACTCGGGCGAGGGTGAGTCCGACGTGTCGGCGCCCGAGCGGGCCGGTCCCGACGAACCGGTGCGGAAGCTGGCGCTGTCGGGCGAGAGCGGCATTGTGCCGCGCGCCCGTGACTTCACCCGGCAGGCACTGCGCGACTGGGGCTGGCTGCCCGCCGCGAGCGCGGACCGCAGAGCCGCCGCCGAGGACGTGCTGCTGGTCGTCTCCGAGCTGGTCACCAACGCCTGCCTGCACGCGGGCGGCCCCGACGAGCTGCGGCTGCGCCGCAACCCCAAGTCGCTGCGTCTCGAAGTCGTCGACAGCGGCCCCGGCGAGCCGTCGCCCCGTACCCCGCACCGCGCGGGCCGCCCAGGCGGCCACGGCATGTTCATCGTGCAGCGGCTCTGCCTCGACTGGGGCGTGATCCGCGAGGCCGACCGGCCGGGCAAGACGGTCTGGGCGGAACTGGCCGCACCGGCCTAACCGCGACGGCCGCCGCCCGGCGGCCACGACCGGACCTCTTCCGGTCGCGGCGGATCGTTCCGTACGGCCGCGCCCGTACGCCCGCCCTGACGCGTTCCCGTCCGCGCACGCGTGCTTCCGTACGCGCGCGCTCGCCGTCTGTGCGCCCGAGCTCGCCCTCCTCCGCGCGCGTGCTTCCGTACGCGCACGCACGCCTGCTCCCGTACGCCCACGCGCTTCTCCGCGCGCCTGCGGGTCCGCCTTCGCGCGCCCGGTTTCCGTCGGTGCGACGCCTCTCTTCCCTCTCCGACCTCACCGGCGTACCCTCACGCCAAATCTGATGTGCCGTCAGATCTGCCGGTGCGGGTGGCGGCGGAGGGAGATGGGCCGATGAGCAGGACCAGGGCGGGTTTCGTGGTGGCCGGGATAGCGGCGGGGGCGGTCGTCATGACCGGCGCCCCAGCCGCGCAGGCGGCCACGGTGAACGTCAACTACCACTGCAAGACGCCGATCGGCGACAAGAGCGCGGTCTCGCCGATCGACATCGCGGCCACGCCCAGCGGTTCGTCGTACCGCCTGAAGATGACCTTCCAGAAGGGGGTCTCGTCCAGTCCGATCGAGCTGGGCAAGGGGGCGATGAACCCGCACGCGACGATCTTGCTCGGCGGCGCGGACAGCGGTTCGCTCACGGTGACGGGACCGTCCAACCCTGCCCCGATCCCGGCCAACACGCCGATCAAGATCACCGATCTGTCGGGCACGTACACCCCGAAGGCGAGCGGCAAGGTCACCTTCACGCCCGGCGTGCTGACCATCCTGGCGCTGGGCACGACGACGACCTGTACGGCCGATCCCAAGCCGGGGGTGTCGCTCACCCTCACCGTCAAGGCGGCGGGCGGATCGAGCGGTTCCGGCGGGTCGAGCGGTTCCGGCGGGTCGAGCGCGTCCGGCGGTACGACGGGCTCCGGCGGCTCGTCGGGTTCCGGCGGTACGAGCGGAGGTTCGAGCGGCAACCTCGCGCAGACCGGCTCCGACGACGGCGTGGTCGCCCTCGGCACCCTCGGCGGCACGGTGCTGCTGTTCGGGGCCGGTGGCGCGCTCTGGCTGACCCGCCGCACCCGGCGCCGCGTCTGACGATCTGACGGATCGTCACATACGGTCGGCGCTCTCCATTGACTTCTCCTGACCGCCCGGCCTCAATGGCCACCGTCGGCGCGGGAAATGGGACGCCGCGTCACGAATACGGATCAAGGGGACGATATGAACGCTCATTCGCGCAGGGCGCCGGGCCGCCGAGGTCCACGAAGACCAGCCACCGTCGCGCGCCGGCTCGTGGCGGTCGTCGGTACGGCGGCGCTCGTCGTCGGCGGCGGGACGGTGCTCGCCGCCTCGGCGCACGCCAACACCCCGGTCGACTTCGCCACGCACTGCGTCCCGCCGGCCGTCGCCGGGCTGCCGCCCATCGACGGCACGTCCACCGCCACGGTCACCGTGGACGACGCGACGCCGAAGGTCGGCGACACCGTCCACGTCACCTACACGCTCAGCCGGGCCGCGGCGAGCAACCCGACCGACATCGCCCTGCCCGCCGACGTGGTCACTCCGCACGCCGTCGTGGTGCTCGGCGGTGCGCAGACCGGCGCCGTCACGGTGGACGGCCCCAAGAGCAACCCGCCGATCCCCGGCAAGGGCGCCTTCCCCGCGCTGGTCATGCACGGCAGCTTCACCGCCACCGCGGCGGGCACGATCACGCTGTCGCCCGGCGACTACACCATCCACACCAGCTACATCCTGGAGCTGGACACCGTCTGCACCGTGGCGAATCCGCCCGCGCCGGTCTCCGAGACGGTCACGGCGAGCGGCTCGGTGCCGACCAACAACCGTGCCATCGCACTGGGTTCGGCGTCCGGCGACCGGGGTGCGGCGGTGAGGGTGACCGGCAGCCACTTCACCGAGGGCGCCACCGTCACCATCGCGGGCCGCTCCGGCGCCGACGAGACGGCCGACCGTACGACGGCCACCGCCGACTCCTACGGCGGCTTCACGGCGTCGCTCACCGTCAACGACCCCGCGACCACCGGGATCGTGGCGTACGAGGGCGGCGCGTACGACCCCGCGACCGCCGCCGGGCCCGCCGCGTACACCGTCACTGACAACACCCCCGTACCGCCCGGCGCGCAGAAGGTCACGGCGTCGGTCGTCCCGGGCACGCTGTCGATGACGCAGGCCGGTGACACGGTCACGATGACGCCCGTCGACTTCGGCGCGGGCGGCACGTCCAGCGGCGCGCTCAGCACCGTCACCGTCATGGACTTCCGCGGCGGCTCCACCGGCTGGTCGCTCACCGGCAAGGTCAGCGACTTCACCGGCCCGGACGGGTCGCGGATCGGCGCGGACAGGCTCGGCTGGACACCCGCCTGCGCGACCGCGACGGGCAGCCCGAGCAACTGCGTGGCGGGCAGCGCCGGTTCCGTCGGCAGTACGGGAGCCACCCTGGCCTCCGCGCCCGACGCCACCGCGACCGGCGGCGAGTTCACCGTCGACGCCGGTCTCTCACTCGACATTCCGCGGTTCAGCCCCGCCGGAACCTACTCGGGAGTCTTGACCCTGACTCTGATCTGACGCACAGTCAGATACTGCTGCCGACCGAGGGAGTTGACGAGGATGTCGTGGTCGCGAGCACGGTCGTGGTCACCGCCGCCGTCCCGGTCCCGCCCGCGCGCCGCCCGGGTCGGGGCCGACGCGCGGACGCGTACGCGGATACGCGTGCGGCCCCGTCCGCCGCTTCCGGACGTGCTCGCGGGCACACCTGCGGGGACACCCGCGGGCACACCTGCGGGCACGCCTCGGGGCGTACTTCCTTGCGGACGGGCGCGGGCGCGGGCACGGTCCGCGGCGGCCACGGGCCTGCGCGCGCTCACTGCGACCGGGGCCGTGGTGGCGGTCGGCCTCGCCGCTCTCCTCGGTCCGGCGGCGGGACCGGCCGGCGCCGCCGACAACGGGCGCTGGTCGGTCTTCCCCGCCCCCGCCGCGGGCGCCGCCGACCCCAGTGCCACCGGCCAGGAACGGCAGTTCTTCACCCTCCAGGCCGACCCCGGCACCACCGTCAAGGACAAGGTGTCGGTCTCCAACCTCTCCACCGCGCCGATGACCTTCAGGCTCTACGGCGCCGACGCGTACAACACCCCGCGCGACGGCGGCTTCGCCGTCCGGGGCCCCGACGAGACCAACCGCGACGTCGGCACCTGGATCCGGCTCGCCAAGACCACGCTGACCGTGCCGCCGCGCACCCGCGCCGACATCCCGTTCACCCTCGCCGTCCCGGCCAACGCCTCGCCCGGCGACCACCCCGGCGCGATCGTCGCCCTGGACACCCGGACCGACGAGGGCTCGGGCAAGGTCGCGGTCGGCGTGCGCCGGGCGGTCGGCGCGCGCGTCTACCTGCGGGTCGGCGGGCCGAGCCTGGCCGCGCTCTCCGTCGAACACCTCACCGTCAGCCACGGCGACCCGCTGCTGCCCGGCACCGGCAGCACGGCCGCCACCATCCACTACACGCTGGTCAACCGCGGCAATGTCACCCTCTCGCCGCGCCTGGCCGTCAAGGCCACCGGCCTGTTCGGCCGCACCCTGCTCAACCGCCCGGCCCGCGACCTGCCCCTCGAACTCCTGCCGGGACAGCAGGTCAGCCTCACCGAGAAGTGGGCGGACGCCCCGGCCTTCGACCGCGTCTCGGTCCGGCTGACCGTCAGCACCGCGACCGGCGGCGTCGACGAGCGCGGCACCGCCTCGTACCTCGTCGCACCCTGGCTCGCGGTGGCGCTCGTCCTGGCCGGACTCGCGGTGTCGGCCGCCTGGTACGTACGCCGCCGGCGGTCGCGGCACCCGGCGGCGGAAGCCGCTGAGGCGGCGGCATCTGGCGCAGGGCCGGACGCTTCGGATACGTACACGGGCCCCGGTCCGCGTGCGGGCACGGGCGCGGGCGGGGACACCGACACGGACACCGCCTCAGGTGCGGATACGGGCGCGGACTCCGGGCCCGGCACCGCCGTCATCGGCGCGCCGACGGGCGGGAGTTGACGTGCGGGCGACGCGAAGCGGGCTTCTGGGACGGCGGTTGGGCTTCGGGCGGCGGGCACGGCTCCGGCGGCCGGTCCTCGCCTTCGTCACCGCCCTTGTCCTGACGGCCGGTTCGGCCGTCGCGGCACCGGCAGCGCTCGGCGTGCCCGCCGACTCCGCCGTACTCCGCGCGCCCGCCGCCGCGCCGACCGTCGTGGCGCACCCCGGCGCGGCCCGCCCCGGCGGCGATGTCACCGTGGCCGGCGCGGGCTGGAAACCCGGCACCCTGCTGGCCATCCTGCTCTGCGGCCAGGACGCGATCGGCGGCACCAACTCCTGCGCCAACGCCTCCGGCCGGGCCGTCACCACCGACGCGGCGGGGAAGTTCAGCCGCCGGCTGCCGGTCGTGGCGCCGCCGAAGCCGTGCCCCTGCGTCATCCACGTGTCCACGGTGACCGGTGAACAGCTCACCGTGGACGCGCCGTTCACGGTCACAGGACACCCCACCGCGCCGCTGCCCGCGCGGACCGGCACCGGCAGGCTCGCCGTACTGACCGCGCGGCTGCGCGGCGGCGGCGGACTGCTCACCTGGTTCGGCGCGCCCGCGCACCGCACGCTCGTGTTCACCGTCGGCAATCTGGGCTCGGGCGCCGTCAAGGACCCGGCCTTCGACATCGGCGCCTCGCACGGCGTCTACGCACCCCAGTGGGACCGCCAGCAGTGGCACGGCACGGTCGCGCCCGGCGGGAAACAGCGGATCGGCTTCCCGGTGGAGCTGGGCTCCGGCGCGCACGGCGCGTACACCGTACAGATGCGCTACGGCGGAAAGGTGCTGGTCACCGAGGCGTGGTCGGTCGGGCGGCCGTGGGGCGTCACCCTCTTCTGGATCCTGCTCTTCCTGGTCGTCCCGGCCGCCGTCTTCCGGCTCGGGATGCTGGCGGTCGACCGGCTCAGGCCCGGCGCGGTGGCCGCCGTGCCCGGCGGGCGGCCCGCGTGGCACCCGGCGACCGTACTGGCCCACCTGCCGCTGAAGGCCGCCGTCCCGCGCGGACGCCACGCGCCGCCCGGACCGCCGCCACCCGCCTCCGCGCCCCCGCGGCCCTCGTACGCGCCGGACGCGGGCCCGCTGCCCTGGTTCACCCACGGCGCCCTGCCCGCCCTGCGCGGCTCCGTGCCGCCGCGCTCTTCCGACTCCGGCTCCGGGCCCGGGTCCGGCTCCGGCTCCGGGTCCGGGCCCGGCTCCGACGAGAGCCCCGCCCCGAGCCCCCCTTCGAAAGGAAGCCCGTGACCATACGACGAAGCGCGTCCGCGGCCGTGGCCGCCCTGCTGCTCGGCGGCGGATCGGTGCTGATGACCGCGGGGGCCGCGCACGCCGCGGAATCCGACTTCGCGACCAGGTGCGTGCCCCCGGCCGCGTCAGGACTCGGCCCCATCGACGGCACCACCAAGGCCGACATCACCGCACCCGCCACCGCCAAGGTCGGCGACACGGTCACCGTCACCTGGAAGACCGTCCAGGCCGCCTCCAAGAACCCCGACATCATCGACCTGCCCGCCGACAAGGTGCAGCCGTCCGGCAAGGTCACCCTCGGCGGCGCCCAGACCGGCACCCTCGACGTCCAGGGACCGCGCCGGAATCCGGCCATCCCCAAGAACAGCGAAATGAAGCTCTCCGACATGACCGGCACCCTCAAGCTCACCAAGGCCGGTGACATCACCTTCTCCCCGGGCGCCTACACCATCAACGTCAGCTACCCGATCTCCACCGACACCGTCTGCACCCCCACGGCCGCCGTGCCGGTCGCCACCACGATCAAGGTGACGGAGGGGGACGCGACTTCCGGCGGTACGACGACGGGCGGCACGACGACCTCGGGCGGTACGACCACCGGGGGCACGTCCGGCAGCACGTCCGGCAGCACGTCCGGCAGCACGTCCGGCAGCACGTCCGGCAGCACGTCCGGTGGGACAGGCGGCGGGACGGGCGGCACCTCGTTCAAGGGGACGTCCGTGGACGTGCCGTACGCCTGCAAGACGCTGATCGGTGACAAGTCGGCCACCTCGAAGGTCGAGATCGACGCGGCGAAGGCGTCCTCCGGCTACGACCTCACCGTGAAGTTCGGCAACAGCGTGATGGACAGCCCGAGTCCGATCAGCAAGGGCATGATCACACCGAGTATCACCGTGCTGCTCAGCGGTGCCCAGACCGGCTCCCTCACGCTCACCGGCTCCCCGAACAGCACCGCCTTCGCCCAGAACGCGCCCATCACCATCGACGACATCAAGGGCCGCTTCGTGCCCGGCAAAACCGGCAAGGTCGGGCTGAGCCCCGGCACTCTCGTCATCAAACTCACCGACGGCGGCACCGCCGTCGCCACCTGCACGCCCACGAAGGCCGCCCCGGTCTCCCTCACCCTCGACACCACCGCCGCCCCCGGCGGCGGCACGACCGGCTCCACGACCACCGGCTCCACGACCGGCGGTTCGAGCACGACCGGCTCCACCACGGGCGGCGACCTCGCCGCCACCGGCTCCGACGCCAACGGCCCCCTCCGCGCCCTCGGTTACGTCGCCGCCACCGCCCTCCTCCTCGGCGCCGCCGTCCTTACCTTCACCCCCTGGCGCCGCTTCCTCCGCCGCTGACCCGCGCAGGACAGGCCGCGACACCAGCCGGGCGACGGGCTGTTGTCGCGGCCCGCGGGATCACGTAGCGTCGGCCGACGTGAACACCGGACCGGCGCTACGGGCGGCTGTGTGAGTGCGCCGTCGAGTACGACTTCAGCGGCGAGGGTGTCGCAGGCGGTGCTCGAACAGCTGGGAACACGACTGTGCCGACACGTCGTCGAACGATCCGGCCGATTCGGTTGTGACTGCCCGTCAAGCGAGGTTCCGCGGGAGCGCCCGCTGGAGTTTTCGTCCCGGTCAGGTGGGATCAAGCAGTCCTTCGGCTCTGGCCCACTCGATGAAGTCCGAGCCGTCGCACGGCAGAAACGCCTCCGCGTCCCGTAACGCGTCGACGACCGCGCAGGCTTGGTGCTCCGTGAGGAGGCCGCCGCGCAGGCCGTGGCAGATCAGTTGGAGCGTAGTCGAAACCGGTACCCCATGGGCGATCGCGACGTTCCGACCGGCCCGGTCGTCGATGACGGCGGTGCACCCGTGTAATTGGGCGTAAGCGAGAGTGGCTGCTTCACCAAGGTCCTTGGTGTCTCCCGTGCCGCCGCCGAGACGGTTGTGGAACGCACTGAACAATGCGAGGAATTCCAGCGAGTCGTCGTTGGATTCGGTCAGCCACGCCTGGGCTCCCACCAGGTGCAGACGGCTGTGGCGGGCGGCTCCGCGCCGGATCTCGTGCGCGACGGCGTTGGTCAGCAGGCAGGTTCGGCCTTCGACGAGTTTGGCCAGCACCTCCAGTTGACCGGAACGGGCGAAATAGTTCAGCGGCGAGCTGTCGAACACCAGGCTCGTGTCCGTCATGGCAGGAAGGCTCCGACTTCCCCGCGCAGCGCCTCCAGCGGAACCGGGTGGGGCTGGCCGAGGTCTTCCCTGTGCAGTTGCTTGTCCCGGATGATCTCAAGGGAGCGGGTGGCGGAGATCTTGTAGGTCCGGTAGGCGTGCACGGCTGCCGCTCTGACACCGGTGGGCACATGGCCCTCGGGCAGTTCTTCCACGACCTGTATCCCCGCCTCCATGTAGTCGGCGCGCGTGGGTGAGCTTCGATCGAGGCTGCGGTACTCGTCGCTGTCGATCGCTTCGTAGCCGCGCAGTTGGCGCAGGGCCACGGACCAACTCACCCGGTACTCGGCTGCCAGGACGATGACGGCCGGACGCAGTCTGTGCTCCTCGCGCAGTTGCCGGTAGCGGTCGGTGGCACCAGGCGGGAAGAGGAGGGCTGCGGCGAAAGCGTCGATGGCACGTTCGTGGTCGCTGGTGTCGACGCCCCAGTCGGCGGAGTAGGCGTCGGCGAGGATGTGGTGCCCGAATTCATGGGCCAGGGTGCTGCGTCGTCGGCCCGCGTCCAGGGTGCTGTTGATGACGGCGACTCCGAGGTCGCCCAGGGCCGCGTAGCACCCATCGACCCCCTGCGGCCCGATCGGGGCGGACCAGGCGTAAAGACCTGTCCGCTCCACACAGTTGGCCAGGTTCAAAAGCGGCTTGCCGGGGTCTGCTCCCAGCCGGGACCGGGCATCGCTCGCGGCCGCGAGGACGGCCGGGGCGTCGTCGGCGGTGAAGGGATCGACCGGTTCACCGCGGCTGGCCGTCCCGAGGGCCGCGGCGTCGACCAGCGTACGCAGATCACGCAGACAGTCCTCCAGTTCGTACTCGCCTGCTCTGTCGTCCCGCTGCGTCGGCTGGGCACGCCTGCTGGCCACGACCGGCGGGGGTGGAGTGACGAACCATGACAGGGGCCGGTCCAGCGCGGTACCGATGGCCGCCAGTTCAAGCGAGTTCAGCTTTCTCCCGCCGACTTCGATCTTCGCGATGGCGGACCGGTCCATGCCGGTGGTCTCCGCCAGTTGTTCCTGGCTGAAGCCACGGACGGACCGTGCCTCTGCGACTCTCGCGCCTACGTCGGCCCACGTCCACTCATCCATTGTTCCAATATCGCACAACGCGAAGGGCTGAAACCAGCGGGCGAGGCCCACCGGCCGGGAGCGCCGGCCCTTTCCGATGTGATGCGGTCCCGCTCGCGCGTTCCTCTGCCGTCTTCGCCCCTCGTCGTAAACCCTCCTGCGGCCCCCGGAATCCGGCCGCCGCAGGGGGCGCGGCGGGTGGCGTGGGGCGGCTCTTCGTACCACCGCCTCCCCGGCGCCCGGTGCGGACTACCATCAAGCCCATGACCCGCGTACTTCTCGCCGAGGACGACGCATCCATCTCGGAACCGCTCGCGCGCGCACTGCGCCGAGAGGGCTACGAGGTCGAGGTGCGCGAGGACGGACCCACCGCTCTGGAGACGGCACTGCTCGGCGCCGTCGATCTGGTGGTGCTCGACCTGGGCCTGCCCGGCATGGACGGCCTCGATGTGTGCCGCAGGATCCGTACCGAGGGACACACCTTCCCGGTGCTGGTCCTCACCGCGCGGGCCGACGAGGTCGACACCGTCGTCGGCCTGGACGCCGGCGCGGACGACTACGTCACCAAGCCGTTCCGCCTGGCGGAGCTGCTGGCCCGGGTGCGGGCGCTGCTGCGCCGCGGCACCACCGAGTCCACCCAGCCCGCCACCCACGGCGTCCGGATCGACGTCGAGTCGCACCGGGCGTGGATGGGCGACGACGAGCTCCAGCTCACCGCCAAGGAGTTCGACCTGCTGCGCGTGCTCGTACGTGACGCGGGCCGGGTCGTCACGCGGGAGCAGCTCATGCGCGAGGTCTGGGACACCACCTGGTGGTCCTCGACCAAGACGCTGGACATGCACATCTCGTGGCTGCGCAAGAAGCTCGGCGACGACGCGGCCAGCCCCCGCTACATCTCCACCGTGCGCGGCGTCGGCTTCCGGTTCGAGAAGAACTGACACGCTGGCTCCATGCGCCGCCGTCTGATCTCCTCCACGCTGGCCGTGGTGCTCGTCGTGATCGCCGTCTTCGGGATCTCGCTGGTCATCGTGGAGACCCGGACGATCGAGAGCAGCGCCCAGGAGAGCGTGGACTCCGAGGCGGTGCGCCTGGTCGGCATCGTGGAGAACCGCATCCTTGCGGGGGAGAGCATCACCGCCAAGGGCCTGGACCGGCAGATCGCCGCCGACCGTTACGCGGTGGTGCAGGTGCCCGGCCACCCCGAGGTGACGCTCGGCGACAAGCCCAAGGGGCGGGTGCTGGCGTCCCGGCAGTCCGGCGGCCACGGCGAGAAGGTGCTGGTCGAGGAGCCGCGCTCCAAGGTCAGCCAGGAGATCGGCCGCACCCTGCTGGTGATCCTGGCGGTCGCGCTGCTCGCGGTGCTGGCCGCCGTGATACTGGCCGTCCTCCAGGCCCGCCGGCTGGTCAGCCCGCTCACCGATCTCGCCGAGACCGCCGAGCGGCTCGGCTCCGGCGACCCGCGCCCCCGGCACCGCCGCTACGGCGTCCCGGAACTGGACCGGATCGCCGACGTCCTGGACGCAAGCGCCGACCGGATCGGCCGGATGCTCACCGCGGAACGACGGCTCGCGGCCGACGCCTCCCACCAGCTCCGTACGCCGCTGACCGCGCTGTCCATGCGGCTGGAGGAGATCGTGGCGACCGCCGACGACCAGGAGGCAGTCAAGGAGGAGGCGACGATCGCGCTCGGCCAGGTCGAGCGGCTCACCGATGTCGTGCAGCGGCTGCTGACCAACGCCCGCGACCCGCGCAGCGGCTCCGCCGTCGACTTCGACCTCGACGAGGTGATCAAGCAGCAGGTCGAGGAGTGGCGGCCCGCGTACCAGAACGAGAACCGGACCATCGCGCGCTCCGGCACCCGGGGGCTGCGCGCGGTCGGCACCCCCGGCGCGGTCGCGCAGGTGCTCGCCACGCTGATCGAGAACTCGCTGATGCACGGCGCGGGCACCGTCACCCTGCACACCCGCGTCACCGGCAACCAGGCCGTCGTGGAGGTCACCGACGACGGGCAGGGCGTGCCGCCGGACCTCGGCGGGCGGGTCTTCGAGCGGACGGTCAGCGGGCGCAACTCCACCGGGCTCGGCCTCGCGGTCGCCCGCGACCTGGCGGAGGCGGACGGCGGACGGTTGGAACTGCTCCAGCAGCGGCCCCCGGTCTTCGCGCTCTTCCTGTCCCGCGAGATCCCGTCACCGCCGCCCCGCGCGGACGTCGTGAGCTGAGGACGTCGTGAGCTGAGGACGTCGTGAGCTGAGGACGTCGTGAGCTGAGGACGCCGTGAGCTGAGGCGGCCGGAAGAGAAGCGGCCCGGTCGAGCGGGACGAGATGCGGCTCGCCGGAAGAGAAGCGGCTCAGTTGAAGCGGTCGTCTTCCCTGGCCGCCGCGGCCTGCCGGGCCCTGACAGCGGCGCTGGCGGTCGCACCGGACGCCTTCGGCCCCTTGCCGTCGGCCAGGAACGCCTCGGCCTGCTCCACGGCCTCGCGCGCGGGCAGCGCCCGGAAGACCCAGGTCCGGTAGGACCAGAAGCGGAAGAGCGTGGCCACGCCGATGCCGACGAATTTGAAGATGTTGGCCTGGAGCGAGCTGTCCCAGCCGAAGCCGTACACCGCCGTGTAGAGCACGCCGTTCTCGATCACCAGGCCGATGGCGCTGAAGAAGAGAAAGAGGCTGAGCTCCTTCGTGCGGCCCGCCTTGTCGCGGTCACGGTAGGTGAAGTACCGGAAGCCCACGTAGTTGAAGGCGATGGACACCACGGTCGCCAGGATGCTGGCCCGTACGGTCTGGAGCTCGGTGCTGTGCCGCACCAGGTTGAACACCCCGATGTTGACCAGCACACCGGCGGCGCCGACGACCCCGAACTTCGCGATCTCGCGGTACAACAGCCGCAGTCGGGAACGCAGCTCTCGCAGTCCGCTCATGGTGATCGCTCGGCCCTGTCTGTGGAAGGTGGGGGGCGGGTGCCGTCATGGGTGGGAACGGGGTGGAATCCGCTGAGAAACCGGGTGCCGAGGGGGCACGGTCGGTGCCCCTGCGTGTCGCCCCGTGTCTCCGTGTTGTCTCCACCACATGTTAACCGTGCCGTACGGAGCTACGTCGATCGGAGCCGGTCATTCGTGTCCCCGCGTGGCGGATACCCTGGTGGCACCCCCTAGGAGTACCAGCCCGCGCACCTCCGGCAGGAAAAAACGTGACATTCCCGGTAGTCGGCATGATCGGCGGCGGCCAGCTCGCCCGCATGACCCACGAGGCGGGCATCCCGCTCGGCGTCAGGTTCAGGATTCTCAGCGACACCCCTCAGGACTCGGCGGCCCAGGTGGTCGCCGACGTGACCGTGGGTGACTACCGGGACCTCGCGACCCTGCGGGCCTTCGCCCAGGGGTGCGACGTGCTGACCTTTGACCACGAGCACGTGCCGGCCGAGCACCTGCGCGCCCTGGAGGCGGACGGCGTCGTCGTACGCCCGGGGCCCGACGCGCTGGTGCACGCCCAGGACAAGGGCGTCATGCGCGCCCGCCTCGCCGAGATCGGCGTGCCCTGCCCGGTCAACCGCATCGTCACCGACCCCGCCGACGTCACCCGGTTCGCCGAGGAGCAGGCCGGGGGCTACCCCGTGGTCCTGAAGACCGTGCGCGGCGGCTACGACGGCAAGGGCGTGTGGATCGCCCGCTCCGAGGCCGACGCCGCCGAGCCCTTCCGCGCGGGCGTCCCGGTGCTCGCCGAGGAGAAGGTGGACTTCGTACGGGAGCTGGCCGCCAATGTCGTCAGGTCGCCGCACGGCCAGGCCGTCGCGTACCCGGTCGTGGAGTCCGTCCAGGTCGGCGGGGTGTGCGACACCGTGATCGCGCCCGCGCCCGGCCTGTCCGACGCCCTGTCCGCGCGGGCCCAGCAGCTCGCGCTGACCGTCGCGCGCGAGCTGGGCGTGGTCGGCCACCTCGCCGTGGAGCTGTTCGAGACCCGCGCGGCCGACGGCAGCTCCGCCATCCTGGTGAACGAGCTGGCGATGCGCCCGCACAACAGCGGCCACTGGACCATGGACGGCGCCGTCACCTCACAGTTCGCCAACCACCTGCGCGCCGTCCTCGACCTGCCGCTCGGCGACCCGCGCCCGCGCGCCCGCTGGACGGTCATGGCCAACGTGCTCGGCGGCGACTTCCCCGACATGTACGCGGCCTACCTGCACTGCATGGCCCGCGACCCGGGTCTGAAGATCCACATGTACGGCAAGGACGTGAAGCCCGGCCGTAAGGTCGGCCACGTCAACACCTACGGCGACGACCTGGCGGACGTGCGCGAGCGCGCCCGGCACGCGGCCGACTATCTGCGAGGAACGATCGATGAGTAACCCCGCCGCTTCCGCCGGGAGCCCGCTGGTCGGCGTCGTGATGGGCTCGGACTCCGACTGGGAGGTCATGGAGGCCGCCGCGCAGATCCTCGACGAGTTCGAGGTGCCCTACGAGGTCGACGTGGTCTCCGCGCACCGCATGCCGCGCGAGATGATCGCGTACGGCGAGCAGGCCGACGGCCGCGGCCTGAAGACCATCATTGCGGGCGCGGGCGGCGCCGCCCACCTGCCCGGCATGCTCGCCTCCGTCACCCCGCTGCCGGTCATCGGCGTGCCCGTGCCGCTGAAGTACCTCGACGGCATGGACTCGCTGCTGTCCATCGTCCAGATGCCCGCGGGCGTCCCGGTCGCCACCGTCTCGGTCGCGGGCGCCCGCAACGCCGGGCTGCTCGCCATCCGCATCCTCGCCGCCCACGACCCCGAACTCCTCACCCGGATGCGGGAGTTCCAGCAGTCGCTCAACGAGCAGGCGACGGAGAAGGGCAAGCGGCTGCGCGCGAAGGCGAAGGGCGCGGGCGGCTTCGGCTTCTGACCCGCAAGGCGCGTAAGCCCGTAGGCCCGTAGCCCCGCAAGGCGCGCCGCCCTCGGCTCCCGGCCGCCGACGCCAACACCCGCTCCCCACCCGGAGGTACGACGTGGACCACCTGACGCACGCCCGCGAACTGCTCGCCGCCCACCCCGTGGTGGACGGGCACAACGACCTGCCGTGGGCGCTGCGCGAACAGGTGGCGTACGACCTCGACCGGCTCGACATCGCCGCCGACCAGAGCGACCGGCTGCACACCGACATCCCGCGGCTGCGGGCGGGCGGCGTCGGCGCGCAGTTCTGGTCGGTGTACGTGTCGGTGGAGCTGACCGGCGGCGAGGCCGTCACCGCGACGCTCGAACAGATCGACGTCGTACGGCGGTTGGCCGACCGCTACCCGGCCGACCTGCGGCTCGCGCTGACCGCCGACGACATGGAGACCGCCCGTACCGAGGGCAGGATCGCCTCCCTGATGGGCGCCGAGGGCGGCCACTCCATCGACTGCTCGCTGGGGACGCTGCGCGGCCTGTACGACCTCGGCGTCCGCTACATGACGCTCACGCACAACGACAACACCCCGTGGGCGGACTCGGCGACCGACAAGCCCGTCGCGGGCGGTCTCACCGCCTTCGGCGAGGAGGTCGTGCGCGAGATGAACCGGCTCGGGATGCTGGTGGACCTCTCCCACGTCTCGCCCGACACCATGCGCGCCGCGCTGCGGGTCGCCGAGGCCCCGGTGCTCTTCTCGCACTCCTCGTCCCGCGCCGTCTGCGACCACGTGCGCAACATCCCCGACGACGTCCTGGCCGCGCTGCCCGCCAACGGCGGTGTCGCGATGGCGACCTTCGTGCCCAAGTTCATCCTGCCCGCCGCCATCGAGTGGACCGCGGCGGCCGACGAGAACATGCGCGCCCACGGCCTGCACCACCTCGACACCACCCCGGACGGCATGGCCGTGCAGCGCGCGTACGAGGCCGCCCACCCGCGCCCGGTCGCCACGGCGGCCACCGTCGCCGACCACCTCGACCACATGCGGGCCGTCGCGGGCGTCGACCACATCGGCATCGGCGGCGACTACGACGGCACGGCCTTCACCCCCGACGGCCTCGCCGACGTCTCCGGCTACCCGCACCTGATCGCCGAACTGCTCACCCGCGGCTGGTCCGACCCGGACATCGCCAAGCTGACCTGGCAGAACGCGGTACGGGTGCTGCGCGAGGCCGAGTCGGCCGCCGCGTCGATCCGCGCCCGGCGCGGCCCCTCGACGGCGACGATCGCGGCCCTGGACGGCCCGCGCGCCTGACCCCGTGGACGCGAAGGCGCCCGCTCAGAGCACCTTGCGCCGCACCAGCGCGCCCAGCGTCAGCGCGGCGGGCACCAGCGGCAGCCAGACCGTGACGATGCGGTAGCCGAGCACGGCGGAGGCGGCGGCGGTCGTCGAGGCGCCCGCCGCCACCAGGGCCAGGGCGAGCGCCGCGTCGACCGACCCGATCCCGCCGGGCGTCGGCACGGCTGCCGCCAGACACGTGGCGAGCAGATACGCGAGCGCGACGTGCGCGGCGGAGACCGGTATCCCCAGCGCGAGCGTGACCGCGGCGAGACCGGCGGCCTGGAGCGCGGGGAAGGCCAGCGAGCCGCCCCACAGCGCGAGCGCGCGGGACGGCCGGGTGTGCAGCGTGCGGGCGTCGGTGAGCGCCGCCGCCAGGAAGTCGCGGATCGTACGGCGCAGCGGCCGGAGCAGCGCCAGCGCGAGCGCCGCCGCGCCGAGCACGAGAACGGCCAGCAGCCCGAGGAGCAGCAGCGCGTTGCCGTCGGGCAGCAGGCCGCGCAGGTGCAGCGCGTGCGGGAAGAGCGCGAGCAGCACCAGCAGCAGCGTCACCCGGCCGACGGACTCCGCCAGCGAGTACAGCGCGAGGGCGGCCGACGAGCGGAGCAGCGGAAGCCCCTGGGTGCGCAGGAAGCGCAGATTGACCGCGCTCGCGCCGATCCCGGCGGGGGCGAGCTGTCCCGCGGCCGACGCGGCGAACTGCGTGGCCAACAGGCGGGCGGGCGGCAGCGGTTCGAGCACCGTGCCCTGCCGGGCCACGGCGTTGGCGACCCAGCCGAGGCCGGTCGCCGCGAGCGCGGCCAGCAGCCAGCCACGGTTGGCGGCCAGCAGGTCACGGCAGCCGGTCTCGATCAGCGACCAGTGCTGCGACACCCAGCCGCCGACGAGCAGCACGGGTATGAGCCCGGCGAGGGTGCGCCACGGCACCCGCGTACGCCGGCGGGCCGGTCGCCCGGCCGCTTCCCCGGCGTCCCCCTCGTCGCCGTCCCCCTCGTCGCCGTCCCCCTCTTCCCGCCCCTCGTCCCCCTGATGTATTCGTTCTCGCTGCTCCAGTGGTGCGGCTTCCCCCGGTGGTCGTCGCAGGGATGCCCGCAGCCGCAGTGGAGTTCGGAGCATGGCCACCGCTCTCGGTCGTCCCCGCCAGTCACGCGCCTACCGGATCGTAGTACCGCGAGCAGGATGCGACGGCCGGAATACGGCCGGGCGTCGGACGGCCGATGACCAGGGGGCGGAGCGGTGACCGCGCGGCGACGGCGGCGGGGCCGCCGGGGGACGGCGGCCGTTCAGCAGGCGCAGAGGCAGAACGGGTGCCCGGCGGGGTCCGCGTACACGCGCCAGTTGCGCGCGCCGTCCAGGTCGCCCTCCAGGAGCGTCGCGCCCAGCGCGAGCACCTGCTTCTCCGCGCTGTCCATCGCGGCGCGCTCCACGGCGATGTCGAGGTGGAACTGCTGGGGGCGCTCGGGGTCGGGCCAGCGGGGCGCCCGGTGGGCCGGGGCGAGCTGGAAGGACAGGCGCTGGCCGTCCTCGCGGTTGAGGTCGACCCAGTCGTCCTCCGACGCGTCGACCGTGCCGCCGACCAGCTCGGCGTAGAAGGCGGCCAGCGCGCGCGGGTCGGGACAGTCCAGGACGACCGCGCCCAAGGTGCCGATCATGACGGATTCCTCTCGTGTGGGCTGCCGTGCCACCGGCCGGTGCCGTGGTCGCAGGACAGCGGTGACCAGTACAGCGGTTACCAGTACAGCGGTCTCAGCCGGTAACGGTTACTTCATCATGGCGGAGTGGCGGTAACGTTTCAAGGGTGGAGCAGCCCGGAGAACGCAGTCCCGCGCCTGGACCGCTGCGGCTGGTCCAGGACCTGGTCAACACCGTCGACCTGGAGAGCGGCGACGACGCGCTGCGCACCCCGGCGGAGCTGGCCGCCTGGGCGGGGGAGCGCGGCATCGAGGGGCCCGGCTTCGGCCCCGGAGGGCTCGCCGACGTCCTGGTCCTGCGCGAGGCGCTGCGCGACGTCTGCCAGGCCCACGCGGGCGTCGACGTACCGCCCGCCACCCTGGAGGCGCTGGAACGCCTGCTGTCCCGCGCGCCGCTGCGTCTGACCGTCGATACCGAGGGCGCCGCCGCCGTACGCCCCGCCCCCGGCCTGACCGGACCCCCGGCCCTCACCGCCCGCGTCGCCGCCGCCGTCGTCTCGGCCGTCGCGGACGGCACCTGGCCCCGCCTCAAGGCGTGCGCGGCCGACACCTGCCGGTGGGTCTACTACGACCGCAGCCCCTCGGGCCGCAGCCGCTGGTGCACGATGGCGATCTGCGGCAGCCGCGCCAAGATGCGGGCGTACCGCAGCCGTACGCGCTGAGGCGCGTGCCGCCCGGCCGTTCCCTTCCGGTACGACGGGCCCGTACGGCGGCCCGTACGGCCGGTCATCCACGTGCACACGCACGAGGCACGTGCGCACGTACGAGGGCCCGTACGCGGTGGTGTCGCGTACGGGCCCCGCGGGTGTCGTCGGTTACGCGGAGGGGCGGCCCATCGCGCGGTAGGTCCAGCCGGCCTTGCGCCAGACCGCGGGGTCGAGCGCGTTGCGGCCGTCGAGGATGTGCCGCTCGCGGGCCACGTCGGCGAGGGCGGCGGTGTCCAGCTCGCGGAATTCCCGCCACTCGGTCAGGTGCAGTACGAGGTCGGCGCCGCGGACGGCGTCCAGCGGCGTGGGGGCGTAACGCAGGGTCGGGAAGAGCCGCTTGGCGTTCTCCATGCCCTTCGGGTCGTAGACCGTGACCTGGCCGCCCTGGAGGTGTATCTGGCCCGCCACATTGAGGGCGGGGGAGTCGCGGACGTCGTCGGAGTCCGGCTTGAAGGTGGCGCCCAGGACGGCGATCCGGCGGCCGAGCAGGCTCCCGCCGACCGCCTCGCGGGCCATCTCCACCATGCTGGTGCGGCGCCGCATATTGATGGAGTCGACCTCGCGCAGGAACGTCAGCGCCTGGTCGGCGCCCAGCTCACCGGCGCGCGCCATGAACGCGCGGATGTCCTTGGGCAGACAGCCGCCGCCGAAGCCGATCCCGGCCCTGAGGAATTTGTGGCCGATCCGGTCGTCGTGCCCGATCGCCTCGGCGAGCTTGGCGACATCGCCGCCCGCCGCCTCGCTGACCTCGGCCATGGCGTTGATGAAGGAGATCTTGGTGGCGAGGAAGGCGTTGGCCGCGGTCTTGACGAGTTCGGCCGTCGGGTAGTCCGTGACGATGAACGGCGTGCCTTCTGCGAGCGGTCCGGCGTAAACCTCCCGAAGGAGTGACTCGGCGCGCTCGCTGGTCACGCCGATCACGATCCGGTCCGGGTGCAGCGTGTCCTGCACCGCGAAGCCCTCGCGCAGGAACTCCGGGTTCCACGCCAGCTCCGCGTCCGCGCCCGCCGGGGCCGTCTCGCGCAGCCGCTCCGCCAGCCCGGCCGCGCTGCCCACCGGCACGGTGGACTTGCCGACCACCAGCGCGGGGCGCCGCAGATGCGGGGCCAGCGAGGAGAAGGCGTTCTCCACGTAGCTCATGTCGCAGGCGTACTCGCCGTGCTTCTGCGGGGTGTTCACGCAGACGAAGTGGACGTCGCCGAACTCGGCGACCTCCTCCCAGGAGGTGGTGAAGCGCAGCCGCCCGCTGGAGCCCTCGATCCCGGCCACATGTCTCGCGAGCAGTTCCTCCAGGCCCGGCTCGTACATGGGGACGCGCCCCTGCGACAGCATCTCGATCTTGCTCGGCACGATGTCGAGGCCGAGCACTTCGAAACCGAGCTCGGCCATCGCGGCGGCATGGGTGGCGCCGAGATAACCGGTGCCGATGACGGTGAGCTTCAGAGGCATGCGCAGAGCATAGTAGGGACCGCGCGGACCAAATAGTGGGTGGTCGGGGGGCCGGGGGTCCACAATGCGTGCAGATATCCAAGGGGTGGGTCGAGGGGTGGGGTGCAATCGTGGGTGACGCGAGCGGCAGAGGCGGCGGGACGGACGAGGGGACGGTCCCGACCGGAACGGACGTGACGACGCCGGATCAGCGGCGGGACCGGGGGCCGGACGAGGGGCGGTCGCCGGAACCGGAGGGGATACCGGGGCGGATACCGGGGCGGATATCGGCCGTCAAGCGCGAGCCGGGGTCAGAGCGGGGGTCCGAGCCGGAGCCGGAGCCGGGACTTGAGCCGGATGCGGAGGACGGCCTCGCGCCCGACGGTCCTGACGGCCCCGACAGCCCGGCGCGCACGACCCGGCGGCGCCGCCGTACCCGCCGCGTGCTGTACGCGGCCGTGATCCTGCTCTGCACCGGTGTGCTGCTGGTGGTCGGCACCGCCTACTGGGCCTTCCAGCACTACACCGGCCGCGTCGAGCGCATCCCGAACGCCTTCCCGACCGACGTACCGGCCGCCGCGCAGCCGCAGGCGTCCAAGAGCGGCAGCCAGACCTTCCTGCTGGTCGGCCTGGACGCCAGGTCCGACCTGCCGACCACCGGCAAGAACGCCAAGGCGCCGGAGTGGAAGCCGGGCGCCCAGCGCAGCGACACGATGATGCTCGTGCACCTGCCCGCCGACCACAAACACGCGTACGTCGTCTCGCTGCCGCGCGACTCCTGGGTGAGCATCCCCGGCCACGGCCAGGCGAAGCTGAACGCGGCCTTCTCCTGGGGCGGCCCGCCGCTGCTGATCGACACCGTGCAGCGGCTCACCAAGGTGAAGGTCGACCACCTCGCGGTGATCGACTGGAGCGGTTTCAAGAATCTGACCAACGCGGTCGGCGGCGTGGACATCACCGTCGACAAGACGGTCGACCGCCGCAACGGCCCCGGCGGGGTCTGGACGGCCGGCCCCCACCACATGAACGGCGACGACGCCCTCGACTACGTACGCGAGCGCTACGGCCTGCCGCGCGGCGACCTGGACCGTACGCACCGGCAGCAGAATTTCCTGCGGGCCGTGCTGTCCAAGATGCTCTCCGGCGGCACCTTCTCCAACCCGCTCAAGCTGAAGCGGACCCTGGACCAGGTGACGTCCGTGGTGAGCGTGGACGACAAGTTGTCCAACGGCGATCTGCGCGACCTGGTGTGGAACATGCGCGATGTGCGCTCCTCGGACATGGTGTTCATGAACGCGCCGATCTCCGGCTTCGACACCATCAAGAAGCAGTCCGTGGTGCTGCTGGACGCCAACGGCTCCTCCGAGCTGTGGCAGGCGCTCCGCAACGACACGATGAGCGACTACCTCGCGAACAACACCGTCGACCGGCTCGGCGACAAGGTGTCGTGAGGCGTTGCCGGGCGTCGGAGGGCGTCGGAGGGTGTCGTGAGGTGTTCCGCGGGTGTCATGAACGTCACGTAGGTGGCGCCGCGGGCGCGGGCCTAGGATCATTGGGTTACTTAACGGTAGTTAGCGCTGCACTCGGGGAGTGAGACACCTTGGCCGGATCCTCCGACTTCGACCTTTTCCGTACGTCCGAGGAGCACGACATGCTCCGGGACGCGGTCCGCTCCCTCGCGGAGGCGAAGATCGCGCCGTTCGCGGCCGAGGTGGACGAGCAGGGCCGCTTCCCGCAGGAGGCCCGTGACGCGCTGGAGGCCAACGACCTGCACGCGATCCACGTCCCCGAGGCGTACGACGGCCCGGGCGCGGACGCGCTGTCCACGGTCATCGTGATCGAGGAGGTGGCGCGGGTCTGCGCCTCCTCCTCCCTCATCCCCGCGGTCAACAAGCTCGGCTCGCTGCCCGTACAGCTCTCCGGCTCCGAGGAGCTGAAGACGAGGTACCTCGGCGCCCTGGCGCGCAAGGAGGGCATGTTCTCGTACGCGCTGTCCGAGCCCGAGGCCGGCTCGGACGCGGCGGGCATGAAGACCCGCGCGGTACGCGACGGCGACACCTTCGTCCTCAACGGCGTCAAGCGCTGGATCACCAACGCGGGCGTCTCCGAGTTCTACACGGTCATGGCCGTCACCGACCCCGACAAGCGCTCCAAGGGCATCTCCGCGTTCGTGGTCGAGAAGGGCGACGAGGGCGTCTCCTTCGGCGCCCCCGAGAAGAAGCTCGGCATCAAGGGCTCCCCGACCCGCGAGGTCTACTTCGACAACGTCCGCATCCCCGCCGACCGCATGATCGGCGCCGAGGGCACCGGCTTCGCCACCGCCATGAAGACCCTCGACCACACCCGCGTCACCATCGCCGCCCAGGCCATCGGCATCGCCCAGGGCGCCCTCGACTACGCCAAGGGCTACGTCAAGGAGCGCCAGCAGTTCGGCAAGGCCATCGCCGAATTCCAGGGCATCCAGTTCATGCTCGCCGACATGGCCATGAAGCTCGAAGCCGCCCGCCAGCTCACCTACGCCGCCGCCGCCAGGTCAGAACGCGTCTCGGCCGGCGGCAAAGAGGAAGACCTCACCTTCTTCGGCGCCGCCGCCAAGTGCTACGCCTCCGACGTCGCCATGGACATCACCACCGACGCCGTCCAACTCCTCGGCGGCTACGGCTACACCCGTGACTACCCCGTCGAGCGCATGATGCGCGACGCCAAAATCACCCAAATCTACGAGGGCACCAACCAGGTCCAGCGCATCGTGATGGCGCGAAACCTCCCCTAGGGCGGGGGGTGGTGATAGGCGGGTGACGGGGGTGAAGTGGGTGACGGGGGAGGGCGGTTCGGGGGGTTCAGTACAACGATCGGGGGAAGATCGCTATGTCCGACTATCCGGTGTAGTCCGGTGGTTCGGGCGGGGGGGATCGTCACCCGGCGCCGTTTAGCGGGCGGTTTGCGATCAATTGACAAGCGGACGCGGCGGCTTGTAGAGGTTTGAGGGCCACAGGTGGCGCGGGAGTTCGATCCCGCCCCTTGTGTGCCCTTTCCGCGCTTGTGATCCGATCCCGTGAAGGGAAGACGTGTCCATATCCCGCCGTACCGCAATCGCGGTGCGTACCATCGGCGTTGCCTCCGCCGCAGCCGCGCTCGCGCTGGGCGTTGCAGGCAACGCGTTCGCTTGCAACATCTCCGAGTTCTCCGCCCAAGCCTCGTGCGACAACGGCAAGGGCTCGATCGACGTCACCAACAAGGACTACTCCCACACGCTGGTGAACATCACCGTGTCGCAGGGGCAGACCGAGGTCGGTCACCAGGAGAACCTGACCGGGACGCGCCAGGGCGTCACCGTCAACTTCCCGGTCGACTGGTCGCCGTCCACGACGTACACGGTCACCGTCGTGAAGGCTTCCGGCCAGAAGGTCGGCACCACGGACGTGAAGACGCCGGAGACCGCGTGCAAGGTCGACACCCCGACCACGCCCGCGACCGACACGCCGACCACGCCGGCCACCGACACTCCGTCGGACACGCCGACCACGCCGGCGACCGAAACGCCGTCGACGGCCCCGTCCGACACCCCCACCGCGACGCCGAGCACCAGCGGCGCGGCGGCGGTTGACGACACCAACGCTCCCTCGCCCGCGGCCGGTGGCACCACCGACCTGGCCGAGACCGGCGGCGGCAGCAACACGGGCATGATCGCCGGTGTCGCCGGCGCGCTCGTGGTGGTCGGCGGCGGCGCCGTCTACGGCCTGCGTCGTCGTACGGCCGGTGCGCGTCACTAAGGTCACGATCCGGCCAACTACGCGTCGCTGAGGTCTCGTTCGTCACTGGCGTGTATCAATGCAAACCCTGCGCGTACCTGACAGGCAGCAGGCGATACGCTGCGACGCCGTCGTCATCCGACGGCGTCGCGGCAATCGTCCACACACCTGAAGCAGGGGGACCCTTTATGGCCATTCGCAAGTCCACGATGCAGGAGCAGGTGGCTCAGGCCATCGCGGAGATCAACCCGAGCGACCGTCCGATCGCCACGATCCACACGGTCACCGGACCGAGCCCGTGGCTGATCAACTCGCTCGGCCTGATCGCCCAGGCATTCGTGAAGTACTACTTCGTCACGGTCACCGAGCAGGCCGTGGTCTTCCACAAGGCGGGCCGCATGAGCTCCCGCCCGAAGGAGCTCGTCGCCGCGATACCGCGCGCCGAGGCCGCGGGCCTGGTGTCCGAGGTCAAGCGGAACGCCCTGTGGAGCTCGCTGAAGTTCCAGCTCCCCGGTGAGCCCAAGCCGACCCGGCTGAACGTGGCCCGTTACTGGCGCACCGAGCTCGACCAGTGGGTGCCCGCCGTGACCGGAGCCCCGGCCGCCGTCTGAGCCCGAGGCGTCCAGCCCGAGGCATCTGAGCCCGAGGTGTCAGACCCCGAGGTGTCAGACCTTCGAGGATCAGACCCCGAGGCAGCAGACTCCGTACCGTCACCAAAGGCCCCGGCCCCCGCAGCGACGATTCGCCGCGGGGGCCGGGGCCTTCGGTGTGTGCCGTCCCGTCGGCGCCCACCCGGCACCTACTTGGTGGCGGTCACCTTCTGGTCGTTCTTCAGCTCGTCGAAGAGCGTCTTCGCCTTCGTCATGTCCCACTTCACGGCGTCGCCGTCATTGGGCGTCATGTAGTTGGCGTTGCCGATCGGGACCGTGACGGAGTTGCCGTCGCCGCCCGTGACGCCCTTCATGGCCCAGAACATCGAGGCCAGGTTCATCAGGCTCATCTTCTTGTCGACGATGAGCGTGTCGAGCCCGGAGCCGATCACCGGGTAGAGCTTGAACGGGTTGAGGATCGTCGTCGGCGAGGCCGCCTGGTGGGCCAGCGTCGACAGGAACTTCTGCTGGTTGCGCATCCGGCCGAGGTCCTGGTCGGCCTCCTGGTGCCGCTGCCGGACGAAGGCCAGCGACTGCTTGCCGTTGAGCTTCTGGCAGCCCGCCGCGAAGTCGGCGCCCGACGCCTTGTCCTTCAGCGGCTTGTCCAGGCACATGTTGACACCGCCGAGCGCGTTCACCAGGTTCACGAACCCGGAGAAGCCGATCTCCGCGTAGTGGTCGATGTGCAGGCCGGTGTTGTACTCGATGGTGCGGGTCAGCAGCTCGGGGCCGCCGTCGGAGTACGCGCGGTTCAGCTTGTGCGTGGAGGCCGCGTACCGCTTGCCCGACTTCTGGCCGGTGAAGGCCGGGATCGTGACGTACGAGTCGCGCGGCAGGCTCATCATGGTGGTCCCGTTGCCGCCGGTGTGCAGGATCATCATGGAGTCGGTGCGCTGGCCGTCCGCGGCGCCGGTGTGCAGGTCCTTCTCGTCCTGCTTGGTCAGCCCCTCACGGCTGTCCGAACCGACGATCAGATAGTTGGTGCCCTTGCCCGTCGGCGGCCGGTCCTCGACCTTGCTCAGGTCGACCTCGCGGCGCACCTTGGAGTCGGCCCAGAAGTACGTGGAGACGGACACCACCAGCAGCGCCACGACCAGACCGAGCGCCGTGATGCCGATCTTCTTGCGGGTGCTCCAGCGGGGCCTGCGGGGGCCGGTGGCGGTCCCGCCGGGCGGGGGCGGGCCGAAGCCGCCTCCGCCCTGGCCGCCTCGGCCGGGGCCCGCGGGTCCCGCGGGGCCGGGACGTCGGACGGGCTGCGGCGGTACCCCGCCCGCCGCGGCGGCGGCCCGGCGCGGCGACAGTTCAGGGGGCAGCGGCGGCTCGGCGCCGCGGCGCTGCTCGGTGTCATCGCTCCAACCGTTCATGGTGGAAAGTGTGCCCGGCCTCGGGCGACGACCGGGAATCCACGGCGGTTCTGTAGCAGACCCGATGCATTCGGCCACCGGCCGCGACCGTTTCGCAACGGACATAAGGTTGCTGTCATGATCGATCGCCCCACCCCCGAGAGCCCGGCAGTCCCCGAGAGCCCAGCCGCCCCCGAAGCCCCGGCCACGCCTGAGGCCCTGGCGGCGCCTGAGGCCCTGGGGGCACCTGAGGCCCTGGCCACGTCCGATGTCCCCGCTCCCGACGGCGCGGCGCTCCCGGGCAAGCCGACCTCGGCGTCCCGCATCACGCTCTCGCACATCATGAGCGCGCACGACACCAATCTGCTGGGCACCGTCCACGGCGGCGTCGTCATGAAGCTGGTGGACGACGCGGCGGGCGCCGTCGCGGGACGGCACTCGGGCGGCCCCGCCGTCACCGGCGCGATGGACGAGATGATCTTCCTCGAACCGGTCAGGGTCGGTGACCTCCTCGCCGTGAAGGCCCAGGTCAACTGGACCGGCCGCACCTCCATGGAGGTCGGCGTCCGCGTCATGGCCGAGCGCTGGAACGAGTCGGGCGTCGCCAAGCAGGTCGCCAGCGCCTACCTCGTCTTCGTCGCGGTCGACGTCGAGGGCAAGCCCCGGCACGTACCGCCCGTCCTGCCCGAGACCGACCGCGACCGCCGCCGCTGGCAGGAGGCCCAGATCCGCCGCACCCACCGCCTGGCCCGCCGCCGCGCGATCGTGGAGCTGCGCCGCCGCCGCGCGGCCGAGGGCCTGGACGACCAGGGCGTGTCCTGAACGGTTCGGAAAGACGGCCGGGGGCCCCGGGGACGCACCCCGAGACCCCCGGCCGTCCGGCCCTCAGGCCGTTGAGCAGCCGATCCGGTCAGCAGCGGATCAGTTGAGCAGCCGGTCAGTTGAGCAACCGGTCCGATCAGCACCCCATCCGATCAGCGTCAGGTCCGGTCAGCGCCTCATCCGGTCAGCGCCCGGTCCGATCGGCACCTCATCCGGTCAGCACCCGACCTCGTCACCCGTCAGCGCGGAGTCCATCGTTCCCGACGCCCCGCCGTCGTCCGCCGTCACCGGCGTGACCGCCTTGTAGTCGGAGCCGAGGACCACCTTCATCGTCTTGCCCTGGCCGGGCACGGCCACCAGCTCGGAGCCGGGCAGCGCGGTGGCGAGGGACTGCGCGGAGCGGTCCCAACGGGGGTCGTAGCGGATCACGGTCCGCGCGCTGGGGTGCTCGGACGTCCCGGGGGTGCCGACGGTCGCGAAACCGGTGGCGGCCAGCGCCTTCTGCGCGGCGGCGGCCAGCCCGCTGGTGTCGGTGCCGTTCTGGACCGAGACCCTGATGGTCGCGGGGTCGACGTCCACCTTGACGCCCTTGTGCTTCCTGGCCGTCTTGTGGTGCACCGCCAGGGGCCGGTCCGCGCGGATCGCCGCCCACATCTTCCCGGCCTTGGCGGTGTCCCACTTCACGGTGGAGCCGACGCCCGGGACGGAGTAGTCCGTGTCGCTCAGCGGCACGGAGCCGAACTCCGACGAGCTGGCCGTGAGGCCCTTCATGCCCTCCGCGAGCGCGATCAGGTCACCCGCCTTGAGGTTCTGGTCGGCGCGCACCGACCCGAGCACGGTCGAGGCGACCCGGCTCAGCTCCAGCGGGTTGGCCAGCGTCCCGCCGCTGGTGATCTTGTGGATGACCTGGGCCACGAACCGCTGCTGCCGCTGCATCCGCCCCAGATCCGCCGCCGCGTCCAGATGCCGGGCGCGTACGTACTGGAGCGCCTGTCCGCCGTCCAGCTTCGTGGTGCCGACCGGCAGGTCGAGGCCGGTGTAGGAGTCCTTCAGCGGGCGCGTCGTGCAGACCGGGACGCCGCCGATGACGTCGACCGTCTTCATGAAGCTCGTGAAGTCGACCTCCAGGTAGTGGTCGATGTGCACACCGGTGATCTGCTCGACGGTACGGACGGTCAGCTTCGGGCCGCCGTCCGCGTACGCCTGGTTGATCTTCGCCGGGTGGGTGTCCGCCTGGACCTCGGCGGCGGGCGCGGCACCCGCCGTACCGGAGGCCGTGCCGGACGGCGTGGCCGAGGGTGCGGCGGACGGCGTGCCGGGCGGTGACGCGCTCGCCGGAGGGGACCCGGAGGACGACGCGTCCGCCGACGGCTGGTCCGGCAGGCGTACGTACGTATCGCGCGGGATGCTCACGATGCTCGCGTGCGAACGGTCCTCCGACAGGTGCACCAGCATGATCGTGTCGGTGCAGTGACAGGGCGCGCCGCCCAGGTGGTACGCCTTCCTCGTCGCCGGGTCCAGGCCGTCGCGGCCGTCCGTGCCGACCAGCAGGAAGTTGGTGCCCTTGGACCCGTCGGGACGCCCCTCCATCCCGCCGAAGGCGTCCACCCGGTCGATCGCGCCGCTGACCCCGTTCAGCACGGCGTGGCCCACCCCGCTCGCGGTGATGATCAGCAGGGCCAGGCCGCCGATGACCCGGGTGCTCCAGCGGATCGGCGGACGTCGGCGCGCGGGGGGCACTCGGGTGGGCGGCACAGGGAATCCCTCCGTGCGGTGACAGGGGCGTGCGGACCCGTTCAGGCTAGGGACAAATAGGACAGTAGGTCTTGACCCCACGCGCTGGGGTCCCCCATTAGCGGTAACGTTTGCCGCGATGAACGCCGCCGCTCCTGACCCCGCCACCCGTGCCGCCGCGCCGCAGAACCCCGCGCCCCCGGCAGTCTCCGTGATCATGCCGGTGCTCAACGAGGAGCGCCATCTGCGCGACTCGGTGCGGCACATCCTGGAGCAGGACTATCCGGGCGAGCTGGAGGTCGTCATCGCGCTGGGCCCGTCCACGGACGGTACGGACGCGATCGCCGCCGAGCTGACCGCCGCCGACCCGCGGGTCCACACGGTGCCCAACCCCACCGGCCGCACCCCCGCCGCGCTCAACGCGGCGATCAAGGCGTCCCGGCACCCGGTCGTCGTACGCGTCGACGGGCACGGCATGCTCTCGCCCGACTACATCGCCACCGCCGTCCGCCTCCTCGACGAGACGGGCGCGGCGAACGTCGGCGGCATCATGCACGCCGAGGGCGAGAACGACTGGGAGCGCGCGGTCGCCGCCGCCATGACGTCGAAGATCGGCGTCGGCAACGCGGCCTTCCACACCGGAGGCGCCGCCGCCCCCGCCGACACCGTCTACCTCGGCGTCTTCCGCCGCGAGGTGCTGGAGCGGCAGGACGGGTACAACGTGGAGTTCATCCGCGCCCAGGACTGGGAGCTGAACTACCGCATCCGCGAGGCCGGCCACCTCATCTGGTTCTCGCCCGAACTGCGCGTCTCCTACCGGCCGCGCCCCACCGTGCGCGCGCTCGCCAAGCAGTACAAGGACTACGGCCGCTGGCGGCGCGTCGTCACCCGCTACCACCGCGGCTCGGTCAACCTGCGCTACCTGGCCGCCCCCGTCGCCCTGTTCGCCAACGCGGCGGGCATCGTCGTCGGCGCGGCCGTCACCCCGTGGGCGCTGCTGGTGCCCGCCGCGTACGTGGCCGCCATCACCGTCGGCTCGCTCCCGGCGGGCCGCGGCCTGTCCTTCGGCGCCCGGCTGCGTATCCCGCTCGCCCTGGCCACCATGCACATGTGCTGGGGCTACGGCTTCCTCACCAGCCCGCGCTCGCTGGCCCGCCGGGTGATCGCCAGCCGCCGCCCCGCGGTGCGCGACGCGGAGTCGCGACAGCGGGGACAGCAGGACGGCCAGCAGGGACAGCAGGACGGGCAGGGCCAGCAGGACGGTCAGCAGGACGGGCAGGGCCAGCAGGACGGTCAGCAGGACGGGCAGGGCCAGCAGGACGGCCAGCAGACGGAGACGGCCCGCGCGGAGGCGTGAGCCGCTCCCCGCGCGGGCCGGTCGTACCGCCTGCCGGTCCCGCCCTCTCCCACCCGCGTGCTACCAGCGGTAGATCGGCAGCACCTCCATGCAGCCGGTCGTGTCCGCGCCGTTCACCGCCTCCGCCGTCGTCGGCACGGAACCGCTCTTCGGCAGCGTCTTGCTGAAGTCCGTACCGGTCTTCCAGTCCGCGCCGATGGTCAAGGTGATGGTGTCGACGTCCGCGGACGCCTTCACATTGCCCGCCGGGATCTTCAGCGCCTTGCCCACCGCCGTGGCGTCGGCCTTGCCCTGGTCACCGCTGCTCGTCGGATACGTCAGGGTGGTGCCGGGGCTCGGCTTGGTCTGCTGGCTCGCCTCCGCCTTGGTGAAGCCCGCGGTCTTGAGCGTGGTGGCGATACCGCCCGCGCGGTTCGGCGTGGCCACGCCGTCCGAGGTGCCCGCGGTGCCGTTGACCACGGAGACCGCGATGGTGTCGGAGGCCGCGGCGGCCGGGCCCTGCGGCGCGGTCGTGGCCGGTGTCGTGGCGGGCGCCCCGCTCGCCGGGGTCTTCGCCTTGCCGTTGCCGTCCATCGCCACGTCGTTGCGCAGCAGCGACCAGACCTGGGGCGCGTCCGCCGACGGGATGTAGTGCGCCAGCGGGGCCTTCGGGTCCGCGTCGTGCGGCATCGTCAGCATCGTGATGCGGTCCGACGGCACGGTCTTGAGCTGCATGCCCAGGTCGTACAGCTTCTTCGGGGTGCCGATCTCCTTGGAGACCTCGAACGCCTCCATCGCCGTGGTCGCGATCTTGTTGAGCTTGCCCGGGTCGGTGAAGAGGTTCTGGCTGCGCAACTGCCGGATCAGCGCGCTCATGTACATGTGCTGCGCCTTGGCCCGCGCGGCGTCACTGCCCCAGGCGTGCCGGGTCCGCAGCCACTTCAGCGCGGTCTCGCCGTAGATCTTCTGCTTGCCCGCCTTGAGGTGCAGGTGCGAGCCGCCGGGCTGGGCCGGGGTCGAGTGGTCGTCCACATTCTGCTTCACGCAGACCTCGACGCCGCCGACGACGTCGGCCATCTTCACCACACCGGAGAAGTCGATGGTCAGCCAGTGGTCGATGTAGACGCCGGTCAGATTCTGCACGGTGGCCAGGGTGCAGCCCGCGCCGCCGCGGCCGAGCGACGCGTTGATGATGTCGTTGACCGGCGCGAACTTCTCGTGCGTCTTGGGGTCGGTGCACGCCGGGATGTTGACGCGGGTGTCGCGCGGGATGCTGACCACGGACATGTTGCTGCGGTCCGCGGACAGGTGCGCGATCATGATCACGTCGGCGCGGGCGGCGTCGCCCACGGTGTTCTTGGCACCGCCGAGCTTCAGATCCTCGGGGTCGTTGCGGCTGTCGGAGCCCAGGATGAGGATGTTCATCGCCGTCTTGCCGGCGGCGTTGGCCTTCGTCTTCGCCACGGTCGAGCTGCCGCTGACGCGCTCGCCCTTGCGGATCTTGCCCGCCAGGTACTCGTAGTAGCCGTAGGCCGCGCCCGCCGAGCCGAGCACCGCGACCGCGGCGCCGATGGACACCCACTTCAGGACCCTGCGCTTACGGCTCTTCGTGCGCCGCCGTGAGCCGCCGCGCCGGTGACCGCCACCGCCCGCCGCGCCGCGCTGGCCCGGTATTCGCTCGGGTGGCTCCTGCCCGCCGTCGGAAGAGGCGGGGTCGGCGTCCGGTCCCGCCCCGGAGCCCGCGCCGTCGTCGCCGCCGGAGTCCGTACCTGATGGCGCGCCGGGCGCGTAGGCGCGGGCGTCGTCCCGGTACAGGCTCTCGTCCCATCCCCGGTGGTCCGGGTTGGGTGCCGTACCGAAGCCGTTCCCTCCCACTGTCCCGTCGCGCATCCCGAACCTCCCTGTGGCGCGCATCGTCATCACGGTGACCGGCCGCGCGCCTTCGCGCGGGGTGTACGGACGGTGCACGCCGACGCGCCGCCCTACCCGGGTCATACTGGGTCGCCCCACTGTCAGACGGCTGTGAGCGGCGAGGAGTTGCACCCGGAGATCGTCAATTAGCGGACGCCGGGACTCCGGCGCCCGCCCGGATCACATCAGAGGGTGACGGAGGTCACGGCGTTCGCCGCGTTCACCGGATTGACCGTATTCACCGCGTTCATCGCGTGCGCGACATCCGCGACGTCACTTCACGCACGCCGTGTCGGCGGCCTCGGTCTTCGGGAGGTCCGAGGGAGCCGCGGTGGGCGGGCCGATCGGGGTGCCGGGCGCCGTGAAGTCCTTGCCGAGGGTCAGCTTCATGTACGCGAGCGGCGCCGCGTCCGTCGCGCCCTGCTTCAGCGCGGAGGCGGGCAGCCCCATCATCGCGGCCAGCGAACGCGCCTGGTCGGCCTGGTTCGGCGCGTACTCCAGGACGGTCCTGGCGGTGGCGGGCGCGTTGCCGCCGTTCGCCGAGCGGTTGACGCCCTGGGTGTTCTGGAGCCAGTTGACGGTGCTCTGCGCCGCGCCGAAGGTCCCGCTGCCGTTGAGCACGTTGACGCGGGTGTCGTGCGGGGTCGCCTTCGGCCCGGTCAGCCGGGGGTCGGGCGTGGCGGACGGCTTCTTCACCGCGGTCAGCGACACGTCGTTCTTGATCAGCGCGAAGAGCTGCGGGGCCTTGACCGGGTCGACGACGACGGTGGCGTGCACCTTCTCGTTCGGGTTGTCGAGCACCGGCAGGGTGGTGAAGCTGATGTGCTTCTCGTCCACCTCGCTGAGGTCCTTGGCCAGGCTGGTGAGCTTGCTCACGCTGCCGATCGCGCTGTCCACGGTGAGCGCCTTGGTGGCCGCGTCCGCCAGCGTGAACAGCTTCTTCGGGTTGGTCAGCGTGCCGCTCGACTTGATCTTCCGGATCATCGCGCTCAGGAAGTTCTGCTGGAGCTTGATCCGGTCCAGGTCGCTCTGGTTCTTGAGCGCGTGCCGGGTCCGTACGAACTCCAGCGCCGTCTCGCCCTGGATGTTGTGCGGTCCCGCGCTCAGGTTCAGATGGGACTTCGGGTCGACCAGCGGCCGGGTGAGGCAGACGTCGACACCGCCGACGGCCGTCGACAGGGCCTTCACCGCCTCGAAGTTGACCATCATGAAGTGGTCGATCGGCAGCCCCGTCATCGCCGTCACCGCGCGCATGGTGCAGCCGGGGTCGCGGCCGTCCACGCCCAGGCTCTCGTTGAACTTGGGCGTGGTGAGCTGCGCGGGCGTGCCCGGAACCGTTTTGGTGCTGCCGTCCTTCTGCTTCGTCGGGCAGTCGGGGATGGAGGTGACGATGTCGCGGGGGATGCTCATCGCGGTCGCGTTGCTGCGGTCGGCCGACACATGGAAGAGGATCGTGGTGTCCGCGTGGCCGACGCTGCCCGCGTCGCCGTACTTCTTGCCGAGGCCGACCCGGCTGTCCGTGCCGATCACCAGGACGTTCATCGGACCGGTGTGCGTGACGTCCTTGCTGCCCGCGTTGCCGACGTCCACCGTCGTGATGTTGTTGTTGAAGTGCTGGTAGACGAGGTAGCCGCCGACGCCGACCGCCACCAGCACGAAGCTCACCGTGCCCGCGGTCCACAACAGGACCTTCTTCTTACGGGACTTCTTGGTCCTCGCCTTGCGACGGCTGGTCGGCGTGGACACGTCGGCCGAGCCGCCCCCCAGCCGCGCCGAGCCGGTGGTGGAGGTCGTGGCACCGGTCCTGGCCGCGAGGCGGGCCGCGCGCCGGCCGCCGGGGGGCGGGGCGGGGCTGTCCGTCGGGCCGGTCCCGGCCCCGGCCCCGGCCCCGGCCGCGTCGTCGTCTCCTGCGGTGGGAGCGGAGTCGCGCCCTTGGCCGCGCCCGGCGTCCCGCGGTGCGGGGGAGGCGTCGCGGTGACCGCTCTGCCCCGGCACGGTGGGCCTCGGCGCCGCGTCCGGCTCCAGCCGCAACTGGTACGTACCGGTCGCCGGGTCCAGGACCCACTGGTCCGCCGGGTCGATGTTCCTACGGCCTTGCGTGTCCACGGTCGCTCGGGTCCTCCATCCGGGATCGGCCGGATCGCTCACACTAGCCCCACAGTTCAGCGCCGATGCGCGCCCGTGACAAATCGAGCGCCCCTACAACCGGACAAAGCTGCCGATCCCGCCTGCCGACCAGGTGGACTCTTTAGCGGGATTTCACCCGCTCTTGCCACAGATGTCGCGGTCCGCGGTCGTCCCGCGGTACGTGGGGCCCGTGGGGGTGGTCGTGGGCGTGGCCGTAGAGGTCGAGCCCGCGGACGGGGTGCCGGGCGTACGCGTACCGCCTCCGCTGTCACCGCCGCCGTCTCCGCTGTCCGGCGCCTTGTCCGACACGTTCACCGGCCGGTCGTCGCGCAGCGTCTTGAAGAGGGTGTCGGCGGCGGGCTGGACGAGCTGGTCGCGGTTGATGTCGTTGACGTACTGCTCGCGCGGCACGGTCAGGAAGTGCACGTTCCCGGTCGGTATCTGCTGGAGGCTGTGCGCGAGGGTGTACAGCTCGCTCAGCGAGTCCAGGCCGGGGTCGGCGGTCAGCGACGAGGTGGCGGCCGACAGCAGCGGGTAGAGCTTGGTCGGGTTGAGCAGCACGCCGTTGCTGCTCACCTTCTTCAACAGCGAGGCGAGGAACGCCTGTTGGCGGTCCATCCGCATGGTGTCGCTGCCGTCGCCGATGCCGTGCCGGGCGCGTACGTATCCCAGCGCCTGCTCACCGTTGAGCGTCTGCCGTCCCGCGGGCAGGTCGAGGTGCGCGTACGTGTCGTGCACCGGCTCGGCCAGGCACACATCGACACCGTTCACCGCCCCGACCATCTTCTTGAAGCCGTTGAAGTCCACGATCAGGTGATGGTCGACGCGGATGCCGGTCATCTTCTCGACCGTACGGATGGTGCAGGCCGCGCCGCCCGACTCGAACGCCCAGTTGAACTGCTCGAAGCGCTCGTGGTCCTCCTTGCCGCTCGGCAGGGTGCAACGCGGCACGTGCGTCATCAGGTCACGCGGGAGGCTGACGGCGGTGGCGCTCTTCCGGTCGGCGGATATGTGCAGCAGGATCGTGGTGTCCGAGCGCTGAGTGCCGCTGTCCTGGCCGTACTTGCTGTTGCCGTTCCCGCGGTTGTCCGAACCGATCAGCAGGATGTTCTGGGCCTCCGTCGGGCCCTGCGTGGGGCGCTCGGAGGCGTGCACCTTCAGGTCGTTCTCGGTCGCGGTGTCGGTCGTGATGTTGCCGTTGAGCCGCTGGTAGAGGTACCAGCCGGTGCCCGCGCAGGCCAGTACGAGTACGGCGGTGCACAGGGCGACGACCTTCAGCCAGCGCCAGTTCTTGGGGGTGGCGGGCTCCTCCGCCGGGGCGGCGGCGGGGCCTTCGACCGGCGGCGTATCCGTCTCCGTATCGGCGGCCGGCTCCGCGGCCTTTTCCGTAGCGGCGTCCGGTTCCGTCCCCGCGTCCGCGCCCGCTTCGGCCTCGGCTTCGGTCTCGGCCTCTGGTTCTGCCTCGGCCTCGGCTTCGGCTTCGGTCTCCGCCTCTGCCTCTGCCTCTGCCTCTGGTTCTGCTTCCGCTTCGGTCGTCGGCTCGGCGGGCTCGTCCGACCGCGCCTTCTGTGTGCCGGACGCGTCGTCGGAGCCGTCGGAGGCGGGGGGAACGGAGTCACCCTGCGGAGGCTCTGCTGGCGTGGTCACGTCGGGGCCCGTCTCTCGGAAGTCGCCGGTTACCGGGGACAGGCTTGCGATTACCCGCCCGGCATTCGTTCAGACAGCCGAATACGGTGGTTGGTTGCCTGGGTACCCGAAATCCACAGACAGCTGTTGACGAGCTGTGACGGAAGTGACGACAGAGGCGTCCGGCGAGGCCGGGGCGCGTGACCGCTACAGAGATACGGTGACGCGCTCGGCGTCCTTCCGCTTGGCCAACTGCTCCTCGGGCAGCCGGTCGAGGTGGCGGCAGAGCACCACGGAGGCGTCGGCGGCGAGCGGCGCGAGCAGCCCGGCCGCGAGCCCGTCCCACGTGTCGAAGGACAGCGGCGACAGCAGCCGTCCGCCGCGGCCGAGCCCGAGCGCCGCGGCCGACGCGCGCGCCTTGGCGACGACCTCGGACGCGGTCAGCACACCCCCGCCGTCCGGCAGTACGAGCGCGGGCGCGTCCGGGCCGACCGGCGCGTAGGGCGCGAAACGGTCGCCCTGGCTCGGCACCTCCACCGCGTAGTCGACGAAGCCCGCGGGCGGCTGCGGGAAGCGTCCGCCCAGCGGCCGGAGCGCGAGCGCGACCCGCTCGCCGCCGCAGGCCCGCGCCGCGTCCAGGGTGTCCGGGCCGCTGACCACCAGGTCGGCACCGGCCGGATCGCCGCCGGGCGCCACGACGACGCCCGCCGAGAAACCGGCCAGCACCCACACGGCCGTCTGCCAGTGCGCGGGCAGCAGCAGCGCCAGCCGGTCGCCGGGCTGCGCGCCCAACTCGTCCTGGAGCAGATTCGCGGTCTTCGCCACCCAGTTCCCGAAGGTCGCCACCGACAACTCGACGCGTTCACCCGTCGCGTCGTCGTAGAAGGTGACCAGCGGGCGGCCCGGATCACCGCGCAGCGCGGCGTCGAGCAGCCCGGCGGGAGTCGCGGGGCCCTGGGGAGTGCGGGGCGTGTCGGGCGTGTTGGCGGTCGGCGTCACGCGTGTCAGGCTACCCCCAGCGATCACCACGGCCTGTGCCCGTACGGGTGCGGGGGCCGGTTCCCCGTGCGGCCGTCTCGCGTGGCGTCCCCGCCCGACTCGGCTCGTCCGACTCGGCCCGTCCGACTCGGCTCGTCCGTACGGGTGTCAGTGTGGCGGCGCGGCCGACTGTCCGTCAGTTCGTGAATACTCATCTTTACGGCTTATGTCACTATGCTTGCCATGCGAGCACACCCCGCCTCCGCCGTCAGCGCGGAGCGCCCCGTGGAGAGCCCTGCGGCAACCGAAGCGATCCTCCTGGTCGGGGGCAAGGGCACCCGGCTCAGGCCGCTGACCGTGCACACCCCGAAGCCGATGGTCCCGGCGGCCGGAGTCCCGTTCCTCACCCACCAGCTCGCGCGCGCCAGGGCCGCCGGGGTCGAGCACGTGGTGCTCGCCACCTCCTACCTCGCCGAGGTCTTCGAACCGCACTTCGGCGACGGCTCGGCGCTCGGCCTGCACCTCGAATACGTCACCGAGACCGAGCCGCTGGGCACCGGCGGAGCCATCCGCAACGTCGCCCACCGGCTGCGCTCCGCGCCCGGCGACCCCGTCCTGGTCCTCAACGGCGACATCCTCACCGGCCTCGACATCCCCGCCCTCGTCGGCACCCACCGCGCCACCGGCGCCGACATCTCGCTGCACCTGACCAAGGTCGCCGACCCGCGCGCCTTCGGCCTCGTCCCCACCGACGCGGACGGCCGCGTCACGGCCTTCCTGGAGAAGCCGCAGACGCCGGAGGAGATCGTCACCGACCAGATCAACGCGGGGTGTTACGTCTTCACCCGCTCGGTCATCGACACCATTCCGGCCGGGCGGCCGGTCTCCGTCGAACGCGAGACCTTCCCCGACCTGCTCGCCGCCGGCGCCCACCTCCAGGGCATGGTCGACTCCACCTACTGGCTCGACCTCGGCACCCCGCAGGCGTTCGTCCGCGGCTCCGCCGACCTCGTACTCGGCCACGCGCCGTCCCCCGCCGTCGCGGGCCTCGGCGGCGACCACCTCGTCCTGACCGGCGCCCATGTCGCCGCCGACGCCAAGCTCTCCGGCGGCACCTGTGTCTCCACGGGCGCCGTCATCGGGGCCGGCGCCCGCGTCGACGGCAGCACCGTGCTGTCCGGCGCCACCGTCGAGCCCGGCGCCGTCGTCCGCGACTCGCTCGTCGGTATCGGCGCCGTCATCGGCGCCCGCACCGTCCTCGACGGCGCCGTCGTGGGCGACGGCGCGCACATCGGCCCCGACAACGAACTGCGCGACGGCGTACGGATCTGGTGCGGAGCCCGGATTCCGGCGGGCGCGGTGCGGTTCTCGTCGGACCAGTAGGGCGGGGGGCTCAGCTTTACGGGGGCGGGGCGGCGGGCGCGTCGGAGGGGGCGGATACGCTCGCCGGGTGCCTCTCCCGCGACCCCGACCCGCCTCCACCACCGCCACCGCCGCTTGCGCGGCGTCGGTGTCATCGGCGGCTCCCGCGGCTCCGCGTACCCGGTCCTGGTCGCCTGCCGGGCCGCTCGACATCCGGCTCACCCTCAACCCGCTCTGCCGCGGTTACGGCGACCCCGCCTTCCGGATCGACCCGGACGGCACCGTCTGGCGGGCCAGCCGCACGCCCAACGGCGCGGGCACCCTCCGCCTGACCGGAAGTCCCGCCGTGATCGAGGCCCACGCGTGGGGGCCCGGCGGCCAGTGGCTGCTCGACGCGCTGCCCGCGCTGCTCGGCGCCGACGACGATCCGGCCGCGTTCACGCCCCGGCACCGGCTCGTGCACGCCGCGCACCGGCGCCACCCCGGTCTGCGGCTGACCCGTACCGGGCTCGTCCTCGAATCGCTGATCCCCTCCATCCTGGAACAGAAGGTCACCACCACTGAGGCGTACCGGGCCTGGCGGCTTCTGCTCCACCGCCACGGGGAGGCCGCGCCGGGGCCGGCGGGCGCCGAGCGCATGCGCGTCATGCCCGACGCGCGGGGGTGGGCCCTGGTCCCGTCCTGGGACTGGCACCGGGCGGGGGTCGACAACAAGCGCGCCTCCACCGTCCTGCGGGCCGTCCGGGCCGCCTCCTCGCTCGAAGGGCTCACCGCCCTTCCACCCGGCGAGGCGGCCACGCGGCTCCAGACGGTGCCCGGGATCGGGCCCTGGACGGCTGCCGAGACGCTTCAGCGCAGTCATGGGGCCGCCGATGCCGTGACGGTCGGGGACCTGCACCTGCCGCATCGGGTCGGGTACGCCCTCACGGGTGAGCGCCGCTCTTCCGATGAGGTCATGCTCGGTCTTCTCGCGCCCTACGCGGGGCAGCGGCACCGTGCCGCCCGCCTCATCCTCCTCAACTCTCCCGCCCCGCCCCGCCGCGCCCCCCGCCTGGCCCCCAACCCTCCTGGCCGCTAGCCCTCTTGGCCTTTGTCTTTCCCGCCCGCCCACCCGTGCGGGTGTTTTCTCGTCTGCGGGTGCCGCTTGTGCCTGGTCGGTGCCGGTCCGGGGCACCTCCTCGAAATGCGGCTACCTGGTACCTGTGTATCCGGTGCCGTTCTTGTCACCGCATTTCTGCGGGGGCACCCCGGCCCGTCCCCTTCCGGTACGTCGGCGTCCGCCTGTCCGGTGGGGGTTTCCGGGGGAGGGGGGTTCTTTCGGCGAGCCGCCCTGCGCCGGTGCCCCCTCCCGGTGAGTCGGAATGCTCGGGCCTTTCCTCCAAGAGCCCCACAAAACCCCTGCGGCGAGCCCCACACCCGCCCTGAGGACCAGGTGGCCCCTTAACCCCCCTAGCCCCCCACCCCCTCCGGCGGCCGTCAGCTTGCGGGCCCGAGCCGAACCGTCGAACCCCGCAAGACCCGGGCCCCGCCCCCTTCACCCGAACGAAGAGCCGGGCGGTACATGGCCCACCCCCCGGCCCCCCTGTCCAGCCCACCCGCCCGGACGGCCGCTGGCGGAGACGCCCGGCCCCCACCCACCCCCCTCCCAGCACCCCCACCGGCGGCCGGACGCCGACGTACCGGAGCCCACCCCCCCGCCAGCACCCTCACCGGACCGTCGGACGCCGACGTACCGGAGCCCACCCCCCCCCCCCCCCCCCCCCCCCCGCCCCGGCGGCCCCCCCCCCCCCCCCCCCCCCCCCGGCGGCGCCCCCCCCGGGGGGGGCCCCCCCCCCGGCCCCGGGGGGGGGGGGCGCCCCCCCCCCGCCCCCCCCCGCCTCTGCGCCGTCTTCCGGCCCCGCCCGTCAGCCTTCTGACGGCCCGTCGGACCGCCCGGCGGCCTCCGGAGCCATCGCCCAGCGGATCGTCCTGGTCAGACCGTGCCCCGCGAGCCGGACGCCGGTCGCTTCGGTGATCGGCAGATACGGCAGCCGCAGCGGGCTGCGGGCCCACGAAGGAAGCAGCCCCACCGCGCCCGCGGCCAAGATCGCGTACGGGCCGCGGGCGGCCCACGGCAGCGGCGGGTCGAGCAGCAGGAAACGCGCCGCGTCCCGCGCCTCGGCCGTGGACCGCAACTCCGGCCGGTACGCGGCGAGCCGGGCGGTCAGCGCCGCCTGGTCGCGCGGCGGGTCGAGGACACCGAGGGCCTCCGCGACCCGCGCGGTGTCCGCCACGTAGGCGTCGCAGCCCGCGGCGTCCAACGGCCGCGCCCCGTACCGCTGATGAGCGCGCAGGAAACTGTCCACCTCGGCGACGTGCACCCAGCCCAGCAGATGCGGATCCGACGCCCGGTACGGCTCCCCCTCCGCGGTCGTGCCGCTGACGCGCTCGTGCACCGCCCGTACCTGCTCGACGGCCTGCCGCGCGTCCTCGGCGGTGCCGAAGGTCGTGACCGCCAGAAAGGTGCTGGTGCGCTGGAGACGGCCCCACGGATCTCCCCGGTAGCCGGAGTGCGCGGCGACCGCGGCCATCGCCAGCGGATGCAGCGACTGCAACAGCAGCGCACGCAAGCCCCCGATGAACATCGACGCGTCACCGTGCACCACGCGGATCGGCCGCTCGGGGCCGAACCACCGTGGCCCCCGCGCGTCCTGGATCCGCGCCCGGTTCTTCGGCCCCGAGGGCCCCGCCACCCGCGCCAGCAATTCCGCGCGCAACCGCTGCCGCACGGCTGCGACGCCGGGAATGTCCAGAATACTGACGGCCATGTCGCCACTGTACGACTCGGGCGTGAACGCGGTCGCGCGGGGAGGTGTCGGCGAGGTCCCGCCGGAGATGATGTGGGACGGAAACAGGCGGCCGGACCCCGGCGGTACCCGGGCGCGGCGGCCCACGGACGGAAGCACCTGCGCGGGAGAGGCGGAACGCGATGACGACGGCTGAGGCGGGCGCGCTCGGGGACGGGCTGCGCATCGAGCGGGCGCGAGCGCTGGACCCCGGAGCGGCGCACGCGCTGCTGGCCCCGCTGGTCCGGGGCGGCGCCCCGCTCGGCTGGCTGGAGCCGCCCGGCACCGACGAGGTCACGGCCCTCCTCGACCGGGTCCTGACCGCGGTACGGGCCGGCGACGGGTCGCTGCGCGCCGCGTATCTCGGCGAGGACCTGGTCGGGTTCGGCTACTGGCTGCGGTACACCCGCCCCACCCACCGCCCCCACGCCGACCTGGAGCGGCTCGCCGTGGACGGCGCCGCCCACGGCCACGGCATCGGCCGCGCCCTGACCGCGGCGCTCGTCGCCGACGCCCGCCGGGCCGGGATCGAAGTGCTCACCCTCGACGCCCGTGGCGACAACACCCGCGCCATCGGCCTCTACGAATCACTGGGCTTTCGTGAGTACGGCCGCCTGCCGGACTTCGTGGCGGTCGGGCCGCGCCGCTACGACAAGGTGTTCCACATGCTCGACCTGCGCCCCGGCCGCCACGGCGGCGGCGCGGAGGACGCCGCTCAGGGCAGCCGCAGCGTCACGTAACGGATCGTGTCGCCCGGCAGCAGATACCGCTCGACCTCGACGAAGCCCTGCGTGAGCGCGAAGCGCAGCCCGTCCTCATTGGACTCCAGCACCACCGTCTCGACGGCGCCCGGCCGCAGCTCCCGCGCGTGCGCGAGCCCGCGCGCGTACAGCTCCCGGCCGAAGCCCCGCCCCCGGTGTGCGCTGAGGACCCGCGCGATGACCGTGACCACCGGCTCGTCGTCGGTCGGCGGCCGTACCGTCGTGTTTCCGACCAGGACGTCGCCGAGGTAGGCGACCTCCAGGAGGTGGCGTCCGCTGCGCTCCCGGACGTCGTCCAGGGACAGCGGATGCGTGGGGATGACCGTGTTGTGGACGGCGCGCCAGTCCTGGACGAAGGCGTCGGGGCGCACGCGTTCGATGCGAAGTGTGCTCACCTGCACAGCGAAGCGGGCGCGCCCCGAGGCGTCAACCGTGATTCGGGGCGCGGCCCGCGGCTCAGGCGGTCGACGTCCAGCGGATCTGCGTGCTGCACAGGGACACGACCAGCGCCGAGGCGGCCACGGCGCCCAGGCCCCAGACCAGACCGGTCGCGTTGGCGATGAAGCCGATCACCGGCGGCCCCGCGAGCAGCCCCGTCGTGCCCATCGTCGCGACCAGCGTCAGCGCGTCCGAACCCTGACCGGCCGCCGCCACGTACACGCACGGCGTCACGGCGGCGATGCCCAGGCCGACCGCGGCGAAGCCGATCAGCGCCGGGACCACGCCGCCGCTGAGCAGCGCGATGGCCAGGCCCGCCGCGGCCAGGGCGCTGCCCGCGCGGACGATCAGGCCGTCACCCCAACGGCTGCGCCAGCCGTCGGCGAAGAGCCGGGCGAGCACCATCATGACCGAGACGACGGCGATGCCCATGGGCGCCAGTTCGGCCGAGGCCTTGGCGACGTCCTTCATGTAGATCGCCGACCAGTCGTTCATCGCACCCTCGGTGACCGTGCCGAAGGCCATCGCGCAGCCCATCCACAGGGTCATACGGGCGGGCAGCGTCCACTTGCCGCGGCTCTTGGCACCCCGCTCCTCCGCGACCGCGACCGCGTCCTCCTTCTGCTCCCGCGCCTCGGCCGCCTCGTCCTTGGCCGCGATTTGCTCTTGCGTCAGCAGCCCGGTCCTGGCGTACGCGGTCAGCAGGAGCAACAGGACGGCGGCGGCGCCGAAGTGCACCGCCATCGTCGAGGTGACGGTGTTCATTCCGGAGGCGAGCAGGGCCGCGCCGAGCGAGCCGCCGCTGAAGGTCGCGTGCAGCTTGGCCATGGCGTTGCGCCGATGGACGGCCTCCAGCGCCGCGCCCTGCGCGTTCATCGCCACATTCAGGCAGGCCACGAGCACCCCGTCACAGCCCATGACGAGCAGCGCGACCGGGTAGTTCGGCATGACGGACAGCGGGATGAGCAGCAGCGTCAGGCCGACGGCCGAGAGCAGCGACAGCAGCCGCGAGCCCAGCCGCCGCATCAGCATCGCCACCAGCGGGAAAGCGGCGGCGGCGCCGATGCCGGTGGCCATCAGCAGCAGCCCCACCTGCGCGGCGGTCAGGTCCAGATGCGCCTTGATCGCGGGCAGCCGCGACGCCCAGGTGGCGTACTGGAAACCCAGCGAGAAGAAGAGCGCCCCGATCGCCAACTGCCCGCGCCGGAACGGATCGTGAACGTGCAACACAGGCGTTATCCCACTTCGTTTCGCGTTGGTGCCCCGCTCAGCAGGCCGCTGGTCGGCGTCGGACTCTCGACGGTCGGCGCGGTCGGCAGCGCCATGGACATGTACACCGAACCGGCCCCGTAACTCTCGGAGTTCACGACCTCCTTCTGGGCGGCGAAGCCGTTCGCCGCCCAGAAGGTGTGACTGCCGCCGACCGCGACGAGCGACATCTGCTCGTATCCCTGCCGGAGCGCCCGCCCGGTGAGGTGGTGCAGCAGGCGTTTGCCCAGGCCCCGGCCGCGCAGATCCTCGGCGATGACGAGGTCGTGCACATGCAGATTGCGCGAGCGGAAGACCACCTCCTCGCCGCGGGCGAGGTCGGGCGCCTGCGAGACCGGGTACGGCAGCGCCAACAGGTAACCGGCGAGCCGCTGTTCGACGTCGAGGACGAAGCACGTCGTCGGCGACGCCCACGCCTTCGACTCCAGCGCGGCCCGCCCCTCGGACAGACCGAGGGAGGTGTAGGCGGCGGCTTCGAGCGCGACGAGGTCTGCCCAGTCGCCGTCGCCGACAGGGCGGACGCGCGCGTGCTCCGTCACCGCGCGCCGGGGTGTCTCGCGGTCGCTCACCTGTCGTGCTCCTTCCGCGGGCGGCCCGGCCCGTCGCCCGCGCCGCGTACGCACACGTACGGCAGCGGGCTGAAGCCGTTGAACCCCTGGGTCATGTAACTGACGGCGTAGGCACCGCTGGACAGCACCCACACCGGGTCGCCCGACACGACCGACTCGGGTACCGGGACCAGGCTGTGCTCGCGCGAATAGGCGTCGTCGCTGTCACAGGTCGGACCGGCCACGGTGGCCTCGACGCGCGGGGTGTCGGGGTGGGTGGGGAAGACCAGCCGGTACTGCAACTCGTCCATCTCGTACAGGCCGTTGAACTTCCCGCAGCTCAGGTAGAGCCAGCGGTGGGCCGTGCCGTCCGCCGTGTGCCGGGTGGACAGCCGCGAGACGTGCGCCCGGACGGCCCCGTGGTCGGCGACCAGATGGCGGCCCGGCTCCATCACGAAGCCCAGGCCGTCGCCCGCCGCCTCCCGGCACCGCTGCATGCCCTCGCGGATGACGGCGAAGATCTTGTCGATCGGCGGGTCGAGCGGCCTGCCGCGCTTGTCGAGATAGCCGAGCGCGGGCAGGCCGCCGCCCAGATTGACGTACCGCGGCGGCATACCGCGCTCGCCGAGCACGGTCAGCGTGTCGACCAGTTGCTCGAACGCCCGCTGCCACGCCTCGGCCGTCATCTGCTGCGAACCGACGTGCACGGAGAGCCCGGCCGGCCGCAGCCCGGACTCCCGCGCCTTCTCCAGCACGGCCACGGCGTCCTCGGCCGAGCAGCCGAACTTGTTGCTCAGACCCCAGAGCGCTCCGTCACCGTCGGTCGCCAGCCGGCAGAACACCCGCGAGCCGGGGGCGTGCGCCGCGACGGCGGCGACGTCCTCCAGGCTGTCGGTGGCGAAGTCCCTGACACCGAGGCGATAGGCCGCCGCGATGTCCCGGTCCGACTTGACGGTGTTGCCGTAGTGAACTCTCCCGACCGCGACGCCGGAGCGTACGGCCTGCTCGATCTCGTTGATACTCGCCGCGTCGAATCCGCTGCCTTTCGCGACAAGACAGGCGAGCACTTCGTCCACGGGACAGGATTTCATGGCGAAACGCACCGCGATTCCCGGCAGCTCGCGCAGCAGGGAATCGTAGCGTTCCTCGATACCGCTGAGATCGAAGACGATCCGGTCCTCGGCGCTGGCCGAAAGAGCGGCGAACAGTGAGGCGTTCTCGTGCGTCATGTGCGGCGTCAGCCAGGCAGCCGCTGGAGTGTGTCGAGACCCGTTTCCCTGCTCGCCCGAATCATCGCCGACCATGTTTCCGTCAACAATGCGTAGTCCTCGATGTCCCCGCGGGCCTCGTCCAGCAACCGCTCGCGCCGCTCCGTGAGCGAGTCCGCGAATTCCGCGTACCTGCCGCCGAGCTTGCGGTAGGACCGGTCGAGGATGTCCAGCCGCTCCACATTCTCCGCACGGTCCAACAGAGCGCTGTCCCGCAGCAATTCGGCGACCGCGGCCACTCGTATCCGGTGGTCGTCGTCCAGCAGCGCGGAACCGGCCTCGGCCATCCGGTCGTACACGGCGTTGAGATACAGCATCGACAGGAAGAATTTGGCGAAGCGCAAGTGATACGCCATGAACCCGGCGTCCGTCTTCCGCTCACCGGTGTAGTAGTTGACGATGTTCCGGTTGTGCAGGACACCGGGCAGCGTCGCGTCGTGGACGAGGTGGATCAGGAAGTAGTCGCTTCCGATCGTGTCCGTCGCGGGCATCAACGGGACCTGCTCGTGGACCCCGTGGAAGGCGATGTTGCACATGTCGACCCGCATCGGGTCGACCAGGGTGAGCGTCGAGTGGTCGCCCGCGAAGGGCTCGTGGCCCGCGCCCTTGAAGGACTCGTCGACCAGTTCGCGCTTCTTCCGCGACGACCAGTGGACCGGCGCCCACAGCCCGACCACGTCGTAGTAGGCGTCGCGGTCGAGCCGGTGCATCTCCTCGATGTCGACGGACATCTCGCCGATGAAGGAACTGCCCACCATGGAGACGGTCTTGCCGGTGTGCGCGTCCGCCAGATCGGTCTCGGTCACCCCGGCCGCCGCGTCGCCCGCCCGCTTGCCGAGCGACAACAGCTCATGGTGGACGGGGAAGACCGGCAGACCGTCCACGGACTGGTAGCGGCTGTCGGAGTCCCTGCGGTGCACGGACTCGCAGCCCAGCGCCGCGGCGATCAGGAACGCGCGGTTGGTGCAGGCGCCGTACGAGAGCCCGGCGGGCAGCATCAGATCGAGCAGCAGCTCGGGCTTGTCCGGCGCGGCCCGCTCGATGACCCGCCGCAGGAAGTCGCGCTGCTCCGCCTCGCCGAGGTGGTGCACGACGACGCCCGGTACGGCCGGCAGACCGCGCACGACCCGAGTGTGCTGCTCGCGGGCTCCGGCGTCGGAGGAGTCCAGGACCAGCAGACGCACCTCGACGTCGAAGTGCGTGGCGGCGTGGGCCGCCTCCTCGTGCACCGCCGATATCGTTGTCGCGCAGGGCCTGTTGGTGGGCAGCGTCAGGCAGATTCGGCGCATGTCCGCTCCCCGGTCCCCTGCTCCGCGGACGGCTGCTTCCAGGAGTCGCGGCCCAGCAGCTTGGCGCCCAGGTCGGTCAGCTCCGCGGGTCCGTACCGCAGGGACTCGTGCCGGGTGGCGTCGCCGACCAGCGTGCCGTTCCACTCCGGAGTGCTGAGCGTCCGCCAGGAGTTGACGCGCGAGTCCCGCAGCTCCTGGTGGGACTCCAGGGCGGGCATCATCGAGAGGTACTGGGCGGCGCGGACGCCGCTCTGCGAGGTGTTGGGCGCGACGCCGTGCGCGAGCAGCCCGTTCCAGATCAGCAGGTCACCGGCCTTGAGATCGGGCTGGATGACGGGGTATTCGGCGCGGTCGACGCTCGGCCGGATCGGGTCGCGGTCCTCCGGCTGGAGCGCCTTCCACTCCTCGAACCGGTGGAAGAGGTCGGGTGCGCACTGGAAGCCGCCCTGGTCGGGCTTGGTGTCGTTGAGCGCGATGATCCCTTGGACGCGCTGCGGGAGCACCTCCAGCGTGGTGTCGATGTCCCAGTGCAGCGTGATGTCGAAGCCGCGCTCGGTCGGCGCGATGTGGGCGCGGTCCCGGTTCTTGATGTTGGGCGGGTTGAGGTTGAGCCGGTCCAGCGTCACCCACAGCTCTTCGCAGTCCCATACGTCGACGAAGGCGTCGTAGACGCGCTGCGACTGCCGGCTGTCCCACATGAGCTGGTGCTGGTAAGCCTCGACGAAACCGTAGATGTGCAGTTCCCTGTCGAGATCCGAGCGGAACTCCCGCTCCTCGTACCAGGTGTCCGGGCGGGCAGGATCAAGTCCCTGGAAATTCCAGGCGAATTCCAGGAGCTCGTCGGCCGCGACGGCGGGTATCGCCTGTCGCACCACGACGTATCCGTAGGTCTGCCAGAAAGTGAAGTCCTCTTCCGACAGCACACGGAGTTTCTGTGTCTTGCGGAGGTTCCGCAGCGGAGTCGGTGTGAGGTAGGTCTCGCCGTCCGAGCTGAAGTACGGGCGTTCGGAAGAGGCTCGAAAAGAATGATCAGGCGCCGACAAAGCAGTCGCTCCAGGGTTCGGTTCTCTGATGCGGATCGCCCCCGGGCTTTCCTTCGGCCGGGACGGATCGGCCGTGTGGGGACAGGCAATCGCGTCCGGTGCCGAGAGTGGTTCTGGGCGACCGCCACTACATGTGCCTACGCCAAAGCACGGCGGAACCGTGCGTTGCCGTCGGTGGGCGAGTGGGTGCGTACGGCAACGGACGTTCGCAACTTGCCCATCATTCATGGCACTACGCCGCGCTTGTCGCTCGCTGAACTCGCGTCCCACTAAAATGGATTAGACCAACCGCCCATGTCAACCGTGGAGTTGACGTGTCGCGCCGTCCGAAGGCGGCGATTCGGCCACCTCGTCGCCGTGCGCGATCCGGGCCCTACCACGGGTGACGCGGCTTCCCCGGCGGCGACGGACCAGGTCAGGCGCGGTCTCCCGGACGCCCCGGCCGATGTGGCCGGTGTACGTGCGTCAGGCACTTGACACCCCAGATCACGCTGGGCGAGTATCCGGATGGTCTGTACCAATGTCCGCCGTGTCACAAATGCGTTGGCTCTACGTGGAAGGCCCAGTTGATGTCCTCCAGCACGCCCGACAAGGAGCTGCGACGACTCGCGCTCTCCGTTCTCCAGCCCGGCTTCGTGGGGACGGAGGCGCCGGAGTGGGTGCTGCGGGCCATCGGTGACGGCCTGGCCTCCGTCGTCCTCTTCTCGCGCAACATCGCCTCGCCCCAGCAGGTGGCCCGGCTGACCGCGCAACTGCGCGCCGAGAACCCCGCGTTGATCATCGCGATCGACGAGGAAGCCGGGGACGTCACCCGTATCGAGTCCTCGACCGGCTCCACCCGGCCCGGCAACTTCGCGCTCGGCGCCGTGGACGACCCCGACCTCACCGAGTCCGTCGCCCGCGACCTCGGCCGCCAACTGCACGCCGCCGGCGTCAGCCTCAACTACGCGCCCAGCGTGGACGTCAACTCCAACCCGGACAACCCGATCATCGGGGTGCGCTCCTTCGGCGTCGACGCCGGTCTGGTCGCCCGGCACGCGGGCGCCTGGATCCAGGGCCTCCAGTCGGCCGGAGTCGCCGCCTGCGCCAAGCACTTCCCCGGTCACGGGGACGTCGCCGTCGACTCCCACCACGGCCTGCCCAGCTACGACGCCGACCTCGCGACCATCGCCGCCCAGGCCCTGCCGCCCTTCGAGGCCGCCGTCCGGGCGGGCGTGCGCGCCGTGATGAGCGGTCACCTCCTCGTGCCCGCCTACGACCCGCACGTTCCGGCCACCCTCAGCAGCCGCATCCTCGACGGGCTGCTCCGCAAGGAACTCGGCTTCGACGGCCTGATCGTCACCGACGCCATCGAGATGGGCGCCGTCACCGACCGCTACGGCATCGACGGAGCCACGGTGAAGGCCGTCGTCGCGGGCTGCGACGCGGTCTGTGTCGGCGGCGAGAACTCCGGGGCCGACACCGTCGACCTGCTCACCGACGCGCTCGCCGACGCCGTACGGTCGGGCGACCTCACGCAGGCGCGGCTGGAGGAGGCGTCCGAGCGGGTCCGCGCCTTCGCCGAGTGGTCGACCGGCCTGGCGCGGGCGGTTCCGGTCAATCCGGTCAGCGGCGACATCGGTTACGTCGCCGCCCGCCGCGCCATACGCCTCGGCGGCTCCGCGGGCGACGTCCTCCCGCTGACCGCGCCCCCGCACGTGGTCGAACTGGTGCCGTCCACCAACCTGGCCATCGGCAAGGAGACCCCCTGGGGCGTCGCGGCCCCGCTGCGCGAGCGGCTGCCCGGCACCACCTTCGTCCGCGTCCACCACCAGGAACTCGCCGCCGACGCCGCCCTCCTGGAGTCGTACGCGCTCGCGCCCGCCGCCGGGCGCCCGCTGGTCGTCGTCGTCAGGGACGCCTCCCGCAACAAGTGGATGGGCCGCGCGCTCGCCGAACTCGCCGGGGCACGTCCCGACGCGATCGTCGTCGAGATGGGCCTGCCGGGCGACTCCGTCCAGGGCGCCGCGCAGATCTTCACCCACGGCGCGACGGCCGCCTCCGGTGTCGCCGCGGCGGAAGTCCTGGTGGGCGCGCGGTAGTCGGGCCGGGCCCCGGCGGGGTCCGCGCCTTGGGCTGGTCCGACGACCACCGGGGGATACTTGGCCCGAGGCGTCCGCGGCCGGAGACTCCGGTACGCGGCCACCGCGGTCCGAGGGGGAGCCATGATGCGGACGATGTTCGATCGTGACGATCTGTCGCCGCCGGACCGGCTGGCGGCCCTCAACGAGCTGTTCGTCACCAGCGAGCACCCGATGAGCCTGTCCAGCCGGGAGGCGGAGGACTTCAGGGCGTCGGCCAGGACCGTCGACCTCGCGGCGGTGAACGTGGTCGAGCTGAGGGTCTCGCCCTCGCAGGTCGTCCGCACGCCGAAGATGGTCCGCCAGGCGGATCCGGAACTCCTCTGCCTGGCCATGGCGCCCTCGGGCAAGCTCGTCATGAGCCAGCTCGGCCGCGAGGCGGTCCTGGAGGCGACGGACATCGTCCTCTACGACAGCTCGCGCCCCTTCGGACTCCAACTCGGCGCGGGCGGCGAGCCCACCACACTCGTACGCGTCCACATCCCGCGCGCACAGCTCGGACAGCCCGCCGACCGGATCGAACGCCTGCTGGCCCGGCCCCTGCCGGGACAGGCCGGATTCGCGGGCATGCTCGTGCACTTCCTCACCGGCCTGACCACGCAGGCGGCCTACCGCCCCGACGACCTCGGGCGGCTGGCCCGTATATCCGAGGACCTGCTCGCCGCCGTCGTCGCCCACCACCTCGACGCGGAAGCCGCCCTCCGCGAGGACTCACGCGGACGCACACTCCTGCTGAGCGTCGAAGCCTTCGTCCAGCAGCATCTGCACGACCCCGACCTCTCGCCGACCCACATCGCCGACGCCCTGCACGTCTCCGTCGGCTACCTCCACCGGCTCTTCACCACGCGCGAGACCACCCTCGCCGCCTGGATCCGCCGCCTCCGCCTGGAGCGCGCCCGCCGGGACCTGCGCGACCCCGCCCTCCGGGATCTCCCCATTCACCGCATAGCCGCCCGCTGGGGATTCAAGGACCACTCCACCTTCACCCGTTCCTTCCGCACCGCCTACCACCTCTCGCCCCGCGACTACCGCCACGCGACGGGGAGCAGCGAACCGTAAACGGCTGGGCTCAGCGGCACCATGTCGTGCCGCATGCCTGAGGACGCCATGCCTGAGGACGCCATGGCTGAGCGCGCCATGCCTGAGCGCGCCTCTTACGCGTCAGGACCGCCCCCGTCCCCGTCCCCGTCCGCCGCGGCGATCTCGCCCAGCGGCACGGGGAAGGCCAGCGGGCGGGTGGCCAGGCCGCGGTGGTCGGCGGCGGTGGCGGGGCGGCCGGTGAGGGCGGCGCTGATCGCGGTGGTCGCGAAGCTGCACACGCGGCCCTGGCACATGCCCATACCGGGGCGGGCGAGCTGCTTGAGGGTGCGCGGGTCGTCCGCGCCCAGCGTGCGGTGGGCCTCGTCGAGCGCCGCGAAGGTGACCTCCTCGCAGCGACAGACGACCGTGTCGGGCGTGAGCCACGCCGTCCAGTGCGCCGGGACCGGATGGGCGGTGTGCATCGCCGCGGCGAAGCGGCGACCCCGCCGGATGCCCGACCGCAGACGGCGTACGGCGCCGCGGTCGTAGGACCGGCCAAGGTCGGCGGCCACGGCGAGCCCGCTCAACCGGCCCTCGCGCAGGGCGAGCGCGGCGCCCCCGACCCCGGTGCACTCCCCGGCGAGGTAGACGCCGGGCACGCTCGCGCGCTGCCACGCGTCCACCACCGCGACCAGTGAGCCGTCCACGTCCACCCGCGTCCGCGCGCCCAGCGCCAGCGGCAGTTCGAGAGCGGGGGTGAAACCCCAGCCGAGCGCCACCAGATCCGCCGCGACCTCGGTGGCGCGCGCGGTGACGGGGCGGCCGTCGCGGCCCAGCGGCGCCACCCGGACCGCGCGGACGCGCGTCCCGCCGAGGATGTGGGTGACGACGGTCCTCGTCCGGTACGGGATACGGTGGCGCGCCAGCAGCGCCGCGTACCGCGCCGCCTCCACCGCCTTGGCCGGTTCCCGCGCCGCGCCGCCGGCCTCGCGCAGCCAGCCGCGCAGCGCGTTCGCCTCGCAGACCAGGGGTACGTCCGCCCCGGCCGCGGCGAGGCCCGTCGCCACCGGGAGCAGGAAGGGGCCGGTCCCGGCCACCACCGCCCGCCGCCCGGCCAGGGTGCCGTCCGCCTTGAGCAGCGCCTGCACGCCGCCCGCCGCCATGACACCGGGCAAGTCCCAGCCGGGAATGGGCAGTTGGCGGTCGTATCCGCCCGGACAGAGCACCAGGGCGCGCGCGGCCACCGTCACGGCCGGTGCGCGGGCCGTGTCGTGCGCAGGCCGGGTCCTGAGAATGAAGCCGTCGGCCCCGCGCTCGGCCCGCCAGACCTGCCGGCCGTACAGCGTCCGTACCCCGGCTCGGGACAGCCGCTCCGTCAAGTCCGCGTACGTGCCCAGGTGGTGGTATCCCTCGTCGGCGCGCGGTCCCCCCGGTCCGTGCCGCCAGAACTGGCCGCCGGGGCGCGCCGCCGCGTCGACCAGGACGACGCTCAGCCCTGCCTCGGCGGCGGTCACCGCCGCGGCCAGCCCCGCGGGACCCGCGCCGACCACCGCGACCTCGGCCCGCGCGACCTCGGCCTCCGCCGTCGTGGCGACGCCCGTCATCGGTCGGCGCCTTCGTATGTGGCGGGCGCCGTCTCCAGCCGCATGCCGTCGGCCGCCGGCACCTGGCAGGCGCGCTGGTCGCGGTGGCCGTCCACGGTGATCAGGCAGTCGAAGCAGACACCGATCCCGCAGAACAGGCCGCGCGGTCGGTCCTCGACGCGGGTCGACCGCCAGGCGACGATGCCCGCCGCCATCAGGGCGGAGCCGACGCTTTGGCCCTCGCGGGCAGAAACGGGCCGGCCGTCGAGGAACACGGTGCAGGGCGCCGCGAGGTCGTCAGCGTGAGGGGGCACGGGGTTCCTCCTGCGGTTCCTCGGTGGCCGGGCTGGTGTCGAAGCGCTCGGGGGCGAAGGGCGCGAGGTCCAGCGGTACGGCCTGGCCGGTCAGCGCACCGACGAGCAGGCTGGCCGTGCCCGCCGACAGACCGATCCCGGCGCCCTCGTGCCCGCAGGCGTGCCACAGCCCCGGCGCCCGCGGGTCGGGGCCGATCACCGGCAGGTGGTCGGGGCAGTAGGGGCGGAAGCCGACGTAGGAGCGCAGCGCCGGGACCGAGGCCAGGAACGGGAAGAGCGCGATGGCCTTGCGGGCCAGCGCTGCGGGGACGGCGGGGGACAGCCGCCGGTCGAAGCCGACGCGTTCGCGCGAGGAGCCGATCAGGACGGTGCCCGCGCGGGTGCCCTCCACCACGGGCGACGTCTGGAGTGCGGCGTCACCGCTGGCCACATCGGCGACGTACTCGGCGGCGTAGACCTTGTGCCGGATGACCAGGGGGAGCGGCCGGGTGACCAGGACGGCGCCGCGCCGGGGGAGCACCGGCACCCGTACTCCGGCCAGCGCCGCCACGTCGCCCGCCCACGGGCCCGCCGCGTTGAGCACGGCCGGGGCGTGCACCGGACCGCGGTGGGTGTCGACGCCGGTGATCCGTCCCCCGGACGTGCGGAAACCGGTCACCTCCGTGCCGGTCCTGACCCGCGCGCCCGCCTCACGGGCCAGGCGCAGCAGGTGCGCGACGACGAGCACGGGCTGCACCTGGGCGTCCTGCGGGTAGAACGCGCCGGAGACCAGCTCCCGCGACAGCAGCGGTTCGTAGCCGGGCAGTTCGTCGCCGGACACCTCGACCGCCTCGACGCCGAGGGTGCGCTGATGCCGTACGAGCGTGGCCAGCGTCCCCGAACCCTGCGCGGTGGCGGCCACGACGAGACCGCCCTTGGGCTCGTACTCCCACAGGCCGGCGTGTTCCGCGAGGTCGTCACGCCACACGCGCAGCGAGAGCAGGGCCAGATCGAGTTCGGGGCCCGGCTCCTTGTCGGAGACCAGCAGATTGCCCTCGCCCGCGCTGGAAGTGCCGCCCGCCAGCGGACCGCGGTCCAGGACCGTGACGTCGAGACCGGCGCGCGCCGCGAAGTACGCGGCGGCGGCCCCGATCACGCCCGCGCCGATGACGACGAGGTCCGCGGTGTCGGACGCCGTGGCCGGGCGCGGCGCCGTTCGCGACGCGGGCGGGTGCGGTGTGCGCATGGCGGCCTTCCCGGTCGCAGGTCAGGGGCGGGGGCGTGGGGTTCACGGTCGGGTGCGGACGCGGGGTCCACCGGCGGGTGCGGGCGGGGGTCCACCGGCAGGGCACTACAGGAGGAATCCCGCGGGAAAGGGGTCGTCGGGGTCGAGCATGTACTGGGCGGTACCGGTGATCCATGCCCGCCCGGTGACGGTCGGTACCACCGCGGGGACGCCGCCGACCTCGGTCTCCTCCACCAGACGGCCGACGAAGCGGGTGCCGATGAACGACTCGTTCACGAAGTCGGTGTCCAGCGCGAGCTCCCCGCGGGCGTGCAACTGCGCCATCCGCGCGCTGGTCCCCGTACCGCACGGGGAGCGGTCGAACCAGCCGGGGTGGATGGCCATGGCGTGCCGGGAGTGGCGGGCGGTGGAGCCGGGCGCGGTGAGATAGACGTGGTGGCAGCCGCGGATGTCAGGGCGCTCCGGATGGACCGGTTCGTCGGCCTCGTTGATCGCCGCCATGACGGCCAGGCCCGCCTCCAGCAGCCGTCCGCCCTCCCGCCGGTCGAAGGGCAGGCCGATCCGCTCCAGGTCGACGACGGCGTAGAAGTTGCCGCCGAAGGCGAGGTCGTAGCCCACCTCGCCGAGGCCGGGCACGGTGACGGTCCGGTCCAGCGCGTGCGCGTAGGAGGCGACATTGCGCAGCGTCACCGACCGGGCGGCGCCGTCCTCGACCGCCACCTCCACGGTGACCAGCCCCGCCGGGGTGTCCAGCCGGATCACGGTGACCGGCTCGCGGACCTCCACCATGCCGGTCTCGACCAGCACGGTCGCCACCCCGATGGTGCCGTGGCCGCACATGGGCAGCACCCCGGACACCTCGATGAACAGCACGCCCCAGTCGGCGTCGGGCCGGGTCGGGGGCTGGAGGATCGCACCGCTCATCGCGGCGTGCCCGCGCGGCTCGTACATCAGCAAGGTGCGCAGATCGTCCTTGTTGGCCATGAACCACGTACGCCGCTCGGCCATGGTGCCGCCCGGCAGGACGCCCACGCCGCCGGTGATCACACGGGTCGGCATGCCCTCGGTGTGGGAGTCGACGGCGTGGAAGACGCGCCGCGCCCTCATCGGCAGCCCTCCGCGACCGCGGCCTTCGTCAGCTCGGTGATCCGCGCGGCGACGTCGTCGGGCAGCGGACCGCGCGGCGGACGGCAGGGGCCGCCGTACCGTCCGGCCACATCCATGGACAGCTTGATGGCCTGGACGAATTCCGTCTTGGAGTCCCAGCGCAGCAGCGCGTGCAGCGAGCGGTAGAGGGCGATTCCGGCCGGTACGTCGGCGGGGTCGTCCGACGTGATCAGGCGGAACATCTCGACGGTGGTGGCCGGGAAGGCGTTGGTGTAGCCCGCGATCCAGCCGACCGCGCCCGCGAGCCCCAGCTCCAGCACCATGTCGTCGGCGCCGACGATCAGGTCCAGGCCCGGCGCCGACTCGGCCAGCAGATAGGCGCGGCGCGGATCGCCGCTGAACTCCTTGACCGCCACGATCAGATTCTCGGCGTGCAGTTCGGCGAGCAGGTCGGGGGTGAGGTCGACCTTGGTGTCGATGGGGTTGTTGTACGCGACCACGGGCAGCCCGACCCGCGCGGCCTCGCGGTAGTGGGCGACGACGTCGGAGCGCGAGGCCCGGTAGGAGTTGGGCGGCAGCAGCAGGACGGAGGCGGCGCCGGCCTCCGCCGCCCGCTCGATCCACTCGCAGACCTCCCGTGACCCGTACGCGGCCACGCCGGGCATCACCCCGAACCCCTCGGGGGCCGCCTCGATCGCGGTCCGCATCACGCGGGTGCGCTCGTCGATACTGAGGGTCTGGTACTCGCCGAGCGAACCGTTGGGGCACACGCCGTGGCAGCCGCCGTCGGCCAGGAACCGGACGTGCTCGCCGTACGCGTCGAGGTCGACCGAACCGTCGGGGCGGAACGGGAGCGCGGTGGCGACGTAGACCCCGTGCCAGGGCTGCGCCTGGGTGTCGGGCATGCGGTTCTCCTCACGGGAAGGGCGGACGCGCCGCCTCGGCGGTGCGAGGACGACGGGGGCCGGGCGGGCGAACGAGGGCTCGCGGGCCGCGCGTTGGGCGCCTGGACGCTGACGGGGGCGCCGCGACGGGAGCCCGGATCGGTGGTGCGCAACGGGCTACGGACCGGCCGCCGGGACCGTGGGCGCTGCGCTGTCACAGTAGCTGTGCAATGGCACTGACGCCAGACCCCGACGGATCTTCGAGCGAACAGCGCGAGGACGTGCGCCTTTGCCCCTTTCGTTCCCGGCTCGCGCGTCCGTGGATATCATTGCGCCGCACAATGAAACCTCATTGACCCTCCGCCCTGTCGCCGCCGTACCCCGCCCGGCTGTCATCCTGACCTCGGACAGGCGATGCGCCGGCCGAGCGGCGGGGCGCGGGAGAGCCGAAGGGCGGGGCACGTGAGCGGTGGGCAGAGCGTCGACGGCCGGGAGACCCAGCGGGACCGGGTGCGCAACGAACTGCGCGCCGCCGTGGTCTCCGGGGACCTGATCCCGGGCGCGGTCTACTCCGCTCCCAGCCTGGCGGCGCGCTTCGGCGTGTCCTCCACCCCGGTGCGGGAGGCCATGCTCGACCTGGTCAAGGAAGGGCTCGCGGTGGCTCAGCCCAACAAGGGCTTCCGGATCACCGAGGTCTCCGACCAGGACCTGGACCAGATCACCGCCGTCCGCCTGCTGATCGAACCGCCCGCCGTACGCGCCGTCGTCCCGCTGGTCCCCGCCGCCGACCTGCCCCTGCTGCGTACGCTCGCCGAGCACATCGTCGTCGCCGCGCGCGCCGGTGACCTGGTCGGATACGTCGAGGCCGACCGGATCTTCCACCTCACGCTGCTGGGCTACACCGGCAACCGGCACCTGGTGAACGTCGTCGCGGGTCTGCGCGCGCGGACCCGGCTGCTGGGCCTCGCGCCGCTGCTCGCCGACGGCAGCCTCGTCGAGTCGGCGATGGAGCACCACCAGCTCACGGACTTCGTGGAGTACGGCGACGCGGTGGGCGCCGAGCTGATGATGCACCGGCACATCGGGCATGTCCGGGGGCTCTGGGCGGCGCGCTGACGTCCCTTCCGTCCGCGTAACACAGGTTTTACCGGGCGGATCGGACGAAATTTTCTCCCCGCCCGGCGGCGCTCCGCGCGGGCTCGGCCCCGTGCGGCCCGGGGGAGTCAACTCGCAGGTGGCGGGCGGGCGTTGAGCGCCCGGACGACGATTTCCCGACCCGCTCGCGAGCCCGGTCGGATGGCTTGAACGGTGCCCTGTGCGTCGTCGCCGATTCAAGAACTTCGTGATCGACCGTTGACCGCACCCTTGTCGCTCACTTAGCGTCCTGCTCACCCCAGTGGAAGCCAAGTTCCAATGAATGGAAGTTCAGGTGAACGCTGTGAACCCGGACGATCCGTCGGCCCTCGACGCCCGATTGACCGATGTCAGCAAGACCTACCCCGGCGGCGAGACCGCGGTGACCAGCATGAACCTCGGTGTCAGGCGAGGCGAGTTCTTCTCGCTCCTGGGACCGTCGGGATGCGGCAAGTCCACCACGCTGCGGATACTCGCCGGTCTCGAACAGCCCACGGAAGGCACCGTCGCCATCGCGGGCAAGGACATGACCGGAGTGCCGCCCAACAAGCGGCCGACCAACCTGATCTTCCAGAGACTGGCGCTCTTCCCGCACCTCACCGTGGCCGAAAACATCGCTTTCGGTCCGAAGATACGCCGCCAGTCACGGGCGGAGATCCGGTCGACCGTCACCGACATGCTGGACCTGGTCGACCTCGCGGGGTACGCCAACCGCAAGCCCGCCCAGTTGTCCGGCGGCCAGCAGCAGCGGGTGGCGATCGCCCGCGCCCTGGCCAACAAGCCCGCCGTACTGCTGCTCGACGAACCCCTGGGCGCGCTGGACCTGCGGCTGCGGGTGCAGATGCAGCGCGCCCTGAAGCAGATCCAGCAGGAGTCAGGGACCACCTTCGTCTTCGTCACCCACGACCAGACCGAGGCGTTCACCATCTCCGACCGGATCGCCCTGATGAACCAGGGCCGTGTGGAGCAGGTCGGGCGGCCCGACGAGCTCTACGACCGCCCTGCCACCGAATTCGTCGCCACGTTCCTCGGCGACACCAACATCATCCGCGGCGCCGTCGCCGACCGGGTGCTGCGCGCGGACGGCTTCACCTGCCGCACGCCGGGGCCCGGCACGGCGCTGTCGGTCCGGCCCGAGGCCATCGCCATGCGGCCCCGGCTGACCAGCGACTTCGACAACCGCTTCACCGCCCGCGTCACGGACCTGACCTTCCAGGGAGCCAGCATCCGCTTCCAGGTGGCCGTGGCCGACTCCAGGCAGGAACTGGTCGTACAACTCCCCGCCAAGGACGCACGGGGGATCGCCACGGGGGACGAGGTCGAGATCGGCTGGCCGTCCGACGCCGCCGTCATGCTCGGCGCCGACTCCTAGGACTCGTCCGCGCGACGGGCCACCGGGCCTGTCCGCGCGACAGTCCCGGCCGAGCGCGGGCCCACCACCAGAAGTGCTGTGACCACCCAGGGAGAGACCATGCACAGCAACACGGGCAGATCGAACGGGGACAAGGCGGCGGCGGCCGGAGCCGCGTCGCCCGCAGGGGAAGGCACCGGCCGTACCCCGGTGTCGCGGCGCTCGCTGCTGACCGGCGGCGGCGCGGTGGCGGCCGGACTGTTCCTGGCCGCCTGTGCCTCGAACAAGCAGCCCGGCACGTCGGCGAGTTCGGGCGCGGGCAAGGGAGCGGGCAAGAAGCTCACCATCACCATGACCCCCTTCGCGGGCGCCGATCTCGGCCTCATGCCCAGGGAGTTCGCCAAGGAGTACCAGGACAAGCACCCCAACGTGCAGATCAAGATCGACGACACGCTCAACCTCGCCAAGCAGACCGCCGCTTACCAGGCGAACCCGCACAAGCCGCTGAACAACCTGGTCTTCTCCAACGGCGGCGCGACGGCCACCGGCAAGGCCACCGGTATGTACCTCAAGCTGGACTACAGCAAGATCCCCAACACCTCGCAACTGCACGCCCAGTTCGTCGAGCGCGACCACTGCGGTGTGGTGTTCGGCGCCGACCAGATGGGGCTGGTCTACAACACCAAGACCTACCCCAAGGGCTTCGCGTCCTGGACCGACCTGTGGTCGCCCGACCAGCGCGGAAAGCTCTGTTTCTTCACCATCCCCTGGTGGGCCATCGGCATGGCCGCCAAGCTCAACGGCGGCGGCTGGGACAACATGGACCCCGGCTTCAAGCTGTGGATCGAGCACGCCAAGAACATCCGCACGATCGTGACGGCCAACCCCCAGTTCCTCAACGTGCTCTCCACCAGCGAGGCCCCGCTGACCTCGCACTACCTGGGCACCTCGACGGCCTGGCACGCCCAGGGCGCGCCGCTGGGCTTCAGCCGCCCCACCGAGGGCGCCTTCTTCGACCCGGTCGGCGTCAACATCAACTCCGGTTCCTCCGACGACCAGCTCGAGGTCTGCTACGACATCGTCAACGAGATGCTCCAGCCCAAGTGGAACCAGCGCTGGGTGGACACCTCGGTCGAGATCCCCGCCTCCAGCACCTCGAAGCTGACCCCGAAGCTCCAGGCCATCCCGGCCATCGCCGCCGGCGCCGACCAGAAGTTCGTGGACGTCGACTGGGACACCGTCGGCAAGAACATGGCCGCCTGGACCGCGCGGTGGAACGAGGAAGTCGTCTCCAAGATCTGACGGCCCCGTTCGTACGACTCAGTTCCGACGGCTCCAGTTCTTACGGCTCAGCTCTCACGGACCGGTTCCGACAGCCCGGTTCTCACGGCTCAGCCCCGACGACGTCCACCCCACGACCGGAAGGACCTGCACGATGGCGGACAACCCTCCAGGCGGCATACGAGAAGCCGCCCCGGTGAACGGGGCGGCGACGGCCACGGCGGAGCGCCCGGCCCCGGAGAAGCCGGGACCCCGCCAAGCGCAGCCCAAAGCCTTCACCGGCAAGGGCCGCGACCGGCGCACCGCACTCCTCCTGCTCGCGCCCAGCATCGTGCTGCTGCTCGCGGTGTTCGCCTTCGCCATGGAGTCGCTCGTCGAGTACTCCCTGCAGAAGTACCAACCCGGTGGCGTCAACACCACCAACACCCTGGCCACGTGGACGAAAGTCCTCACCAGCTCCTACTACTGGTCGGTGATCTGGCAGACCGTACTCGTCGGTCTGCTGGTCACCGCGATCACCGCGGTCGTCGGCTACCTCACCGCCCTGGCACTGCACCACACCAAGCGGACCGGCTGGCGCAACGCCGGATACGCGGTGGTCTTCTCCTCGCTGGTCTTCTCCGGCATCGCCAGCGTCTACGCCTGGCAACTGCTGCTCGGCCAGGAGGGTTTCCTCAACTCCGCGCTCGGCCTGTTCGGCATCGGCCCCGTCCATCTGCTCTACGAGCGCAGCGCCGTCGTCATCGCCCTCGTGCACACCCTGCTGCCGCTGATGGTCCTGCCGATCAGCAGCACCTTCCGGCAGATCGACGGCACCCTCGCCGACGCGGCCGACGACTTCGGCGCCTCCCGCTGGCGCACCTTCCGCTCGATCACCCTGCCGCTGAGCGCGCCGGGCCTGATCGCCGGATGCCAGCTCACCTTCGCCCTGACCATCTCCAGCTTCACCGCCCCCAGCCTCCTCGGCGGCGGGCGGGTCGCGACCCTGTCCACCAGCATCTACTCCCTGGTCGGCACCACGGACTATCCGGGCGCCTCCGTCTGCGCCCTGGTGCTGCTGATCCTCGCGCTGGTCTCCACCGGAGCGTTCGTCCTCCTCCAGCGCCGGTTCGCCGAGGCCGACCAGGGCGGAGTCACCATCAGCCCCTCGCCGCCCCGCGGCATCCGCGGACTCGGCGTGTGGATGGCCGTGCTGTACGCCTTCCAGCTCGTGCCCGCCGCGATCGTCGTGATCAGCTCGCTGTCGTCGGTCTCCTACGGGGTATGGCCGCCGCCCGGCTTCTCCACCCGCTGGTACACCAACCTCTACCACCAGGACGGCGTCATGGACGCCTTCGTCGGCAGCCTGTGGATCGGGGCGCTGGTCGCGGTGCTCGCCGTCCTGCTCGGCTCCGCCGGCGCGGTAGCCCTGGTCCGCTACCGCTTCCGGGGCAGCGGGGTGGTGCAGTCGGCGCTCTTCTCACCCGTCGTGGTGCCCAAGATCGCCTTCGGCTTCGCCGTGTTCATGCTGCTCGCCCGGGCTGGTCTGCCCTCCGGCAGGTGGGCGGTGGTCCTCGCCCACACCGTGGCGACCGTGCCGTTCGTGATCGTGCTGCTGTCCGCCGCCCTGACCCGGGCCGACCGCACCCTGGACTACGCGGCGATCGACCTCGGCGCCTCGCCGCTGCGCGCCTTCCTCCGCACGACGCTGCCGCAGATCGCGCCCGCCCTGCTCATCAGCGGCGTCTTCGCCTTCCTCGTCAGCTTCAACGAGATCGACCTGTCGATCTTCCTGCTCACCTCCGACCAGCAGACCCTGCCGGTGTGGATGTACGGCTACCTCAACAACTACCAGGACCCGACCCCCGCGGCCCTGTCCACGATCATGACCGCGCTGTCGGTGCTCGTCGTCGGACTCGGCGCCCTGCTCCTGCGTGTCGTCCAGCGCGGCCGACGACTGGAGCTGTGACCGACCGCCACCACCGCATCGGGCCACGCCGCACCCGCGTCCGCGTACCCGCACACCACCCGCCTTCGTACGACCAAGGAGACCCCCGATGGCTGAGCTGTTCCCACGGCTGCGCCACGTCTGCGACCTGGACGCCGCCTACCTGCGCGAATACTCAGGACTGCACGACGAGTACGACGGCACGATCGTCGACCTGTCGCCTGCCGGGGTGGCCTCGGCGCTGGCCGCGCTGGGCGGTCCCGCGCTGGACGACGCGCACGACGAAGCACAGCTCGCCGCCACCGAGAACGCGATGCGGACCCGGTTCGGCCGTATCCGTCAGCACCGCTGGGACCCCTGGGTCCACATCGAGGCGCTGGACCTGTCGCCGTACGACCGGCCCTACGACGACGAGGCGGTACGCGTGCGGGCCAGGCGCCGCCACCTGCGGCTCTGGCCGGACGCCGTGGACAACGCGATCGAGGCGCTGGACGAACTGTCGTCCTCCGTCGCCGGGATGTTCCTGCCCGCGGCGCGCGGAATGGCCGCCGAGGTCCGCGCCGACGACGGCGAGGACGGCGTACGGGCCCTGGCCGCGCTGGAACGGCTGACCGCCCACCTCGAACGCGCGGCGCGCGAGGCCGCTCCGGCAGCGGGACTCGGCAGGGCCGACCTCACCGCGCTCCTCGGCTGCGAGGACCGCGTCCCGGTGGACCTGGACGAACTGGCCGCCATGGCCGACAGCGAGTACGCGCGGATGAGCGACATCCTGGACGACGCCGCGGCCCGGCTCGACCCCGCGGGCGCCGACGACCCGGCCGCCAGGACCCGGCGGCTCAGCGCCCGGGTACGCGCCGACCACGGCGACTTCCCGCGCATCCTCGCCGACACCCAGGCCCAGGTCGCGCTGGCCGCGCGCTTCGTGCGCGAGCGCGAACTGGTGCCCGTCGTCGACGAGGCGTGCGTCATCGAACCCAGCCCGCCCGCGCGGAGTTGGGCCGCGGGCCGGGTGAGCTGGACCGCGCCGTGGGAGACGCGCGGCCACTCGCTCTTCCACGTGACCGGACCCTCGCCGCACTGGTCGCTCGACGACCACCGCGCCTGGCTGTCCCGGTTCAACCGGCCCGCGATGGCCGTGATGGCCGTCCACGAGATCGGCCCCGGCCACTGCAGCCACGCCCTGATGATGGGCAAGGTCGACCGGCCGATCCGCAAGACGCTCTGGTCCGAGCTGTTCTTCGAGGGCTGGGCGCACTACGCCGAGGAGATGATGTGGGAGGAGGGCTACCAGGACGACAGCCCCCTCTACCAGTTCGGCATGGCGCAGGAAGCCATGATGCGGGTCGTCCGCGTCCAGGCCGCGCTCGGCATCCACACCGGCGCCCTCACCCTCGACGACGCCATCGCCCTCTTCGAACGCAAGGCGTTCCTGGCGGGACCGGCCGCGCGGGCCGAGGCGCTGCGCGGTGTGTGGGAGCCGACCTACATCCGCTACACCTGGGGCAAGGTCCTCATGCGGCGGCTGCGCGACCAGGCGAAGACCGCGTGGGGCAGCGGCTTCACGCTGCCGCGCTTCCACCGTGAGCTGATGGCCTTCGGCTCCCCGCCGGTCGGCCTGGTGGCCTCCGCGATGGGCATCGGCCCGGCGCCGCTCCCGCAGCCGGGGCCGGGCGCACCGGCGGACCAGGGGAGCGGACCGGCATGACGGCGGGCCAGCGGCCGGTCGTGGACCGGGCACTCGAACAGGGGCGGAAGGACTCCGCCCACGGCGGCACCGCCATGGTCTCCGCCATGCACCCGGCCGTCGCCGACGCGATGCTCGACGTCCTGCGGCGCGGCGGCAACGCCATGGACGCGGTGCTCACGGCCGTCCCCCTGCAAGGCGTGGTCGAACCGCAGATGACCACCCTGGCCGGTGGCATGTCCGTGCTCTACTACGACGCCGCCCGGCGCGCCTACGACTACATCGACGGCGAACTCGACCACACCCGAGACAGCCCGCCGGTCTCCGCCACCTGGGACCACTACGTGACGGTGGACGGCGCCCTGGGCGCCTCCTCCGGCCGCCGCGTCGCGGTCCCCGGCGCGGTCGCGGGCATGCACCTGGCCATGGAACGCCACGGCAGCATCCCCTGGGCCGACTACTTCGCCCCCGCCGTCGAGGTCGCCGCCGCCGGGTTCCCGATGTACTCCTTCCTGTACGGCGAGGCATTCGAGGCCGCCGCGGGCCGGTTGGCGGCGCACCCTTCTGGCCGCGCCGAATTCCTGCCCTGCGGCCACGTACCGCCCGTCGGGGAGCGGCTGGTCCGCCCGGCGCTGGCCGAGACGATGCGGCGGATCGCCGCCGACGGCCCCGACCACGTCTACCGCGGCGCGTGGGCGTCGCGCTTCGTGGCCGCGGTCCGCGAGACCGGCGGCACCGTGACCGCCCGCGACCTCGACGACTACACCGCCCGCGCGAGCCGCCCGGTGCGGCGCGCCTACCGGGACCACGAGATCGTCGGCGCCCCGCCCCCGTCGTCCGCGGGCGTCCTCATCGGCCTCGTGCTCGGCATCCTGGAACACTTCGACCTGCCCGCCCTGGGCCACTACACCCGCGACGCCGAAGCCCTCGAAGTGCTGCGACGCGCCACGGCGTTCGCCGAGTTCTTCACCGAGCGCTTCGTGAAGGACCCGCTGTCCTTCGACGTCCCGGTGGACGAACTCCTCTCGTCCGACTTCACGGCGTCGCTGGCCGCGCTGATCCGCGGCAGCACCCGACGCGACCCGGCGCCCGCGAGCGGCGGTACGGTCCGGCCGCCCGGCGCGCCGCACACCCACAACACCGACCACGTCGTGGCGGTGGACGGTGCGGGCAACATGGCGTCGCTCACCCACAGCGTCTACGGCACCACCTTCGGCACCGGCCTGGTCGTGGACGGCGTTCACGTCAACAGCGGCAACAGCTTCCCCGGCACCGGCGACGGCGACGGGCGGCGCGTCCTGTCGCCCTTCCCGCCCACCATGGTCGCCCGCGCCGGAACCCCGCACCTGGCCCTCGGGTCACCGGGCCTGTCCGCGCGCGCCACCGCGATCGTCCTGGCCAACCACCTCGGATACGGCCTCGACCTGGCCGAGTCGATCGACGCGCCGCGCTTCCAGGGCGTCCAGACCGACCAGCCGTTCACCGTCGAGGCACGGGTCGACCCGCGGGTGCTCGACGCGCTCGCTACCCGCTACGGCGCCGACGTACGACCGACCACCCCCTACTTCTGGCACTTCGGATCCGTCCACGCGGTGGAAGTCGACGCGGACGGCCACCGCCACGGATACTGCGACCCGCGGCGCCCGGGACGGGCCACGGGATGGTGACCGACCCGCCCGAACAGCCGCCCAACGCAACCGACTTGGGACGACAGGAGACGCACGTACCCATGGCAGAGGACACCGAAGTCCCCGTACCGGCCCCCAGCGAGAACACCAAGTCACCCAGCTACATGGGGCGCATCCTCAACTTGCTGGAGCAGTCCGTGGTCGCCGAGGGCGCACCGCTGACCCTCACCGAACTGGCGGCGGCGGCCGACGCGCCGCTGTCCACCGTGTCCCGGCTGACGGCCCAGCTCGTCACCTGGGGCTTCCTCAACGAGACCACCTCGCACCGCTTCGTGCCCGGCCGACGGCTCGCCGCCATGGCCGCGGCCGTCAGCGAACACCTCTACAGCAACGACCGCCTCCAGCAGGCCACCCGGCTGCTCACCGGCGTCACCGGCGAGAGCACGACCGCCGGACGCATCGTCGGGAACAGCATGTTCATCATCGCCCGCACCGAGTCCGAGCAGCCGCTGCGCGCGGTGAACCGCATCGGCGAGTTCATACCGCCCGACAACTCCGCGCTCGGCAAGGCCATCATGTCCCGGCTGCCCCGCGCCCGGCAGCTCGCGCTGCTGCGCGGCGCCGACGTGGCGGACCCCGAGGCCACGCTGGAGAAGATGCAGCCGGAGCTGGAGGAGGCCAGGCGGCGCGGCTACGCCGTGGACGAGGAGACCTACAGCGTGGGCCTGCGCTGCCGGGCCGCCGCCGTCGTCGGCCCCGACGGCGTCGCGGTCGCCGGACTCTCCATCAGCGGACCCGCCGCCCGCTTCACCCTCGACCTCGCCGAAGGAGCCGTTCCCGCGCTGCGCCAGGAGGCGTCCGCGATCGGCGACATGCGGTGACCCCCGCCGCGGCCGGGGACACCGTCCCCGGCCCCGGCGACGACACGAACCCGAGCACCGATCCCCGTATCAGTACCCGTATCAGCAAGGAGACACAGCGGATGAGCGACACCACAGCCACCGGTACCCCGGCCGCGCAGCCCGGCCACACCGTCGAGACCGTCCCCGTCACCCGCGTGGACAACGGGCACGACCTCGCGCTCACCGTCCACCGCCTGACCGGCGCCCGGCCGGGGCCCACCCTGGTCGCCTTCGGCGGCGTCCACGGCGACGAGGCCATGGGACCCGAGGAGATCCGCAGGTTCGTCTCGTCGGTCGACCCCGCCGAACTGGCGGGCACGATCGTCGCCGTACCGGTGGCCAACCCGTACGCGTACGCGGCGATGTCCCGCTTCACCCCGCAGGACGGCCTCAACCTCAACCGCATCTTCCCCGGCGACCGCAACGGCTCGGTCACCGAGCAACTGGCCGCCGTACTCGCCGAGATCATGCTTCAGGCCGACTACTTCGTGGACTTCCACTCCAGCGGCCTGTACTCCACGGTCGAGTACTCCTACATCATGGACGACGGCCGGGAGATGGCCACGTCCTTCGGCGCCGCGCTGCTCTACCACCACGAGCCCTACGAGGGCACCTCCAACGCGTGGGCGATCAAGAACGGCATCTCCTCGACCGTCTGCGAACTGGGCGGCGGCGGGCAGCTCACCGACGCCTTCCTCGACAAGGCCGTACGCCAGGGCCGCAACATGCTCAAGGGCATCGGCATGCTGGAAGGCGCCCCCGAGGCGATCGTCGAGCAGCAGACGGTGATGACCGAACTCGTCACGCTGCGCCCGACCAAGGGCGGCACGATGATCTCCCACTTCACCCCTGACCGGCTCGGCGAGGTCATCAAGGGCGGCACGGTGCTGGGCGAGGTCGTGGACCCGTACACCTTCGAGACGCTGGAACAGCTCGTCGCGCCGTACGACTCCAACATCCTGGTGCTCAGCCGCGAGGGCTACTCCCGCACCGCGCCGGGCGACTACGGCTTCATGGTCGGCAACGCCGGCACCACGACCACCGTCGACGAGCTGTTCGGCGCCTGAGCGCAGGGGCGCGAGCCAGCGGGCGACGGGTGTAGCGGAGACGAGGAGCGGCGTACCGGCATGGACATCAGACACGTCCGCGTGGTGGACCCCGAGAGCGAACAGATCCTCAGGGACCGGCGGATCACCCTGGAAGGAGACCGGATCACCGCCGTCACGGCCGACACCCCCGACCCACTCGCGCCCGGCGACGTGGACGGCACGGACCTGTACGCGGTCCCCGGCTTCATCGACTGCCACGTGCACGTCACCTCGGTGACCGCCGACGAGTGGGCCGACACCGGGATGGCGCCCAGCTACGTCACCGCCCACGCGCTACGGGAACTGCGCGCGATGCTCGAACGCGGCTTCACCACCGTCCGGGACGCGGGCGGCGCCGACGCCGGGCTGGCCGACGCCCTGGACGAGGGGCTGGCGCCAGGACCCCGGCTGTACGTGTGCGGCAAGGCGCTGTCGCAGACCGGGGGCCACGGCGACCTGCGCCCCCGTGGCCGCTACCACGCCGACGACCATCCGGCCGTGCCCGGCATCGGCCGGATCGTCGACGGACCCGACGCACTGCGCACCGCCGTACGCGAAGGCGTACGGTCCGGGGCGTCGTTCGTGAAACTCATGCTCTCCGGCGGGATCTCCAGCCCCACCGACCGGATCGACACCCCGCAGTACAGCGAGGACGAGATCCGCGCGGCGGTCGACGAGGCCGCGCGGACGGGCGTCTACTGCGCCGGGCACGCCTACACCCCGCAGGCGGTGGCCCGCGCGCTGCGCCTGGGCGTACGCACCATCGAGCACGGCAATCTGATCGGCCCGGACGAGGCCCGGCTGTTCGCCGAGCACGACGCGTACTACGTGCCGACGCTGGTGACGTACACGGTGCTGGCGCAGGAGGGTCCGCTCCACGGGCTCCCGCCCGCGAGCACCGCCAAGGTCGCGGCCGTCCGGGACAGCGGCCTCACCGCGCTGGCCCACGCCCACGCCGCCGACGCCCCGATCGCCTTCGGCACCGACCTGCTCGGCGCGATGCACGTCCACCAGTCGCGGGAGTTCGCGCTGCGGGCCAGGGTGCAGCCGGGCTGGGCGGTGCTGCGCAGCGCCACCACCACCGGCGCCCGGCTGCTCGGCGCGGCCGGTGAACTCGGTGTGCTCGCGCCCGGCGCCCGCGCCGACATCGTCCTGACCCGCCACAACCCCGCTGTCCACGTCGAGCGGCTGGCGGACCCGGAGGCCGAGGTCGCCGCCGTCTTCTCACGGGGCCGCCTCGCGGTACGCCGCTAGGCGCCGCCAGGGCCCCGGCGCCGCACGCGGCAGCACCATCACACGAGACAGGGAGCCGTATGCACCACCCACCGCACCTCACCAACCCGACCCGCGCGTGCGGGAGTTCGAAGGTCTTCCCGGTCGGCCTTGGCGGCATGCTGCTGTCCATCGAAGGGCGCCCGGACCGCGCCCGTGCCACGGCGACGATCCACACCGCGCTCGACGCCGGAGTGACCCTCATCGACTCCGCCTCCGCCTACCACACAGGTGCCGACGAAGTAGGGCACAACGAGACGCTGATCGCCGACGCGCTGGAGAGCTGGGACGGCGACGCCTCCGGAGTCACGGTGGTGACGAAGGCGGGCCGGGTCAGACCGGGCGACGGGCGGTGGCTCACCGACAGCAGCCCCGACCACCTCGTCCGCTCGGCCGCCGCGTCCCGCGACCGGCTCCGCCTGGACCGTATCGAGCTGTTCTTCCTGCACGCACCCGACCCGGTGGTGCCGATCGCCGACTCACTGACGGCGCTGCTCCGGCTGGTCGCCGACGGGACCGTCACCTCGGTCGGTGTCTCCAACGTCACCGTCGCCGAACTCGACCAGGCACACGAGCTGTTGGGTGACGCCCTCGTCGCCGTGCAGAACGAGTTCTCACCCAGCGCCGTACAGCACCGCGCGGTACTGCGCCGCGCGGAGGAACTCGGTCTGGCGTTCCTGGCCTGGCGGCCGTTGGGCACCATCGGCACGAAGGACGACGAACTCACCGCCGCCTTCACCGAGATCGGCCGCGCCCACGACGCCAGCCCGCAACGCACCGCGCTGTCCTGGATGTTGTCCACCAGCCCGGCCCTCATCCCCATACCGGGCGCCCGCCGCCCCGAGACGATCCTCGACTCCGCCCGCGCCGCCGAACTGCACCTGGGGGAGGACGAAGTGAGCCGACTGGACGCGGCGGTCGCGAGCCGCGTGCCGTCCTAGGCGAGAGGCGTTCCGAAGGTCGCGCCTCAGGAGCGGGGCCGCGCCATCCGTACGACCGCGGTCCCGCGCTGGAGATCGACGGTCGTACGGTTCGCGGGCGCGCCGTCCTCCTCGTCGTCCCGCAGCACGAGGGCCGACTGCCGCTCCTTCAACTCGTTCTGCTTGCCCGGCGAGAAGCTCGCGTGCAGCATCTCGAAGCCGGTGGACGAGATCTGCCCCTGGCGGCCAGGGCCGCGCCACGGCAGGATTCCGGCCCGCCCGGCCCGCATGAGCATCTGATCGGCGAAGGCCACCAGGGTCAGCAGGATGACCAGACCGGGCAGGGTCATGAAAACGACGAACGTCATGCCCCCAGTATCGCCGTCCGGGCACCGGTGATCCATGGGCCGGCAGGGGCCGGTCCGGCCCGCGCGCCACCGCGTCGGCCGCGCGAGGGGTCCGGCGGGAGGCTCCCTCTGAGCATGGTGCTGGGCGGTCTCGTGACCGCGGGGACCGCTCACGCCGACGTGGCACCAGGGGTGTCGATCGACCTCGGCGGCGCGGGCGGCGGCGACTTCATCGCGGACACCGGCACCGGCGGCAGGCCCGACACCATTCCCGCGGGCGCTCCCAGCTTCCCGAACTGGGGACGGACCGTGGCCCACCCGATCCCCGCCGACATCTGGAACACCTCACGCGTCGGGGACTCCTCCTACAGCATCCCCGGTCTCACCCCGGGCGCCGACTACCAGGTCCGTCTCTACTTCATGGACTGGTACTACACCCACTCCGGTCAGCGTGAATTCGACGTCACGATCGACGGCGCCAAGGTCCTGACCGACTTCGACACCATCGGCGCGGCCGTGGCGGCGGGCGCGGACGGCCAGGAAGCCTTCGGCGTCGAGAAGGACTTCCCCGTCACCGTGGACGCCTCCGGCACCGTCTCCCTCGACTTCACCCGCGGCTCCGCCAACCAGGCCCAGGTCAACGCCATCGTCGTGACGCCCGCGAGCTGACGACCCGCCTCCGGCACGCATCGTCCACGTGATCGCGGTCGGCCGGCCGGGCGGTGCCTCCATGGCGGGTCCGGCCGACCGCGCTGCCGTACGGGGGACCGGGACCCCGGTCCGGCTACGGGCGGCGGCGGGGCTTGCCGCGCTTCGCGCCGCCCGTACCGCCGCTCTTGCCGCCCTTGCCTCCGGCACCCCGGCCCGGCGCGGGCTTGCGGCGCGCCTGCGACACCTTGTCCGGGCGCTTGTCCTTCGCCTTGTCCGTGGCCTTCGCGGCCTTCGCCCCCGGTGCGGACCGCTCCGGGAGCGGCCGGCCGCGCGTGCTGTTGACGGTGCGACCGCGCACGATGCCGATGAGGTGTTCCACCAGATCCGTGGTCTCCTCCTGCGGCCAGGACAGGGCGACGCGGGACTCGGGCGCGTCCGGGACCGGCCGGTAGGTGAGGTCCCTGCGGTGGTGCAGCCGCGCGAGCGACTGGGGGACGATCAGCAGGCCCACACCCGCCGCGACCAGTTCCACGGCGTCCGCCGTGGTGGCGGGCCGCTCCTTCGCGGGCCGCCCCGGCGGCGTCTGCCAGGTGAGGGTGTCGTCCAGGGGACGCAGCACGATGTCGTCCGCGAGGTCGGCCAGCGACACCTCGTCGACCGCCGCGACCGCGTGGTCCTTGGGGACGACGACCACCGTCGTCTCCGTGTAGAGCGGGATCGCGCTGAGGTCCGCGCCGTCGACCGGCAGCCGTACGAATCCGGCGTCCGCGCCGGACCCGCCGCCGTCCCGCAGCGCGCCGAACGCCTCGGCGGCGGGCACCGGGACCAGGGTGAGCGGGACCTCCGGCAGTCGCTCGTTCCAGATCCGCACCCACTTGGTCGGCATCACGCCCGGAACGTATGCGAGCCGGAACGAAGGAGGTACTTCCGAACCTGTCACCCCAGCAGGTTATCCGCTGGTGGTCGGAGGCGGCGCACGCGCTCGTTACCCTTGACGGCATGACGTCGCAGCAGACCGCCCAGACCATGAAGCCCGCGACAGCGGCGAAGAAGCTGGGTGTGTACCTCCAGGCCACACCCGCCGAGTTCCAGGAGGGTGTCGTCTCGCGCACTGAGCTCAACGCGCTCCAGGCCGATCCCCCCGAGTGGCTGGTGGAACTGCGGCACAACGGACCGCACCCCCGCCCCGTCGTCGCGTCCAAGCTCGGCGTGTCCATCGCGGGTCTCGCGCGCGGCGGCGTGACCGAGGCGCTCACCACCGAGGAGATCGAGGCGCTGAAGCGGGACCAGCCGCAGTGGCTGGTCGAGGAGCGTGCCGTGCAGGCGGAGGTCCGCAAGGAAGCGGTGCGGATCAAGGAGAAGAACGCGGAGCGCGCCGCCCGTACCCGCTGACCTTTTTCCCGCTGACCCGTACCCGCTGACCTTTGTCCCCCGACCTTTGTCCGCTGACTCCGGCGCGGATTCGTTGACCACATATTGACCAGTGGTAAGAACGGGGTCCATCATCGGTGCGTCGCCGAACACCTCGGCGTCCGGACGCCGAGACACCGGCACCCGCCCCGCGCGGACAGGACTGGTGGGCCCATGGTCAGCAGCGAGAGCCGCTGGGAGAAGCGGCAGCGGATCCGTACGCACCTCCTCGACCTCGTCGAGGAGACCGCGACCGGACGACCGCTGCCCGGTGAGCGCCAGCTCTGCGAGACCCTGGAGGTCTCCCGCCCGACGCTGCGCTCGGTGATGGACGACCTGGTGCGCGACGGACTGCTGATCCGGGCCCACGGGCGCGGCGTCTTCGTCGCCGAGGACAAGGTCGCCCAGCGCCTGGGCCCGGCCGCGGGGCCGGGACCGAGCCTGGGCGTCGGCGGTGTGGACGGCGCATGGACCAGCCGCACCGTGGAGTTCACCGACATGGCCGCCGGACCCAGGATCGGCCGCCGCCTCGGCACGGCCCCGGCCGACCGGATCCTGCGGATCGCCCGGCTGCGGCTGGTCGACGGCGACCCGATGTGCGTCGAGACGCTGCACGTACCGCTGGCGCTGGTCCCCGGCCTCACCGCCCACGACCTGGAGACCGACTCCTTCTACCGCCTGCTCGGCAGCCGGTACGGCATCCTGCTCACCCGCGCCTCACAGCTCATCGAACCGACCGTGGTGGACGAGGCCGAGGCCGAACTGCTCGGCGTGCCCGTCCACACCCCGGCCCTGCTCTTCGAACGCGCCGCCAGGGACGCGGACGGGCGCGTCGTGGAGTTCACCCGCTCCGTCTACCGGGGCGACCGGTACCGCATCCTCACCGAACTGTCGCTCGCCCCCGAGCCCGACAGCGGACGCGTCCTGGGCGGCTCCTGGTCGGCGGCCTCGCGCGTACCGGGCGCCGACACCCTGGTCCTCGACCCCTACTGGAACGACAACGGGTAGCCCCCGCGCCCACCCACGACTCCTCCGTCACCCCCCACCCCGCGCCGCCGCCCCGGCCGACGCGGCGCACCCCCACGCCCCGAAGGGACGGATCATGCTTCGTCGCAGGCTCATCCTCGCCACGGCCGCCGCTTGTTCGGCCGCCCTCGCCGGTGCCATGGCCGCGGGCGCCATGACGACCGACAGCGGTACGTCCGGACCCGGTACGTCGGCCGCCGCGTCGAGCGGCGCCGCCCACCGGCCGCCCGCCGCCCGTACCGCCGCCTCCGCCGTACAGCTACAGACCTGGCTCTACCCCGGCTCCGCAGGCGACTCCACCTGCACCGCGCCGAGCGAATACGCCGACAACCGGGTCAAGAACGGCGCGCTCAAACCCGAGTACTGGAGCGTCACCGGCAAGGGCAAGGTCAGCCTGGAGACCACGGCCGCCGGGCTCTGCAACACCTACAGCGCCGACAACGTCGCCGACCTCAAGGCGCACTCCGCCTACCAGTACCCGACCGTCTCCGGCATGACCACCGCCGACGTCCACGCCCTGGTCAGCAGCAGTGCCAACCGGAGCGACGCCGTCTCGCAGCTCACCTCCTTCGTGGTGACCAACCAACTCACCGGCGTGGATGTCGACATGGAGGACTACTGGTCCTGGAGCGCCGCCGACTTCACCAACTACAAGACCTTCCTCGGCCAGCTCGCGACCTCCCTGCACGCGCAGGGCAAGAAGCTCGTGGTCGACGCGCCCGCGATGACCGAGGACGCCGCCTTCTACGACTACGCCGCCGTCAGCGCCAAGGGCGTCGACGAACTGGACATCATGGCGTACGACGAGGAGTTCGACACCGCGCCCGGCAGCCGCTGCCTGCCGATCACCCCGCTCGCCTGGCTCAAGCAGGTCACGCGGTACGCGCAGAGCAAGATCCCGGACCCGTCGCGGCTGGTCATCGCCCTGCCCTCGTACGGCATCAGCGCGCCCGACCCGTGCGACCTGGACGCGGTCACCGGCAACATCCAGTTCAGCGACATGAAGCACAGCCCCGGCTTCTCCACCGACCCGAGCACGATCGCCGCCCGTCGCGACGCCTCTTCCGGAGAGATCCGCTGGGTCTCCGGAGGAAAGCTCTACGACTACGTGGACAGCACCGCGCTCAACTCCAAGCTGGCGGTGCTGACCTCACTGGGCGTCACCAAAGTCTCCGTCTGGTCCCTCGGCGGCGGGAACCCCTGGTTCACCGGGTGACTCTCCGTCAGTACGGGTGAAGCGCGCGACCCGCGGGACCGGCCCGAGTCCGGTTCCGCGTACGCCGCCTGACGCGCCCTCATGAGGCACTCGCGCCGAGCTTCACCACGACGGCCCGTTTCCCTCCGCGGTCGGTCGGTGTCAGGCTGTGGCCATGAAGGGGCACATTCCGCAGGAGACAACGAGTTTCGTCGGCCGTACGGCGGAACTCGCGCGGCTGGACATGGCGTTGGCACACCGCCGGCTGATCACCCTCACCGGGCCCGGCGGAGTCGGCAAGACACGGCTCGCGCTGCGGGCGGCGGCGCGCGCGTCGGTCGGCCGCGTCGCCGTGGAAGTCGCCGCGGAACAGGAGCCGGGCGCGGACCGGCGAATCGGTTCTGCGGAAGACACCGACTCCTCCCGCTTCCCCGACGGCACCTGGTGGGCCGACCTCGCCACCCTCGACAGCCCCCACCTGCTGCTCGCCACCGTCAGCGACGCCGTCGACCTCGCCGACCACTCACCGCGGATGCCCGTCGAGGCACTGTGCGAATGGCTCGCCGACAAGCGCCTGTTACTCGTGCTCGACTCCTGCGAGCACCTGGTCGAGGCGTGCGCCCACCTCGTCGGAGAACTGCTGACGGCCGCGCCCGGCCTGACCGTACTGGCCACCAGCCGCCGCCCGTTGGCCTCCGCCGTGGAGGAACTGATCGACGTCGCACCGCTGTCGGCCGAAGGACAGGACGCGCTCGCCCTCTTCAACCAGCGCGTCACCGGCCGCCTCGGCCACACCCCGCTCGCGGAACCCGGCGCGGCGGAGGCCGCCGCGACCATCTGCCGCCGCCTCGAAGGGATACCGCTGGCCATCGAACTGGCCGCGGCCCAGGTCGGCCCCGCCACCGTCGCCGACGTCGCCGACCGCCTCGGCTCACGCTTCGACGTCCTGTCCCGCACCGGCTTCGTCTGGCCCCGGCGCCACCAGACACTGCGCACCGCGATCGGCTGGAGCCACGAGCTGTGCACCCCGCAGGAACGGCTGCTCTGGGCCCGGCTCAGCGTCTTTCGCGGCGCCTTCGACCTGGCCGCCGCGGAAGCGGTCGCCACCGGCGGCCCGCTGCGCGCCGCTGACGTCGCGCCGACCCTGGAACGGCTGGTCACCCAGTCGGTGATCATCAGGGCGGCCCCCGCCGACGACGCGTCGAGCGGCGCAGGACACCGCGAGCGCTACCGCATGCTCGACACGATCCGCGAGTACGGCGGTGAGTGGCTGCGCGAGCTGGGCGAGTCCGCCGCGACCGCCCGCCGTCACGCCGACTACTTCACCGGCCTCGCCCGCTGGGCGGACGGGAGCTGGTCGAGCCCCGACCAGCTCCTCGGCTACCGGGTGATCGAGGACACCCACCCCGACCTGCGCTCCGCCCTCGACCACTGGCTCGTCCACGACCCGGCGCAGGCCGCCGAACTGGCCGGGCTGCTGGTCTACTTCTGGACCTGCTGCGGCCACCTCAAGGAAGCCCGCTCCTATCTGGAGCGCGCCCTGGAACTGCACACCGCGCAGGACCGGGCCCGTGCCCGCGCGCTCACCGGCCTCGGGGCCACGGTCACCCTCCAAGGGGACTACGCCCTGGCCACCGAGATCAGCGCCGAGGTGGAGGCCGCGGCCGAAGCGGGCGGCGACCAGGAGGAGCGGATCGCCGCCGCCTGCCTCACCGGCCTGCTGGGCCTGCTCATGGGCCAGCCGCGCAAGGCACTGGACGCGGTACGCGCGGCGCTCGGCGGCGCGCCCGGCTTCGCCTTCGACTCCCCGGACCGGCTGCGCTGCAACCTCGTCGAAGTGCTCTCCCTCACCGCCCTCGGGGACTTCGCCGAAGGCCGCGAGCGGGCCCTCGAACTGCGCGAGCACTGCGTACGCACCGGCGAGGTGTGGACCCGCTCCTACCTGGACTACCAGCTCTCCGTCGTCGCCCTCTTCTCCGGCGCCCCCACCGAGGCCATCGGCTACGCCCGCACCATGCTGGAGAGCAAACGCCTTATCGGGGACGCCTTCGGCATCGCGCTCGGCCTCGACCTGCTCGCCGCGGCCCTGGCCGCCGAGGGCCGGCCCGAGCAGGCCGCGTCGGTCTACGGCACCGGCGGCGCCTATTGGCGCAGCGTCGGCCACCCGCAGCGCGGCGCGCCGGAACTCCAACTGGTGCGCGAGCGCTGCGAGGAGACGGCCCGCGCGGCGCTGGGCGACCAGGCGTACGCCGCCGCGTACGCCCAAGGGTCCACCGCCCACGGCCCGACCGCCTTGGCCGCCGCCCTCCAGCCGGACAACCACACCGCGTGAGCGGCCCGTTCACCCCTGCCGGAGACCCGCGAGGGAACGGCGCGGCCGGTCGGACATCCGTCGGCCGGGGCCGGGGGGAGGTCGGCCCCGGCCGACGGGAACGTGCCGCGCTGTGGGGTTCGCGGCACCGGGCGGGAAGGAAGTAGGAGGCGGCGACGGTCAGTTGGAGAAGTCCTGCGTCATCCAGACCGTGCCGGAACCGTCGCGGTAGACGTCGATGCCGATGTGCGTGTAGCCGCTGCTGAGGATGTTGCGGCGGTGGCCGTCGTCGGGGGCCTTCTCGTCGAGCATCATCTGCGTCAGACCGACGGCGCTCGCGGCGATCGCGGAGGCGGAGGAGCCCACACCGCCGCCCTCGCCGATGTTCTCGCCCGCCGACGTCCAGTGCACCCCGGCGGCCGTCTCGCGGTCACCGAAGGCCGGTTCGCCCGGGCACTGGTGGGACAGGCCGCAGCCGGACGCCATCACCTGATTGTGCGCGGCGGCACTCTTGTTGAGCCCTTCGAGCAGCGTGTACGGGGCGAGGCCCTCGGCGGCGCGATTGCGGTTGATCAGGTCGAGCACCTGCTGCACGGCGTCGCCGGCGCTCGGCGGGTTCGTCGCGGCGGGCGGTGCGGGAGTCGTCGCCGAGGGGCTGGGCGCCGCCGTCGTGGGCGCGGTGGTCACCGGGGTGCCGGTCGGCGTGGCCGTCGGCTTGGGGCTCGGCCGTCCGGGGCGCGGGCGGTGCGTGGTGGAGATGGTCGCGGCGGGGGCGGTGGGCCGGAAACCGGCCGGCTTGCCGCCGGGCCTGTGCCCGGCCGACGCGCTCGTGTCGCCGGAGCCGGAGCCGGACCCGGAGTCGCTGTGCCCGGCGGTGGGCGACCCCTGATGCGGCGCCCCGAGGCAGGCGAAGGCGGTGCCGCCACCGAGTACGGCCAGAGCCGCGGCTCCGGTCACCGCCATGCGTATCCGCGGCTTGCGCCTCGCCCTGTGCTGGCCATGGGCGGAGTTACGGGAGTGGGCACGGCGGGACGAACTCATCGCTGGCACCTCGTGGTGGGGGAGACGTGTCGTGAGGGGGACCCGCTCACAGGAACGGTCCGGCGGGCACGACCCTAGGCGGCCGGAGCCGTCCGATCAGCCGCCCCAGCCCAACTTCACGTTCCCCTAAGGAAAGCCGCAGATTCCGCTGAGCCCCGCCCCCGGCCGGGCGTCCGCAGGACCGCGGACACCGCTGAGCCCCGCCCCCGGCCGGGCGGGCGAAGAACCGCGGACACCGCGCCTCACCAGGACACCTCGCTGGTGACCTCCTTCGCCTGCGGACGCAGCGTCGCCGTCAGCTCCGAGCGGTGGCGCGCCCCGGTGAAGGTGATGGTGAGGGTGTCCGGCGCGCTCTGCCGGGTGCTCGTGGTGAAGCCGATCGCGGGCACCGCCGAGACCAGGCACACCGCGTCCGCGCCGAACCGTATCGACGCCTGACCGCCCGTCGACTCGAAACTGTGCGTCCCGGCGCCCCCTTCGCAGTCCGGCGGCCGGGAGGCGGTCGACGGCGGCGCGGCCGGCGCGGAGGACGGGCTGGTCGCGGTCGCCGTCGGGCGACGGGTCGAGGGGGACGGCGACACCGCGGGCTTGCGGGTCCGCGTCGGCGACTGCCGGGGCGTGGCCGTCGGCGAGCCGATCACCACGGAACTGGGCGAGTTGGTGGCGATCCCGGCCGCCACATCCCGCGCGGACGGCGGCAGCGGCGCCGTCGAACCCACCACGAAGCGCACGGTCAACGACACCGCCGTGACGGTGAGGACCGTGCACGACAGCCAGATCAGGAAATGGCGCAAGGACCGGGGCACCGGGCCATCATGGCCGATCCGTTACGGTGTGCCGCATGGCGAGCGTCCTTGTCGTAGAAGACGATCCCGGCATACGTGCCGAACTGATCGGGATACTCACCCGCGACGGGCACGAAGTCCGCAGCGCCGCCGACGGATTCAGCGGATTGCGCGAGGCGACCAGAACGCCGTTGGACGCGGTGATCCTCGACCTCGGGCTGCCCGACCTCGACGGCGGCGACGCGCTGCGCATGATCCGCGGCATCTCCCGCGTACCGGTCCTGATCGTCACCGCCAGGGACGACGAGGCCGAGATCATCCGGCTCCTCAACGCGGGCGCCGACGACTACCTGGTCAAACCCTTCTCTGGCGGACAGCTCACCGCGCGCCTCGGCGCCGTCCTGCGCCGCTCCGCGGGCCCCGACGGCAGGACCGGCGCCCCCAATCTGCGCGAGCCCGTCACCCTCGGACCGCTGCGCATCGACCCCGGACCCCGCACCGTCCACCTGCACGGACACGAAGTCCCCCTGACCCGCCGCGAGTTCGACCTGCTGTCCTTCCTCGCCGCCAACGCCGACACCGTCGTGTCCAAACGGCACATCCTCACCGAGGTCTGGCGCGACCCCTACGTCGAGGACCAGACCATCGACGTCCACCTGTCCTCCCTGCGCCGCAAACTCGGCGAGAGCGCGGCGGCACCGAGCCTGCTGCGTACGGTGCGCGGCGTCGGCATCAAACTGGTGACCCCGCGGTGAGAGGGACCCTGGCCAGGGTCGCCCTGGCCGTCACCTCGATGGTGGCCCTGTCCTTCCTCATCCCGCTGGGCCTGCTGGTCCGCTCCGAGGCCCGCAACCAGGCGATCATCGCCGCCGAGCAGCGCGCCGCCGCCCTGGCGCCGGTCCTCACGCTCACCGACGACCCGGCCGCCGTACGGCAGGCCGTCTCGGGCCTCGACCCGTCGGGAAACCTGGCGGTCCACCAGCCCGACGGCCGCTCCATCGGCGCGGGCCACGCACCCCACTCCCTGCTGGTGCGCGCACAGCACGACGGCGAGTCACTGGCGCAGGACCTGCCGGGCGGCGGCTGGGTCTACCTCCAGCCGGTCGTGCTGCCGCAGGGCCGGGTCGCCGTCGTCGAGGAATTCGTCCCCGAAGCCGAGCTGAACCGCGGGGTGAACGCGTCGCTGACCGTGATGGCGCTGCTCGCCGTCGGCCTGGTCGTCGGCTCCGTCCTGGTCGCCGACCGCCTCGCCTCCCGCGTCGTACGGTCCTCCCGCAACCTCTCCTGCGCCGCCAACGCGCTCGGCCGCGGCGACCTGGAGTCCCGCGTCGACCCCATGGGGCCGCCGGAACTGCGCGAGGCCGGGCAGGCGTTCAACGCCATGGCCGCACGCATGCTGGAACTCCTGGCCGTCGAGCGGGAATTGGTCGCCGACCTGTCCCACCGTCTCAGGACACCCCTGACCGCCCTCCAGTTGGCCACCGAACGCATGGGTACGGGACCGGACGCCGCCCCCGTGGCCGCCGCGGTCGCCCAGCTCGAAACACAACTGCACGCCGTCATCACCGCGGCCCGCACACCGCTGGCCGTCGGACACATGGGCGCGCCCCAACTCGACCGGCCCGAGCAGGTGTTGTGCGCCGCCACGGTGATCGTCCGCCGCCGCGCCGGATTCTGGACGACGCTCGCGGAACAGCAGGGCCGTCCCTGCCTGGTGGAAGTGACCGGCGAGGACGCCCTGATCGACCTGCCGGAGGACGACCTCGCCGCCGTCATCGACGCGCTCGTCGGCAACGTCTTCCGGCACACCGCGCCCGGCACCGCCTTCGCGCTGCGCCTGGTGCGCGCCGCCCAGTCCGTCACCCTCACCGTCGAGGACGCGGGCCCCGGCATCCCGGACCCCGACGACGCCCTCGTCCGCGGCGCCAGCACCGCGTCCACCGGCCTCGGCCTCGACATCGCCCGCCGCGCCGCCGCCGCGACCCGCGGCGCGCTGGACATCGACCGCGGCCCGATGGGCGGCACCCGCGTCGCCGTCCGCTTCGGCCTCGCCTCACCGCCGCCCAAGCGCGGACCGCTGCACCGCAGGCGGGCCCGCCTGCGCAAGTCGCCGGTCTGACGCGGCGGCCACGAAGGAGTCCTGCCCCGCGGCCGAGGGCGTGGGCCGCGGTGGCCGATTCAGCGCTCGGGAGCCGGTACCGCTCGCGCGGTGAGCCGGGTCCAGCCGGCGGGCGGCGCCAGAAGCGTGCGCACATGCGGCCTGCGCGTGCGCAGCCGCACCTCGCCCCGGTAGCCGCTCAGGATGAGGTGGCCGAGGTGTTCGAGCGCCCTGACGGCGAAGCCGCTCGCCGGACACATGCCCTCGCCCTTGCCGAACGGCAGGTAGGACCGCCGCTGTTCGTCGGTCGGCCGCTGCCAGCGCGAGGGGCGGAAGTCCAGCGGCGCCTCCCAGACGGCCGCCGACCGGTGGATCGCGTGCGTGCCGATCAGGACGTGCTCGCCCTCGCGGACCTCGGCCCCGGCGATCTCGTGGTCGGCGGCGGCCACTCTCATCAGCCGCCAGGCGGTCGGATACAGGCGCAGCGCTTCCCTGACCAGGTGGTGGACCTGCTCCCGCCGCACCGTCGGGGTGTTGTAGCCGTGCCGGACCCCGAGCAGCACCACCCATTCGAGCGTCACGCCGGTGAAGCCGACCGTGGACAGCACGAGGCGTTGCAGCACCTGCGCGCGATCGGCCGTCGACAGCTCGCCGGGCAGCCCCAGCACGAGGTCGACCAGATCCCGCGCTCCGTCCTCCTGAGCGGACAGCCGCCCGAGCTGTTCGGCGAGCCCGGCCCGGACGGCGGGCACCGTACGGTGCGAGCGTCTCAGCACATGGCCGACGACGTCGTCGGCGACCACACTCGACGTCACATACGTGTCGACGAGCGCGTTGATCGCGGTGTGGCTCCGGTCCGCGATGACGGGGGCGAAGTACCGCCGGACCACCTCGACGCCCCAGCGCTGGTGCCGCAGACGGCCGCGACCGTCACACACCTCGCCGAGAGCCGCGCCGAGGTCGAAGGACGACGCGGGATCGTGCCGGGCCAGGACCCTGAGCAGTTCACGCGAGGCTTCGCCCCTGACCGCCGGGGGCAGGGACTCCGGCCCGAGACGGAAGAACCCGGACTGGGACAGATAGTCGCCCGCCTGCTCGACCAGCACGTCACGGGCCGCGTCGGCGTCGGCCACGAACAGGGTGCCGAAGCGCAGCCGGAACGGCCCGTCACGGCCCGCCGCCTGCTCCTCCCACCGCCGCAGGTCCGGCCACAGACTCTTCCTGTCGAGGAACACGGGTCGCCCGCCTTGTCGGATACGGGACGGAACGCGCGCCGCGTACGGCCGCCCGTCCCGTCCCCGCGCGGAGAAGACGTCAGGCGTTGTGCCCGTACCTGTCGCCGTACTGGTTGCGCCGCGCACGCGCCTCACCGCTGAGCGCGCGAAGGCTCCTGACGATCCATGACATCGTGGCCGTCCTCCTTGTCGGTCCGAGTGGTGCCCGGTCCTGCTGCGGGCGTCAGTCCTGCTGCCCGTAGCCGACGAAGTACCCGTGCCACCGTGCGCGCATCTCGCCGCTGAGCGCCCGAAGGCCGCTGGTCACCCATGACATGGCGTACTCCTTGTCGGTCGGTGCTCCCGGAAGGTGACGGTACTCCCACGAGCGAACCGGGCGAACCGCCGAAACCGGCCAAAGACGGCGCGAGGCGCGTCCGGTGGACCGGGCACGCCCCACGCCGTCGGACCAGGGGTCAGCCGAAGATCCACTTCTGGTTGGCGGCCCCGCCGCACGTCCAGGTCTGCAACCGCGTCCCGTCCGCCGACGCATTGTCCTTCGCGTCAAGGCACTTGTCCGCGCCCGTGTTCGTCAGGTCGTGGGCGTCGGTGTACTTCCACTGCTGCGCCTGGGTGCCATTGCACGTGTAGAGCTGCACGACCGCGCCGTCCGCCGTCGAACCGCCGTCCACGTCGAGGCACTTGCCCAGCGCCCGTACCGTCCCGTCGGCGCCGAGCGTCCACTGCTGGGCCACATTGCCGGTGCAGTCGTGGAGCTGGACCGGCGTACGGTCGGCCGACGAGCCGCCCGCCACGTCCACGCACATGCCGCCGATGCCCTTGATCGAGCCGACCCGGTCGGAGCCGCCAGACCCGCCGGACCCGCCGGTGCCGCCGCCCGCCGTCGTGCCGGAGCCGCTGTCCCACTGCGACGCCCGTACGTAGTCGACCGTCATCGTCTGCGGGAAGGACGTGGAACCGTCGGGCGAGCCCGGCCAGTCACCGCCGACCGCCAGGTTGAGGATCAGGAAGAACGGGTGGTCGAACACCCACGTGTTGCCGCCCGCGTCCGACGGCGTACGCGTCTGGTAGACCGTGCCGTCCACCGTCCAGGTGATCGCGCTCGGGCTCCAGTGCACACCGAAGGTGTGGAAGTCGTCCGCGAAGGCCGCGCCGCCGGGCAGTGTGTACGGGGACCCGATACCGGCCGCGCCCGAGTAGCCGGGGCCGTGGATCGTGCCGTGGACGGTGCCGGGCTCCCGTCCGATGTTCTCCATGATGTCCAGCTCACCGCTGTGGGGCCAGCCGACGCTGCCGATGTCGCTGCCCAGCATCCAGAACGCCGGCCAGATGCCCTGGCCGCGCGGGATCTTGATGCGGGCCTCGAAGTGACCGTACGCCTGCGTGAAGGTCGAGGCCGTGTTCAGCCGCGCCGAGGTGTACTTACAGGGTCCGTACCAACAGGACAGCCCGGTGTCGGAGTTGGGCCGTGCGGTGATCACCAGGTGCCCGTCGCCGTCGAGAGCGGCGTTGGAGGTGCTGTCGGTGTAGTACTGCAACTCGTTGTTGCCGTTGCCCGAACCACCCTTCTCATGCGTCCACTTGGCGGGGTCGGGCGCGGTGCCCGCGGGGCCGTCGAACTCGTCGGACCAGGTCTGCCGGCCCTCGGCGGCGTCCGCCCTCGACGTGCCGGGACCGGTCGTCGCCACCAGGACGGCGGCCACCAGAGCGGCGGCGACCAGGACGACCAGTCCGCCGAGCGACCATCTGCGTGCGCGGTGTGCAGCCATGGGTTACGTACCTTGTCTGTGGGGGAGATCAGGGTTCGCGTCGGCGGCGGCCGGGCGTACGGCGTCGGGGGGAGGCGGGGGCCGTGGCCGGGGGAGCGCTCTCACGGGAGCGACGACCGCCGCCGACGGCCCCGATGCTACGCACGGTCACCCTGCCCGCCAACCCGCCCGGACAGCCGCCCGCACGCCCGTGACGTGCCCGAACTGCGAGGACGCCGATCGGCCCGAGGCGCTGATAAGCCGCTCTTAACCGGCCCTTAAGACACGGCGTTCGTGATCGTCCGTCACCGGCCGGACCTCCCGCGCCGCCGGACCGGCACCGACCCTCGGCATGCCCAGGAGGACTCGGCTAGGGTACGGACGAGTCCGGGCCCCGAGACGTGACGGGCAGACCGGCCGCGGGCCGAGCGTGGGGGAGACAAGGTGGGCGCAGCCGTTCCGAGCGGCCCGGATGAGCCGAACGAGCCGTCCGCCGCTGAGTCCGAGGTGACCTCCGTCGTCGTGCACGCCTCCGGAGCGGTCGTCACCCGCCGCGCGCGCGTCACGGTGCCGACCGGAACCGCCGAGACCACCGTCCGCGTCGAGGGCCTGCCGCCCACGCTCTACGAACAGTCGCTGCGCGGCCGGGTGGTGAACGGACCGCACGGGCTGCGCGTGACCGACGTACGGCTGGACGTCGGCGCCACCGTGCACCGGGGCGAGCAACTGCCCTCGCTGCGGCTGGACCTGGAGGACGCCGAGGACCAGCAGTCCCGGCTCCAGGACCGCAAGTACCGGCTGGAGAGCGAGATCGAGGAGGTGGCGGCGCTGCGCGCCGAGCCGCCGCAGCCGCGCAGGGGCGACCCGCCTCGCTGGGCGCCGGTCGAGTCCTTCCTCGCCCTGGCCGGATTCGTCGACACCCGACTCGGCTTCCTGCACGAGCGGTTGCGGGCCACCGAGGACCAACTGGCGCGCGCCGACCACGACGTGGACGTCCTGCGGGCGCGACTGCACCAGTCGTCCACCGCCCTGAGCGCCGAGCGCACCGACCCGGCCGTCGGCGCGGTCGTGACGCTGGCCTCCGAGGTGACCGACGCGGCCGACGTACCGGACGCGTCGGCCGACGAACCGGACGCGCCCGAAACCCGCGAGGACACCTCCCCGACCGGCGAGGCCGGGACACCCGCCGACGCCCCGGCCGAGATCGACGTCGAGGTCGAGTACCACGTCCCCGGCGCCACCTGGGTCCCCACCTACCAACTCCGCCTGGACGGCACCAGCGGCGCGGGCACGCTCGTCCTGCGCGCCTGCGTCGCCCAGCGCACCGGCGAGGACTGGTCGGGCGTACGTCTCGGGCTGTCCACCGCGGACCTGCTGCGCCGCTCCGACCTGCCCGAACTGCGGTCGCTGCGGATCGGCCGCGCCCAGCAGGAACCGCAGACCCCCGGATGGCGCGAACCGCCGCCAGGGCTCGCCGAGTTGTTCACCGGCTACGACGGCGCCGCCGCGGCCCACCCCGCCGCGTCGCGCGGTCCGGCCCGGCCGTCGGGCCCGGGCGCCCCCAGGTCCATGAACGCGTGGCTCGGCGGCGTCGAGGACGACCTGGAAGAGGCCGACCTCTCGCCGGACCTGGCGGCGGGCGGCGCGTACGGACCCGCGGAGCCCGGCGGCGCGGCCGAGGCCGTCGGCTACGGCGGTTCGTTCGGCGGCCCGGTGCCCGCACCGGGAGCGGCGCCGCCCCCGGCTCCGCTCCCCGCCGCGGCGCCCATGTCCCAGGCGCACGCCGAGCCCGCGACGGACCGCGCACGCGGCAGGTCGGCGCCCGTCGCCCGCAGCGCCCGGCGCAAAACCGCCGCGCCGCCCGTACCGCCGCCGTCCACCGCGCCGTCCGTGGACATGCTCGACTACGGCCGCCTGACCGTCGCGGGTCCCGACGCTGGCGCCGAGCGCGGCACGCTGCGACCGGAAGCCGCCCCGATCGCCACCGTGGTCACCGAGTACCGGCGCAGGGCCGAGACCGTCGGCCGCCTCCCGCAGCCCGCGCACGCGGTCGACGTACGGACCTCGGCCGGCTCCTTCGACTACCGCTTCGACACCGCCGCGCCCGCGGACGTGGTGTCCGACGGCGCGTGGCACATCGTGCCGGTCAGCGAGGTGCCGGTCGTCACGGAGTCGCTGCACGTGTGCGTCCCCGCGGTGGACACGGCCGTCTTCGGCACCGTCCTGGTCACCAACACCTCCCCGCACGCGCTGCTCGCAGGTCCGGCCGATGTCATGGTGGACGGCGACTTCGTCCTCACCGCGGCCCTGCCGACCCTCGCCCCCGGACAGCGGCAGGCGGTCGGCGTCGGCGTGGCCGAGAGCGTCCAGGTGGCCCGCCGCACCCACATGCGCGAGTCCACCGCGGGACTGCGCGGCGGCACGACCGTCCTCGACCACACCGTGGAGATCGAGGTCGCCAACCGCCTGCCGTACCCCGTCGTCGTCGAGGTCCGCGAGCGCGTACCGGTGTCGACCGACAAGGACGTCCGTATCGAGGAGCACCGGGCGCGACCGGCCTGGACGGAACCCGAGGAACCGCTCACGGGCCAGGACGGCTCGTACGTCCGCGGAGCGCGCGTGTGGCGCGTGGAGTTGGCACCCGGCCGGACCACGACGCTCACCGGAGGGTTCGAGGTCCGCCTCCCCGCGGGCAAGTCGGTCGTCGGCGGAAACCGGAGGAAGTGAACCGTGACCACCCCGGAGACCCTGACCGACGGGACCGGCGCGCCCGGCGCCGATGACACGCCCGCCGAGCCGGACGCGCTCTTCCTCCCGGTCACCACCGTGACCTGCCTGGAGGACCGCGCCCAGGTCGAACGCACCGGCACCGCGCGGCTCACCGCGGGCGTCCAGCGCCTGCGGATCGGCCCGGTCACCCCGCTGACCGTCGACCGCTCCCTGCGCGCCGAGATCTCCGCGCACACCGAGGGGGACGACGACACGGACCTCGGCGCGGACGGTCCGCGCGTGTTCGACGCCCGCGTCATCCGCACCTACACCCCCGCGCCTCCCGGCGGGCCGGGTCCCGACGCGTCCGAGCTGCGCCGCGAAGTCGACTCCCTGGAACGGGAGATGCGCGAGGTCGGACAGCTGCGGCAGCGCCTGGAGAGCGCGCTGGCCGTGGTCCACCAGGCCAAGGCCGATCTGCACCGCGACATCGTGCAGGGCGCGGGAGCGGGCGCCGCCGACCCCGAGCGCTGGGCCGACCGGCTGGAGCGCGTGGACGAGGACGCCGAGACCCGGATCGGCGAACTCCACCGGCTGCGCCGCCGCGAGCACGACCTGAACGAGGAACTGCGTACGGCGCGTACGGCGTTGGCGGCCACCGAGACCGAACCCCCGGTGCTCACGGCCTTCGTGGAACTCGTCGTGGAGGCGCCCGAGGCCGGTTCCGCGCGGATCCGCGTCGTGAGCCTCGTCCCGTGCGCGCTGTGGCGCCCCGCCTACCGCGCGACGCTCGCCGCCGACCGCGACAGCGTCACCCTGGAGACCGACGCCTTCGTGTGGCAGGACACCGGCGAGGACTGGAACGGCGTACGGCTGTCCCTGTCCACCGCGCGCCCGACGCTCGCCGCGGCCCCGCCGGAGCTGACCGAGGACGTCCTGACCCTCAGGGAACGCACCGTCGAGGAGCGCCGGACCGTCGAGGTGGACCTGCGCGAGGAGGACGTCACGACCGTGGGCGGCGACTCGGCCGCCGACACCGCGGGCGGCGCGGGACCGCTGCCCGGCCTGCACGACGGCGGCGCGGTCCGCGTCCTGCACGCGCCCCGCCCCGTCACCGTCCCCTCCGACCGGCGCCCGCACCGCGTCCACCTGTCGGCCTTCACCGCCGCCTGCCGCACCGAGGACACCTGCGCCCCCGAACTGTCGCCCCTGGTCGTGACCACCGCGCGGTTCCCCAACGCCGCGGGCCACGTCCTGCTGGCCGGCCCCGTCGACCTGGTGCGCGACAGCGGCTACACCGGCCGGGCCACGATGTCCTTCGCCGGTACGGGCGAGGACGTACGCCTGTCCTTCGGCAGCCAGGACACCTTCCGGGTCGTCCGCCACACCGAGGAGCAGCGCGACACCACCGGTCTCGCCGGGATCAACCAGCGCACCGTGATCACCCGTCAGGTGCGGCTCTTCGTCTCCCGCCTGGACCAGCCGGGCGCCGAGCACCCCGGCGACGCCGACCGGCCGGGCGCCGACCTCACCCGCGAGGTCGTGATCCGCGAACGCGTCCCCGTCTCCGAGGTCTCGGCCGTCGAGGTCCGCACCCTGCCCGACCGCTGCCGCCCGGCGCCCGACGAGACCGACGACGACGGCATCGTCCGCTACGTCCAGCGCCTGGCTCCCGGCGAGCGCCGCGAGATCACCCTCGTCTACGAGGTCAGCGCGTCGAGCGCGGTGACCGGTCTGTGACGCGGCCCTGACGCCCTTACGCAGGACCGCCGTTCAGCCCGCTGCCGCCCGGTAGGGGCGGAAGAATTCGCGCAACTCCCGCGCGTACACCTCGGGTTCCTCGAACGCCGCGAAGTGGCCGCCGCGCGCGGGCTCGGTGACGCGTACGGCGTTGGCCGTACGCTCGAGCCAGGCCCGCGGCGGGCGGGCGATGTCGCCGGGGAAGAGCGAGAAGCCGGAGGGCACTTCGACGCGGCGGGTGAGCTGGGCCGACGGGATCGCGGAATTCGCGTGGTACATCCGCATTGACGAGGCGATCGTCCCGGTGAGCCAGTAGATGGTCACGTTGGTGAGGATCTCGTCCTTGGTGAAGCTCCGCTCGATGTCGCCGCCGCAGTCGCTCCACGCCCGCAGCTTCTCCACGATCCACGCGGCCAGCCCCGCGGGCGAGTCCTGGAGCCCGACGGCCGCGGTCTGCGGCTTCGTACGGTGCATGGCGGCGTATCCGCCCTCGGTCGCGCCCCAGGCGGCGGTCTGCTGGAACCAGGCGCTCTCCTCGGGTGTGAGGTCCGCCGGATCGCCCGCGAAGACGGGCAGGCCGCCGTCGGTGCGGTGGACGGCCACCACCCGGTCGGGGTGGTCGAGCCCGAGGTAGCGGCTCACATGGCTGCCGATGTCCCCGCCCGCCGCGCCGAACCGCGCGTAGCCGAGGACGTCCATCAGCTCCGCCCACAGGCCGCTGACGGCGACGGAGTCGAGCGGCCGTCCCGCGGCGGGGCGGTCGGAGTACCCGTAGCCCGGCATGTCGGGCACGACCACGTCGAAGGCGTCGGCCGGGTCGGCGCCGTGCGCGGCCGGGTCCGTGAGGAGCGGGACGACCTTCGCGTACCGCCAGAAGGAGTCCGGCCAGCCGTGGCTGAGGACCAGCGGCAGGACGGGCCCCGTGGGCGCGACGGCGCGGGCGTGGACGAAGTGGATGCCGAGCCCGCCGATCGGGGCCCGGAACCGGGGGAGCCGGGCCAGCGCCGCCTCCTGCGCTCGCCAGTCGAAGCCGTCCGCCCAGTAGGCGACCAGTTCGCGGAGGTAGTCCAGGTCGGTTCCGAGCGACCAACCCGCGTCCTCGGGCGCGTCCGGCCAGCGCGTCGCGCGCAGCCGGGTCCGCAGGTCGTCGAGCGCGGCGGCGTCGGCCCGCGGGGTGAAGGGTTCGGGGCGGGGCGGGGCATCGGGCATGGGACGCATGCTAACGCCGCGTACCCCGGCGGCCCCGGAACGGGGAGCGTGGCGAATCCGGACGTCGGCCACTGGTAGCCGACCGTTCAACAGGTGGTCTTCCGCAGGGGTCTGGCCTCCGCCCATGCGTCACGGAAAGATAACAGGTATGGACCGAACGGCCTCGATGTTCCGGGGCGTTCGGTCCCACTGGTGCCCTCCCGCACCGCGCGTCTCCGCCACCTCCGCCATGTCGAACGGAGCAACAGATGTCCGACCACGGGATCTCCCGCCGCAGCGTCCTCGCGGCCACCGCCGCCGTCGGCGCGACCGTCGCCGTCAGCGGCGTCACCGCCGCGACCCCGGCCGCCGCCGCGGCCCCCACGCTGCCGAACGGCACCAGCAAGGACAAGGTCCTCGTCGTGGGCATGGACGGCCTGCGCCACGACAGGATCGACGCGGCCACCGCCCCCCACCTCAAGTCCCTGATGGCGAACGGCACCTACGGCACCAGCCTGCTCTACGCGAGCCCGATGGCGGCCACCGTCTCCGGCGCCGGCTGGTCGACCATCGCCACCGGCGTGTGGCCGGACAAGCACGGCGTGAAGGACAACACCTTCGCGGGCAAGAACTACGGCGCCTACCCGGGCTTCATCAAGCGCATCGCGTCCGTGAAACCGGCCCTGTCCACGTACGTGGCCGTCGACTGGAAGCCGCTCGACGCGCAGGGCACCTTCACCGACGGCGCGGACGGCAAGGTCGTCTACGACGGCGACACAGCCGACTACACCGTCACCGACGCCCAGATCGTCGCCGACTCCGAATCGGTCCTGCGCGATCAGAACCCGGATGTCGCCTTCGTCTACTTCGGCAACACCGACGAGGTCGGGCACGCCTCGGGCGCCGCCAGCCAGGCGTACCTCAAGGCCATCGCCACCCAGGACGGCTACCTCGGCCGCCTGCTCGCCGCGGTCAAGGCCCGTCCCACCTACGCGAGCGAGCGCTGGACGGTCATCGTCGCCACCGACCACGGACACCTGGACGCGGGCGGCCACGGCGGCTCCACCATCGAGGAGCGGCGCACCTTCGTGCTCGCCCAGGGACCCGGCATCGCGGCGGGCCTGCGGCCCATCGACACCCGCCTGGTCGACGTGGCCGCCACGGTCTTCAAGCAGCTCGGCATCGTCCCCGCCGCCTCCTGGGGCCTGGACGGCAAGCCCATTCAGGAGCGCTCGACCGATCCCTTCGACACGCTGACGCTCTCACCGCGCACCGACGAGACCGGCATCCCCGCCGGGGTTCTGGGCTACACGCACACCACGCCCAGCGGCTGGTCGATCATCAACTCCGCGATGGGCACCGGCGGTGTCACCGAGTGGCGCGGCTGGTCCTTCGCCACCGACGAGTTCTGGTCCCGCGCCCAGGCCGACCAGTCGCGTGAACTCAACGTCCGCTCGCGCGGGGTCTTCGCGGTCGCCGACTCCGACGAGTGGGCCGACAAGTCCTTCTCCGGCACGTTCGACTCGACGCTCGTCACCCCCGCCCACGCGGTCACCGCGGGCTCCAAGGTGACCCTCGACTACGTCACGCACTACCTCCAGGAAGGCAGCCAGAAGGCCGAGATCCTCGCCTCCTGGAACGGCGGCACCCCGACGGTCGTCAAGACCTACACCGCCGACACGGTCGCCAAGGTGGAGTCCCTCACCCTGACCGCGCCCGAGGGCGCCTCCAGTGTCAGCTTCCGCTTCCACTACACCGGTTCCAACAACTGGTACTGGGTGATCGACGCGGTCAAGATCACCGCCTAGCCGCCCGATGTCCGGGCAGGGGGCGCCGCCACCGGCATCCGCGCCCCCTGCCCGCCCGACCCGGCACCTGAAGGTGCGGGAGAAGACGCAGGTCAGCCCCGGCCGAAAGCCGGATGCGAGGCGATCGGCCGAATGGCAGACTCCGCACATGCCCCATGCAGACGTCGCGCCCGGAGTGTCCCTCGCCTACGAGACCTTCGGCGACCCCGGCGATCCCGCCGTCCTGCTCGTGATGGGCTTCGGCGCCCAGATGATCTCCTGGCACGAGGACTTCTGCCGCGCGCTCGCGGACCGTGGCCGCCATGTCATCCGGTACGACAACCGCGACTGCGGGCTGTCCACCTCCTTCGACGCCCACCCCGTCGACATGGGCCGGTTCATCGCCGCGGTCGGCTCGGGGGACATCGCCTCCGCCCTGGCCATGGTCCCCTACACGCTCCAGGACATGGCCGACGACGGCCTCGGCCTGCTCACCGCGCTCGGCATCGACCGGGCCCACGTCTTCGGCTCCTCGATGGGCGGCATGATCGCCCAGACGATGGCCATCCACCGGCCGTCGCGGGTGCTGACCCTGACCTCGATGATGTCCTCGACCGGCGAGTCCGAATACGGCCGGCCGACCCCCGAGGCGCAGGCGGTGCTCTTCGCCCCGAAACCGGCCGACCGTGAAGGCTATGTCGCCGCGGCGGAAAGGGAGTTGGTGTGGGCCTCCCGGCGCTACGGCGACGCCGACGCCCTGCGCGACCTGGCCGCCCGCAGCTACGACCGCGCCTATCACCCCTCCGGCGTCGGCCGGCAGCTCGGCGCGATGATCCTCGGCGGCTCACGCGCGGACGCACTCCGGAAGCTCAAGGTGCCGACCCTCGTCATCCACGGCCTGGACGACACCCTGATCGGCCCCAGCGGCGGGGAGCGCACCGCGGAGTTGGTGCCAGGGGCCGAACTCGTCCTGATCCCCGATATGGGCCACGACCGCCCCCGTGAGCTGTGGCCCGAGATCATCGGCCTCGTGGCGGAGCACACCGCCTGAGCGATGACCGCGCCGCGGTCGCGCAGCGTCCGTCAGGTCGCGCAGCCCCGGCGGACCGGCCTCGCCCCCGTACGGCCCGGCGGTCGTATGGTCACCCCTCCAGGACGCCCTCGTCGACGAGGCGGTTCAGCCGCTCGGCCGGCGCCTCGCGCGGGATGCCGAGGTCGCGCGGACCTGGCAGGGTTCTCAGTGTGCACGCGTGTCGGTCCACGGATACGTCCCCGGACGCGGCCCTGGGCGGCCGTCCGCGTACACCACCAGAGCCGCCGACCCGTTCACCGGCGCACCCGCACCAGCCATCAGGAGCTGACCACGATGCTCGACCCCGACGTCCGCCGCGTCCTCGACGGCACCTCACTCGCCCACATCGCGACCGTCCTGCCCGACGGCGCCCCGCACACCGTCCCCGTCTGGATCGGCACCCACGGCGACCGCGTCACGATCTTCACCGGCCCGCGGTCCCGCAAAGCCCGCAATCTGCGCCGCGACCCGCGCGTGGCGCTCTCCCTCACCCCGGCCGACAACCCCTTCCAGCCGGTCGTCATCCGCGGCAAGGTCGTCGAATGGCTGGAGGGCGACGCCGTCTGGGAGATCATCGACCGGATGGCGACGAAGTACACCGGCGGCCCCTACTCGCGCGACAACGAGCTCGTCGTCGCGCTCATCGAGCCCGAGCACCAGAGCGTGGGCATGGGCTGAGGATTCCGCAGGGCCGCGCGCCGCCGTCCGGACGCGTCAACGTCCCACGGCGTAGCCCTGCATGCCGCGCGGATTCGCGGCGGCCGACAGCACGCCCGTCTCCGGATCGCGCGCGACGGCGGAGATCCGCCCCTCCGACCAGGCGCCGCCGACGCTCACCGCGTGCCCCCGGCGGCGCAGTTCGGCCACGACATCGGGACCCGTCCGCTCCTCGACGGTGAGGCTGCCCGGCGCCATGGCCCGCGGGTAGAAGGAGCCGGTGAAGCTGTCGGTGTGCCAGTTCGGCGCGTCGACGGCGCCTTGCAGGTCGTAGCCGCCGCGCACCCGGTCGCGGAGCGCCACGGCAAGGAAGAAGTGCACCTGCCACTGGTCCTGCTGGTCGCCGCCGGGGGTGCCGAAGGCGAGGACGGGCACCCCGTCCCGCAGCGCCAGCGACGGACTGAGCGTCGTGCGCGGCCTGCGGCCGGGGGACAGGGAGTTGGGCAGACCCTCCTCGACCCAGGTCATCTGGAGCCGCGTGCCGAGCGGGAAGCCCAGCTCCGGTATCACCGGATTCGACTGGAGCCACCCCCCGCTGGGCGTCGCCGAGATCATGTTGCCCCAGCGGTCCACGACATCGATATGACAGGTGTCGCCGCGCGTGCCGCCGTCCACCGCGACCGTCGGCTCGCCCGCCCCGGCCCCGGCCGGCACCAACCGCGCACCCGCGCCCTGCCCCGCGGCGGTCGCGTACGCGCTCAGCTTCGGCGTCCGACCCTCGGGGCCGCCGGGCCGCAGTTCGTACGAGGCCCGGTCACCGATGAGTTGGCGGCGGCCGGTGTTGTACGCGGTGGACAGCAGCGCGTCGAGCGGGACGTCCGACGCGTCGCCGTACCACGCCTCGCGGTCGGCCATGGCGAGCTTCGTGCCCTCGACCAGCCGGTGGACATACGCGGCGGACCCGTACGCGGGCAGGTCGGCGGCGCGCGACGGCAGCAGGGCGAGCTGCTGGAGGAAGGCCGGGCCCTGACTCCACGGACCCGCCTTGCAGACCGTCCAGCCATCCCACTCATACGTGGCGGGCTCCTCGTACGACGCGGACCAGCCCGCCAGATCGGCGGCCGTGAGCGTCCCGGTGTGCCGCTCGCCGCTGGTGTCCATGGTCGGACGGGCGGCCTGGGCGACGATCGCCTCGGCGACGAAGCCCTCCCGCCAGATCCGGCGCGCGGCCTCGATCTGCGCGACCCGGTCCCCGCCGCCGTCCGCCTCCGCCTCGGCGATCAGCCGCCGCCAGGTCGCGGCGAGCGCCGGATTGCGCCACAGCTCGCCGGGACGCGGCGCCTCGCCGCCCGGCAGATACAGCTCCGCGGACGTCGTCCACTCCGTCTCGAACAGCTCACGCACCGTCTCGACGGTCGCCGTGACGCGCTCGACCGGCGGATGACCGTCCGCCGCGTACCCGATCGCGTAACGCAGCACCTCGGCGAGGGACGCGGTGCCGTAGTCGCGCAGCAACGTCATCCAGGCGTCGAACGCGCCGGGCACGGCGGCGGCCAACGGCCCGGTACCGGGCACCAGGTCCAGGCCGAGCGAGCGGTAGTGGGCGACGGTCGCGCCCGCGGGCGCCACCCCCTGCCCGCACAGCACCCGTACCTCCCCCTCGGCGGGCCCGACGATGATCGGCACCTCGCCGCCGGGACCGTTGAGGTGCGGCTCCACCACGTGCAGCACGAAAGCACCGGCCACGGCGGCGTCGTACGCGTTGCCGCCGCCCTCCAGTACGGCCATCGCGCTCTGGGAGGCGAGCCAGTGGGTGGAGGCCACCATGCCGAAGGTGCCTTGGAGGGTCGGCCTGGTCGTGAACATGCGCTGCGCCTCTCTCGGGTCGGGCAACTCCCGTCAAGGCGCGTCCCGTTGCCCGCGTCGAGGGCCGTCCGCCGCCATGACCTGGCACATCACGGTGCCGCGTCCTTGCACGCAGGCTAGCGACCGGGAAGCGGCGGGTCCGCGGCGGTCCACCATCCGGGCCCGCGCGGGCCCTTGACGGTGCGTCAGGCGACCGGTCGTCAGCGCCGCACGGCGCCTATGGTCAGCGGGTGGATGCCCGTACCGGCGCAGTGCTCGGTCTTGTCGGCGAGGAACAGCGCCGCCTTCTGGTTCGGCGGATAGATCCGCAGCCCCTCGACCTTCGTCAGCTTGCACTGGTCGGCGCTGTAACCGCCCTGACCGTTGCTGTCGTGCAGCTCCGCGTACGCGGTCGCCTTCGGCGCCAGCGAGACGGTGCCGTGCGAACCGCCGTCACGGTCGGCCGCGGGACCGGCCTGCGCCCCGGCCGTCTTGACGTACGAGACGCCCGGATAGCCCGTCAGCGTGCACGCCGTGCTGCCGGTGTTGGTGAAGACGACCTTCGCGTGGTACTGCCCGGCGCCGACCTCGGCGTCCTTCAGCGCCACGCTGAGGTGGTCGCTGGCGCACGCGCTCGGCCCCGCCGCCTCGGCCGACGCGCCGCCGGAGCCGTCCGCCGACGACGTGGGCGTACCGCCCGGCGCGCTCTGCGTACCGTCGTCCGTCGTGGACGGCGCACCGGCGGACGGGGAGTCGGACGGCGCCGCGCTGACCGAGACGGACGAGCCCGCCGGAGCGGCGGACCCGCCGTCGTCCGAACAAGCCGTCAAGGTCAGGGCCGCCGTGGCCAGAGCCGCGGCGGGCACCATCACGCGTACGGACAGGCTGCGCATCGTGGGACCTCCGTGCGTCCTGGGGCCGGAAGACCGACCCCGTCGTACTCATTCACCCTGTGATGCCACGCCTGCCCCTGTCCTCCCTGGCTACACAGGCGCCCCAGGTCCGGGGGCACCCCGGGGCATCCGCCCCGACGGCCGCGGGCGCTACGCGTTCGGCGCCTGGGCCGCGTCCCGATCCTGCGCGTTCCCGGCCTGTTCGCGCATCGCCCACGGGGACCCGTACGCGACGAGCAGGTCGAGGAAGGGCCGCGCGTCGAACGCCTCGGGGCCGAGGACACCGCTGCCGCTCCAGGTGCCGTCGGCCAGGAGTTCGAGGGCGATCACCGGATTGATCGCCGTCTGCCAGACGACGGCCTGGGAACCGTACTCCCGCATCGACCACTGGTTGTCGACCACGTGGTAGAGGTAGACCTCGCGCGGGCGGCCGTCCTTGGTGCCCTTCACCCAGGTGCCCGCGCAGGTCTTGCCGTGCATCCGGTCGCCGAGCGCGGCCGGGTCCGGCAGCACGGCGGCGACGACGTCCCTGGGGGAGACCCGGGCCGGACCCCGGTCGGTGGCGACGGTGACCGGGTCCGTACGGTCCAGGCCCAGGTCGTGGAGGGTCTGGAGCTTGTCGATGAAGTCCTGGCCGAGACCGTACTTGAACGTCACCCGGCGGGCGTCGACCCAGCGCGGGATCAGCAGCACCTCCTCGTGCTCGACGTTCACGCACTCCACCGGGCCGATGCCCTCGGGGAAGTCGAAGATCTCGGGCTGGCTGAACGGCGCCGTGGTGTACCAGCCGCGGTCCTTCTCCCACACCACCGGCGGGTTCAGACACTCCTCGATGGTGGTCCAGATGCTGAACGACGGCGCGAAGTCGTAGCCGTCCACCGTGAGGTTCGCGCCGTCGCGCACCCCGATCTCGTCGATGCCGTCGAAGAGGTGGTCGGCGGCGTAGCGGGCGAAGACATCGGACATGCCCGGCTCCACGCCCATGCCGACCAGAGCCAGCAGCCCGTCCTCCTCCCACGCCTTCGCCTGCGCGAACTGGTCGTCGCCGAGCTTCGTGCCGCACTCCTCGTGAGGCCGCCGCGCGTGCGGCACCGACAGCGACATCGCCATGTCCATATACGTCGCCCCGGCCCGGTGCGCGGCCTGGAACAACGGCATGACGAAACGCGGGTCGGTCGCGTTGAGCAGCACGTCGCACCGCCGCTCCCGCAGCAGATCCTCCACGGAGAGCTGGTCGGAGGCGTCGATCCTGGCCGTGCTGAACCGGTCCGCCGCCTCGCCCAGTGCCGCGACGGCCGCCTCGGCCCGGCCCGGGTCGTAGTCGGCGACGACCATGTGCTCGAAGAAACCGCGTCGGGCGGCGATCCGGGTGATGGCGCTTCCGACGCCTCCGGCTCCGATGAGCAGTACGCGCATGGCGGGGTTCCTTCCGCTGGTCGAGTGGGTGAGCGGGTGAGCGGTGCGGCCGGGGCCCTCGCACGGGGGGGTGCTCGCGCCGTGGAGTGATGGAACCGCCGACGACGCCGTAAGGTCAATGCCGTTGGCGTAAGCTCCCGCCCGTGGCCAAGAAGGTGGTGGACGGAGCCGCGCGGCAACGACGTCGGCCGACGCGGCAGGGCGAGGTGCTCAGCCACGAACTGATCGTGGAGACCGCCCTGCGCATGCTGGCGGAACACGGCGCGCAGGGGCTGACCGCGCGGCGGCTCGGCCTGGCACTCGGCGCCGACCCCAGCTCCCTCTACCGCTACTTCCGCGGCATGGACGCCCTCGTCCTGGCCATCGCCGACGAACTGATGGGCCGGGCCCTGGCGGGCTGGACGCCGACCGGCCAGTGGCGGCGCGATCTGCGCGACCTGGGCCTGCGGATCCACCGCGCGTATCTCGCCCACCCGCAGGCGGCGGTGCTGACCGCCAGCCGGGTCAGCGGGGGGAAGCGCGAACTGGCCGCGGACGAGGCCATCCTGGGCATCCTGCACCGCGCCGGATTCACCGGCCCCGGCCTCGTACGCGTCTACCACGTCTTCATCGACGGCTGCCTGGCCTTCGCCGCCCTGGACGCGGCCTCGCTGGCGCTGCCCGCCGCCGCCCGCGCGGCCGACGAGGAGATCTGGCAGGACACGTACGCGGCCCTGTCGCCCCGCACCCACCCGCACATCGCCGCGACCGCGCCCCTGCTCGCCGCCCGGATGACCCGCAGCGCCTATCCCGACGCCCTGGACATGCTCATCGCGCAGGCCGCCCGCGAACTGCCCCCGGCCACGCGCTGACCGACCCGGCGTCCTTCCCCGGATCCGGTCCCTTACCCCTGTATCGAAAGAACGCGGTAGACCGGTCCGAGCCGGGCAAGCGACCTGAGGAAGCAAACCGCCGGACAATCTGGTTCAGGAGCGTCACATGTACATAGGTATCGGAACCATCGTTCTCATCGTCGTCGTCGTACTCGTCGTCATGATGCTGCGGCGCGGCTGACCTCAGGTCGCACGCGCCGCGGGATCTCCTCCAGAGGTGATTCACGTGAGCGATCCGTCCGATGGCGGGGCACCGGCGGCAACGCCGGTGGCCCACGCCGTGACTGTTTCCCGGCCCATGAGCGCGGCGGAAGCACGCGTCGCCGCCTCGGAGTTCGCGGACACCCTCAACCCTCCGCTGGCCGTACGGACCCTGCAGAATCTGACCCTCGTGGTCTCGGAACTGGCCGCCAACGCCCTCCGGCACGCCGGAGCGGTACGCGAACTGCGTCTGAGCGCCGCCGCGAACACCCTTCGCGTGGCGATCGACGACCCCAGCGACACCCCGCCGCAAGGCCGCGCGCCCGACTGGAACGGCGCCAGAGGCGGCTTCGGCTGGATGATGATCCAACGGCTGGCCCATTCACTGGCGGTGACCCGCCGCCCCGGAGGCGGCAAGACCGTCCTGGTCACGCTTGCCCGATAGGGCCGCCGCGGCCTCGCGCCCGCACCCCGCCCGCCCGTGACCCGACCGGCATCCCGGTGGGGTTCGGGCGTGGCCCGCGGGGCAGACGGGCGGCATGGAGACCGCTGACCAGCCCGTACACCCCGCAGGACGACGGACCGCCCGGCCGGGCGTCCTCATCGCCGTACTGGTGATCGCCCTCGCCGTGACCGCCGCTCTGGTCCTCACCGGACACGGCCGCGACCACGGCGGAGCCGGAGCCGGCGGCCCGGCGGACAAGGGCGCGCCCGGCGCGGGAAGCGCTGACCAAGGAAGTGCCGACCAGGGAAGCGCCGGATTCGGCAGCACCGATCCCGACGCCACGGCCCGTCTGCACGCCGACGCCGCCGACCTGTTGGTCCTCGAAGGAGTCTCGGGTCGCGTGCGGATCACCGCCGACGCGAGCGCCCACACGGTCTCGGGCACGTATCACCGCCCCGACGGCGGTACGGCGCGCGTGCGCGGTGTCGTCGACGACGCGGCGGGCCTGCGCACCCTCACTCTGGTCTGCGGTACGGACACCGGTGACGACGGCGGTGACGACGACGACGGCGGCGACGTCGGGGGCGACACGGCGGGCTCGTGCGACGGCGACCTGACCCTCACCGTCCCCGAGAAGACCGGCCTGCGGCTGCGGCAGACCTCGGGCGAGACGCTGCTCGAAGGACTCGGCGGCCGACTCACCGTCAATGTCGCCTCCGACCGCCTCACCGCCCACGCGCTGCACCCCTCCCACGCTGACTTCGCGGTGACCTCCAGCAGCGCCGACCTCGGCTTCAGCGCGGCACCGGACACCCTCGCCGTGGTGACGACCTCCGCGTCGACCGCCGTACGCCTCCCGGTCCCGGCGGGCGACGCCTACGCCGTCACCACGGCCGCCACCTCCGCCGACGTCCAGGTGAAGGTCCCGAACCGGGACGGCGCCGCCCACCGGGTCACCCTGACCGTGCACTCGGGATCGCTGGCCGTCCTGCCCGCCTGACGTCAGGTCAGATCCCTGAACGGCCTTCGGCGGTACGGCCCTTAAGGCGCCGTACCGCCGTCCACGAAGCGTTCCTCAAACTCGCCTGCTGCCTCATCACGCGACGACAGGTCAACTCATTGTGTTAGCCGTTGTCAGACCATGGGTATCCCCAGCGGCCGGAAACGGAACAATGCGAGGGTGGGCTTCTCGCCGAGCGCCGCGTTCCCCGTGCCAGGGTGCCGCGGTCTCCGCGTCCGAGCGCCGTGTTCCCGCGCCTGCCCGTGGTGGTCAGGCCCCTGACGCGTCCGGCCACGGCCGGTCGGTACAGCAGCTGACGAAGTCCCGGACCACGGGATTGGCGTCGTCGGCCGGTGCCCAGGCCACGCCGACCTCGCTGTCGCTGACGCCGCTCACCGGGCGGTAGGCGATACCGGGCCTGGCGTAGAAGCGGGCGGCGGACGCGGGTGCGAGAGCGACGCCGTAACCGTTGGCGATGGCGCTGAGCCAGTCGTCGGGCAGATCCGTGACGGCGCCGATCCGTACCGGACGGCCCTCGCGCTCCCCGGCGGCCAGCCATTCCTCCCGCCACCGGCCGGTCTCCGCCGGAGCGGCCACGAACGGCTCGTCCCACAGGTCCCGGAACGCGACCGTCTCCCGCGCGGCCAGTGGATGCGCCTCGGGCAGCGCGACCCAGCGCGGCTCGGTGAACAGCGGCACCACCCGCAGCGCCTCCTGGCCCGGGAACGGCAGCCGTACCAGCGCGACATCGACGTCCCCGTCGGCGAGCCCGGCGGTCGGATTCGCCCAGGACGCCTGGCGCATCTCCACCCGCCACCGCGGACGGCGACGCGTGAACTCCGCGATGATGTGCGGAGTCGCCTCATTGGCCGCGCTGGCGAGGAAGCCGACCCGCAGCAGCCGCAGGCCCCGGCGCTCCGCGCTCCTGGTCTCCGTCAGCACGCGGTCCCAGTCCGCCAGCAGCGCGGGCGCGCGCTGCGCCAGCAGACGGCCCGCGTCCGTGGGCGTCATGCCGGTACGGGACCGGGTGAACAGCCGTACCCCGAGTTGACTCTCCAACTGCTTGATCTGCTTGGTGAGCGCGGGCTGCGACACGAAGAGCCGCTCGGCGGCGCGGGTGAGGGTCCCCTCTTCCGCGACGGCGACGAAGTAGCGCAGCAGCCGGGTATCCACGTCCATGCCCCCAGGTTATAGGTGCAGGTATTGGACGGGAAAGTTGAGTGTGACGAGGCTGGTGGTCGCGGGCGCCCGCACCTTCTTCGAGCCCATGACGTTTCCGACCCCGAGGACAAGCATCGTGTTCACCGCGTATGTGATCATCACCGTCGTCACCATCCTGGCCAACGCGGGCATCGCCGTCGCGGACCTCGCCCGCGCCGAGTTCGTCCTGGCGAACTCGGCGGAGGTGGGCGTCCCGCAGAGCTGGCACATCTGGCTGGCCTCGCTCAAGGCCGCCGGCGCCGCCGGTCTTCTCCTCGGACTCCTGGGCGTCCGGCCCGTCGGTGTCGCCGCCGCCGCGGGCCTCGTCGTCTTCTTCGTGGGCGCTGTCCTCACTCATGTGCGTGCCCGTGTGCTCTACAACATCGCGTTCCCCGGCGGCTATCTGGCCCTGGCGGTCGCGTCCCTCGCGCTCGCTGTCGCCTACTAGCGGGTCGGCGGCCCGGAATCCGTTCCTTTGCGCGGGCCCGTGCCGCGCTCACCGGCGCGCGTGCGGTCCGGCCCCCGACGTAGCTGTGGAGCGGGTCAGTCGGCGAGCTGGACAGTGGTGTGGAGGTGGGCCGGGTAGGCGGCCTCGCGGAGCATGAAGTGGGCGACGTCAGCGCGGGAGATACGGGGGATTCCGCGCAACGGGAGGCGTTCGCCGGTCCGGTAGCGGCCGGTGAGGGGTCCGCCGACGAGCATCACGGGATAGACCAGGGTCCAGTCCAGGCCGCTGGCGCGCAGGATCTCCTCTCCGGCCGCCTTGTCGGCGAACATCGGTCCGAGGGCCTTGTAGACGGCCCAGTACACCGCCGGCGCCTGGTCGGCGGTGTCGCCGACGCCGTGTGCGGACAGGTGGACGATCCGGTTGACTCCGGTGTCGCGCATGGCCCGTACGATCCGCGGGATCGCGGTGACGGTCAGGGTGGGCGAGGTCAGCCCGTGCCAGGTGGCGGGGCTGCCGAACGCGGTCAGGACCGCGTCCTGCCCTTCGACGGCGGCGCGCACCGCGTCCTGGTCCCCGGTCACTTCCCCGGTCGCGACGCGGAGCCGGGGCCGGGGTTCCGGCGGGGTGGCCCGAGGGCGGACGAAGGCGGTCATCTCGTGGCCCGCGGCCAGTCCCTGGGCGAGGAGTTGCCGCCCGGTCCTGCCGTTGGCCCCGAACACGAGGAGCTTCACGTCGGCCTCCCGGACCGGTGTGCGGGGGCGCGGTCCGCGGTGGTCCCGCGGACCGTCACCCGGCCTGTGCGCATTGTCGCCCGCGGCTACCCGGTATAGACCTCAAGACTCACCACATGGGGCGCCGCCGGGCCCTGCGCGGTGTAGGTCGCGGTCGTGCCGTTGTGGGACTTGAGCGTCGCGGTGTGGGTGGGGTCGCCGAAGGGCGTCCAGGCGGCGCCGTCGGATGAGACGTCGATCCGGTACGCGGTCGTGGCCCCGGACGCCTGGACCACTGTGCGTCTGACGCGCGTGGCCTTGCCCAGGTCGACGGTGAGCGCGGCTCCGGGCGCTGTCGCCCGGGCCGGATGCCAGGGGTGTCAGGGCTGTGGGTTTGGCGTTGTTGGACCTGTCGTCGTCGCGGTTTCTGTGACGGCTGGGAAAGGGTGACGGGGGTTGTCACCTTTGGGGTGGAGGTTGGGGGGATGGACAAGAACACGAACATTCAGGATCCCGGCCGGAACGTCTCTCCCGCCGGTTCTCCCGCCGTCTCTTCCACGGTCTCTTCCGCCGTCTCTTCCGCTGGTTCTTCCGCGGGTTCCTTGGACGGGAGGATCGCTCTGGTGGCGGGGGCCACGCGTGGTGCGGGGCGGGCGTTGGCGGTTGAGCTGGGCCGTGCGGGAGCGGTGGTGTATGTGACGGGCCGTACGACGCGCGGGCGCGTCAGCGAGGTCGGCCGGGCGACGGAGACGATCGAGGAGACGGCGGAGCTGGTGACGGCGGCGGGGGGTACGGGCGTGGCTGTTCCCACTGATCATCTGGTGGTGGAGCAGGTCCGTGCTCTTGCGGCGCGGATCGGACGTGAGCGGGGGCGGCTGGACATCCTCGTGAACGATCTGTGGGGCGGTGAGCATCTGCTGACCGGTTCGGTGTTCGGGAAGAAGAGCTGGGAGACGCCGCTGGAGGACGGTCTGCGGATTCTGGAGCTGGGAGTGCGCTCGCACGTGATCACCGCGGCGTTGGCGCTGCCGTTGCTGGTGCGGTCGGCGGAGCCTTTGCTGGTGGAGGTGACGGATGGCACGGCGGTGTCGAACCGTCGTTACCGGGAGAATCTCTTCTACGACCTGGCGAAGAACGCCCCGATCCGGATGGCGTTCGGGCTGGGTGAGGAACTGGCGGAGTTCGGGGGTACGGCGGTTGCGGTGTCGCCGGGGTTTCTGCGGTCGGAGCAGATGCTGGCGCACTTCGGCGTGTCGGAGGAGAACTGGCGTGACGCTGTCCTGACGGAGCCGGATTTCGCGGTCGCGGAGTCGCCGTACTACCTCGCGCGGGCGGTGGCGGCCCTGGCGGCTGATCCGCAGAGGTCGGCGCGGTGGAACGGCACGTCGACTTCGAGCGGGGAGTTGGCGAGGGTTTACGGTGTGCGGGACGTCGACGGCAGCCAGCCGGACGGGTGGGGGTATTTCGAGGATGTGCGGTACGGGGGGAAGGCCGGTACGGCGGACGACTACCGCTGATCCTGCGGCGGGGGGCCGTAGAGGTCGCTGAGGGCCTGCGCGTGGTCGCGGAAGCGGGCGCGCAGGCCCTGCGGGGCCAATACCTCGGCGTCGGCGCCCAGTTGGGTGAGCTGGGTGAAGGCGACGTCTTCGCTTTCGGCGGGCAGGCGGAGCGTGACGCGGCCCGCGGTGTCGGGGGTGTCGGCGCGGGCGAGTGCCTCACCGGTCGCGGCGGGGTCGGTGACGGCGGGGAGGCGGTCCAGTCCCCGGGGGGTCAGGCGGACGGTGACGGTGGTGCGCAGCAGTGCCCGGGCGAATTCCGCGGCCCTGGCCTGCCAGTGCGCGGCGAGGTCGAAGGCGGGGTCGCGGGTGAAGGGCTCGCCGGCGCCGGGGGACAGGGCGGTGATCCGGTCGGCGCGGTAGGTCCGCCACGGGTCTTCGTGTTCTGCCGGTGGGCCGGGGACGCGGCCCACGACGTACCAGACCCCGGCTTTGAGGACGAGGCCGTACGGTTCCAGGTGCCGCGTCACGGTGGCGGGCGGTGTGCCATCGCGTCCCGGCCGTGTGTAGGTGAGCTCGACCGTCCGGTCGGACCATACGGCGCGGGCGAGTTCGGGCAGCAGCGTGCAGGCCGACGGTTCGCGGAACCAGGCCGGTGCGTCGAGGTGGAAGCGGTGCGCTGAGGACTCGGCCGCCGCGCGCAGCGACGGCAGCAGGGTCGCGGACAGTTTCAGCCGTGCGGTGTCCGCGGCGTCGGACAGTCCGAGGTCCCGCAGGGCCGAGGGCAGTCCGGTGAGGTAGAGCGTCTCGGCTTCTCCGGGACCGAGCGTGGTCAGCCGGGTCCGGTACCCCGGTGCCAGCCGGTATCCGCCCGCCCGTCCCCGCTCCGACCGTACGGGGACTCCCGCCTCCTGTAGCGCCTGTACGTCCCTGATCACCGTCCGTTCGCTGACCCCCAGTTCCCGGCCGATCGCGGCGGCGGTCATACCGGGACTCGACTGGACCAGCAGGGCCATACGGATCAGCCGGGCAGCGCGCATCCCCCCATGATCCCGCACTCGCTGGCGCGGCGGTGAGGGGTCAGCCTTTGCAGCCGGGGTCGGGAAGTATGACGGGTGCGGCGTCGCGGGTGGTGACGAACGCGCGGTAGCCAGGTGCGCCCGAGACGCATTTGGTGGCGATGTTGGCGTAGTGGTCGGGGAAGTTGGTGACGTCGGCGGGCGCGTTGTCACCCTTGTGGTTCGCCACGGGTGAGTCCCCGGTCCCGCGTCTGTCGCTTGCGCACCCGGACAGAGCGGCCAGGGCGATGGCCAGCGATGCCCCCGCGATCACACATCTCGTCATACGACCTCTCACCGGCATCCTCATCATCCTCGTCTCTGCCCGCGGGGTCTCCCGCGGGTGCGGATGCCCTGAAGGACACTCCGCGCCCGGCCGTGGTTCCCTGACCCCGGCTCGCGCGGTTGGCGTGTGGGTGAGGTGTCCGGCTTGCTGTGATGGCGAGGCAGGCGGTCCCAAGGCGGTCGGCGAAGACCTCGCCGACAACGTCGACGCAGGGTGCAACGGAGGCCCGGGGAGCACGGCCAGGAGCGGTGTCCGGCCCGGATTTGAGCGAGGGCCGTTGCACCCCCACTGCGGGGTGGTACCTCAACTGTCTCCACTGCCGGTAGTACCCCTGATCCCTCCGAGGGCAAGCCCGCCAGCGGGAAGCGCACGTCGTCTCACCAGAAGAAGGCCAAGCGCGGGCCACGTAAGCACAACCACGTCGGCCAACGGTTCGCGCTGGCCGGAGAGCTGATGCGGCGTCTGCCATGGCCGCGGGCCGCCGACCAGGCCCGGATCGCGTGGGCGGTCAACGAGGTCTCCGACGCGGTCTGGAGCGCCGATGATGTCCTGGCAGCCCTGGATCTGCGCCAGGAGCCGCCCGGCGGCGTACGGCGTGCGTCCGGGTTCCTCGCCGCCGGGCCGCGCGGCATGGCTACCATGCCCGGCTGGACCACCCGCCAGCAGCGCCCCGTACAGGTCGACCACCGCAACGCCGCCGTCGACGCCCCCGAAAACCGCAGCACACAGCTTCGCAACCAGCAAGAACGCAGCGAGAGCACCTGACAGAAGCCGCGCAGCGCCGCCGCATGGCGTGACGCCGACCAGCTGCTCGAGCAGGCCCTGACACCCGAGCCCCCGCCAGCTCCGACATCGAGGGGCTGCCGGAGCTTGCGGGCCCGCAGGACACGACCGCGACAGAGATCCGGCAGACGCGCCGGGCAGCGGCCGCGGTACTGGCCTGCTCCACCGCGCCCGGCAGCTGACCGGCACCGACCCCCACCAGCACACCGCGGCCGCCGGTGAGCAGCGACGGCCGCACCGCGGTGTTCGACACCGACGGCTGCGGCAACCTCGTCAAGACCACCGACACCCGCACGACGAAGGTGGTCACATCCGGCGGCGCCAGTGTCACCTACACCTTCGACGGTGACGGCAACCAGCGCTCCCGCGTTGACGCCACCGGCACCACCACGTACGCGATGGACAAGCTCAACCGCGAGCCCCTGCGAACCCTGACCGACGGCTCCACCACACTGAGCCTTTTCCAACCTGCCGGTGGGCGCGTGGAGTTGGGGTGACGACGTGGCGAAGCCCCTGGTAGATGGGCTTTCGACCAAGAAATCCGTCTCCACCAGAGGCTTCGTGTGCTTGTCTACCCGTCGGGCGTCGACGTGTCCAGTTCTGCCCTGCGCTTCCTGTCCGCCGAGCTCCGTCAGCGCCGCCGGGAGCTCGGCACCCGCTGGCGGCGCCTGAGTGCCGGCCGCCAGGCCCTGCTCACTCTCGTCCATCTCCGCAACGGCCATCCGTATGCCCAGCTCGCGGCCGGGTTCGAAATCGGGACCACGACGGCATACCGCTACGTCACCGAGGCCGTGGACCTCCTGGCCGCCCTCGCACCCACCCTGGCCGATGCCGTGCGCGCCGCGTCGACGAAGGCGTTCATCCTCCTGGACGGCACGCTCCTGCCCATCGACCGCATCGCCGCGGACCGGCCCTTCTACTCCGGGAAGCACAACAAACACGGCATGAACGTGCAGGTCCTCACCGATCCGTCCGGCCGACTGCTGTGGGCCTCACCGGCCCTGCCCGGCACCGTCCACGACATCCGAGCAGCCCGCGAACACGGCATCATCGACGCCCTCGCCCAGGCCGACATCCCCTGCCGGGCCGACAAGGGCTACCGCGGCGCCGGCGGAACCGTCCGCATCCCGTACCGGGGACGATGGGAGACCCTCTCTGCCGGTCAGCAGGCGGTGAACCGGTCCCACGCGAAAATCCGCGCCCTCGTCGAGCAGGCCATGGCGACCCTCAAGAACTGGCGACTCCTGCGCAAACTCCGGTGCTCCACCGCCCGGATCACCAGCCTCATCCAAGCCGTCCTCACCCTGCATCTGACCAGCTCAAACCCATGATGGAAAAGGCTCACTCACGCCGCGGACCGCGCAGCATGAGATAGGTCAGCGTTCCGGCGGCTGCGAGCGTAACGATTCCCACGCAGATGAATGCCACTCCGCCTGTGCCCTCCTCGTTGCTTCCCTGGATGATAAGGGATACGGCAGCAATGAACGTGATGATGATGAAGATCACCATTCGCCGCGCCATATTCGGACCCGATTTTCCCATTCGGCGCTCTTTCGGCGTGGTGGGTGACATTGCTATCGAAACCGCCGACGCACCAGGGGCTGCTCTGGAATCCGCGGTCGGAGTAAAGCTACTCTTTTTCGAGTCCTCGAATAATCAGAAAATGCATCACAAGGGCACAAGCAAGAGCGACGATCCCTGCTGCTAGGATTACGGCATTTCCGTTTACCCCCTGAGTGATGCCAGCGATTCCCAGTGCTGCGCAAACAATTACGAATATTACCAGCGTTCGTGTTGCGGCTTTGCTCATTTTTCCCGTTTTCTATTATTGGCGAGAAAGCCAGTACGGAGTCCCCGGACGGTTGGCCAGATCACCTGCTGGGTGCGCCTTCCTCGCCGTCGTCCGCGCGGACGACGGCGACCGCCACCCCGCACCCGACACCCGCACCCCGCTCACCTGCAACGAACAACCCGTCTACGGCACGGACCACCGGCTCGGCTGGTCCGACTGGCGACGTCACCACCAGGCCCGCTCCCAGACCAGCCGCTACCGACGACAAGCAACTCAGACTTGAAGATCACGAACTACGACTGGAGTATTAACCCCGATGTTGCGAGACCAGCCTCGTACCCGAGTTGCAGTGTCGCGCTACTTTTTATTTTTGAACCTGAAGATGAAGAATATTGCGCCTGCTACGACGGCGCACACGCAGGTAATTGCGATATCCGTTCCGGTGCTACTGGGCAGGCTCGTCCCTCCGGCGGCGAATTTTATTGTCGTCATTGTGACTCCTGCCGCTTGTATTGGATTCCATGCTTACTCGTGTCGGGCCCATCGGGGGCCATTTTGCTTTTGCCTTCGGTATCGGACGAATCCGATACCTAGGAGTGGGGCGATCAATACAGGGAGTGTGCCGCCCCAGGCCGAAGCCGCGCTTTTTCCGCTGGCGGTCATTATGAATCCAACGATCACGTAGAAGCCTAAGAAAGCCGTAGCGAGGTACAGTCAGCCGTGAGCGGAGTTTTTCTCGATTTTATCGGAAATGAATATCACCTCTCGAAGGGGGCTGGGGGGCGCTCCTGGAGAGAGCGCTCCCCCAGCGATCTAATTCACGACAGAGCTACCTGCACTGAATATGATGCGGCCACACCGAACGCATAGCAGCCTACGGTGGAAAGTCCGGCGGATTCAGGGGCTGTTGCTGCCTCACATACGGCACCGGCCACCACTCCGGCGCTGATGCTGGCGAACCCAGACGCCGCTCCTGAAATGTCTCCGCTCAGCAGGCTAGTGCCTGCCTGCAGCCAGTCATGAGCGTCGAGCCCTTTTGCGAGGCCACTAGTCACCGACGACAGTCCGAATTGCCCTGTGGGATCGGTGTTGTTGATGGGGTCGTCGCCTGCGTAGGCGTAGCGGTTGCCCTGGGCGGGGTCGGCGAGGAAAGAGTGTGCGTCTTGGGTGGTGAAGCGGCCGGTGGTGGGGTTGTACCAGCGCTGGCCGTATTTGATCCAGCCGGTGGTGCGGTCGTAGGTGCCGCCGACGTAGCGGTAGGGGTTCTGGGCTGCGGCGGAGCCGGTGGCGGTGGTGGTCTGGTAGGCGCCGTAGGGGTCGTACTGGTAGACGGTGGAGGTGACCGTGGACTGGTTGATGAATTCCACGGGGGATCCGAAGCCGTCGGTGATGTAGTACGCCTCGGTGCCGGTGGTGGTGCGCAGGACCAGGGGCTGGCCGGTGGTGGGGTCGTGGTCGATGTAGGCGGTGCCGGCGTCGAGTGTGACCTGTTCGATGACGGGCTGGCCGTTGCCGTCGGGGCGGCCGTAGACGTAGTCGATGTTGTCGCCGGTGTCGGTGGTCTGGTGGGTCAGTTCGGTCTGGCTGGTGCCGGCGTAGGTGTAGGTGCCGGTTCCGGCCGGTGTGGTGGCGGCGGTCATCTGGCCGGCGCCGTTGTAGGTGACTGAGGACAGGGACGGGGTTTTCGTGAGGTTCCCGGCGGCGTCGTAGGTGTAGCCGCTGGTGGTGATCTGGTTGGCGGCGTTGTGGGCGAGGGCGGTTGTCCCGGTGGCGGTGGTGCGGTTGCCGCGTGCGTCGTAGCCGTAGCTGTACGTGGTCCCACCTCCCGAAGTCGCCACTGACGTCAGCCGGTTGCCCGGGTCGTATCCGTAGGTCGTCGTTTTCCCCGTTACATTGTCCTTAGACCACTGGAGAAGGCTGCGGTCGTCGGCGGTGGCGCTGGAGCAGGTGGTGCCGGGTGTGCCGCCTGCGGCGCGGCAGTAGGTGACGTCGAACTGGCGGGTGGGCGAGGTGGCGGGGCCCTGGTCGGCCCAGACTCGGGAGGGGCGGCCGGAGGCGTCGAAGCCCTGGTGGACGTGAGCCTTGTAGAGGGTGTGGTTGGCGTCGGTGCCGTACCAGGTGTCGGTGCGGCGGCCGTGGTCGTCGTAGGCGAAGCGGATCTTGGTGGAGGCCGGCGCTGCGGTGATGAGCTGGGTGAGGAGGTTTGCGTCGTCGTAGGTGTACGTGGCGGTGCCGCGGGCGTCGGTGACAGTAGTCAGGTTGCCTGATTTGTCGTATCCGTAGGTGAGGGTGCCGCCGCCGGAGGTGGCGGTGCGGGTGGCCAGGTGCCCGAGGTCGTCATAGGCGTAGGTGGTGGTGATGGTCCGGCCGTCCTTGGCCGTGGCGAGCCTGCCGTAGCTGTCGTACGTATAGCTCTGGGCGCCGAGGGATCCGCCGGTCACCGGGGTGACGGAGGTGGTCTGGTGGGTGGCGGAGTCGTAGCCGTAGGTGGTGCTGTCGCTGTTGCCCGGGTCGGTGGAGGTGGCGACGGTGCCGTCGCTGTTGTAAGTGACCTTGGCGTTGGCGGCGTTGGCGTCAGTGGTCTGGTCGCGCTGCCCGGCACCGGAGTAGTGGTAGGAGCTGCTGTTCGACTGCGCGTCGGTGGACGCCGAGGGCAGGTACTTCGTCCCGGCAGCGGTGTTGTCGTAGAGCGCGGACTGCGACGAACCCGTGGGGGAAGTCGTCTTGGTCAGCGACTCGCCGCCGTTGGCGTTGTACTCGTTCGACGAGGTCGAGGCCTCGCTGCCGGACCCGATGGTGCTGGTGGAGGTGTCGAAGTTCGCGGTGTACGTCTTCGACCGGACGTTGCCGTCCGCGTCGGTCGCCTTCAGCACGTGTGCTGTGTCGTCGGTGGTCAGGTCGTAGGTGGTGTGCGGCACCGAGGCGACCGGCTGGGCCTGGTTGGTGTCGGGCGCGTCCAGCAGGGTCTGCGTCGCCGAGGGGTAGGACAGCCGGGTCACCGAGTCGCCGGGCGCACCGGCGGCGGTGTTGTGCTGGGAGACCGAGGCCACTCCGCGGCCGCCGTACGCGAACTCCGTGATGCCGCCGCCGGGGTTGGTGATCGACGTCAGCTTGTGCGCGGTGTAGCCGAAGGACGTGGTGCGGTTGAGGGTGTCCTTGACCGAGGCCAGGTCGCCGCTGCTGTTGACGGTGTAGGTGACGGTGCGGACCGAGCCGTCCGAGGCGGTCTGCTTCAGCGTCGTCACATGACCCGACGCATTGGCGTACACACCGGTCCGCTGCGTGGTGGTGCCCCGCGTCGCCACAATCGAGCCAGGCAGTGCGCCGGAGTAGCCGAGCGTGGTGGCGTTGCCGTTGCGGTCGGTGATCTTCGTGAGTTTGCCGGAGGAGTCGAACGTCTGCTTGGTCTGGCTGGAGTGGTCGGTCAGCGTGTAGGTGCCGTCGCTGTTCTTGACCAAGTCCGCCTTGAACCCGCCCGGCGCGGTGAAGCCGGTGCCGGTGGACACGAACAGGCCCGTCACACCGGCCCGGCCGCGGTAGGTCACCGATCCTTCCTCATGCACCGTCAGCGAGACGTCGTACGGGGTGAGCAGCCACCCGTACCCCGCCGGAGCCGACGTCGAGGTGAACCCGGATCCCACCGACTCGCTGTTGTACGACGCGCCTAGACCGACATCGGCGTTGATCCCGGGCAGCGTCAGATCGCTGGTGGACACCAGTACATTCCCCGAGCCCACGTCGACCTGCGCCGAGACATGGTCGCCGGCGGAGAACGACAGCCGCGTCGCACCCGGCCGTGCACCCGCGCTCAGCATCGGCGAGACATGCGTGTCCTGAAGCGTCGTCAACGCCGAGCAGGTGCCACTCTGGCACGCCTGCACCTGCCAGTCGAACTCCGTACCGATCGGCATCGACACCGGCAGCGTCAGCCGGGCCACCGAGCCCGACGCCACCGTCACCGTACCGCCGTTGACCAGATCCCACGCCCCGCCGGCGGCATACGTCCCCGCGAAGAACTTCGCCGTGACCTGCCCGCCCGACGGGCTCGACACCTTCGCAGTCAACACCGGCTTCACACTGTCCACCAGCGCCACCGCCTGCGTCGGAACATCCGGCGCGGCAGCCACTGCCGGCGCCCCCGACGCGATGACCACCCCCGTGGTCACCACACCAACAACCGCTCCCCAGCGGCCGAACACACATCTACGCACCCGCAGCCCACCCCCGTCAGAATCAGCGCTCCGCCGTCCGGCGGCACGCCTGAGACATCCTGAGGCAGGCCACGTACGGAACGTTGCCGTCCGGCAACTGATTGCGGAGCGTGATGGGGGTGGCGTTCGGTCATCTCGGGAACATTCCGGCGGTCTGCCAGTGATCCACGGGGCAACAGGGATCCTGCCGATGGAGTCCCGGCCCGCGGGAGTCATTGACCGGGGATTGAGCCGGGCAACGAGGAGGCGAGACCTTCCTCATGACATGACCCGCGTCATCCGGGGAGGAGCCCGCAGCCATCGGGGCGCCCCCACGCGGGCATCGAGTCCTCACCGCAGCCGGGCCGACATCGCGGGGCGGCCGAAAGATCCGTGTTATGGCCGGTACCGTCCCGCCGGCCACGGGCCAGTGGCCGGGCGCGCAGGTGCGGCTGCGGGTCAGCGCCACGGCGTGGGCGGGCCTGGACCGCGGGCACGGGATCCTGCGCGGGCGCCGGGCCCCGGGTGACTGCCGCCGGGACCGGCATCCACCCGGGCCGCGCCGTCGAGGTGTGGCTGCCCGGACCGGACGGACGCGCCGTCCAGGAGTTCGACAGCGAGGTGTTCGACCTCTTGGACGGCGGCCTGCTCAGGACCGGACACCCCGCCACCACGCCGCGCCGCGGTCGACACCTGGACGGCCGGACCGGGGGTGCATCGGCGGTCACCGCGGTCTGACTTTCCGGCGCCTGACGGATCGAAGGGGGCGGCTCCTGGTTGGCGACGTGCCCGGCAGGGGTGACGGTGCCCGGTGCGGGACGGGTTGTCCGGTACGAAGCGGTCATGATCCTTTCTTCGATGCGGCGTACGGTCTTCGCCTCCGGTGCCGCTCTGGCCGTCCTGACCCTGCCGCTCGCGGGCCCGGCTGCCGCGGCTTCCGTGCCCACATCCGGCACGGCGGGGGAGACGGTTTCCCTTCCGGCGAGCCAGGCGCTGGCGGCGCTTCCGGTCCGGGCGGAGGACCGCACCGGGTACGAGCGCAGCAAGTTCCGGCACTGGATCGACGCCGACGGCGACGGGTGCTCGACCCGGCAGGAGGTGCTGAAACGGGACGCGCTCACAGCCCCGGTCCAGGGCCGCGCTGCGCGCTGACCGGCGGCACCTGGCTCAGCCCGTACGACGACATGTACATCGACGACGCGAGCAAGCTCGACATCGACCACCTGGTATCTGCACCTACGGCGAGCTGAGAACGCGATGTCCCAGGTACAGCTGTCGACGGCATGGCGCCCACAGAACTCGCCGCAGGCACGCGCCTTTCCGCTCCTCCTGACACTGGAGCTGTGAGCGCTGACGCCCAGGTTGGCTACCAGTGCTCAGTAATGGTGCCGTCAGCGTTGATCTCCTCGCGTACCGTCGCGGCGTGCCGCTTCCAGACCGGCATCTCCGCTTCCGCAGTCGCACGAAGCCAGTCTGTGAAAGAGGCATGGCTGCGGAAGGGAACGTCGCCGTTCATGCCCTCGGAGTAGGACCAGACCTCGGGGTCTGGCCCGGTGCCGCGCATGAACTCGAACTGGTAACCCTGATGCATGGTGAAGACGCGGTCAGTTGGTTCGAAGTGGAAGGGGGAGTCGTTCTCCTCGAGCAGCTCGCGGGCCGCCTCTCCCAGTCCAAGAACGCGGGAGTAGTAGACGTCTTCCCCACGCATGAATCGACCTGCGCCACCGCCGATCAGCGAGAGGAACTCTCGGTAGGCATCTGCCATCGGAACCTGCTGGTCACGCTCGACCGCCAGCACGGCCTCTGCCGGCAGGCCCCGGATCTGCTCGGGGCGGGCCGTGGTCCCATCGGTGATGGCGTGGACGACAGCGCGAACCCGCTGCGCCGCTGTAAGCCTTCCAGGTTCGTCCCACGCGGTCGGCCATCGCTCCGTCGGAGAAGGTACGGCTGAGCTCTCTTCCCGGCGTCGCTTCCACCACATCTGGCACCTCATGCCCTTTGACGACTCGGTCACAGGCTGTCTACCAGAGCGCGAGGTGCCTGGGTCCGTCAGGCCTCGTAGTGGGCCAGGCGCCTGCGCAGGTCCAGATTCTCACCTTGGGCCACCTCCAAAGCCTTGCGAAGCCGGTCAACCTCTGCCCGATGATCCTGCTGTTGGCGTGTGAGGCGCGCGCTCAGCGCCCGCACCGCAGCTGAGGTTGACCGATCTTCCAAGGGTTCTGTTGGCCTCGTCAGAGTCTGCCCGGCCTTGTCGCGGTGCCGTTCGATCTGGGCGCGTAGGTCCGGGCTTCGATACAGGAAGTCGGTGCTCACCTCGGCCTCCCGGGCCACGGCGGTGAAGCTGATGGGCCTTCCCGCCTTGGCCAGCTGGGCGAGGGCGGCGCGGGCCCGCTTCTCGGTTTCCTCGGTCCGGGCACGGATGGCTTGGCGGAGATGTTCGGGCAGCGGTGTCATGCGGTCGGCTCCTGCGGTGGGGTGGTGGCCGGCAGTTCGGGGCGGTCGGCCGCACCGGCTCCGCGTACCGCCCGCAGTTGCCCGTCCTCGTGGACGCTGACCTGGTCCAGGGCGACGAGAACCTTGGTCAGTGCGCGGGTCTCGGACAGGCGACCGGCGAGCCAGATGTTGTCCTCACCCATCGGCTCGCCGTGGCGAACGGTGAACTGGGTCTGACGCCGGGTGATCAGCGCCTCCGACTGTTGAAGCTGGTGTTGGAGTTCCTCGCGATGGCTGGCATCGGTGACGAACTTGTCGCAGCTCAGGCAGGCGTTTCCCTTCGAACAGACTTGCCGGGGCGGCAACATGCACCAGCCGTTCGGCAGAACCCGGTCAGCGCGCTGGTCCAGGTGCAGGAGGTCGTAGAGGTCGCTCGGATCGACCTCGGCGGTCCGGCCGTCGGCCGTCACCTTCTTGTAGCGCAAGAACTCGCGCTCGGCCGTCACCGCCAGGGTCTTGGCGTAGTGCATGGTCATGGTCGGAGTGATGTGGCCCAGGTAGCGCATGACGACGTGGATCGGCACCCCGGCGTTGATCAGGTCGGTCGCCCGGGTGTGCCGGGAGGTGTGGGTCTTGGACACCTTGACGGGGCGGCCGACACTGTCGGTGATGGCCAGCTCCTCGGTCAGCACGCCAAGTCGACTGTGGAACGTCGCCGAAGCGTAGGGCCTCTTCCCGAGCCGGTTGTTCTTGGTCTGCAGGAAGAGATACGGCGGGTCCGTTCCCTCTGGGGCGCCCTGCGCGGCGATGAACTCGCGGGCCCACTTCTGCTGGAGACGGCCCCGGTACAGGTTGCAGAAAATGTAGGCATCATCCCAATCGTCGAGTTCGACGTCGGCGCCGGCCTCGCACAGCGCCCACACCCAGTCCCCGTACAGCCGGTCCAGGGATGAGCCGACGAAGACGCGTCGGTAGCCGCTCTTGGCCCGCAGACCGTGCGGATGGTCCTCGCGGTGCACCACTTCGACCTGGGCGGTGGTACCCGTGCCGGTCTTCCAGTCCCGGTGCCGCAGCCCCAACGCCTCGCCCAGCCGCAGACCGGTCTCCTCCAGCAGCGTCCACAGCAACCGGTACCGCAACTCACCCGACCAGGCACCGACAAACCGGATCCCACAACGCCTCCGACTCGCGCAGTGACGCCATCTGCCCTGGCAGAAGAACAGGGACGGGCTTCACCCGGACCCGGACCTTCACGACACTCGAATGCCGGCCCTGCTTGCGGGCCACATGCTCCAGGAACGGCAGATAGTTGCCCGGCCTGGCATGTACCGTCTCGTACAGACGGCCCGCGACCTCGACCCCACGTGCGGCCTGGTAGCGGTAGAAGCCCAGCACCGCCCGGACCCGACTCGCCACCGTCGCATCGGCCGCCCTCTCCGCGGCGCGCAGCGGGACGACGGCCTCCGCGACCCCACCGCGACGCAACTGCCCTACGAACGTGCCGAGTTCGGTCACGCCGACCGTGTCCCATCCCTGCGAGCGCTGCTCCAGGAACGACCACCACAGCGCCAGGCCCCGGGCATAACTCCTGATCGTGTTCGGTGACCGGTCCGTCCCCCGCAGGTACTCCAGATACTGCTCAGCCGGCTCCGCGACCCGGAAGTCACCCGCGACCACCGTCCACGTCGGCCCGGCCCCGGTCGCCACCCGTTGGGTGCTCGCCACCACATCCCCCTGCCTGTCATCACTGTCAGCGGCAAATAGCCGCTGCACCGGATAACGCAACGCTCACAGAAAGGAAACCGGGCAATCGCCCTCTGTCACGGATGTCAGCGGCAGGCACGTGAGGGGGCGGATAACACCTGGTGCCGCTCGCCGAAGCCTGGGACAGCGGTGCCTCGGCCTGGACGCCCAAGGAACGACAGGACTACGCGAACGACTTGGGGGACCCGCGGGATCTGGTCGCGGTCTCCGCGAAATCCAATCGGTCCAAGGCCGACAGGGACCCGTCGCAGTGGCTGCCGCCGGCCGCCGGTTACCGCTGCACCTACGTCACCGACTGGATCGCCGACAAGACCCGGTGGGGCCTGGACATCGACACCGCCGAACAGGAAGCGCTCGCCCGCACCCTCGCCGACTGCCCTGACACTGTCATCACCGTGACCACAGCCCGGTGACCGCCGGTCTCTGGCCGCTGCCCTGCTTGAGGATTCGGCGGCTGGTCCTCCGGGCGGCGTAGCAGGCCGTGCCCTCCCGGTTCGGCGGTCGTTGGCCCGGCCATGAAAAAGATGATCATGCGCGGGGCGCTGACGGCCGCGGCGGTGGCTTTGGCCGCCACGGCCGGTGCCACTCCCGCCTTCGCGGACAACGACAGCAACTTCGGCAGCGGCGTGAACGCCGCGAACAACTGGAACTTCACCGCCGCCGCGGTGTGCCTCCAGGAAGTCGCGGTCGTCCCGGTGCTGGGCGACTACGTCAGCGACCACGCCAACAACTGCTCGAACGGCAACGTCATCGACCACACCGCGCGAGCCGTGGAAGAAGAGGTGACCAACGACCTGACCGGCCACTGACCGCGTCACCCCGGGACCGGCCGCGACGCCGCCCTGCGCAGCGGCCGGCCGGGCCGGCACATCTGGCAGGGCGCCGCATTGTCGCGCTCGAGGGCAGCGCGGGCCTGCTCGGTGGTGGCGGACCGGGTGAGGCGTGCACCGCGTGGCAGTCACCGCGGTGCAACCGCCGGGACCGGCCAGAGCAGGAGCAGGAACGGATGCTGTATCCGTACGGGTCGGCCGGTACATCGCCCGCACCGCGGGCGATGTACCGGCCGATGTCCTCCGTGCGTTTGTGGTCAGTCCGCGCTGGGGGCCCCTTTGCCGGTCACCCTGCTGACGGCAGGGGAGGATCGTCGGCTGTGGGCAGCGGCTGGCCTTCCTGGGGGAGGACGAGCTGGACGTCCAGGATGATCCTGGCTGACTGGATCAGCCGCTCCCACATGATGGCACTGCGCGCCGTCAGACCGGTCGACAGCAGTTGGAGCCACTTCACGACATCAGCGGACTGTCCCAGGTCCGCGGGGAGCACACCGAACAGTCCCACCGCGTCGGCCTCGCGCAGAGCGTCCAGGGCGGTCTGTGCCGGGTGCGGTACGGGCTCTTCAGCGGCTTCCGCGGTGTGGTGGCTGTTAAAGAGCCCGATGGCGATGACGGTCTTCACCCGCTGCAGGAAGACGGCGTGTTCGATGTCCCAGGTGCTGCTGGCGCTCTCGATCCAGTTGCGGAGTTCGCCATCGCGCAGGCGTTCGCGCACGATCTCGGCGGCTTCCTGTTCACACTGGGTGAAGGTGACCATCTCGTCCCGCCCTTGGTCCTATGGGCCTGCCTGGTCTAGAGGCAGGGGATGTTCTTCGTCGTCCCGTTGGCGTCGGTGCTGGTAGCGCCCCCGCTCGACTCCACGAAGGAGCCGATGGTATGTACACGGTAGGAGTAGTTCGTCGGTTGTATCTTGCAGTTCGTGACCGTGGATGGCGCCGACCTCAGGGGAGGCGGACACGCGGTGGTCTCCCCCTGGTTCCCAGCCGCCACCCAACCGGGAGTCAGGTAGATCGTAAGTGTTACGTGACTCGTGCATGCGACCGGTGAGCCGACGCAGGAGGTCCAACCGCCGGTGCCGACGATGGTCGAGCCGCTGTAGTTCACCGGGTTCGCGAACAAGTAACACTCTGTGGCATTAACCGTCGCCTTCCGATGCTCGTGCACCGTGTAGGTACCGGGCGGTGCCGGATCGGCGACAGCGGTTGCGGTCCCCAGCGACAGCACCCCCGCCATTGCTCCCGTGACCGTCAGTCCCACTCGGAAGAATTTGGACATAGTTCCCCCTCCGGATCAGTTCGAACACTTGAACGAGGGCGATTTTATGAGTTCACCGGCCCCGCAGGCCACAGCTCTTTGAGTCATTCAACTGCCCGATACAAGCCCGCCAGAGCTTGAGGGAGGCCGGTGTATGCAGGTGAGTGCCTGTTTTCGATCCTGGGTTTTGAGTAGCTTTGTGCCCTAGGCTTGTTGGGTGTCCGAGGACGCCGGGCAGGCTGTGGAGCGGGTGTGTGAGGGGTGTGGGGTTCGGCTGCGATCGGACGCTCCGCCTCGGACGAGGTTCTGCTCAACGTCGTGTCGTTCCAGGCAATGGCGTCGCGACCTGCGGTTGCGCAAGCGGGTGGCTGCGGAACTGGGTGGTGCCGGCCGGGCTGTGTGTCCCGAGTGCGGAGCCGCTTGGGTCGTGGGGGTGGACCGCCGTTCGAATGCGGTCTACTGCTCGCGGCGGTGCGTCACGAGGGCCTGGCGGGCCCGGAAGGAATCGTTCGGCGAACGGTCACAGTGACCGCAACGCGAACGCATCCGGGCCGCATGTTCGGTCGGAACCCGGTCATTTACGGTCATTAGTTGTGATCTTCGTATTTCCGTTCTGACGCTCGATCGGAGAAGCGGGCCGGGTCATGCCACGGCCGCGGGGCCGTGCCCCGGCCCCGCGGTGGGTGGTGAAGGCCATGCCCGAAGAGATCAACGACGCCGACAAGGTCGGCAGCGTCAGCGCGACACGGTATGCGGAGATCGTCGCTGACTTGCGGAAACAACTGGAGACAGCCGGTCGCATCCAATTCGCGGTCGGTGACTGCGCGCTCGAAGTCGAGCCGATGCGCGAGTTCGGCGGCCAGGAGCGAAGCGATTCACTGTTCACGGTCAAGGACTCGCTGTTCCGCCTGTCCGAGGACATCGGGCTGTCCTACGCGACGGTGGACAAGGCCCGGTGGACGGCGTCGAGGTGGCCGAAGGACCGCCGGGTGTCAGGGGTGTCCTTCACCGTCCACCAGATCCTGGCGTCCATCGCCGACGACGAGGAACGATTCGCCACCATCCTCACCCCGCCCGAGGGCAAATCCCGCTGGACGCCGGACCAGGCCAACCGCAGGGTCGGCCGACAGGTCGTCAAACCCGTAACTCCGCAGGAGAAGGTCAGCGCGATCCACACTCTGGCCACCGACGAGGAGGTCGCCGCGACCGTCACCAGCGACCTGCTGCGCCGCCCGACGGTGGTCGCGCAGGTCAAGCAGGAGGACAAGGTCCGGGTCGTGGAAGAGCTGACCCGCGACGACCACGTCGCCGCGAAGGTCACCACCGGCCTGCTGCGGCGCCCGGATGTCGCGTTCCGCGCGATGTCGGACGACACCGCCCGCCACCAGGTCAACCACGCCCAGGTCGAGCGGGGCCGCCAGGCCCGCGAGCACTTCGAGGACACCAGCCCAATCGCCCCGGCGGTGAAGAACATGGACCGGACAGTGGAGTTCCTGGACCTGGTCACCGCCTGCCACGCGTTCGTCGCCGCAGCCGGCCGGGTCGTCCCCGGAATGCGCGACCGGCAGCTCGGCGACGACGAACGCGTCATCATGCACGAGAACGTCGCCCGCGTGAGGGCGACGCTGGACTGGATCGAGACCGCGGTCGACACCGGCAAGGTCGACGTCGACGGCGAGCTGGCCAAGCTCCTGCAGGGTGAATAACCGATGCCCCGTGCCTCCGCGCGCAGGCCGCCGGCGGCCCAGCGGCACGCCGACACCGTCCGGTTCGTGCTCTTCGAAGCACGGCCGGCCGGTCTGACCTTTCCCCAGTTGGTCAGATCCAGCGAGCTGTCACCCAGCCAGACCCGATCCGGCCTGGCCTGTCTGCGCGACATCATCACCGAACGCGGCTGGCCACCGCTGATCTGGACCCTCAAGGACGGCTACAAGTTCTGCGCCGACCCCTCCGAGCTCCAGGCATACGAGGTCGCGGTCATCCGCGGCAAGCTCACCGAGATCCGCCGGTTCATCACCGGCACCGTCGCCCCGCACGCCGTCCTCCAGCCCAAGGGCCGGTGGATCAAGCACCTGAACACCCAGCTCAACTCGGTGGAGTCCACGCTCGACGTTATCGCCGACTTCACCGACGCATGACCGGCCCGGACCGCAGTCTGCCTGGGGGCACGGCGGTCCGGACCCCTGACCTGGAGGAGGGATCGTTGCCGCGGCCACGCTGCTACCCCTCCGACACCTGGGACGACGAGTGGGCGCTGATCGAACCGCTGCTGCCTACGCCGGCCTGGGAGACCGCGACCGGCGGGCGCCCGGAGAAGCACCCGCGCCGGGAGATCGTGGACGCGATCCGCTACGTCGTCGACACCGGATGCAAGTGGCGGGCCCTGCCCAAGGACTTCCCTCCCTGGCGGACCTGCTACGGCTTCATGGCCCGCTGGGCCGCCGCCGGCGTCATCGGCCAGATCCGTGACGAGCTCCGCAAGCGGATCCGCCGCGAGATGGGCAAGGCACCGGGGGCGGTGGCCACCGTCATCGACTCCCAGTCGATCAAGGCCGCCGAAACCGTCGGCAAGGACTCCCGCGGCTACGACGGCGGCAAGAAGGTCAACGGCCGCAAGCGGCACCTGGTCGTGGACACTAAGGGCCTGCCCCTGTTCGTCATGGTCACCCCGGCCGACATGACCGACCGCAACGCAGCGAAGGAAGTCCTGTTCCGGCTGCGGCTGATGCACCCCGAGATCACCATCGTCTGGGCCGACTCCGCCTACGCCGGACAACTCGTGACCTGGGCCAAGACCTACCTCAACCTGACGATCAAGACCGCCAGCCGCCCGAAGAACACCCCCGGCTTCGTCGTCCTGCCCCGCCGCTGGGTAGTCGAACGCTCCCACGCCTGGGTCATGCACGCCCGCCGGCACGCACGCGACTACGAACGCCTCATTCAGCACTCCGAGTCGTTGATCACCTGGGCCGCGATCACCCTGATGACCAGGCGCATCACCCGCCGAAGCTCCCGCAGGAGCGGACAGCCCGCCTCCCGCGAAGCCCACCGAGACTGATCACTGCGGCACTGACGGTCAGCAGACCCACCAAGAGGCCACCGGGCCCTCTAGCAGGTCCAATTGTCGCACCGGCACGCCGACTCCATAGGCGGCTCTGGCCGGACGGGCCAGATCACTAGGCTTCCTGCCATGGCCAACGATCTCGGATTCACCTGCTCGTGCTGCGGCGAGCACCACTTGGAGCTGCCGATGAACTACACGGCGCCCGCCCCCTACGTCTGGGATCCGACCTTCGCCGACGCCCCCGACTGCCTGCTCTCCCCGGACCAGTGCGTCATCAAAGCACAGCACTACTTCGTCAAGGGCATGATCGACATACCGGTCACCGACAGCGACGATGTGTTCTCCTGGGG